>NZ_CADEFI010000040.1:21218-31562 GCF_902826555.1 uncultured Hyphomicrobium sp.
TCGCAGGTCTGAAACAAAAAAGGCGCGGGAGCCGTCCCGCGCCTTATGTTTTGCGCTCCGCGAAAGCTAGCGCTTGATGTGATAGCCGAGGATGGCACCGGCGAGCACGGCGTATTTCTCCGGAACGCGGCCCCACGGAATTTCCGAAAGCAGCGGCAAGGTGGGACCGAACTCCCAAAGCAACGCGGCAATGATGCCGACCACGAGCGCGGCCGAAAGCGTGCCGCTGCCGGGCGTCCAGACGCCTTGCAGGACCTGTGCGGCGATGATGCCGACCAGGAAGACGACAATCGCGGCCACGATGGCGAAGACGTAGATCGAGAAGGCACCGGGGACGCTGCCCCCGATCCAACCCATGACGGCATTGGCGCCGAACCAGCCGAGCACGATCTGGAGCAGCAATAGAACGAGACGTCCAAGCATATGAAGGATCTCCCCCATGGTTGCCGCCGGCCGTCTTCCCCTCCGGTCAGCGGATGCGCCGATTTAGAGCACGATTCATGCGCCGGGGCGCGAAGATCCGGCGCGGCTTCGATCTAGCACGAAGATCACTATTTCGGAACAAAGGATTGGCGAAATCCGCTCACACGGAGACAGGCCGGGCCGTGAAAAAGTAGCCGGCGATGGCGGCGGCGACGGGCGCAAACGTGAAGAGGTGCGTTGCGACTTCCGAGACGCCGACTTGCGGGGCGAGAAATACCATCGCAGCGTAGGCGGCGATGATGGAAAACGAGACCGCGGCAACGAGCGAAAGTCCCGTGGGCGCCGGGATGGACGGCGTGATGCGCGAGCCGATGTAAGCCCCGATCAGAACGATGAGGGCACCAACGGCGGCGACGACGTAGAAGTACAGGGGCCCGTACTCCATCACCATGCCGACTAGGTTGGGAGCGGCAATCCATGCAGCGGTGGCCTGCGCCACGGCGAGATTCACGAACGGCATGTCATTCCCCCCGATCCGGTGCGCAGGGACCGGTTGCCGGCTCCCGCGGCTCGATCATCGCACGTTTCGCGGGTCACCGACAATCTCGGGCCTCGCGCCCTGTCAGGCGGCGTTGGTGCGGGCGGAGACGGGATCGTAGTTGAGGACGGGGGCCAGCCAGCGCTCGGCCTCGGCGACGCTCCAGCCCTTGCGGCGGGCGTAGTCCTCAACCTGGTCGCGCTCGACCTTGCCCACGCCGAAATAGTGGCTTTCTGGATGCGAGAAGTAGAGGCCGGAGACGGCCGCGCCCGGCCACATCGCATAGCTCTCCGTGAGCTCGATACCGGCCTCGGCCTCGACGTTCATGAGCTTCCAGAGCGTCGCCTTCTCGGTGTGGTCGGGCTGGGCCGGATAGCCCGGCGCCGGACGGATGCCCTGGTATTTTTCGAGGATCAGATCGTCGTTCGAGAGGCTTTCGCCCTTGGCGTAGCCCCACAGCTCGCGGCGCACCTTGGCATGGAGCGCTTCGGCGAAGGCTTCGGCGAGGCGATCGGCCAGCGCCTTGGCGATGATGCGGCTGTAGTCGTCCGTGACCTTGATATGGGCGCGGATGGCCTCCTCCTCGCCGAGACCGGCGGTGACGGCGAAGCCACCCACGTAGTCAGCGAGGCCCGTCTCCTTCGGCGCCACGAAATCTGCGAGCGCGATGTGGGCGCGGTCGCGCGAGGGATCGCGGGCGATCTGCTGGCGCAGGGTGAAGAGGGTTTCGAGCGGCTGCTTGCGGCTCTCGTCGGCGAAGAGCGCGATGTCGTCGCCGATACTGTTCGCGGGCCAGAAGCCGACCACGGCGTTGGCGGTGAACCACTTCTCGGCGACGATGCGATCCAGCATGGCGCGGGCGTCGGCGAAAAGCTTCCTCGCTTCGCTGCCGACCTTGTTATCGTCGAGGATGGCCGGGTAGCGGCCGGTCAGCTCCCAGGTCTGAAAGAAGGGCGTCCAATCGATGTAGGGGACGAGGTCGGCGAGCGGGAAATTCTTGAGCGCGCGTTTGCCGAGGAAGCTCGGCTTGGGGGGCGCGTAGCTCGCCCAATCGATCTTGAACCTGTTCGCGCGCGCCGCGGCCAGCGTTATGCGCTGCTTCTTGGCCTCGTTGGCGAGATGCGCCTCGCGGACCTTCACGTATTCGGCCTTGATGTTCTCGACGTACGGCTTGCTCTCGGTGTCGGAGAGGAGGTTCGACACCACGCCTACGGCGCGGCTGGCATCGAGCACATAGATGGCCTGGCCGCGGTTGTAGTTCGGGCTGATCTTTACGGCCGTATGGACGCGGCTCGTCGTGGCGCCACCGATCAGCAGCGGCACATGGAAGCCCTCGCGCTCCATCTCGGCGGCGACGAAACACATTTCATCGAGCGACGGCGTGATGAGGCCGGAGAGACCGATGATGTCGGCCTTTTCCTTCTTCGCCGTCTCCAGGATCTTGGCGGCGGGCACCATGACGCCGAGGTCGATCACCTGGTAGTTGTTGCACTGGAGCACGACGCCGACGATGTTCTTGCCGATGTCGTGCACATCGCCCTTCACCGTCGCCATGACGACCTTGCCCGCGGCCGGCATCTCGTCCAGTCCCGATTTCTTCTTCTCCTCCTCGAGATAGGGCTGCAGATAGGCGACGGCCTGCTTCATGACGCGGGCGCTCTTCACCACCTGCGGCAGGAACATCTTACCGGCGCCGAACAGGTCGCCGACCACGTTCATGCCGGCCATCAGCGGGCCTTCGATGACGTGCAGCGGCTTCTCGGCCTGCTGTCGCGCTTCCTCGGTGTCGGCCTCGATGAAGTCGGTGATGCCGTGCACGAGGGAATGCGTGAGGCGGTCCTGCACGGTGCCTTCGCGCCAGGAGAGATCCTTCTCCTTGGCTTTGGCGCCCGAGCCGTCACCCTTGAAGCGGGGCGCAGCCTCGAGCAGGCGGTCGGTGGCGTCGGGGCGCCGGTTGAGGATCACGTCCTCGGCGAGCTCGCGCAGCTCGGCCGGGATGTCGTCATAGAGCGCGAGCTGGCCGGCGTTGACGATGCCCATGTCCATGCCAGCCCGGATCGCGTGGTAGAGGAACACGGAGTGCATGGCCTCGCGCACGGGCTCGTTGCCGCGGAACGCGAACGAGAGGTTCGAGACGCCGCCCGAGATGTGGGTCAACGGCATCTTCTCGCGGATCTGGCGCGCGGCCTCGATGAAGGCGATGCCGTAGCCGTTGTGCTCCTCGATGCCGGTGGCAACCGCGAAGATGTTGGGATCGAAGATGATATCCTCGGGCGGGAAGCCGACCTTCTCGGTCAGGAGCTTGTAGGCCCGCTCGCAAATCTCGACCTTGCGCTCGATGGTGTCGGCCTGGCCTTGCTCGTCGAAGGCCATGACGACGACGGCGGCGCCGTAGCGCAGCACCTTGCGCGCGTGTGCAAGGAACTGCTCCTCGCCCTCCTTCATGGAAATCGAGTTGACGATGGCCTTGCCCTGGACGCACTTCAATCCGGCCTCGATGACGCTCCACTTGGAGCTGTCGATCATGATCGGCACGCGCGAGATGTCGGGCTCGGAGGCGATGAGATTGAGGAACGTCGTCATCGCCTTCTCGGAATCGAGCAGGCCCTCGTCCATGTTGACGTCGAGGATCATGGCGCCGGCCTCGACCTGCTGGCGCGCGACGGCGAGAGCGGCCGGATAGTCGTTGGCCTCGATGAGCTTTCGAAACTTCGCCGAGCCGGTGACGTTGGTCCGCTCGCCGACGTTGATGAAGGATTGCGCTGCGCTTCCGGTCACTTCGATCTCACCTGTTCACCGCGCCGGTTGGCGCCTGTTGCTATGCTCTGTCGTCCTCGGGCTTGTCCCGAGGATCCAAATCTCCACGCATTCTCACCCGGACGACGGATGGACGGTCGGGACAAGCCCGACCATGACGTTCCAGGAGGTGGCGTCGGTACCATCATGCGAAGGCCAGCCAGCCTTTGATGGCGAGTCCGCGGAAGATGGGCGTCAGGCGCTCGAACCCTGCGCTCGTCAGCAAGTCCTCTTGACGCTGCTCCGACACCACCGCGACTTTCTTGAAGTTCTCCGCATTACTTTCGGCAACCTCTTCCGCGACGCCATTGCGGACGGCATGCCGCTTCCAGATGCGCCGCAAGAGCTCGGTCTGATCTTCACCGGCAACGCCGACACCGTCGACGATCGCGAGCGGCGCGCCCGGCTTCAAGCGCGCACGGATAGCTTCGAAAAACGCCAGCTTCGCTCCATCGTCCGGAACGAAATGCGCCGTGAGGATACACGTGGCGGCATCGAAATCCTTCTCATCGAGGCCGTCGATCGGCTTTACGTACACTTGGCTTCGCGCCCCGACCGGCGTCTCGGCGAGACGCTTGCGCGCCAATTCGACCATGGGCGCGTAGGTGTCCACGCCGACGAACAACCAGTGCGGGTTATGCTGGCCGAGCCGCAGGATCTCCTCGCCTCCACCAGCTCCGACGACCAATATCCTGGCCGAACGCTGCGAAAGAAGCTCGAGGAACGCGGCTTCGACAATGGCAAAAATCGCCCGCCGGCCCGGAATGAATTGCTCGGCCAGAGCCGCGTAATCATCGAGATCGGGGAGTTTCTGGTCCTCGAACTTCAGCGCTGTCATCGGCTCACCCGTGCACGAAGGGCTCGAGGCCGGAGAGGCGCATCTTGGGAGCGATCTCGGGGATCGCTCGCGGCTTGTATGACGCGACGTGCTCGGCGATGTGCTGGATGTGGTCCGGCGTCGAGCCACAGCAGCCGCCGATGACGTTGATCAGGCCGTCTGCCGCCCAGGGCTCGGTCTTGCAGGCCATGTCGTCCGGCGTCTCGTCGTACTCGCCCATGGCGTTCGGGAGCCCGGCGTTCGGATAAGCCGAGATGCGCACGTCGGCGACGTGGGCCAGCTCGGCGAGGTACGGGCGCATCAGCTCGGCACCGAGCGCGCAGTTGAGGCCGATCGAGAACGGCTTCAGGTGGCGCATCGAATACCAGAAGGCTTCCGCCGTCTGGCCCGAAAGCGTGCGGCCCGAGCGATCGGTGATGGTGCCTGAGATCATGATCGGCAGCGTGACGCCCGTCTCGTCGAAGGCCTCCAGGGTGGCGAGCCCCGCGGCCTTGGCGTTCAGGGTGTCGAAGATGGTCTCGATCAGGATGATGTCGGCCCCACCCTCGATCAGAGCCTTCACCTGCTCCGTGTAGGCGTCGCGCAGCTCGTCGAAAGAGACGTTGCGGAAGCCGGGATTGTTCACGTCCGGCGAGATGGAGGCCGTGCGGTTGGTCGGGCCGACGGCACCGGCGACGAAGCGCGGTCTGTCGGGCGTCGAAAACTTGTCCGCCGCCGCGCGGGCGAGCTTCGCCGCCTGTACGTTGATCTCGTACGACAGATCCTCCATGCCATAGTCGGCCATGGAGATCTTCTGCGCGTTGAAGGTGTTGGTCTCGATGATGTCGGCGCCCGCGGCGAGATATTGCTCGTGGATGTCCTGGATGATCTTGGGCTGCGTCAGCACCAGGAGATCGTTGTTGCCCTTCACGTCGCGCGGCCAGTCCTTGAAGCGTGTGCCGCGATAGCCCGCCTCGTCCAGCTTGTGGCGCTGGATCATGGTGCCCATAGCGCCATCGATGATCAGGATGCGCTCGGAGGCTGCCTTGTCGAGGGCCTGCTTGATGTCTTTCTTGCTCATGCTCTCTGCTCGATCTGCTCGATCTTTTCAGCTCGCGGCCTTGCGACTTTCCAGGGGCGCGACCTTGAGCGGTCGCAGACCCAGCAAGTGGCAGATGGCGTACACGAGGTCGGCGCGGTTCAGCGTGTAGAAATGGAAGCTCTTGATGCCCTGGTCGACGAGGTCCATCACCTGCTCGGTGGCGACAGCCGCCGCCACCAGATGGGTAGTCGCGGCATCCTCGTCGAGACCTTCGAAGCGGCGGGCGAGCCAGGCCGGCACGCTGGCGCCGGTCTTGATGGCGAAGCCCGCCACCTGGCGGAAATTGTGGATCGGCACCACGCCGGGCGTGATCGGCACCCAGATGCCGGCGGCGCGGGCACGCTCCAGGAAGCGCAGGTAGTGCGTGTTGTCGAAGCCGAACTGCGTGATGATGCGGTCGGCGCCGGCGTCCACCTTGGCCTTGAGGTTGTCGATGTCGGCCTGCGGCGTCGGACTGTCCGGGTGCTTTTCCGGATAGCCGCCGACTGAGACCTCGAAGTTGCCGATCTTCTTCAGGCCGGACACGAGATCGGCTGCATTCTGGTATCCGCCGGCCGTCGGCGCGTAGCGGTGGCCGGCACCGCCCGCGGGGTCGCCACGCAGGGCCACGATGTGGCGCACGCCGGCATCCCAATACGCGCGCGCGACGGCATCCACCTCCTCCTTGGTCGCATCGACGCAGGTGAGGTGCGCGGCGGGGCGCAGCGCCGTCTCCTTGATGATGCGAGCAACGGTCGCGTGCGTGCGCTCGCGCGTCGAGCCGCCGGCACCGTACGTCACGGACACGAACTCGGGACAGAGCGGGGCGAGCCGCGTGACGGCGTCCCACAGCGTCGCCTCCATCTTCTCGGTCTTGGGCGGGAAGAACTCGAACGACACGTCGATCTCGCCCGCGCCCAGGAGGCGGCTTTTTCTTTCGTTGCCTGGAGGTGTCATGATCCGATCCGTTCGAGCTTTTGTGATTTCTTGGACGTCTCTTCCGCCGCTGGCTTCCTGCCGAGCCACAGGGAGACCGTGAGTTGCTGACGGCCGTCGTGCTCTTCGGGCGCTAGGCTTTTGATCTCGATGCCGGTGAGGCCGGCATCCTCGAGCCAGGCCGCGACCTGCTTCCCTTCGAAGCCGAGACGCTCGTGGGCGTGGCTCTCGCGCAGGCTCTCGATCTCGTGCGGCGCGAAATCGACGATCAGGAGGCGTCCGCCGGGAGCCAGAATGCGCGCCGCCTCGCTCACAGCGTGAGCGGGCTCCGAGAGGTAGTGCAGCACCTGATGGATCACGACGCCGTCGGCCGCCCCGTCGGGGAGCGCCACGTTGTAGATGTCGCCGTGGCGGACCTCGGCTCGTGCCAGACCCGACGTCTTGAGCTTGGAGCGGGCGTAGGCCAGCATCGACTGGTTGACGTCGAGACCGAGGCCGCGCTCGTAGCGATCGGCCAACACCTCGAGCATGCGGCCGGTTCCGGTGCCGAGATCGACGAGAGTCTTGAACGGCGAGCCGGCGAGCGCCGTGGCGATGGCCGTCTCGACGGCCGTTTCCGACACATAAAGGGTCCGGATCCGATCCCAGTCCGCGGCGTGCTCGCGGAAATAGGTCTGAGCGGCCGCCTCGCGCTCGCGCTTCAAGGCGTCGGCGCGCTCGCTGTCGCGGCGGAGGACGGGATCGCGCATGTCGACCGTCTCCAGGATGCGGCGCGCGAGCCTGCCGCCCTCCGACCGGTCCGAGACGTGAAAGTAGACCCAGCTCCCTTCGCGGAAGCGCTCGATCAGGCCGGCTTCGGCCAAGAGCTTCAGGTGGCGGCTGATGCGCGGCTGGCTCTGGCCCAGGATCTGGGTCAGATCCTTGACGTTGAGCTCTCCGGCCGCCAGCAACAGCAGGATCCTGAGCCGCGTCGTTTCCGCCGCGGCCTTGAGGGCAAGCACCAAATCATGCGTGTCGAGGGTTCCGGACATGGCTCTCTCTACCTTGCCGAGCAACATATAAAGATATGTTTATGTGTCAAGTGACGATTGCTCGGGTCCCGCGCTTTTAAAGCCTGGCTGGGCGAACGGCTGCCGGGCCGGCGACTGCCGGGTCTCGCGGCTGATACATTTTTTTTACCGCGCCGGCCGGCCTGGTGGTGCCGGTAACCTCCGGGAAAGACTGCCCCGCTAAAAAGATCCGTTCGGGTGGTTCGTATTGCGTGATCGATATTCTGGGGGGCAGGATCTCATGCACGGCACGCTTGTCGAGTCAGCGTCACACCAGGCTTCTTTACAGATTTCCCCTTCCTCCCCTGATCCCGCCGCCTCGCCGCTCGTGTTCGAGCTGGTTCCCGAGCGCGGCGGACGCACCGTGCTGATTGCGCTCCTGGTCCCGCTCCTGATCGCACTGATGACGCCGTTCTGGCTGGTGGTGGCGCAGCTGGCGTCGGACCCGGCGGCGCGCGCGATCCTGTCTGCGCGGCCGCTGATCGGCGTGCAGCTTCTGGTCGGCCTCGTTGCCCTGCTTTGGATTTTCGGCTGGCCGCTGGCGCATTTCGCGCGCCGAGGGCTCGAGCGGCGGCGCATCACCATCGATGGCGAGGCGGTGCATTGCGAGGCCGTCGGACTGTTCGGGGCGCGGTCGTGGACCGAGCCGATCGCACACTACGCCGGCCTCGCGCAGCGGGTCCGCACGTCGGTTTCCGGCACCCGCCAGGAGCTGGTGCTGGTGCATCGGCGCCGGTCGCGCTCGGTGCATTTGCCGGTGTCGCCGCAGATTCCGGCCGAGACATTATCGTCCGTGGCGCGACTTTTCGTCCTTGCCGAAATTCCGTCGCGAGAGGCCGCTAGCGTTATGCCGCTACACGGGTATTTTCGTCTGACGGAGCCGAAAACCCAGCTGGCGACGGCGTAAGGCGCCGCACGCCGCTGCGCGGCGGGACGGAGTGCTCCAAGCCCTGCGAAGCTTTGACTAAACAAGCTTTCGCGTGCTGAATGGCGGTGTGCATCCGCAATTCCCCCTCCGGGAAAGCGGGCACGTCCGGAACTGCGGGAGCAGATGTTGATGACGACGGTTTGCCAGCGCCAGTCCCCGGGGGGGCCGGTCTTCGCGCTCAGAGCAGCAGCTCTCGCTCTTCTTCTCCTCACCATCCCTTCGCTTGCAGCCGCCGCAGAGTCGCCGGCGGCCTACATGCAGCGCGTTGCAAACCAGCTCATCGCCGCGCAACGCTCGGGCTCCGAGAACGACTACGCCACCGTGCTGCGCAGTCACGCGGACGTGCCGACCATCGCCATCACGGCGCTCGGCTCCTATGCGCAGAGCCTGGATAAGTCCGACCGGCCCGCCTACTACGCGGGCATGATCAATTTCATCTCGCGTTACGCCGCCAAGGAAGGGCCGAAGTATCCGGTGGCGAAGGCGATCATGACCGGGCAGACGCAGGAGACGGCGAACGGCATCTACGTCGACAGCCGCATCACGCTGAAGAGCGGCGAGACCTATGACGTGCGCTGGCGCATCGTGCGGCGGGGCGATGCCTACAAGGTGCGCGAAGCGGAGATCATCGGCTTCGAGATGACGACGTTCCTGAACACGCTGTTTCAGAACTACATCTCGGAGAACGGCGGCAATCCGCGCACCCTCGTGATTGCGCTCAATCGCTGACAGTTCTCTCCATTACCGTTTGGCATCGGCGCGTCGTGTCTTAAGGTGCATACTCGGCGCCGATTCAGCGCAGCGGAGATGCCATGAAACCCGATCAGCCTCGTCCGCGACGCCTCAAGGACTATCGTCCACCGGCATATCTCGTCGATCACGTGGATCTCGCCTTCGCGCTCGACCCCGAGCGGACGGAGGTCAAGGCGCGGCTCAAGGTGCGTCGCAATCCGGCTGCGGGTACAGCCGCGAAAGCGCTGGTGCTCGACGGCGAGCAGCTCGAGCTGGTGCGGATCGCCATCGACGGCAAAGAGCTTGCGTCCGGCGACATCAAGCGCGACGACGTCTCGTTGACGATTCCCAAGGTCCCGTCGCGGCCGTTCGTCCTCGAGATCGACACCCTCATCAATCCGGAGGCAAACAAGGCGCTGCAGGGGCTCTATCGGTCCCGCGGCGTGTTCTGCACGCAGTGCGAGGCCGAAGGTTTCCGGCGCATCACGTTCTTTCCGGACCGGCCGGACGTGCTCGCGACCTATACCTGCCGCGTTGAGGCGGACGCGGCAACGGTGCCGGTGCTGCTCGCCAACGGAAACCCCGGCGAGACGGGCCGCCTCGCGAACGGCCGGCACTTCGCAGTGTGGAACGACCCGCACCCGAAGCCGTCCTACCTGTTTGCGCTCGTGGGCGGGGATCTCTCTCCGATCGCGTCGACATTCAAGACCATGTCGGGACGAAAAGTAGGGCTCAAGATCTATGTCGAGCACGGGAAGGAAGCGCGGGCGGAATGGGCCATGGATGCCCTCAAGCGCTCGATGCGGTGGGACGAGGTTCGTTTCGGGCGCGAGTACGATCTCGACGTGTTCAACATCGTCGCCGTGTCGGATTTCAACATGGGCGCGATGGAGAACAAAGGCCTCAACATCTTCAACGACCGGCTGATCCTCGCCTCGCCCGACACGGCGACGGACGCCAATTTCGAATCCATCGAGAGCGTGGTCGCGCACGAATACTTCCACAACTGGACCGGCAATCGCATCACCTGCCGCGACTGGTTCC
>NZ_CADEFI010000041.1 GCF_902826555.1 uncultured Hyphomicrobium sp.
AACCTGGGATAAGCCCGGCAGCAAAGTGGCGATCGACCCGGTGGTTATCTCCGGCCATCATGCGATAGCCAGTTGGACGCAGGGTCCGCATGGCGGCCGCGCACTCCTGCGGCGGGACGACAAGGGCTGGTCGGTCGTGCTTTGCAGCGGCGATCCGTTGAAGGAGGCGCGTTGGCTTGCCGAAGCCGGCGTACCGCCCAGCGATGCCTCGCGGCTTGCAACGGATCTCGCTGCCGCGGAAGCTCCCGTGCCCCCCGAGCGGCGCACCAAGTTCTCGCTGTTCGAAGGTGTCGTGCAAGGCGACGGCACCGAACATGCACCCCATCATCAGACGCATCCCTGAATTAAGCTCGGAAGGCTTACATCATGACACCGTATAAATTGATCCTATCGGGTTGCGCGGCAGTGCTTCTCGTTGCCGGCGCACCCGCTCATGCGCATGTCGGCCTGGAAAAGGCCGAGACGGAGCGCGGCAAATCCTACAAGGCCGTGTTCAAAATTCCTCACGGCTGCGACGGATCGCCGACGCATACGGTGCGCGTCGAGATCCCCGAGGGTTTCATCGGCGTGAAGCCGATGCCCAAGGCCGGCTGGACGATCAAGACCGCGCGCGGGCCCTATGCGCAAAGCTACGGTTTCTATCACGGCCCTCTCAGCGAGGGCGTCAAACAGATCGAATGGTCTGGAGGCGAGCTTTCGGACGACTATTACGACGAGTTCGTGGCGTCCGGTTTCATTGCCCGCGAGATCACAGACAAGGCGCTTTACTTCAAGGTCGTGCAAGTGTGCGCCAAGGGCGAGCTAGCCTGGTCCGAAGTGCCTGCGGACGGCGTTGACGCGCACGACCTCAAGGCTCCGGCGGCGGTGCTCAAGATCGCGGCTGGAAGCGGTGATGGCGACGGGCATGCTCACGGTCATGGCGATGCGAAATCCAGCGGCGGCAAGGTGACGGTCGGCTCGCTCGCCGTCGAGGGCGCGTGGTCGCGCGCGACGCCGGATGGCGCCAAGGTTGGCGCGGGCTACCTCACGATCCGCAATACGGGCACGGCCGCCGACACCCTCGTCTCGGTCGAAACACCGGTCGCGGGGCGTGGCGAAATTCACGACATGACCATGACCGACGGCGTGATGCGCATGCGGCGCCTTGCCGAGGGGCTCGAAATTCCGGCGGGAGGCAGCGTCGAGCTGAAGCCCGGGGGCATGCATCTCATGCTCATGGAGCTCAAACAGCCGCTGGTCGAAGGCGGGAGCGTGCCGGTGAAGCTCATCTTCAAGAGCGGCGCGGTGGCAGACGTCACGCTCTCCGTGCGGGGCCTCGGCGCTCAGGGCGATGACGGCGGCCACAGCCACCATTGAGGTGGCCACGGCCGGCGCATATCGGTGTGTCGTGATTCAAATCTTGCAGGCCGGGAACGTCAACGCGTCCACGCGCTACTTGGGCATCATTGTCTCTTTAAGGCCCTGCTCGCTTCCTCTCCAGCGGGCAACCGCACGGCAGCGGCGCTCCAGCTCATCGGTCCAGGGGTAACGGATCGGAGGTTCTCCGGCGATGCGATCTTTGGCGTAAAGGTAGGTGACGGTCGCGGCTGTCTTGGTCGATAGCTTGTAAGGAGCTGCTGAGTTGTTCATGAGGCGGTTACTCCGGTTACGCTCACTCTCTGCTCAGTTGCCCGGCTTGAACTCCAGAGCTCTTGGCCGGTTCCCTCGTTCCGCTTCGGCGGTCTGTGTGTGTGTCCACCTTTCGGCTACGTGCCCCTCGCGGACAGGAGTAAATACCCAGGTACCGGCGAGGCAAAGTGAAAATCGATGATATATTTCTCACATATACGTCATGCCACTCGGCGCGCGTCATGATGACGGATCATGGTCCAGAAAATGTCGCAATCGCGCGTCGCGCGGACACTTCGCTCGCAGCATCGGGAAAAAATCCATGACAGGCTTCGTACGCCTCTCCCCCTCAGGAACGGGACAGCTCGAGGATTGGGGAGCGATGCCGAGCGACGAACTTATCGCGGGCACCGGTCAACAATACGGCCACCTGTGGCTCGACGATGCGGCGGACGGGCTGATGGTCGGCGTGTGGGCGTGCTCGCCGATGACCGGACGCATGGGACCGTGGTCGACCAATGAAGTCATGATCCTGCTCGACGGCGCGGTGTCGATCGATCACGCCGACGGCAGCCGGCTCGATGTCGCGGCGGGCGACGCGTTCTTCATTCCCAAGGGCACCGTCTGCTCCTGGCGCCAGGAGGGCGACCTTAAGAAATTCTTTGTCATACACAGCGACGCGTCCGGACTCGTGACTGAGAACCCGGGCACGCTCAAAGCGCGCAAGATCGACGCAGCGGCGGGGCTGGTGCCGGTCGACGGACCGGATGCGGCGCTGCTCCTGAGCGATGCCCCCACCTGCCGCGAGGCTCTCGCCTTCACGGACCTCACCGGTCAGCTGACGGCTGGGATCTGGTCGGCGACACCCTACCGGCGCAAGGCCGTCGCGTTCCCGCGCCACGAAATGATGCACGTTCTCGAAGGATCGGTGACGCTGTCGGATGGTTCAGGGCGCGAGGAGACGTTCGTCAAGGGCGACACGTGTTTCGTGCCCAAGGGGGCCACCGCAGGGTGGAGCAGCGATGCGGACGTCCGGAAGCTTTTCTGCAGCTTCACGCCGGGCGGATGACCGTCAAAAACGAAGCGGCGGCCGCTTTGCGACCGCCGCACAATTCATGCAGAGCGTGTGACCGCCTTAGATGAGGTCGATCTCAGCCGGCAGATACGAGGTCACCTCGAGGCCGACTTCCTGCTCGCGAACCGAGGGCTTCATCCAGGTCTTCATGGGTCTTCTCCTTGGGTTGGGTTAACGCGGAATTGCGATCCGCCCGTCTTATAAACGTGACCGTATCGCAAGAGGTCCCTGCCCGGCCAATCGTATTTTCAGAGCCCGCCAATAAGTGCCACTGATGCTATGGTGTAACACTTGGCGGGAGATACCCTAGGCCAGCGCCGTCGGCCGGCGCGGCACCACGAGGCGGGCCGTCATCACCTGCACCACGTCGCCGTTCTGGTTCAACGTCTCGCTCCGCACCGTGACCATGCCGCGTTCGGGCCGCGAGTTCGACGGCTTGGCGGCAATCACCTCCGAGACGACGGTGAGCCTGTCGCCCGGACGCGTGGGCCGCGGCCATTGCACGTCGCCGCCGGCGCCAATCACGCCACCGGCGATCGGCAGCCCACTCGTTACAAGGAGCCGCATGGTGAGCGCGGCCGTGTGCCATCCGCTGGCGGCGAGACCACCGAAGAACGTCGTCTTGGCCGCGACCTCGTCGAGATGGAAGGGTTGCGGATCGAAGCGTGCGGCAAACTCCTTGATGGCTTCCGCATCGACAGTCACAGATCCGGTGGCGCTTCGGAAGCCGACAGGCATGTCCTCGAAATAGAGGGTCTCGGGACGTCTATCGCTGCTCATGGCGTCGCTCGTCGTTCTGGTTGATTGGGATCGAATTCAATCGCGCGAGAAGCTCTAACTCTACTTCTCGTATCCCGGCGGCAGCTTGTGCCATGCGTAGCCGGCCTTGCCCTTGCGAAAGCCGTATTCGAACAGCGTGTTCATGTACGTCTTGTCGAACGGCCCCGTATACGGCACGTCGAACTCGTCCTCAAGATAGGCGAGATTGTAGTCGACGCCGTCACGCTGCGTCGTGAGATAGATGCGGTAGAGATCGTTGACGCCATTGGCGGCCGTCATGGTGGAGATCGCCTGCCCGGCGATGGCGAGCGTCTGGCGCTTCACGGACGATTCCGCCCGGAACAGACGACCGTTGCGGATGATGTAGGCGACATCGTTGTGGTTCGGACGGACGTGGTCAACGGTCTTCAAGCGCACAGACGGCGGATAGAGGAACACCTGCGCCATTGCGCCACCATCGACGTGCATTTCCTCGTAGCGCTTGCCGTCGACCGTCACGTCGAGCATTACGGGAGGGAATGCCCCTGGGATCGACGCGGACGCCCGCAATACTTCGATGATCAGCTCGCGCGCCCGCGGGTCGGTGCTCTTGGCGATGGCGCCGATGTTCCAAATGATGGATCGCGCCTGATCGAGGTTGGTGGTCGCAATGAGCAGCAAGCGCCCCTTGTCGTGCTCCTCGGCGATGCGGCGGATCATCGCCTGATCGACGTAACGCGCGATCAGATGCTTGAGCGGTGTGGTATCGGTGGCGGCGTCACCGGAGAGGATACCGAGGACGGGCTCCTTGCTGAAAATATCGTCGGCGCTGGTCTCGGTGTAGACGCTCTTCAATTCGTCGTCATACTCGGGGCCGAGAAACGCGAACGGCGCCGAAAGCGCGCCGGTGCTGATGCCCGTAACGACGGCGAATTCCGGCCGGTCGCCGCGCGCAGTCCAACCGATGAGCAGGCCGGCGCCATAGGCCCCATCGTCGCCGCCTCCCGAGATTGCAAGGAAGTTGGTGGTGATTTTCTTGTCGGCTGGAATTCCGGCTGCCTTTCGGCGAGCCATCGCCTTGGCCACCGTCTCGTAGGCGAGGGCCCGGAAGGTGGCCGGATCGCCGTCCGCGTAAAAGCGCGCGTAGGGAATGTCGAGCGGCCTGATCTCGGGCGCGAGCGAGAGCGGCACCGCCGGAAGACGATCGATGGACGCGCAGGCGGACAGGAGGCTCGCCACGAGAACGCCGAGCGTTCCCATAAGCCCCCTTTTTGCCCGACGATGCCGCCAGCGGCCACCGCTGGGCTCTTCCCGGCCGTATGGATCGCCTTTTTTCATGAAGCACAGACACTGATCATCAGCTCGACGAGCCAATTCACGGACCATATGTCATTGTTATGGCCAGGGGGAGCCTAAGGCCGATCGTGGTTTCCGGTTCGGCCCGGGCTCCAGGCAGCGAGGCGACGAATGTGGAGACGCGATGAGACAAGTGTTTTCCAGGCTGCGCGTGTCGATCTTCACGTTACGGACGATCCGTGGCTGTTTTCGGACCGGCATCGGGAGGCCATCAGCGCACATTGGGAGCGCAGGCGGCTGGTAACGCCGAACTTCTTCAACGGTGTGGTTCATCTTCTTACACAGTACAATCTTTCCGGCGATGGCGTGCTCTCGGCCCGCTTCCTGCGTACGGATTTCCGAAGCTTTCTCTACTGGCGCGAGACCGGTTGGCCGGACACGGGGGTCATGGATGCCTTCGGATCGGCGCTGCTGCTGTCGGCCGAAGGCCGTGTGCTGCTCGGGCGGCAGCGCGCGGGAAACCTCAACAGCGGGCTCTGCTACCCGCCGGGCGGGTTCATCGACGCCCGCGACGTGCGCGAGGACGGCAGCATCGATATCGAGGGAAGCGTGGCGCGGGAGATCCTGGAGGAGACGGGGCTTTCGGCACCGGCCATCGCGCGCGGGCAGGGCTATGTGATCACGATTGCGGGGCCCGTGCTCTCGATTGCCGTCCCGTATCGCTCTGGCCTGCCGGGCGCGGCGCTTCTCGACGAAATCCGCCGTCACATTTCCGCTGACGCCGACAGCGAGCTTGCCGACCTGGTGCTCGCCGCGCCCGAGGAACGAAACGCCGAATTGCCGATGCCGGACTACGCGCTGGCGTTGCTAAGCCACCTCCCGCACTTGAAAACTCTTTCCTGAGGCGGCGAACCGCTTGGAGCGGCATCCGGGATAGGGCATTGTGCGCCCGCTTTGCTCGCGGGGGAGTACATGGGGCTCAAGTTCTACACGCTCGACGTTTTCACAGACCAGCGCTTCGGCGGCAATCCGCTGGCGGTGGTGATGGGTGCCGATGACCTTAGCGGCGAGCTGATGCAGAGCATCGCCCGGGAGTTCAACCTCTCGGAGACGGTGTTCGTGCAGACATCGACGCGCCCGGCCCACTCTGCCAAAATGCGCATCTTCACGCCGAGGAGCGAGATCCCATTCGCAGGCCATCCCACCATCGGCACGGCGACACTGCTCGCCGAGCTCAACGCGCCGGCGCACAACGGCGAGAAGGACGCGCTCGTCATTCTCGAACAAGGTATCGGGACCGTGCGCGTCGGAGCGCGGTTCCGCGCGGGGACGGCGGCCTTCGCCGAGTTCGACGCTCCGAAGCTGCCGGCGGAAGCCGGCGTGCTGCCGCCTGTCGACGTCGTTGCGGCCGGGCTCGGCCTCATCCCGAGCGAAGTGGGGTTCGAGAACCACAAGCCGCTCTGCTACGCGGCCGGCCACACGTTCGCGTTCGTCCCCGTCTCCTCGCTCGAGGCGATCCGGCGGGCCCGCGTCAACGGTTCCCATTGGGAGAAGGCTTTCGAGGAGCAAGGCGTTTCCGGCGTCTATGTGTACACGCGCCAGTGCGAGCACACGAACAGCGCCTTCCATGTGCGCATGTTCGCGCCCCAGGTCGGCATTCCGGAAGATCCGGCGACGGGCTCGGCCGCGGTGGGGCTCGCGGGGCTCGTGCATCAGTTCGACGGCCTGCCGGACGGCACGCACAAACGCGTCGTCGAGCAAGGCTATGAGATGGGCCGGCCGAGCCTGATCGCGTTGACGCTCGTCGTGGCGAGCGGCAAGCTCACCACGGTGCGCATCGGCGGATCGAGCGTACGGGTGAGCGAGGGCACGCTCGAGGTGTAAACAGCGGGGCGATGATGGCTACATCCCGCCCTTCGGCATCGCGGCCTTGATCTCGTCGACGGTCATGTCGCGGATGTGGGTCGCCACCGACCACTTGTGGCCGAACGGGTCCTGGATGACGCCGTAACGGTCACCCCAGAACATATCGGCCGCCGGCATCAGGACCTTCGCGCCCGCCTTGACCGCGCGCTCGATGGAACCATCGACGTCGGGGACGTTCAGGTGAATGGTGACCGGCGTCCCCTTGAGGGCCTTCGGTCCCAGCGACCCCATGCCAGGCATCTCGTCGACGAGCATGACGACCGAGTCCCCGATCAGCACCGAGGCGTGCCACATGCTGCCGTCCGGCCCTTGCAGACGCATCATCTCCTCGGCACCGAATGCCTTCTTGTAAAATTCGATGGCCTTTGCCGCGCCAGCGACGACGAGATGCGGCGTCACCGTCGGCATGCGCCGGGAATCCCACTTCCCTTTCACGGGCTTGTCGGCCTTAGCGGCGCCGGACTTCGCCGCCGGCTTTGACTTTGCGGTTGCCTTCGACATGGGATCTCCTTCCCGTTGCTTGTCCACCCTCTTAAGGGGCCATGGACCCAGAGCGTTCCGCCGCCCCCAATAACTCCAAGACGAACGCCGCCCGTTGCAGCCGACACCGGCCCGCGGCTTTTTTTAAGGTCACCCGTGTCGGTCTCACAATGCTGCGGGGCTTCTAAAGCAATGTTGTTGTTTTTTGGCCGGCAAGCCGCCCCTTGGGCTAAGAACGCTTGGATCACTCGTGCTCTATCCAGCATCTCGTGGACAGGTCGTGCATGTCATTTTTTGTCCGGGCCCTGGCGGCGGCCGCTTCGGTTTTTCTCCTCAGCTTGCCGCTTGCTGCCCAGTCCCCGTCACCACCGCAGAGCTCACCCGAACCCTCGCAGGCGGTGGTCACCCTGCCCGATCTCAAGTCGCGGCTCGACCGCTTCTCAAGCGCAGAAGGGCGGGTCGTCGGCGACGTTCCCATCGCCGCCTATGAATTTCTTCCGAAGATGTATGCCGCGCTCGGCTACCGGCTGGCATGGACGAACGAAGCGTCCGTCGCCGCGCTGAAAGACGCCATCAAACGGAGCTGGGAGGATGGCCTCACGGCCAGCGACTTTCACGATCAGATCGTCGCCGCGCACGCGCCTTCCACCGCAACCGACACGCGCGCCATCGAAACAGACATCATTCTCAGCGATGCGCTCGTCCGGCTGCTCTACCAGCTCTTCTTCGGCAAGGTGAGCCCAAACGGCCTCGATCCGCATTGGAACTTCTCGCAGCCGATGCTCTCGGACGATCCCGTCAAGATCATCTCGTCGGCAATCGCGGCTGGAGAGATCGCGGCCCTGGTCGAAAGGGCGCGGGTCGATCATCCGGCCTACAAAGCGCTCAAGGCGACGCTGCAATCCTACACGCAGTACGACGTCGCGGGCGGCTGGCCCATCATCCCTGCGGGAGCGCCGATCAAACCGGGCGGACGCGATCCGCGCATCCTGGCGTTGCGCCAGCGTCTTGCCGTTACGGGGGAACTGCAGGACGACGCCAGCGCCGCTTCCGACGTCCTGGACGAGAACCTGGCGGCAGCCTTGGCGAGCTTCCAGAAGTTCCACGGGCTCGACGACGACGGCGCGCTCGGTCCCAAGACCCTTGCGGAGCTCAACGTCACCCCCGCCCAGCGCATCGACCAGGTCCGCGTCAACCTCGAGCGCGCCCGCTGGACGCTGCGGGCGCTCGGCGACGACATGGTGATCGTCAACATCGCCGGCTTCTATCTGCGGGTCGTCCTCGACAAGAAGCCCGTGTGGGCCACGCGCGTGATCGTCGGACGGCCGTATACAAAGACGCCGATCTTCAAAGGCGACATGAAGCACGTCGTGCTCAACCCGGACTGGACGGTTCCGCGCAGCATCGTCAAGGGCGAGTTGTTCGCCAAAGCCTCCACCGATCCGACCTATCTGGCTGCGAACAACTACGTGCTGACCAGCTCCAGCGGGCGCGTCGATCCCAATACCGTCAACTGGTCGCAATGGACTGCCTCGACCTTTCCTTATGGCATCGTGCAGTCGCCCGGGCCCGCCAATGCTCTCGGGCTCGTGAAGTTCCTGTTTCCCAACAAATACTCCGTCTATCTCCACGACACGCCCGGGCGCGGCCTGTTCGGCAAGTCGGGGCGCTCCTTCAGTCACGGCTGCATTCGCGTCGAAGATCCGATGAAGCTCGCGGAGATCGTGCTCGGGAACCGCGTGGGCTGGGACCGGGCGAAAATCGACGCGACGGTCAAGACCGGCAAGCTCACGCAGGTGAACCTGCCGAAGCCGCTCCCGGTGCACCTGCTCTATTGGACGGTGGATCCCCAGCCTGACGGATCGGCGCGGTTTTACCAGGATGTGTACGGCCGCGATGGGCCGCTGCTGAAGGCCATCAATGCCGATTTCAAGCCGACGGTGAGGTAACCAGCCGCGGCAGGCCTTTGCGTCTCCCCCTTGCATTCGGGGGGGCGGTTCGCGTAAGTGTCAACGGATAGGCAACAGAGACGCTCGCTCATGAGCCCCTTGGCAACCAGCCCAGACCTGCCCCGGATCGGCGCTTTCGCGCCCGACCGCGCGGCCCTGCGCGCTGCCGGCCTGCTGACCCTCCTCCTTATCAGCCCCTGAGAACCGGGGGCCCGGCCGATGCCGGGCAGGTGCTCAGGGGATGCGAAACCAGTTGCTGATAGGATCTCCGCCGATGCCCCGACCGTGGCTCGGCCCCGAGGAAGGACCATAGTTCCATGACCACTCAAGCCTCCGACGGCGACCGCGTCGTCATTTTCGACACCACCTTGCGCGACGGCGAGCAGTGCCCCGGCGCCACCATGACGTTCGAGGAGAAGCTCGAGGTCGCCGACTGCCTCGACACCATGGGCGTCGACATCATCGAAGCCGGCTTCCCGATCGCTTCCGAGGGCGACTTCGAGGCGGTCTCGGCCATCGCCAAGCGTGTCAAGCGGGCGACGGTTGCAGGGCTCGCGCGGGCAATCAACGCCGACATCGACCGGGCCGGCGAGGCCGTTCGCCACGCCCAGCGCGGGCGCATCCATACGTTCGTCTCCACCTCGCCCATTCATCTCGCGCATCAAATGCGCAAGACAGAGGCCGAGGTGCTGGAGATCATCACCGCGACGGTGACGCGCGCGCGCAACCTGGTCGAGGACGTCGAGTGGAGCGCGATGGACGCCACGCGCACGGGCATCGACTATCTCTGTCAATGCGTGGACGCCGCCATCAAGGCCGGCGCCACGACCATCAACCTGCCGGACACGGTGGGCTACGCGACGCCCGAGGAATACTATGAGATGTTCCGCGCGGTGCGCGAGCGGGTGGCGAATGCCGACAAGGCGATTTTCTCGACACATTGCCACAACGATCTCGGTCTCGCGGTCGCCAACTCGCTGGCTGCGTTGAAGGCGGGTGCGCGGCAGATCGAGTGCACCATCAACGGCATCGGAGAGCGGGCCGGCAACGCGGCTCTCGAGGAAGTGGTGATGGCGGTGCGCACGCGCGGCGACGCGCTGCCCTACCGCACCGGAATCGAAACGACCATGCTGGCGCGGGCTTCCAAGCTTGTCTCCGCGGTGACGAACTTCCCGGTGCAGTACAACAAGGCCATTGTCGGTCGCAATGCGTTCGCGCACGAGAGCGGCATCCACCAGGACGGCATCCTCAAGCACCAGCAGACCTACGAGATCATGACGCCGGAGTCGGTCGGCGTCGGAAAGACCTCGCTGGTGATGGGCAAGCATTCGGGGCGCAACGCGTTCCGCACCAAGCTCGCCGAGCTCGGCTATGTGCTGGGCGAGAATGCGTTCGAGGACGCGTTCAACCGCTTCAAGGCGCTGGCCGACCGCAAGAAGCACGTCTACGACGAGGACATCGAAGCGCTCGTCGACGAGGAGATTGCGCACGCGCACGACCGCATGAAGGTGGTGGCGCTGCAGGTGATCGCCGGGACGAGCGGGCCGCAGTCGGCGACGCTGACGCTCGACATCGACGGAGCGCAACAGACCGTGCACGCCAATGGGAACGGCCCGGTGGACGCCATCTTCGCTGCCATCCACATGCTGGTGCCGCACACGGCCAAGCTCGAGCTCTACCAGGTGCACGCGGTCACCGAGGGCACGGACGCACAGGCCGAGGTGTCGGTGCGGCTCGCCGAGGACGGGCGCGTGGTGACGGGCCGGGGTGCCGACACCGATACCATGGTGGCCTCGGCGCGCGCCTATGTGGCGGCGCTCAACAAACTGATGCTCAAGCGGCAGAAAACGGCCAAAGCCGAGCAGATCGGCTGACGGGCGGCGGCTTTGCGCGGCCTCCGGAAACGGAGCCACCTTTCCGGTCATATCCGGGCTGGACAAGGGGATTTGCCAGTGTTAGACGAACCGGCGTTGGGCCCCTCCCGCAGGGGCCCTTTGCCGTCCTTTGGGCCTCCGTGTTTTCCGGGCCTTACAACGGCGATGGGTGTGTAGCTCAGTTGGTAGAGCAGCTGACTCTTAATCAGCGGGTCCACAGTTCGAATCTGTGCACACCCACCATTCCAAAGGCATTGATTCTGCCTAAGCTTTTGAGACTTCCGGCCGCTTCGGCCATTTGCGACCTCAGCTCGCGCCCGTTCCCACGATCACCAGCGGCGCCCAATACGCGGGCTCGGACTTGATGGGATCGCCCGACCCAAGAATTGGGAGCAAAGCGCTGCGGAGCGCTCCGGCCGCGGATAGAGACGGCTGAGCGGCTTTGAGGCGTACGGCATCAGCCACGATCGTCGCAGCGGCATCCTCCCGAACCGCCCAATGCGATGCGAGTAGTGAGCGCGCGCCCGCATAGAAGAAGGATTTGGCGAGGCCCGATAGCGCTTCCGCATTTCCGCCGTTCCCTGCCGCGCTGTTGCACGCGGCGAGGATCACCCAGTCCGCATCCATTTGCAGATCCATTACGTCGGAAGCAGCGAGGTATCCATCGTCGGCGTTGCTCGGCGTTTTCGGGGGTGAGAGAATCAGGCCCGGCTGCGAAGATATCGCCATCTCGCCGCCGATCGACCCGTGCGTGGCGAACATCACCACGGAGTACTTCAACAACTCTCCCGATGCGCTGAGCTTCTTGATCCTCGACTCTGTGGCTTGCGTCGACAAAACCACCTTGTCGTCGGGCGCTCGCAACGATTTGGCGACATCGCAGGCGAGATCGGCAGTTTCAGGGATTGGGGACAGAGAGGTGAGCTTCTCAACATCCGCGAGCCCATCGTGCATCTGCACCGGACCGTCCATGAGAGAAAAAGTCCGACTCATATCCTCGAGATCCCGAAATGCCCGGACCTTGGCGCACGTCGTCTTCTGCTCGCTCATGGCAACGAGGGTGTCCCGATCGACGGTCGCGCTGTTGCCCTTCAAGGCTGGATTTGCGAACGCCAGGAACGATTGTCGATTGGCACCTCGCTTCTCGGCCGACGGGCGCTGGAGCGAAGCAACCGACGGCAGAATGGTGATCTCATGATCTTGGATCAGCCAATGGGGCGGGATGCCTTCCTTGGGGTCAGCCGTGACCAAAACTTGGAACGGGAGCTGCTGCAGCGCCCCCGACGGCACGATCAACAAGCGCTTTCCGGCGATGTTTTGCTGAACCTCGCCGAGCAGCCCCTTGAATAACTCGTAACTCCGCTTGGTATCGAAATGCAGCGTGCGGGGCTTGGATGCGAGCCCCGTCAATTCCGCGCATGTCTTGGCGCCTTCACCCTTCCACATCGCAAGATCCAGCCCGCACCGCAGCGCAGCCACTTCTCGCTGAAGCGCTTCCGTCCCCAATGGCGAGCGGACCCAACGAACATCCTGCGGCGTGATCACCCAAACGAACGTTTCCTCCGCTTTCGGGGGCGCCTGGAGCGTGTCTAGAAGCATGATCACCGCTTCGTCGCCCGAGATGCGCGCCTGCACCTCGGCAACCGGCAACACGCTCGAGCTCGCCAACGTGGCATAACCCGGGAAGCGAGCCGAGATCAGCTCGTCGAGTGAGCGAAGCTTTTGTTCGAGATCGCCGATCGCCTCCGACTGCTTCGACAATTGGGATCGCATCTCTTCGTTGTCGCCACCGTAGAGGCGAGACCGTGCGACCAACGCCTCGCGGTTTGCGGCCTCCCATGACCGTACCAAATCCTGCCGATCTCGAATTGCTTTCCGCAGTTTGGGATCGCCGGGCGTCCGCCTGGCAGCCAACAATGACAATGCCTCGGCCGCCTGAGAGTGGAGCGCTCTTTGGCCAGCTTCAAACGTCTCGGCCGCCGCTACGGCGCGTTCGCCGGCCGACTGCTTTTCCGCGAGGATGTACGACGCCTTCACGAAGCCGGTGAAGTGATAGGCCTTGTCTCGCGCATCGAGATCCTTGCTTACCGCCGCTTGGACCTTTTGAGACGCGGCGTCAAATCTGCGTCGCAAGATCTCCGACGACAAGAACCAGTAGTTCCGCGCTCCCGACCAATCTTCCATCGCATAGGCGAGAAAGCCCAGACTGTTATAGGCCACCGAAACGTTGGGATGGTTCGGTCCGAGCATCTTCTGCATCAACTCAATCGAACGCAGGTACAGCGCCTTTGCCTCATCGCGCCGGCCAAGCTCGACGTACACGTTCGCGAGATTGTTCAGCGACTCGTAGGTGGACGACGCGTTCGCTTTCTCACGAATGTCTTTGGCGCGAACGTGATACCCAACGGCTTCGTCGCGGCGACCGACCCTGTTTACGGTAACCCCGAGATTGTTGAGGGCGACGGCCACCTGCTCGTGATCAGGGCCGAATGCGACCTCAAAAATGGTAAGGGCGCGCCTGCCCGCGCGCTCCGCATCGGCATATCGGCCGAGTTCGAAATAAATGGAGCTTAGGCCGACCAGCGCCGTCCCGACATCCGGGCTGTCTTTTCCGAGAAGCTTCTCATTGATCGTGAGCGCTTGTTCCATCAGGGCCAACGCATCGTCGTGCCGTCCCATCGCAAGATAGAGAGCGCCCAGGTTGTTCAATGCCAACGCGGTCGAGATGTCGTCTGTGCCATACGCCGCCTCGCTCAATGAGAGCGCGCGCTTAAGGATGGGCTCCGCTTCGCCAAATCGACCGAGCTCGCTCAGCAGCGTTCCGAGGTTTCCCAGAGACTGACCAACAAGCGGGTTGTCGGACCCCAGCTCGCGCTCCCTTATCGTCACAACACGCCTATAGGCCGTCTCCGCTTCAACATAGTCGCCGCGCTCTTGCCGCTGAACCGCGATGTTTCCGACAACGGTTGCAACCTGCGCACTATTCTTGCCGAACTCCCGCTCGTAGATCGGAAGCACGTCCAAGAAGGTCTTCTCCGCAGCTGCATTGTTGCCTTGCCGCCAATAGTTCACTCCAAGATAATTGTTATGATTTGCGACCTCGACAGACTTGAGGCCGTGGGCTTTGGTGTCGATAGCGATCGCGCGCAACAGCAGGGCCTCGCTGTCCTTGAAATTGCCACTGACACTGTGCGCGCTTGCCAGATACTCAAGGGTTGGCGAGATCGATGGGTCGTCCTGGTACCCCTCTCGCTCATAGATATCGAGGGAACGGGAAAGCGCGCTCTCCGCTTCCGAAAACTTGCTCAGCTCCAGATACACCGAACCCATCGTCGTCAGGGAATCGGCGTACTCGACCGAGCTGTCGCCATGTTGCTCGGCTGTCGCTTTCAGGTAGCGCTCGGCAATCGGCAACGCTTCCAGATATCGCTGTTCGGACGTGAGGGATGTGACCTGGGCGTAAAGAGCGTCAATGTCGTCCTTCCCTGCATGAGCGACTTGCGACGCAACTCCAATCGAAAATATTAGTGCGGCAATACGTGCACGACACCCCATGACCCCGCCTCAATATCGCAACGGAAAAACGCAATATAGACCAGCGTATTAGTAGTTTTGTCTGGAAGCAACCGCGCTGCTACTCTGCCGCGCTCAAAGCCTCGCGCGTGCGACTGCCTGCTGCGCCGATCTCAGGAGGTTCCTGCAAATGGCCGTTGACCCGATTGCCGCCGAACTCGACCGCCGCATCGCGTTGGTGCGTGAAAACATTCGTACGCTCGTCGAGCAGGCCGCCGCCTACTCCGGCGCCGCCGACGAGGCCCGAAATTCAGACCGGATCGCGGAGCAAGAGAGCCTGCTCGCCGAGCTGGAGAATGAGAAAGCTGGTCTGGGAAAATAAGAGTGCGCTGCGGGCCGGAGCCCGCACCGTCGGCGGATGTCTTCCCTCCCGCACGAACTCCGTCGTTCGGGTCATGACACTGCTCCACATCCGCGCCTCGAAAAATTGCTCCCTGATCATCCTTTTGGAGGACGCGCACATGCGCGAGATGCGCTTCAATCGTCCCGCGGTGTGTTTCGGATATCGGGATCCGTCGCCGCCGAGCGAGCCTGCCAAGGGTGTCCGTTGTGCGTCCCTATTTCTTGCGTCAGCCCTGTTCTAAAAATTTTCCGATCAAATTTCTCCTCTATAAATCAATGGCATAATGGCGCCCTTTGCGGCTCGCCCGGCATGACGCTGCCGGTCGCACTTGCGCGCGCGAGGGGCGTGCGGGAAACATGGGCGCGCTCCGCCCGGCATCCGATCCGCATCAGATGCCCCGCCTTGCGCAACGCATTCTCGCTTCGCCGTTCTCAATTGCTTCGTTTCACGGCACAATAGCTTTCAATCCCACACGTCGACTCGCGGCCCATGCCGCCAGCCCGCGATCGAGGTCTCGCGAACTCATGTCTCACAACCCGCCGGAGACACGCATTAGGCCGATGCGCAAGGACGATACCCCGCTTGTCGCGCGCATGTTCGTCGACACGTATTTCGGCGTGGACGCGCCGGTGCCGAGCACGCTCGTGCCCTATTTCGACGATCTCTTCCTCGGTCATCCCTGGTTCGACCCGGAGATCCCGCCGCTCGTCTATGCCGTCGAGGGCGACCGCGCGGCAGGGTTCATGGGGATCCTGCCCTCGCGTATGGAACTCGACGGGCGGCCGGTTCGCGCCGCCATCGGCCATTCGATCCTCGTCGACCGGCCGAAGGAAAATCCGCTCGTCGCGGCCAAGCTGGTGCGGGCGTTCTTTGCGGGCAAGCAGGAGCTGACGTATTCGGAATGGTCGTCACCGCTGGCCGTGGGGCTGTGGAAGCCACTCGGCGGGCGGACAATTCCGGGCTATGGCACGGACTGGGTGCGCGTGCTGCGTCCTTCGGGCCTTGCGACTTACTTTCTCGGGACCTGGGCGGCGCGGCTCGCACGACCACTGACCGCCGCCACGGACTTTCTCGTCACTCACGCCAAGATCAACCCGCTGCGGCTCGAGACGCCGACCGTCGGAACGTTCACCGACCGGGATGTGACGGACGACGAGATCGCCGAGCATTTGCCGGGCCTTGCTGCGTCCTACCGGCTGCAACCCGTCACCGATCCGGCAAGCCTGCTCTGGAAGCTTGGGCATGCGTCCGAGAAATCGTTTTACGGCAAGGTCTACAAGCGAATGGTCTTCACTAAAACGGGCCGGCCGCTTGGATTTTACATTTACTACGGTCAACGGCATCGCGTTGGGTTCGTCATGCAGCTCACCGGGCGGCCGGAAGGCATGGAATCTGTCGTCGACAGCCTGCTTTCGCATGCCGATGAACTCGGATGTGTCGCCCTCTTCGGCAAAATCGAGCCCCGCACATCGGCGGCGCTACTTTCGCGCCGCAGCGTGCTTGTGCAGCGCACATCGACACAAATTCATTGCAAGAACCCAGAGATCGTGACGGCAATCCGGTGCGGCGACGCGATGCTGACGGGGCTGGCGGGCGAATGCTGGACGCGTATCATCGGGCAGACATTCGTCTAAAGACCCGCTCGCATATCGCGCCAAGCTGGGACAGCTGCTTATGCATGCTTACCCTGGGTCGCGATTTACGAACCGAGGCATTTCTATAAAGAAGCTGCGGTGGTCTAATAAGGGGCTGAAAGGCGCGCCGTTAACGCAAATCCAATCTGCATGCGGCTGATTCCTTTCAAACATCCCAGTACTGCTGTAGCTTTACTGAGGGACCAAGATAGGGGTGGCATCCGTCGTGTGCGGGGTAGCCGGATATTGTGGCGTCGACAGCAGCGAGGACGTGGGGCGTAGCATCCTCACGGACATGATTGGGGCGTTGCGTCACCGCGGCCCCGACGACGCCGGCGCCTATGTCGACGGAAACGCCGGGCTTGGGCACGCCCGCCTCAGCATCATCGACATCGGCGGCGGTCATCAACCGATGTCCGGCGAGCGGGACGCGACGTGGATCGCATTCAACGGCGAGATTTTCAACTACGTCGAGTTGAGGCAGGAGCTGATCGCCGAGGGGGTGCAGTTCCGCACTCAGTCGGACACGGAAGTCATCCTGCGACTTTACGAGAAGCTCGGGGGGCGCTGCGTCGAGAAGCTCAACGGCGACTTTGCATTCGCGATCTGGGATCGGACGCGCCGCGAGCTCTTTCTTGCCCGCGATCGCATGGGCGTACGGCCGCTGTTCTATACGACGGTCGGAGGCACCCTCTACTTCGCATCAGAGATCAAGGCGCTTCTCGCCGTTCCCGGCGTATCGGCCGAGCTCGACCCGATTGCGCTCGACCAGACCTTCACCTTCTGGTTCCCGCTGGCGCCCCGCACGCATTTCAAAGGTATCAGTGAGCTGCCGCCCGGACATATCCTGGTGGCCCGTGACGGACGCACGGAGGTCTCTGCGTATTGGCGGCTCGACTATCCGGAGGCCGACGACCCGCTCGACGGCGACGAGGCAGCAATCACCGAGGAGGTGCGCGCCTTGCTCGTGGATGCGACGCGCATCCGCCTGCGCTCGGATGTGCCGGTCGGATCCTATCTCAGCGGCGGGCTCGACTCGTCGCTCGTTACGGCCATGGCGAAGGCGCTTCAACCGGATCGCCTGACGTCGTTCTCGATCGCGTTCGAGGATGCCGAGTTCGACGAGAGCGCCTTCCAGGATCACATGGTGAAGGCGCTCGCAACCGATCACCATCGGTTCGGCTGCGGGACGCGCGACATCGCCGAGATCTTCCCCAGTGTCGTGCGCGCAACCGAGCGGCCGATGCTCAGAACGGCGCCGGCGCCGCTGTTCCTGCTTTCGCGCCGGGTGCACGAGAACGGATTCAAGGTCGTGCTGACCGGCGAGGGCGCGGATGAAGTTTTCGCCGGGTACGACATCTTCAAGGAATCCGCCGTGCGCCGCTTCTGCGCGCGGCAGCCGGGATCGCACTCGCGGCCGATGCTGTTCAAGCGGCTCTATCCCTATCTTCCGGGACTTCAGAACCAACAACCGGCGTATCTCGAAGCGTTCTTCAAGGCGCGCCCCGAAGACCTTCACGATCCGCTGTTCTCGCATCTGCCGCGGTTCCGCAACACGTCAGCCGCGAAAGTGTTCTATTCGCCTGAGATGGCGCGTGAGCTTCAGGGCTATGACGCGCTCGCCGAGCTGAGGGAGCGGCTTCCGCAGGATTTCTCGCGCTGGCACCGGCTTTCGCAGGCCCAGTATCTCGAGGCCGCGCATCTTCTTCCGGGCTACATCCTTTCGTCGCAGGGCGATCGCGTGGCGATGGCACATGCGGTCGAGGGGCGCTTTCCGTTCCTCGACCACCGCGTGGTGGAGCTAGCCGCGCGCATTCCCCCGCGGCTCAAGCTCAAGGGACTGCGGGAAAAGCATATCCTCCGCGAGGCCGCTCGGGATATGCTGCCGACGGCCGTCGGAAACCGCCCCAAGCAACCCTATCGCGCACCCGATGCGCAGGCGTTCTCCGATCCGTCCGCCCCCGCGTGGATCGCGTCCAGCCTGTCGGCGGAACGCGTGCGCGAGCAGGGCTACTTCGATGCCACCGCCGTTGCGAAACTAGACGCAAAACGGCGCGCGGGGCGTATCGCAGGTTACCGCGACACCGTGGCTCTCACGGGTATTCTTTCCACTTCAGTCTGGCACGATAGCTTCTGCCAACGAAAAAACGAAACAAACGTAACGTTCCTGGGAGGACATCATGCTTCAAGCCGTCACGCAGCCATCGCTGGACGATGAGCCGATTGCGCCGGCTGTCAGGGCCTTTATCGAAGAGAATTTTCTGTTCAGGAGCAATTCCGCAGAACTTCTCGACGATCAATCGCTGATGGCGGCCGACCTTCTCGATTCGACCGGCGTGCTGGAACTGGTGGCATTCCTGGAAGAGAGATTCGGCATCGTCATGCAGGACGCGGAGATCGTGCCCGAAAATCTCGACTCGATCCGCGCCATCTCCGCCTTCGTTGCCCGCAAGAGATCGTCCTGAGTTGACCGGTGCAGCCGCCGCTTTCGGGCGGCGCATACCGCATGGAGCCGCGTGTCGTGCGTGTTGAGCATTTTCTTTCCCAGTCTGCCCGCCGGTCTCCGGACAAGGTGGCTCTCGTCGCGGCGGGCAAGCGCTGGACCTACGCCCAACTCGACGCAGCCGCCGACCGGCTCGCTACTTCGCTCGCGGCTCGCGGACTGAAACATGGCGAGCGCGTCGTCGTGTTCATGGACAATTCGGCCGAAGCCGTGATCGCCATCTTCGCGGCGCTCAAGGCGGGCGCCGTGTTCTCGCCCGTCAATCCGACGACCAAGGCCAACAAGCTCGCCTACATCCTCAACAATTGCCGCGCGGCCGCGATCCTCACCGAGGCGCGCCATACCGGCGTGGTGGCGCAGGCGACCGCCGACGCACCCACAGTGCGCATCACGGTCGTGGCAGGCGACGCACGGGGCGAGAGCCTGCCCGGATCGCTGTCTTTCGAAGCAGCTCTCGCCGACACGGCTCCCGACGTGACGCCGCCGCGCGCCGCGACGGACGTCGACCTGGCGATGCTCGTCTACACTTCCGGCAGCACCGGCCAGCCCAAGGGCGTGATGATGCTGCACCGTAATGTCGTCGCAGCGGCGACCTCGATCACGACCTACCTCGAGAGCCGCGCCGACGACATTGTCATGAGCGTGCTGCCGATCTCTTTCGACTACGGCCTCTATCAGGTTCTAATGACGTTCAAGGTCGGCGCGACGCTGGTGCTCGAGCGCTCGTTCGCCTTCCCCATGGCGATCCTGAAGCAGATGGCCGAGGAGCGCGTCACCGGCTTCCCGCTGGTGCCAACCATGGCCTCCATGCTGCTCAACATGAAGGGCGTGGATCTCAGTGCGCTCGCGGATCTGCGTTACATCACCAACACCGCCGCCGCGTTGCCGGTGGCCCACATCCAACGCATGCAGGAGCTGTTTCCGGGGACGCGCATCTTCTCCATGTACGGGCTCACGGAGTGCAAGCGCTGCACATATCTGCCGCCGGACCAGCTCCCGATCCGGCCCGGCTCGGTCGGCATCGCCATTCCGAATACGGAGGCCTATGTCGTCAACGCGTCAGGCGAGCGGACTGCCCCCGGCGAGGTGGGCGAACTCGTCATTCGCGGCCCCCATGTGATGCAGGGCTACTGGGAAAATCCGGAGGCAACGGCGAAGGCCCTGCGGCCGGGCCTCTATCCTTGGGAGCACGTCCTCTACACGGGCGATCTCTTCCGTACCGACGAGGAGGGTTATCTCTATTTCGTCGGCCGCCAGGACGACATCATCAAGAGCCGCGGCGAGAAGGTGGCGCCGAAGGAGGTCGAGAGCGTCCTCTATGCGCTTCGCGGCGTGCGCGAGGCGGTCGTACTCGGCGTTCCCGATCCCGTCCTCGGCGAGGCGATCAAGGCGGTTGTCGCCTGCGATCCGGCCGTCGGTCTCACCGAGAAAGACATCCTGCGCCACTGCGCAGCTCATCTGGAAGACTACATGCTGCCGAAGATCGTCGAGATCCGGACTGAGCTACCCAAGAGCGACAATGGCAAGCTTTCACGCCGTCTCGTTGCGGCGGAACACGAATGAGGTGCTTGATGCCGGCCAACCCGACCGCGCTTTCCGCTCGCTCCTCTCCTCCGCTGACGCTCGCCACGCTGGCGCTCGACGCGGCGGCGGAGACCGAACGGATCGCCGCCTCGATGCGTGATCACGTGCTGAAGCGCTTTCGCCGGCGTGGCGTGGTGCTCGGCCTCTCGGGCGGTATCGACAGCTCGGTGACGGCGGCACTTGCGGCCCGCGCCGTCGGCGCAGATCGCGTGCTGGGCGTGCTGATGCCCGAGAGGGATTCAGATCCCGACAGCCTCAGGCTCGGCCGCCTCGTCGCGGAGGCGCTCGGCATCGCGACGGTGGTCGAGGATATCGCGCCCATGCTCGAGGCGGCCGGGTGCTACGCGCGCCGCGACGCATTCATTCGGCGTCTGGTTCCGGATTTCGGCTCCGGCTGGGGCTGCAAGGTCGTGCTGCCCAATGCGCTCGAAAACAAAGGCTTCAACATCACGTCGCTGGTCGTGCAGCCGCCGGGCGGAGAAGCGCAGCGCATGCGCATGCCGCTCGACGTCTATCTCGGCATCATTGCCGCGACCAACATGAAGCAACGCACGCGCAAGCAGATCGAATACTACCATGCCGACCGGCTCAACTATGCCGTCGCGGGCACGCCCAACCGGCTCGAGTACGACCAGGGGTTCTTCGTCAAGAACGGCGACGGAGCCGCGGACGTGAAGCCCATCGCTCATCTCTACAAGACGCAGGTCTATGAGCTTGCGGCCGCGCTCGGGATCCCCGAGGAGGTCCGTGTTCGCCCGCCGACAACCGACACCTGGTCGATGCCGCAAACGCAGGAGGAGTTCTATTTCGCTCTTCCCTACCAGCGGATGGATCTCTGTCTGTTCGCCCTCAACAACGGCTATTCGGCCGCCGATGCGGCCGAGGCATGCGGGCTGCAGCCGGACGTGATCGAGAGCGTGTGGCGCGACATCGCCGCGAAGAGGCGCGCGACCGCCTATCTTCACGCGCCGCCCCAGCTCGTCGACCCGGTCCTCGATCAGGACCACGCCACGGATTGACGCGGTCACCGACGAAGAACGCCGGGCGATCCGATCAGTTGCACGCCACAGCGTCCACCAGGGCGGGCTCGCTCGGAAAGCGCCGCACGAGAACGTCGTCGTGCTTGCCAACCGCAGTGAACACATGCGGCACGCCACGAAGCTCGAGGCCTGCACAAAGCGTGTCGGTCCATTCGTCCATGGCGTATTCGACGACTGCTACGTCGATCTTTTTGACGCTGGCAAAGCGAAAGGCCGTTAGGCACGTGTCGACCACGTGAACTTGAATTCCAGCCTCGACCAGGCGTTCTCTCAATGCGGGGCCCCAGTCGTGGGACCGATCGACGATAAGCACGGTGGTGGCTTCTTGGAGTGTCATGAGTGGGTACCTCGCGGCACGATGACGGTCGTGCATCCGCTTGGAGCAAGGCCCGTGTGCGGGCCCGCAGTCCCAGTCCGACAGCTTCGCACGTTACACGCGAATACTGACAATGATGGCTGACGCCATCGCCATTGCAATCAGACACCGGCGGACAGCGCAACGCAATTCTTCTCGAACTCTTTGCAGCATCGGAGCGATTTTGCATTGCACAAGCATGAAACGCCCGCCCTTCCTGATCCCGACGCGCGAATTGATGCGACGCGGAATTTCATAGGAACGGAGCGCGGTGTTGCGCGTTTCGATTTGAGACGTCGTGACAAGGATATGCGGATGAATGTCTCCGGCTACACAACGAGCGACCTCGAAACCTTCAGGAAGGTTCTCGATCGGGCTGTGTCAGAGGCCGATGCCGACTTTCCGGTCGAGCTCATGGCGCGACGGCTGTTCGTGATTGCCCGCACGGGCGAGCGTGATCCGGATCGGCTCGTGCACGCCATTCTCGGACGTGCCGGACCGCCGCCGCCGGCGGGCAGACTTTCCCCTCCGCCCCTGCCCTTCCGGGCCTCCCACTCGAGCTTCGGACGATAGAGAATCCGAAGCGATCAGGGTCTTGGAGACTATTCGGCGCCCCAGCCGAAACTCGTATAGACCAGCTCCACTTGCGGATCGCGGGCGATGCTGGCCGGCGTGACCAGGGTCTGATCGAGAATGAGGTCGTAGCAAGCCTTGAATGACTGTGCGCCCTTCGATTTACAGAGCGGGTGGGTCTTCCAACGCTGCTGAATGAGCTTCTGGGCTGCGGACGTATCGATATTGAGGTCGCGCACCTTCTCCTCTTTGCCCACCGTGAGGCCGGGCCCATCCTTAAAGGCGGCGTAGACAAGCTCGCTGCAATAAATCTGGTCGCGCGTTTCGTAGAAATAGTGATCGTAGGGACGCCCCAAGTATTGGCGCGCGCTGGCGACAGCCTGCTTAGCCTGATCTTCAGTCAACCCCTTGAGGCGCTTGATCGTGACGAGCCGTCCGTTGCCTTTCTTGATCCAGGCATCGAGCGGAACCTCGCGGACCGGGCCGACGGCCTCGATGACCACCGGCTTTCCTGCCTTGTTGATTTCGACCAGGCCGACATGGGTGTACTGGGAGCTGGACGCCAGCATGATGGCGTCGCTGGCGCTGGTAGTCGTCTTCTGAAAGACGATGTCGCCGGTTGCGAGCTGCGGCAGGTCGCCTGCCGGAGCAAGTGTCAGCCCGACACCGAGCACGGCGGCCAAAGCAGTAAGAGCTTGAATTGCATATTTCATCATAGGGTCCAGGTGTGTGCTGCGCGAAGGCGGCGGCTTCAAGGCGACCGGGCCGTCGCGGATCTCTCCGTTTCTCAGTATCATGTCTTGCGTGATTCATCGATCCGGCCGCCTTTTCGTGTCGGCACAGCGGATCTTTCCCGAAATTTGAGGCCTTTGGAGCGGGGCGCTGATGCGGGGCAAGCCCTACGATCTGGTTGTCATCGGCGGGGGCATCAACGGTGTGGGCATCGCCGCCGATGCCGCAGGGCGGGGTCTTGACGTCGCACTGTTCGAGAAGGCCGATCTGGCGAGCGGCACCTCGTCGGCAAGCTCGAAGCTGATCCACGGCGGGCTGCGCTACCTCGAGCATTGGGAGGTCCGGCTGGTGCGCGAGGCGCTGGCCGAACGCGAGGTGCTGCTTGCGCGCGCGCCTCATCTCATCCGCCCGCTGCGGTTCGTCATTCCTCATGCGGAGGGCATGCGGCCGCGAGCTCTCATCCGGCTTGGACTCTTTCTCTACGATCATCTGGCGGCGCGGCGACAGATCCCCGGCTCGGGCGCGGTGGACCTTGCTCGCGATCCGGCGGGGACGCCGCTGCGATCCGATTTCGACACCGGGTTCTCGTACTACGATTGCTGGGTGGACGACGCGCGGCTTGTCGTTGCCGTGGCGATGGACGCAGCCGAGCGTGGGGCCGCCATCCACACGCGCGCGCCGGTGACGCGTATCGTGCCGCGTGGCGAGACCTGGGAGGTGACGGCCGATACACCGGTTGGACCTTTGACGGTCACGGCGCGCGCCATCGTCAATGCCGCCGGCCCCTGGTGCACGGAGGTCGCTGACTTATTGGGTGCAGATGGACGTCCGCCGGCGCTGCGCCTCGTCCGCGGCACCCATATTGTGGTGCCCCGCATCCCCGGTGCCGACGATGCCTATCTCCTGCAGAACACGGATGGGCGCGTAGTGTTCGTGCTGCCGTTCGAGCAGCAGTTCACGATGATCGGCACAACGGAAGTCAATGTGGCCACGCCGCACGACGGCTTCATCCCGAGCGGCGAGGAGGAGCGCTATCTGCTCGGCGCCGCGTCGCGTTTCCTCTCGCACGCGTTGACGGACGACGACATCGTGTGGCGGTTCGCCGGCGTGCGCCCGCTTGTCGACGACGGCGCGTCGAACGCGGCGGCGGTCTCGCGCGACTATCGCTTCGAACTCGTGCAGGCGGAAGGCGCGCCACCTCTGCTCAACGTCATTGGCGGCAAGATCACGACGTTTCGCCGCCTCGCAGAGGCAGCTTTGACCCAGCTCGCGCCTCGGTTTCCCGGTATGGGGCCCGCCTGGACAGCGCATGCGCCGCTTCCGGGGGGCAACCTCGGCGCGGGCGGGCTGGAACGGCTGCACGACATTCTCGTCGTCCGTTATCCCGGGATCGCGAACGACATCTTGCTGCGGGTCGTCTCTCTCTACGGCACACGGGCCGATCGCGTCCTTGGCGACGCCAAGACAGCGCGGGATCTCGGCGAGGCCATCGGCGGGGGCCTCACGGAGCGGGAGGTCACTTATCTCAAGGACCACGAATGGGCGCGCTCGGCCGATGACGTGCTCTGGCGCCGCACGAAGGCCGGGTTGCATCTCGGCGCAGCAGAACGTGCGCGGGCCGAAGAGGCGATCTCGCGGCTGGTCAGCGGAGAGCCGCGCGGCGTCTAGATAAAGGGCCGCGTCGCCGCGGCCCCGAGTCAGGTCTTTCCGAGAAGCTTTTTGGTTTTTCTGAATTGCAGTCAGCGCTGCTGGTGGTCCTTGCGCTGGTCCTGGCCCTGGCGCTGATCGTTGCTGCGATCGTCTTCGGGATCACCCGGCTGCGGATCGCGGTGGCGCTGCTGATCCTGCTGCTTCTTGTTGGGGTCCTGCTGGTCGCGGCGCTTGTTCGGGTCTTGCTGGTTCTGCTGGTCACGCTGGGCCTGTCCGCCCTGCTGACCGGGATTCCGGTTCTCGTTACCCATGGACGTCTCCTTTGTTGGGGGCCTTGCGAATATTGAACGCCCTGCAACAAAGAGAGTTCCAAACGTCGGCCGAAGCCTCAATTTCTCGGCCCTTTGCCGCCGATGTCGTCGGCCTGCGGCTCTGACGGCTTGGTGCCCGTCGCGCGGTTGATCCAGACCGTGATCAGCCAGAGCCCAACGCCGATGGCTAGCAGTGCGCCAGCTATACGGTATTGCACCGGATCGCGACCCGTCCACGGTCCGGCGAGGAAGGCGCAGGTCGCGGCGCCGAGGATGGGAAGGATGGTCGGCGTGCGAAAATGCTGGTGCTCCACGGGATCACGCCGCAGCACAAGAACGGCGATGTTGACGATGGTGAAGACACAGATCAGGAGCAGCGCCGTCGTGCCGCCGAGCGCCGGCACCTCGCCAACGAACGTGATCAATGCGACGGCCAGGAGCGTCGTGAAGGCGATGGCCACATAGGGCGTGCGGCGTGTCGCATGCACCTTGCCGAGCGCGGGAGGCAGAACGTGCTCGCGGCTCATGCCGTAGACGAGGCGGCTTGCCATCAACATGTTGATCAGCGCGCTGTTGGCGACGGCGAACATGGTGATGAAGCCGAAGACGCCGAGCGGGAAGTTCGGGGCGCCGGCGGCCACGACCTTCAGAAGCGGCGTCTCGCCTTCGCCGAGCTCGGCGGGCGGCACGAGCGTGATGGCGGAGATGGAGACCAGGAGATAGATCGTGCCCGTGATGAAGAGGCCGAGCAGCAGGATCCTGGGGAAGGTGCGAATCGGATCCTTGGTCTCCTCGGCCATGTTGACGCTGTCCTCGAAACCAACCATGGCGAAGAACGCGAGCGTCGTCGCGGCGATTGCGGCCCAGATGGCTCCCCCCGTTCCTTCACTGGCCTTGAATTCGAAGATGCGCGACACGTCGCCCTCGCCGCGGCCGATGGCCCAGAGGCCGATCGTGATGATGATCAAAAGGCCCGTCAGCTCGACGCAGGTCAAAAGCACGTTGAGCTTTACGCTTTCGCCCACGCCACGGAAATTGATGACAGCGACGACGGCCATGAATGCCAAGCCCACGAGGGTGACGCCGATGCCCTCGGCGAGATCGAGATGGAAGGCGTCGGACAGATTGGCGGCGAAGGCGCGCGAGGCGGTGGAGGCCGAGGTGATCCCGGAGCTCATGACGGCGAAGGCCACCAGAAACGTCACGAAGTGGATGCCGAAGGCGCGGTGCGTATAGAGGGCGGCGCCGGCGGCGCGCGGATACTTGGTGACCAGCTCGAGGTAGCTGAAGGCGGTGAGCAGCGCCACGCCGAAGGCCATGAGAAAGGGCAGCCAGACGGCACCGCCGACAAGGTTCGCGACTTTGCCCGTCAGGGCGTAGATGCCGGTTCCCAGAATATCGCCGACGATGAAGAGGAGGAGCAGCCAGGGGCGCATGACCCTGTGCAGGGCCGGCTCGGCCGTCGGGGCGGACGGACCCGGCACACGGTCGTCGGCGTTCTGCATGGCTGGTCCCCCGTTAGCCTCAACCGGTTAACGAGCCTCGCAACTGCCCGTTGCGGGGTCAATAGCGCTTAAACGCGTAGCCCCTCCTCCCCTCCTGCTTCAGCTCGCGTTAACTGCCGGACACGAGGCCGAGTGGGGCACAACGAAACTCCGGCGCATGATCTTGCGTTCCTCATCAATCGGGACCACAACATCTTGGTCCTTTGCCTCGCATTCGAGAGTTTCGCGTCATGCCAAAAGCGGCCCGTGCCTACTGGAAAGGCTTCCTCAGACTGTCGCTCGTCACCATCGGCGTCGAAATCTACAACGCCGTGGAATCCAAGGCGGACATCTCCTTCCGCCAGATCCACAAGCCATCGGGCAAGCGGGTCAACTACGAAAAGGTCGTGGCGGGCGTCGGGAAGATCGAGAGCGGCGACATCGTCAAGGGCTACGAGGTGGACAAGGACACCTATGTCACCCTCGATCCCGAGGAAATCGACGCCATCAAGCTCGAGAGCAAAAAGACCATCGACCTCGTGCAGTTCGTCGATGCCAAGGATATCGACTATCGCTACTTCGAGCGTCCCTACTTCGTGGCACCGACGGACGAGCTTTCCGGCGAAGGCTATGTGGTGATCCGCGAAGCGCTCAGGAAAACCGGCAAGGTGGGGCTGGCGCAGATCACGATCTCGGGCCGGGAATGGCTGGTCGCGATCGCGCCGCTCGGAGACGGCCTCGTGATGGAGATGCTGCGCTACGCGGAGGAGCTTCGCGAGCCGGCCGACTTCTTCGACGAAGTGCCTGGCACCAAGCCGGACAAGGAAATGGTCGACCTCGCCGTGCAGCTGATCGGCAAGAAGTCCAGCGCGTTCAAGCCGGACAAGTTCGAGGACCACTACCAGACCGCGCTCAAGGCGCTGATCCAGGACAAACTCAAGGGCCGCAAGATTGTCGCCCACGAGCAGGATCGTCCCAAGGGCGGCAACATCGTCGACCTGATGGAGGCCTTGAAGCGCAGCGTCGGCAAAGAGGGTGGCGGCGGTACGCCGAAAGCGGCAAGCGCCAAGTCCAAGAGCTCGCGCGGCACCAAGAAGCGGGCGTGAGGGAAACTCATCTGCTGCGGCACGGGTTGTGAGAGATGGCGAAACCCAAGAAACTCTCGGCCTACCGCGCCAAACGCGACTTCACGAAGACCGAGGAGCCCAGCGGAAAAACGGCCGTTCGCACTGCGGAGTATCCGCGCTTCGTCATCCAGAAACACGACGCGACCCGCCTTCATTACGATTTCCGCCTGGAGATGGACGGCGTTCTCAAATCATGGGCAGTGACGCGCGGGCCATCTCTCGATCCCAATGACAAGCGGCTCGCCGTCGAGGTCGAGGACCATCCGCTCGACTACGGCGACTTCGAGGGGACGATCCCCAAGGGCGAGTACGGCGGCGGAACCGTAATGGTTTGGGACCGCGGTTTCTGGATGCCCGAGGGCGACAAGCCGGCGTCGAAAGCTCTTGCCGACGGCGATCTCAAGATCCTGCTTGCCGGTACGAAGCTCAAGGGGAGCTGGGTGCTGGTGCGCATGAAGGCCGACCGCACGGGCGGAAACCGCACCAACTGGCTGTTGATCAAGCACCGCGACGACTACGCCAAGCCGAGCGACAAGGATGCTCTCTTGAAGAAGGACCGTTCGGTCGCGTCGGGGCGAAGCATGGCGATGATCGCGGCGGGCAAGGGCAAGAGCCCAAAACCGTTCATGCTCGGCAAGAGCGCCGCGTTCAAGCCGGATGCGATCTGGCATTCCGATGGCGACGATCCGGTGCTCGGGATTACGATCACCAAACCCGACAAAGTGCTATGGCCGGCGGCCAAGGGCGGGGACGCCGTCACCAAGGCCGATCTTGCGCGTTATCTCGAAGCCGTCGGCGACTGGATGCTGCCGCACATTGCGGGCCGCCCGTGCTCGGTCGTCCGCGCGCCCGATGGAATCGAGGGCGAAACGTTCTTCCAGCGCCACGCCATGCGCGGCACCTCGGATCACGTCTCGCTGGTGCGGATTGCCGGTGACCGGGAGCCTTATATCCAGATCGACAGCGTAGAAGGACTGGTGGCCATGGCGCAGGCGGCGGCGCTGGAGTTCCATCCGTGGAACTGCGCCCCCAACGCGCCCACGGTGCCGGGACGGCTGGTGTTCGATCTCGATCCGGCGCCGGATGTCGATTTCGGCGCGGTGGTGGCGGCGGCGAACGAGCTGCGGGTCCGGCTCGAAAAGCTCGGGCTCGTGCCCTTCTGCAAGACGACCGGCGGCAAGGGGCTGCACGTGGTGGTGCCGCTCAAGACCGGCGGCAAAGATGGGCTCGGATGGGACGAGGCCAAGACGTTCGCGAATGCCGTGTGCGAGGCGATGGCCCACGATCGCCCCGACCGCTACCTGACGACAATGACCAAGAAGCTCCGGGGCGGAAAGATCTTTCTCGACTATCTGCGCAACGACCGCATGGCGACAGCGGTGGCCCCGCTCTCGCCGCGCGCGCGTCCCGGCGCACCGGTGTCGATGCCGCTCACGTGGGCGCAGGTGCGCAAGGGGCTCGATCCGATGCGCTTCACGCTGCGGTCAGTGCCGGCGCTGCTGTCCACGAGTAAAGCCTGGGCCGACTACGACAAGGCGGCGCGCCCGCTCAGGGGCGCGATCCGCAAACTCGTGGACGGGCATCGATGAGCGGGCGTGATCAGCGGCCCCGCCAGAGCCAGATCGTCACCGCCGCACCCAGAATGGCGAGGACATAAAGAAGGATCGAGGGGAGGATGCCGAGGATGACGCCGATGTGGAAGCCCATGAAGGAGCCTGCGATCCCGACCAGGCTATAAGTCACATCGCCGGCGCCGGTGGCGTCCGCGACCTGGCGGCCGAGCCAGTTCCGCCCCCTGCGATTGAAGAGCAGACCGACGATGACGCCGATGCCGACAAGAATGATGAAGGTCAGAATGGCTGTGGTGACGATGGGCATTGGCGACCCCTTTCTCCCGATCACGCGCAAAAACGCGCTCCAAGCGAATGCGGCTCGGGCCGTATGAGTTCCGTGGAGAGACCGGCCCGGAAGGCGTCCCGCGCGGCGAAGGCTTCGAAGCGGCGCACGCCCGACCTGCTGCCGAGGTTCGTCGCGCCCTGCCTTGCGAAGCTTTCCCACGCGCCGCCCGCCGGCGACACCTGGGTGCACGAGATCAAGTTCGACGGCTACCGGCTGCAGGCGCGCATCGACGGCGGCACGGTGCAGCTGCTGACGCGGACCGGGCTCGACTGGACAGCGCGCTTTCCGTCCATTGCCAAGGCGCTCACGGGATTGAAGCTCAAGCGTGCGCTGATCGACGGCGAGGTGGTTGTGGAGACGAAGGCCGGCGTCACGAGCTTCGCCAAGCTTGTCGAGGCCCTGGAGACCGGGCGCTCCGAGGACATGATGTTCATCGCCTTCGATCTCCTGCATCTCGACGGCGTTGATGTCACGCAGGCGCCCTTGCTCGCCCGCAAGGACCTGCTGAAGGACGTGATGGCGACCAGCCGCTCCAAAAGGCTCCGCTACAGCGAGCATCTCGCGAGCGACGGCGCGACGGTGCTGAAGGAAGCCTGCGCGCTCGGGCTCGAGGGCGTGATCTCCAAACGTGCCGATCAACCGTATCACTCGGGCCGCGGCGGGGACTGGCTCAAATCCAAGTGCATCCAGACCGACGAGTTCGTGATCGGGGGGTATCTAGTGTCGACGGTCGATGCGAAGGCGGTGGGAGCCCTCGCGCTCGGCACATTCGAGAAGGGACAGCTGGTTTACGCCGGCCGCGTCGGAACCGGCTTCACCCACGATGCCGCGCGCGCGCTTTGGAAGACGCTGCAGCCTCTCAAGCAGGCCGTCTCCCCGTTCTCGACCGCGCTGACCGCCATGCAGCGGCGCAGCGTGGTGTGGGTGCGCCCGGAGCTCGTGGCGCAGATCCATTACGCCACGCGCACCAGCGACGGGTTGCTGCGGCATGGGGCTTTCAAAGGGCTTCGGGAGGACAAGCCCGCCAACGACGTACACCGGACTTAGATCACATGGCTTTCACGCGCGGACCGGTGCCGAACCGGCAACGGAGCGAATGCCGCAACCCCTTGTCCACTCCCCGCCGCGGGGCCATCTCACGGCCGACACGGGTCCCCTGCAATCCTGCAGGCGCGGGCCGGAAAGGAGTGAGCCCCATGAGAAAGATCCTCGGAGTGACCAGCGCACCGCACGCCCACTGGGTCGGTGACGGCTTCCCGGTGCGGTCCATGCTGTCGCCGGAAAGCGGCCTCTCGCCGTTCCTGCTGCTCGACTATGCCGGACCGGCGCGGTTCACGCCGGCGGACAAGCCGCGCGGCGTGGGCCAGCATCCGCATCGCGGGTTCGAGAC
>NZ_CADEFI010000042.1:0-5609 GCF_902826555.1 uncultured Hyphomicrobium sp.
CCGGTGACGAACATGTAGCTCGTGTCTTTCACCATGAAGATGAAGTCGGTCATGGCCGGCGAATAGACGTCGCCGCCAGCGCAGGGACCCATGATGACGGAGATCTGCGGGATGACGCCGGACGCGAGCACGTTGCGCTGGAACACCTCGCCGTAGCCGCCGAGCGCGTCGACGCCTTCCTGGATGCGCGCGCCGCCGGCATCGAACACGCCGATAATGGGGGCGCGGTTCTTCAGCGCCATGTCCTGGATCTTCATGATTTTCTGGGCATGCGCCTGGGAGAGCGAGCCACCGAAAACGGTGAAGTCCTTGGCGAAGATATAAACCACGCGGCCGTTGATGGTGCCCCAGCCGGTGACGACGCCGTCGCCCGGGGTCTTCGACTTTTCCATGCCGAAGTCGGCGCAGCGGTGCTCGACGAAGGTGTCGTATTCCTCGAAGGAGTTTTCATCCATCAGAAGCTCGATGCGCTCGCGCGCCGTCAGCTTGCCGCGCTTGTGCTGCGCCTCGATGCGGGCAATGCCGCCGCCCAGACGAGCGTTGTCGCGCCGACGCTCAAGCTCCTCGATGACTTCCTTCATAGAACCCAACCCCGTTTATTAACGTCCGATGACACGATCCATGCTGCCCCCGATAGCACAGCGCTTGGCGGCCAGCCAATGGAGCGTGTAAAGCGGGGTGCGACTTGGAGCGCCGCCGGGCCGAGAGGCGGGCCGCTCCCAAACAGGACAGGGAGGCGGCAGGCCATGGCGAAGGCGATCCATATGATGGTGCGGGTGCTGGACGAGGCGAAGAGCGTCGCGTTTTACAGAGGTGCGTTCGGGCTCGAGATCGCCGACCGGGTGGATTTTGCCGACTTCACGCTCATCTACCTCCGCAATGCCGAGGCCGATTTCGAAGTGGAGCTGACGGTCAACAAGGGCCGAAGCGAGCCTTACGATCTCGGCAACGGGTACGGGCATATCGCTTTCGTGGTCGACAACCTCGAGGCAACGCGGGAGCGGATCGCAGGTCTCGGATATTCCCCCAAAGATATCAAACAGATGACCCACGACGGTAAGCCATTCGGGCGGTTTTTCTTCATCGAGGACCCGGATGGCTACAAGATTGAGGTGCTGGAGAAGGGCGGCCGGTTCAAATGACCCTGTCTCTCGTCCTCTCCCCCGCAAGCGGAGAGGAACACGGGGCGCAAGCTCCGCATCAGCAAATGCCTCTAAGTCTCTGACTCATCGTATCGTTTCGTGCCTGGCACTTGTCGATGCAGCTCGCCTGAATCGTCTGATGCCAAAGCCCGCAACGGATCATGCCCTCCGCGGGCGTCAGAGGCAGCCTCGTGCATCAGATCGTGCCAAAGGCATCAGGCGTTGCAAACGCTCTGCATCGGATGGTGCCGGAGCCGCTGCCTGCTTCCGAAAGCGCGGACGGGCCGGCTTCGCCGGCGCTGTCATGCCCGCATTCCGGCGGGTCCTGCCCAGCGCTGACCTCGCTTTTTTCGTCGCTGGCGCCGAGCGGTGAGGACGCGCACGCCTGGCTCCGGTCGCTGGCGCCGTGCGCGCATTGCCGGGTCTCCTTCGAGGCCGGCCGCGATGGCCTCCGGCACGTGCGGCTGGGGCAGCGGGAGCGAGAAATCCTGATCGCAGCGGCCAAAGGCCCCCTGATACTGACGGCGCCGGGAATGTCGCGCTCGCTCAGCGCGGCGCGGCGGCGAGCGGCACTTTCGCTCGGAAAGGCGGGGCTGGTGGCCCCCCCGGGCGGCGGAGGTGCGGCGGGCCCCGGGCCGCGGCGGGCCACCGTCGTTCTGACCGAGCTCGGGCGCTACGTGATGACCGCCTATGGCCGCTACATCGTGGCCGGCAAGCCCGTACGCTGGACCCGTCCGGCCCGCGGCGCCGGGCTGCCCGGGTGTGCGCCATCGGAGCTGGCCGGTGAGGCTCTGCAACGGACGGAGGCGGCGCTGCGGGACACGCTCGCCGAGCTCAAAAGCGTGCTGGTCGCGGCCATCGGCGGCCGTCTCAAAGACCCCGCCCGCCTGGACGCCGTCACCCTGCATCTCGAGCGCAAGGCGACGCTGCTCAAGGCTGTGCTGCAGCCGGTGCGCGGCAACCCGGGCTGAGGTTTCCGGCGACCCCGGCCGCGGCGCTTGAATGGCGGCCGTTCCGTCCCATATTTCAAGATGTGCAGCCGGTGCCCGAAATGGGGCTGGCGGGGCGGTGATCCAACTTGGTGCCGCCGCGTTTAAAGAACAAGAAGGTCGCTTATCGAAAGGGCTTTCGCTGTCATGAGCAGACTATCTGTGCTGTCCAATCCACTGCTGCTCGGCTTCGAGGAGATCGAGCGTCTGATCGATCGCACGGGCAAGGGCGGCAATGAGGGCTACCCCCCGTACAATATTGAACGGATCGCCGCCGCCGACGGCGCCAAAGAGAAATTGCGCATCACGATTGCGCTTGCGGGCTTTACGCGGGACCAGCTCGAAATCCTGGTCGAGGACAACCAGCTCACCGTGCGTGGGCGCCAGCAAGACGAAAAATCGCGCGAGTACTTGTATCGCGGAATCGCAACGCGCCAGTTCACCCGGACTTTCGTGCTGGCAGATGGGATCGAAGTGCAGTCCGCCGAACTTTCGAACGGACTTCTTGCTATCGATCTCGTGCGGCACGAGCCGCACCGCCTTGTACGAAAGATCGAGATCGGGGCCGGGCGCGGATAATGCGGCGATTCGACGCTAAGCCCAGGCGTAAGATGAATGATTCGTCTCGCTTAGGTGCGCGCCCGCTACAGCCAAGCGTATCGAATCGTAAGAACATGGTTCGTGGTGGCGAAGGAAATTCGACGCCTGCCTCGTTACCATGACGTTGGAATACCTCGAGAGAGGAGGAGTTGCGTCATGAAAGAGAATACGACGAAGCGGTCCAGCAAATCGCGACCCGCGGTTGCTCAGGTCATGAGCGAGATCGAGCTTGCTCGGCTTGGCGGCGGACAGGTCGCCTATATCAAGACCATGTCGTCCGACGAAGCGCTCCGCATGTTTCCGGCCATCGAGGATCTGCCTCGCGGCATCAATCTCTTTGCCCTGCATGCGGCCGACGGCACGCCCATCGCGCTCACGGATACGCGCCAGGCGGCGCTCAGCCACGCCATGGACGGCGAGCTCGAGATCGCGAGCGTGCACTAGCGCACCGGCTTCAATGAAACACGAGGGCGGCCTCTGCTGAGCAGGGCCGCTCTTTTTTTGTCCGCAGGGATGTCAGCCGAGAGCAGTCAGGCGGTCATAGCGCCGGCATGACGTCGCTGATAGCGCTCAAGCTAGCTCGACCTCGGTGACGAGGGGTGGAATGACGGAGACAGACCCTACTTCGCCTTGCAGGCGTCGAGCTGCTGCTTGCGGCTCTGGAGCTGGATCTTCCACTGATCGGGGCCGACGGAGGCGCACCACGCCACGTGCGCCTTAAGATCCGGGCTCCAGGCAGGCCCCGAGAAGCCGCACTTGGCGTCGACGTTCTCCTGCTCCTGCTGGAGCGCGAGCTTGCCGTAGGTGTCGCAATTGGCCTGAGCGTTGGCGCCGGACACCAATGCGGCTCCGACCAGGACCGCCGTAAGACACGCTGCAGAGAGACGCGGGGTATTCATCGTCATCCTCGAATGCCGTTTCCTGCCAAGAGCGGCGCGAACGACGCACCCGGCTTTCTCCCAGATCACCATTCCCCGCATGAACTAGGCCTGAATGTGGACCAGGCGCGGGGCGAAGTTCAACCCGTCCGACGGCGCAAAGCGGCTCGCCGGAGCCTTAATTCGACCGGAAAGGTTAGCCGGAGCACAGTGCTCCTTTTCGAATTGGACCTACGCTCCAGATCCTGCTTCGGGGCGACAGGATCCGAAGCGATCATGGCTTAGCCGGGGCGGTCATGCGGGCGGTGATCTCCGCCATCACTCGCTCGACGGCCGGGGTCCAGGAGGCCAGTCTCGACGCGATCAGATTGGCCTCGGAGCGCAGCACCACGCCGTCATCCAGGATGCGCAGGCCGTTGGCGGCAAGCGTCGTGCCGGTGGTCGTGATGTCGACGATCAGCTCGGCCGCCCCAGCCGCGGGTGTGCCCTCGGTGGCGCCAAGGCTCTCGACGATCCGATAGTCGGCCAAACCCTTGGCGGCGAAGAAGCGGCGGGTAAGGTTCAGATATTTGGTCGCCACGCGATACCAGCGGCCGTGGGCGCGGCGAAACGGCAGTGCGATCTCGGCGAGGTCGGCCATCGTGCGGACGTCGATCCAGCAATCCGGCACAGCGACAACGACATCGGCGTGTCCGAAGCCGAGCTTCCTCACGAACGTGACGCGGTCGGCGGCGTCCGACATCTGTTCCTGGATCAGGTCCTCGCCGGTGACGCCCAGGTGCACGCGGCCGGTCTTCAGATGCCAGGCGATCTCGGACGCCGACACGAAGGCGACGTCCACGTCAGGCAGCTCGACGATCTCGCCGCGATAGCCGCGCTCGTTGCCGGTCTTGCGCAAGGTCAGCCCGGCGCCGGCAAAGGCTTCCGCCGTCTGCTCCATGAGGCGCCCCTTCGACGGCACGCCGAGGATCAGCTTGTCAGACATTGGCGCCCCCGTTGCCGTTGAGAGCGGGAAGGAGCCGGTCGGTGTGCACGGCGGCGCCAACGGCCGGCACGTCGCGCGGCGCACCGACGGCCTTCAGGAGGTAGTCGTAGCGGCCGCCGCCGGCGACCGGGCTTTTCTGGCCCAGCTCCGGCGTGATGACCTCGAACACGAAGCCCGTGTAGTATTCGAGCGCACGGCCGAACTCAGCCGAGAACTCCGCCCGTTCGAGATCGACGCCGGCGCGCGCAATCAGCTCGAGCCGCCACTCGTAGGCGCCGATGGCCTGCTCAATATTGACGCCCATGAGGGTTGCAAGCTCGCGAATGCGCCGCGCAGACGCGCGTGCGGGCGCGACGATCGCCACGTAGCTCGCGATCAGCTGCGCGGTCTTGGCGGAAAGCGGCTCGGAGCGCGCATCCGCCACGCGGCCCAAGAGGTTGTCGGCGATCTCGGCAACGCTGCGCTGGCCGATGGGCTCGATGCCATTTGCCTCGAGGTATCCGGCCACAGCGGCTTCGGCTGCGTGCGGATCATCGGGATCGATGGCGTCGCGCAACGCTTTCGGGATCTTGGCCGACGCCGCGCCCGGTTCCTCGGTCAAGCGCTTCAGCTCCGCCTTGAAGGCTGCCGGGTGCCAGAAGAGATGCATGAGGCGCTGGCGCCAGCGCGACGGCATGTCGACGGCACGCAGGATCTCGCGCAGGATGCCGAGGTCGCCGAAGCGCATGGCATAGCTCGAGAGCCCCGTGGCTTCGAGGCCAGCCACGATGGTGGCGACGATCTCGGCCTCGGCGCGCTCGCGGTTGGCCTCGCCGAAAGCTTCGATGCCCGTCTGGCGAAACTCGCGCGTGTGGGCGCGGTCGCTGCCCTGGGGCTGAAAGCGGAAGGCGGGGCCGTTGTAGCTGTACTTGGCCGCGACGTCGGCCTCCGGATGACGCTCGATGTGCAAACGGCAGGTGGGCACGGTGATGTCGGGGCGCATGCACAGCTCGTCGCCGTCGGGATCCGAGAAGAC
>NZ_CADEFI010000042.1:5709-30015 GCF_902826555.1 uncultured Hyphomicrobium sp.
TGCCGGGCGAGGATCTCGCGCACGGCGTCCACCAGCTTCGCCTCGGGGACAGAGATCTGCGCGGGGCGGGCCTCCTTCCATTCCTTGTTGCCCTTGATGGCGGCCGCGGCCTTGGCGCCCTCGATCAGGTCTTTCAGGATCACCTCGCCGGCGTCGCGCTCGGTGGAGCCCTGGATGACGGCGACGGGGGAGCCGCGCTTGTCGGCATATTCGAGCTGGCGGCCGAACTTCTTCGGATTGCCGAGATACAACTCGGCGCGGATGTCCGCCTCGCGCAGTCGCTGCACCAGCTTCTGGTAGTCGGCGATGCGGTCCTTATCCATCACCGTGACGACGACCGGGCCAAGCGTGGGGGCCGGAGCGCGGCCGATGAGGTTGAGGGCGGCCTGCAGGCGCGAGACGCCGATAGAGAAACCGGTGGCGGGGACCTTCTGGCCGGTGAAGCGGGCGACGAGATCGTCGTAACGGCCGCCGCCGCCGACGGAGCCGAAGCGGACGGGGTTGCCCTTGTCGTCGGTGGTGGGGATCAGTAGCTCGGCCTCGAAGACGGGGCCGGTGTAATATTCGAGGCCGCGGACGACGGAGTAGTCAACTCGGATTCGATCCAGCCCGTACCCCGAGGATTGCACCAGCAGCGATAGCTCCTGAAGTTCCAGAACTCCCTGTACGTAGAGATCGGTTGCTTCGAAGCCACCGAAGCGCGTCGCTGTGATGCCGCCCTCGCCTGCATTCGGCAACGGCTGCGAAACAAATCCCATCAGTCCATCGATCTGATTGGGTTCGAGGCCCGCACCCTTTGTGAAGTCACCTGACTCGTCCTTGCGGCCAGGACCGAGCAAAAGACGCACGTCCTTCGCGTCGAATTTGTCCATCTTGTCGAGAGATCTAAGCACGGCCAGCTTTGTAAAGCTGTCCGTGAGATTGATCCCCACCGACTCCATGATGCCGTCGAGCACCTTGCGGTTGTTGACCTTGATGACGTACTGGCCGCGGGGAATGCCGAGGGCCTCCAGCGTGTCGGCGGCGAGCATGCACATCTCGGCATCCGCCGCGACGCTCTCCGCACCCACCGTGTCGGCGTCGAACTGCGTGAACTGGCGGAAGCGGCCAGGGCCCGGCTTCTCGTTGCGGAAGACCGAGCCGGTTGCGTAGCGACGGAACGGCTTCGGCATGTCCTGAAAGTTCTCGGCCACGTAGCGGGCGAGCGGCGCCGTCAGGTCATAGCGCAAGCTCAACCATTGCTCGTCCTCGTCCTGGAACGAGAACACACCCGCGTTGGGACGGTCCTGGTCGGGGAGGAACTTGCCGAGCGCGTCGGTATACTCGAAGGCCGGTGTCTCCAGCGGCTCGAATCCGTAGCGCTCGTAGACGGCGCGGATCTTGTCCAGCATGGCCTGGGTCTGGCGCAGCTCGTCGGCGCCGATGTCGCGCATGCCTTTCGGAAGGCGTGCGACCGGCCGCCGGGGAGCATCTTTGTCGTTCTTGGCCATGGTGAAGAACTTCTCGTCTAGGTTTCTGGCAGGTTTCTGGGGCGCTCGATTGCCAAATCCTTCCTCGTCGCGTCGGCTAGCCTTCGACGCGACGAGGAAGGAGCAGGTGGAGCGGACGGCGCATGTCCGGTACTTTGGGCGCGGAAAGCGTGCCGCCTTATAGCGGATCGGCCCCACGTGGAAAAGGTTACCACTTTGCCGCCGCCCGCCGGACTTTCGCACCGCCAGCGGAATCTGTAGAAGAAGCCGTCATGACACTGGTTCTCGATCAGACGCCGTCCAAAGCGGGGCAGGGAGCGGAGGGTGCGGAAGCGCCCTTCCGGCCGACGCTGGCCGGCATGAGCCGCGAGCGGCTGCGCGAGGCGCTCGCGTCCGCGGGCGTGCCCGAAAAGCAGCTCCGCATGCGCGTGATCCAGCTCTGGCGCTGGCTCTATATCACCGGCGCGACGTCGTTCGACCAGATGACCGACGTCTCGAAGGAGCTGCGCACGGCGCTCGAAGCGCGCTTTACGCTCGAGCGGCCGGAGATCGTCGCCGAGCAAGTGTCCGTCGACGGCACGCGCAAGTGGCTGCTGCGGCTTCCCAAACGGGGGCACGAGGCGCGCGCGCCGGAAATCGAGACCGTCTACATCCCGGAAAGCGACCGCGGCACGCTCTGCATCTCGTCGCAAGTGGGCTGCACGCTCACCTGCAGCTTCTGCCACACGGGCACGCAGCGGCTGGTGCGCAACCTCGACGCGTCCGAGATCGTCGGCCAGATCCTGCTCGCGCGCGACCGCATCGGCGACTGGCCCGGCGCGCAACGACCCGACGACAAAGGTCTCCTGCCAGCGGGAGAGCGCAAGATCACCAACGTCGTTCTGATGGGCATGGGCGAGCCGCTCTACAATTTCGACAACGTGCGCGAGGCGATGGAGATCGCCTCCGACGGCGAGGGCATCTCGCTCTCCAAGCGGCGCATCACGCTGTCGACCTCGGGCGTGGTGCCTGAGATCGCCCGCTGGGGCGAGCTGTCGGGCACCATGCTGGCCATCTCGCTGCATGCGACACGCGACGCACTGCGCGACGAGCTGGTGCCGATCAACAAGAAGTATCCGCTCAAGGAGCTTCTGGACGCCTGCCGCACCTATCCCGGGGCGTCGAACGCCAAACGCATCACGTTCGAGTACGTGATGCTGAAAGGCGTCAACGACAGCCCGGCAGACGCGAAAGCCCTGGTTCGCCTGCTCGCCGGAATTCCAGCCAAGATCAACCTCATTCCGTTCAATCCGTGGCCCGGCTCGCGCTATGAGTGCTCGGACTGGGAGACCATCGAGAAGTTCGCGGACATCGTGAACAAGGCCGGCTACGCAAGCCCCGTGCGCACGCCGCGTGGGCGCGACATCCTCGCCGCGTGCGGGCAGCTCAAGAGCGAGAGCGTGAAGCTGCGCGCGCGGGATCGGTCGCAGCCCAGCGCCGATGCGGCCGAGCCGGGAGCCTGACGGCACATGGTGCTCAAAACCATCGGACGGCTGATCTGGATTCCGATCGCGTTCCTCATCGCGGCCGCCGCGGCCATGTTCGTGCTGGTCACGCTCGGGCTGGAGACGATCACACACGCGGTGCACAACCTCGACGGCGAGGAGACGATCTCGGCCGCTTTCGACGTGGCGTGGCAGGGCACGCTGATCGCCTCCGGCGCGACGATCATCCCGGCGCTGCTGGTTGTCATCGTCGGCGAGGTGGCCCGCATCCGCTCGTGGCTCTACTATCTCGTCGGCGGCGGCGTCGCGATGGCCGTCATCCCGCTCCTGGTGCGCATCGATCCCGGCACGATGACCTATTCGCTCCCCGCGCTCTGGCATGTGTTTGCGACCGCGGGCTTTGCGGGCGGCTTCGTCTATTGGCTACTCGCCGGCCGGAACGCTTGAGCGCGTCACATCTCTCTCGTAGGCTAGCGCCGGGTTGCCGAAACAAGCCTCCACAACACATGGTTCGACCCCGAAACGACCTTCAGGGGGAAGGATGCTCGTCGCGCTGATCCGGTTCGTCTTCGGCTTCGTCGCCGCCGTGCTAGCGGCCGGGGCTGTGCAAGTAGCGTTCGTCGCCGGCGGCGATCTGCTGCGGGGCACGTATGCCGGTAGCCTCGATAGCCTCGGGCTGCTGGTGCTTCTCGCCGCCACTCAGTCGGCGGTCTTTTCGGCGCCGTTCGCAATCCTGGCCGCAATGTTTGCCGGATGGCGGCCGACCCGGTCGGTGCTGTACTTCGTCACCATCGGCCTGGTGATCGCCACAGCCGGCTTCTTCGCCCAGTACGCGGGCGAGGCGGGGCCGGCGACCATCCTGAACCGGTATGCCCTTGCCGCCTACCTCGCTTCCGGGTTTGCTGGCGGCCTTACCTATTGGTATGTCGCAGTGCCGAAGAAGCGGGCATCTGACGCCTAAACCCCTCCATTTCCGCCATTCTTTTAGGTTAATTTTTCTGTCTCCCCCGTTGCGTGGGGGCTTGCCGGCGCCTATCTTGTTGCGATGCACAATGGAGTGTGCGATACGTTCGCGCCATCGAGACAAGGACCGCAGTGATGGATCACATTCAGAGCGACCTTTCCCAGCGCTTCGCAAAGAGCTACGCAACCGCCGCTTTCGGCTATGTGCGCGCAGCGTCTGCCGCCTATGCGGCCTTTGCCAATCAGACCCTGGATTTCTGGGCACAGGCGGCCACGCAGTCCCCCCTGCGCAACGATGAGGAGCGGACGCCGCGCCTGCAGCTCGTTTCCGGACCGCGCCCCTATCGTTCGGCCGTTTCGACACCGATGGCCGCCGAGCCGTCGTCGATCCCGGCAATGCCTGATTTCGTTCGCCTCTCCAACGCTTGGGCTGCTTCGCCCATGTTCGCTCCGGTGCGGGCCTGGTGGGGCTTGTTCCCGCTCGAGGGCAATCCGACGAGTTGGCCCATGGCCTACGCCATGATGACGGCTGGCGTGCCGCGGGCGGTCGCTCTCCCGGCTGCGGAAGCCAACGTTGCTGCCATGGATGCTGCCAGCGTCGCGCAGGCGTCGCTCAACCGCGTATTTTCGAGCTACCGCTCGGAGAGCGGCTTCGCGGTGGCGCAGATCATCACGCCCAGGACCTGGCTCAGCGCGCTCATGCTGGCGCCCTTCACGGCCCACTTCAAGCTGCCTTGGGGCTGATCCGATCCACGCTTGCCTTTGGTCGACACCACCGCAGGGCTATTGGCTCGGCGGTACCGTCACGACTACGGCGTCGCCGCCACCCGGCATGATGGGTGATACCGAGCCGAACGACGGCATTTTCGCCGACGCACCCGGCGACGAATGCTGTGGCGGCTTGACGACGATGGGCGCGCCGGAAGGAGCCGAATCGGCTTGCTTTACGGGCTCCACCTTGACGGGCTCCACCTTGGGTTTTTCCGGCTGCTTCGGCTTCTCGACTTCCGCAACGGGCGCCTCGGGCTGAGCGTCAGGCTCGGGGGCGGCCGCAGCTTCCTTCTTCTCCGTCTTCTTGTGCTCCGTCTTCGCCGGCTGCTCGTCCTCGATGCGCGTGACGGATGCCTTTACGGCCGGGGCCGCGCCCGAGGAATGCGCTTCCTCCGGAGCGACCGCCGTCTTCTTCGGCGGGGCCTGCTTCTTGGTGGCGGACTTCTTGGGCGGGGCCGGCGGGCGGGCTACGCACCGTGCCGGAACCTGTGTTCCATCCTGCAACGCCACGTCCGCCACCCACGCGCAGGTCTTGAGGTCACGACACGCAGCCTCGAACAGCGCCGAGCATTGCGCAGCGGCTGCCTCCGTGGCGGCGACATCGCCGGTCGGAGCGGCGGCGGTGGCCGGAGCCAGGGGCTTGTTCGTCCAGGGCAGTACCTCGGTGCTCTGCTTTTTCTTGGCGGCGGGAGGCGTCGCGGCGGGGACGACCTTTGCGGCTGGGGCCGGCGCTTCGGTGGCGGCCGGCGCGGCGGCGGGAGCCTCGGTTGCGGCTTCGGGCGCGCTGCCTGCTGCATCGCCATTGATGGTGATGGTGGGCGCCGGCGATTGCGCCAGAGACGGAACACCGCCGACGAGCAGACCCATCGCGACATAAACGGAGATCCGGAGCGCGGCCGATATTTGGTTCACAATCGTTTCCCCCAAAGCGCTTTTGATTCTTAGTTCGACGCTTGGAACGCTTGATTCTTTTCAGCTAGACGCCCGCCACATTAGCGAGTCTACGGAAAAAAACACGGCGAGATGATGGAGATTTCTCCCTCGGTGGCCTAAAGCCAAGGCCGACTTGGTCCCTCAATGCGCGCTAGGTCTTTGTCCGGGCGACGATTCATGCCCCGGACCAGCAGAGTGCGGAACGATCCGGACCAGGGGATTAACTGTGGGTTCGCTGAGACGGTGTGCGCCTTGCGATCCCTCGAGCAGGATTGTAAGGCACTCGCGCTCCCCGGCCCGCTCAAGGCCACGGTCGGAGCATGGACAATTCCGAGAGGGGAAGAGGTCGGGGTCATGGGCACGAAAGACGGCAAGCCGAACATCAAGAAGGTGGTGCTCGCATATTCGGGCGGTCTCGATACCTCGATCATCCTCAAGTGGCTGCAGGAGACCTACGGCTGCGAGGTGGTGACCTTCACGGCCGACCTGGGCCAGGGTGAGGAGCTGGCGCCGGCCCGCGAGAAGGCACTCATGCTCGGCATCAAGGCCGAGAACATCTTCATCGAGGATCTGCGCGAGGAGTTCGTCCGGGACTACGTGTTCCCGATGTTCCGGGCCAACGCGCTCTACGAGGGTATCTACCTGCTCGGCACGTCCATCGCCCGTCCGCTGATCGGCAAAAAGCAGATCGAGATTGCGCGCAAGACCGGCGCGGATGCCGTTTGTCACGGCGCCACCGGCAAGGGCAATGACCAGGTGCGCTTCGAGCTCACCTATTACGCGCTCGAGCCCGGCATCAAGATCATCGCACCCTGGCGCGAGTGGGCGTTCAAAGGCCGCGAGGAGCTTTTGGAGTTCGCGCGCAAGAACCAGATCCCGGTCGCCAAGGACAAGGAAGGCGAGGCGCCGTTCTCGGTGGACGCCAACCTTCTGCACTCGTCGTCCGAAGGCAAGGTGCTCGAGGATCCTGCGAAGAAGGCCCCGGAGATCGTCTATCAGCGCACCATCTCGCCCATGGCTGCGCCGGACAAAGTCACGACCATCAAAATCGGCTTCGAGAAGGGCGACGCCGTCTCTCTCGACGGCAAGAGGCTCTCGCCTGCAACGCTCCTGAAGGCGCTCAACGACCTCGGCCGGGACAACGGCATCGGGCGCATCGATCTCGTCGAGAACCGCTTCGTCGGCATGAAATCGCGCGGCGTGTATGAAACGCCCGGCGGCACGATCCTGCTGCAGGCCCACCGCGCCATCGAAAGCCTGACGCTCGACCGCGGCGCCATGCACTTGAAGGACGAACTGATGCCGCGCTACGCGGAGCTCGTCTACTTCGGTTTCTGGTTCTCGCCCGAGCGCGAGATGTTGCAGGCGATGATCGACAAATCGCAAGAGCATGTGGAAGGCGAGGTGACGCTCGAACTCTACAAGGGCAACGTCATCGTCGTCGGCCGCTCGAGCCCGAAGTCGCTCTACTCGCCGACGCTCGTCACCTTCGAAGACGACAAGGGCGCCTACGACCAGAAAGATGCAGCCGGCTTCATCAAGCTCAATGCGTTGCGGCTGAGGACGCTCGAAATGCGCAACCGGGGGAAATAGCGAGGCAGCATCTCGGGAGGGTGCTCGGAAAAGGAGACTGATGGTGACAAAAACGAAGATCTTCGCGGCATTTGCCATGAGCTTCGGACTGATTGCGGCGGCCGGTACGGCGCATGCCTACAGCGGCCGCGTGAAATCGGCGTGCAAGTCCGACTTCTACAAGTTTTGCCCCTCTTACAAGCTCGATACCCCGCAGCTCCGCTCTTGCATGCGCTCCGCCGGCGGCAACATCTCGAGCCGCTGCCTCGATGCACTGGCGGACGCCGGGGAAATTCCGCGCAAGTATCACAGCAGCCAACGCAAGTCCGTGCAGTAGACCGCCTGCCGGCGACGGCGAACGGGGGCGAAACCCGAATTGCGCACGCGCCACTTCGCGCGGCGATCAGGCGGTTGCCGGTCTCGTCAGCGGATTGGCGGCATCCTTGCCGACGACAGTGGTCCATTCTCGCACCCACCACCGGGTGACGAGCCCTTGCGCTACGTAGGGATCGGCCCTGGCGAAATTCTCGGCGACCGCGGGTGAGCTTCCGGAGAAGACGATCATTGCGCCGTCCGCCGGTCCGGCGAAAGCGCCGCCGAGAAAGAGCTCGCCGCGCTCGATCGCGATCGAGGCCAGAGCGAAATGCGCTTCGCGCAGCGGGCCGCGCCGCTCCAGATAATCGGGGACGTAGTCGTAGAAGAGGACGTAGTGCATGGCTGTCTCTCGTGCATACCAGCGACATCAAGGCAATCCCAAGCTCGATGCGGCCGATATTGCAGCGTAGCCGTTCAACTTGCGCAAGTGCCCGCCTGCGCCAGGCGCCGCGATAGGGACGAGCCCGCCGCGCTTACGGAGCCCGTAATTTTGCCCTCGGCGGAAAGCCTGCTATGTGCAAGCTCTACAATTTGAAGGGTTTTCATTCCGATGACTGTTGAAACTTCCAGCAATCGCTGGCTCGCGCTGCCGGCGTGGTCCATCGCGTTTCCCGTGCTCGGCATCATCGCGATCTTTTTGCCTTTGAAGTCGCTCGGCGCGGCAGGGACGCTGGCGGCGATCATGGTGCTTATCGGCTCGGTAATTGCCGCCGTCCATCACGCGGAGGTGGTGGCGCACCGCGTCGGCGAGCCGTTCGGCACGCTCGTCCTCGCGGTGGCCGTGACCGTGATCGAGGTCTCGCTGATCGTTTCGCTGATGCTCTCGGCCGGGTCCGACTCGTCCACGCTCGCGCGCGACACAGTGTTTGCCGCCATCATGCTCATCCTCAACGGAATCGTGGGCCTTTGCCTCCTGGCAGGCGGGCTGCGTCATCACGAGCAGCGGTTCACGCTCCGCGGCGTCAGCGCGGCGTTGTGCGTGCTGGCAGCCATGAGCGTGCTTTCGCTCGTGCTCCCCAACTACACGACGAGTGCAGGAGGGGCAGCCTATGTGCCGTCGCAACTCGTCTTCGTCGCCGTGGTGTCGTTGATTCTCTACGGCACGTTCGTGATGGTGCAGACTGTTCGTCATCGCGATTACTTCCTGCCCTCCGACGAGACACCGACCCACGATACGCATGCCGAGCCGCCGGACGCCGGGACGGCTTGGATCGCCTTCGGCATCCTTCTGGTGGCGCTCGTGTCGGTGGTGCTCCTGGCCAAGACGCTCGCCCCGACCGTGGAAGCGGCCGTGCTGGCAGCCGGCCTGCCGCTGGCGGTGGTGGGCATCATCATCGCGGCCCTGGTTCTGGCGCCGGAAAGCCTCGCCGCATTCCGCGCCGCACGCCGCGACCGCATCCAGACGAGCCTCAATCTTGCTCTCGGCTCGGCGCTGGCGACCATCGGACTCACCATCCCGGCGGTGTCCGTGGTCTCGCTCACGCTCGGCATTCCGCTCGTGCTTGGGCTCGACCCGAAGGGGCTCGCGCTCCTGTTTCTGTCGCTGTTCGTGGCGACGATCACGCTCGGTACGGGGCGCACTACCGTTCTGCACGGCGTGGTGCACCTCGTGATCCTTGCCGCGTATCTGTTCGTGACCGTGGTGCCGTGAGGGGCATTTGCCCCGAGGGCCGAAGCAACGCGACAACGGATTGATCTCTGTGCGGAGATTGCAACCGCACAGCGTGTTTGCGGCCGCCATACTTTACCGGAAGATTACAAATTCGGTGGCGGGGCTTCGAGATGGAACGCTCGCGCGCACGGGCCGTTTCACTGCCATCACGATCACGCCGAAACCCCCGAGGAGATTTGCATTGAAGACCGCTGTTTTCGCGCTATCCGCTGCCGTGCTCGCGTTCGCTTGCACGGCGCCTGCCAGTGCCGCCATGCCCGCTGCAACGGGCGCAACCGGACATGCCAGTGCTGCCCTCCATTCAGACGGCGTCACGCAGGTTCAGTACAAAAAGGGACCCTACAAAAAAGGCTACAATCAGAGGTTCCGCAAAGGGCATCGGCACGGCCTGCGTCCTGGTGGACGCTATAAGGACGCGCCCCGCGGCTGGCACCGCTATGACCGTCGCCCCGGTGACTGGCACAGGCGTGGCTGCATTATCGTGGGGCCGATCTGGTGGTGCCCGTAAGGCATCGCGACGTTGCGAGATTCCAAGTGTCGGGGTCCTCACCCCGGCACTTTTTCTTTTGCCACGTCGCGGCCGCGAAGGACGCCGTCACCCGTTCGACACGGACGGTGGCCATGGTTAGTATGCGGACGGCTGGGATGGTGCGTGGGGAGTTCGTAACGTGAACGAGATCATCAACAAGATCGTGCAGTTTCTGCAGCAAGGCATTGCCTGGATCTTCGATTTCTTCAAGCTCATCTGGACGTGGTCCTTCGGCCAGATCATCACCATCTTTCATTCGGATTGGCAGAGCTTGCCGGCGTGGAAGATCGCCGTGCTAGTGCTGGTGGTGGTCGGAATCGTCTATGTGCTCTACAAGGCGCTGCGCGAGCTCTGGGACGCCGCGGAGAAGATCCTCAAAGCGTTCATCGGCCTCTTGGGCGTGCTGGTGACAATCCTGCCCTACATCATCGTCGCCGGGCTGATCGCCTTCGGCGGAAGCTGGGTCATCCAGAACATCAACTTCTGAGCCTGGCTGCACCCTCGACGCAGTTGAACCGCATCGAGGGCTTGCAGACAGAGCAACCTTGCGAACCTAGAACTTAAACTTGATGCCGCCGTAGGCCGCGAAGGGAATGGCCGGCGTAATGGTCTTGGCGTTGCCCTCGGCAAAGGTCTCGTCGCCGTTGAGGGAGGGGTCCGCCTCCGCCGCCTCGTTGGCCGCCTCGACGTTGATGTAGGTTCCGTAGATGCCGTAGCGCTGGTCGGTCAGATTCTCGACAAGGCCGTAGACCTGAATGTTGTCGGTGATGTTGTAGGCCGTGTGCAGGTTGATCTTGTAATAGCCCGCGAGCGGCGTGTTGTCGTTGCCTTCGTCGCCGTAGAAGATCTGATTGCTGGCCGAGATGAGGTCGGCGCCGAAGATCCATTTGGGCGTGACCCAATAGTCGAAGCCCGCCTTGAAGCGATGGCGCGGAATGCCGGGCAAGCGATCGCCGGGGCTCACGAAGACGCAGGTCGGATCGTCGCCGCCCGACGGCGACGTCACCGGGCAATCCTCCGCGGCCGGGTTGTTCTCGGACGGAATGATGCCTGAAGATTCAAACGTTGCATCGACGTAGGCATAGCTCGCGTAGGTGAAGAAGCTCGGCGTGCGATACGAGATGGCGGCCTCGATGCCCTGACGGCGCGTGTCGCCGAAGTTCGCAAAGTAGCCGCGGCCCTGCTGGGAGTCCGCGATCTGGATGATGTCGTCGGAGTTGTCGGTGAGGAAGTAGCCCAAGCTCCAGTCGAGCTTCTCGCGTCCGGCGTTGAAAAACTGCTCGCCGCGCAGACCCGCTTCCCACGTCTTCGATACCACCTGCTCCAGGGGAGGATCGGACGCCAACGCACTTTCGATGATGCACGGGTTCTCGGGATCGGAGCAGGCGATCTCGGACGCCGTCGGCGCACGGTTGGCTTCCGAATAGCCGCCGTAGAGGGAGAGGCCGGTGCTGACCTTGTAGGTCAAGCCGGCCGAGGGATTGAAGCGATAGAATTCGTTGAGACCGTTCAGCGTGTCGAGAGAGGGATCTCCCTCGTTCTCGATCTTGACGCGCGCATAGTTGAATCGCCCGCCCACGGTGAGCGAAAGCTGGTCCGTGAGGTCCAACGTATCGACGCCATAAAGGCCGAAATAGTCGTTGGTGGTGGTGAGGGAGCGCGGCTGGATCGTGCTCGGCCCGCCGAGGAGCGGCCCCGTGGGCGCGACGACGAACTTGGGCAGGAAGCTGCCGAGCTGACTCGAAGCCCCGTAGTCCACCTCGCCGCGATCATAGCTGGTGCCGATCACGAATGTGTTGCCGAGGCCGAACAGCCTGGACTTGTCTGCGGCCTGCAGCGCGACGCCATAGCCCTGCGCATCCTGTGACGTGCGATCGATGGAGCCGGCCACGTCGGCCGGAAAGACGATCGGAGCCCCGGTCGCCGCATCAAAGATCTCCTCGTTCTCCTCGGTGCAAAGGTTTCCGGCCGTGGGATCGCCCGGGTTGCCGTTGTTCACGCACGGCTCGAACTCGGCGATATTGCCGTCGTCGTGTTTCTGCTTGAAGTGCCGGTAGTAGGTGACACCGGAGAAGGTCAGCGTGTCCGTCGCCTTCACGGTGCCATTCAGCGAGTACATCTGCATCTCGTTGTAGGTCGTCTGCGGCGAGGTGAAGGTGCGCTCGTCGCCGTAGGCCAGCAGCTCCGGCGGCACAGCTGCGGTCACGCCGACGTAGTTGTCGGCGCCGGTAAAGTTGAAGTGGAACTCGGCATTCTCGGTCTTGACGCCGAGATCGGCATAACCGCGGCGAACCTCAGCATCGGAGAAGTCGCGGAAGCCGTCGTCGTTGATGCCCTCGAAGGCGCCATAGAGAGCGAAGGCGCCGCTCCTCATGCCCGCCTCGGCGGCGACCTGCTTGCGGCCGAAGGATCCGAAGCGCGTGTCGACCTCGGCACCCTGGTAGGTGAAGCCGTCCTTCATGGTGATGGCCAGCGAACCGCCGATGGCATTCAGCCCGAAGATCGGGTTGGATCCCATGATGGCGATGTCGCCGATGGCGTTCTCGGGGATGAAGTCCCAATTGACGGTGTCGCCGAACGCCTCGTTGATGCGCACGCCGTTCTGATAGACGGCGAGGCCCTGCGGCAGACCGTTGACGGGAGACGCTTCGAAGCCGCGATACTGGACGCCGGTCTGGAACGAATTGCCCTGCAGGTCGTCGACAACCACGCCCGGAACCCGGCTGTTCAAGAAATCCTGCGGGATGACGGAGCCGTCGCGGTCGATGTCGGCCGACGACAGGCTTGTCACGCCGCGCGGGATCTTCTCGATCGGCACTTCGGCGCCCGGAAGCGGCGACACGCTGACGGAGCCCGGACCCGGGGGGACCGCAAAGGTCGCCTCCTGTGGCGGGGCGGGCTCGAACACCTCGGCCGGCGCCGGCTGGGGTTTTGGAGAGACTTTGGGCTTGGGTGCGGCAGCGGCCTTTTTCTGGGGCTTCTGCTGGATGACCTCGACCTCGGGCAGCGCCTTCTGCGCAGGAGCGGCACCTTGGGTCGCCTGAACCGGCTGGACGAGACCGGATGTTGCCGGATGGGGGCTCTTACCGACGACATGGGCCTCAAGCGCCGTCGGAACGGCCAAGCCAGCCACTACAATGCAAATCTTTGCCCGACGGCCGATCATTGTTTTCTCTCCCGATACGCACGGACGTAAAATTACGGACGTCACGATACGGAAGAGGTGGCCGAGCGAAATAGGACGAGTTCCTGCCGCCGAGGGCGAGCGACTTTATTGTCTGTACGTTGCCAATAAGCCTCAGAACCAGGACGATTTTCTTCCTATAATTCCCATCTGATATGCAAAAAGCTCCCGTTCGTCAGAGATCTTTTCGGTGCCAGTGGCGCGGGACGGTGGCGCCCGGCTGAAAGGCCACACGGCGGGTCGTGCTGCCCTTGAAATGCCGTCGTCACGCGGTCACGCTCACCCGTCCTGCCTCGCGCCTACCGAAAAAAGCCCGCCCCATGACCCGCGCCTCCCTGAACCGCACGCTCCGCCGCGCCTACGTCGTCCTGACCCTGGTGCTTGTCATCTCGCTCGCCGCGAAATTCGCCGACCGTATCCCAGGGATCGCCGGTACACCTTTCGAGGCGGCGGCACGGGACCTCTACGATTATCTCAAGGACATGGCGCTGGTGTTCGTGACGGTGGTGGCGGCCTATCTCGCCAACGTCTTCCAGAAGCGTTCGAAATTCGTCGAGAGCCTCGAGGAGGAGTGGCGCGGCATCGTGCGCACCAAGTCGGCGCTCTACACCTATTGCGAGAAGCCCTACGTCTCGACGGACGACTACCTGGCCGCGTTCTGCCGCATTTCCGAGACCATCGACAACATGCGGATCGTGTATGCGAACGCCGGCGAGACCGACGATCTCGTGGGCCTCTACCCCTATGCGCCCCTGCACGACATGCGCCGCGCACTGCAATCCGTCGACCCGCGCAAACGGACCGACATCCCGGCGGAAGAGAAGAAACTCGCGCGCGAAGCCATCCTGCAGTCGTTCTATGCCCTGCGCGAGACGATGCTCGAGGAGCTGGACCTCGATCAGCCGGAGCACCCGCTCCTGATCTCCGCCGGCCGGCGTAAAAAGCAGCCCGGCGCGACCCGCGGCGCGCGGGTGCGGCAGGATCGGCAGCGCAAGTCCCAGGACCAGCTGCCGTCGCCGCGGCCGGACCTCGACGCCTATCTGCATCGGCTCTACGAGGCGGAGCAGGCGAGCCAGTCCCCTACGGGGCACGGCGCGGCGGGCCCCAGAGGGGTCTAGAGCCCAATTCAGGCCCGTTTTTTCAGCAAGGGCGCTGTCCTGTCACTGGCGATGGGGCACGGGTTGTGCTACCTCCGCGCCAGATTTTTGCAGCGCACACGCCGCGAAGACCGGCCAAGTTGCGCCCACACCCCGTCAGGACATCATGGATATCCGCAATATCGCGATCATCGCGCACGTCGACCACGGAAAAACGACCCTCGTCGATGAGCTGCTCAAGCAGTCCGGATCCTTCCGCGACAACCAGAAGGTCGCCGAGCGGGCGATGGACAGCAACGACCTCGAGCGCGAACGCGGCATCACCATCCTCGCCAAGTGCACGAGCGTGGTCTGGAAGGGCACGCGCATCAACATCGTCGACACGCCGGGCCACGCCGACTTCGGTGGCGAGGTGGAGCGCATTCTCAACATGGTCGACGGCGTCGTGGTGCTGGTCGACGCCTCGGAGGGGCCGCTGCCGCAGACGAAATTCGTCGTCTCCAAGGCCTTGAAGCGCGGCATCCGGCCGATTGTCGCCATCAACAAGATCGACCGCCCGGACGAACGGCACCTCGACGTCCTGAACGAGATCTTCGATCTTTTCGCCAATCTCGACGCGACCGACGAGCAGCTGGACTTTCCGGTGCTCTACGGCTCCGGCCGCAACGGATGGATGGCGCTCGATCCCGCGGGGCCCAAAGAAAACCTGGCGCCGATGTTCGACCTCATCGTCGCCCATGTGCCGCCACCGACTGTCGAGCCGGGGCCGGCGCGCATGCTCGCGACGACGCTCGAGGCCGACAACTTCCTCGGACGCATTCTCACGGGCCGCATCACCTCGGGGACGCTCAAGCCCAACCAGCAGCTCAAGGCACTCGATCGCGACAGCAAACTGATCGAGTCGTTCCGCGTCACCAAGGTTCTCGCCTTCCGCGGCCTCGATCGCGTTCCCGTCGACGAAGCACAGGCCGGCGAGATCGTGGCAGTTGCGGGCATGAGCGAAGCGACCGTCGCCGACACGCTCTGCGATCCTTCCGTGGAGGGCCCCATCGCGGCGCAGCCGGTCGACCCGCCGACGCTGTCGATGACATTCCGCATCAACGATGGGCCGTTCGCCGGCCAGGAAGGCGACAAGGTCCAGAGCCGCGTCATCCGCGACCGTCTGCTGAGGGAAGCCGAGCGCAACATCGCCATCCGCGTTACGCCTTCGACGGAGGGCGGCGACTCTTTCGACGTCGCCGGGCGAGGCGAGCTGCAGCTCGCGATCCTTCTCGAAAACATGCGCCGCGAGGGCTTCGAGCTCACGGTTTCGCGTCCGAAGGTCGTGTTGATGACCGACGAGGCCACGGGACAAAGGCTAGAACCGGTCGAGGAAGTGATCATCGACGTGGATGAAGGCCATACCGGCATCATCGTGCAGAAACTCTCGGAGCGGAAAGGCGAGCTCTTGGAGATGCGTCCCTCGGGAGGCGGACGGACGCGCATGGTGTTCCATGTGCCGACGCGAAGCCTGCTCGGGTACCAGGCGGAGCTTCTCTCGGACACGCGCGGAACGGCCGTCATGAACAAGCTGTTCCATGCTTACGAGCCTTACAAGGGCGAGATCTCCGGGCGCCACACGGGCGTGCTGATCTCGAACTCGGATGGAGAAGCGGCCGCCTACGCCATCTTCAACCTGCAGGATCGCGGCCCGTTCTTCATCGGGGCGCAGACGCGGGTTTATATCGGCATGATCGTCGGCGAGCACACGCGCGACAACGACCTCGAAGTGAACGTCGTCAAAGGCAAAAAACTCACCAACGTCCGCGCCTCGGGCAAGGACGACGCGGTGCTGCTGACGCCACCGATCAAGCTCACCCTCGAGCGGGCCATGAGCTACATCACGGACGAGGAACTGGTCGAAGTGACGCCGAAATCGATCCGGCTCAGGAAGCGCTGGCTCGATCCCAACGAGCGCAAGAAGCAGGAGCGCAAGCGGGAGGCGGAACGGGAGGCCGTTTAATTTCCTCTATGTTTGTCCGCTTTTCAGGCGCGTGGTTACGCGGGAACAGTTGCCACTTCAAATTGCGAATGGAGCATCCTAAGGTAGTTTGATTGTAAGCACGACGCCGCTTGTGCCATGACGCTATTATTTCGAGTCCATACGGTGCGGGGGTCGCATTTCATCCTCCTTGGCCCGTCGGTCGCGTTGATGGGGATTGCCATTGAAGAAATTGGACGCAGAGCTGGCGCGGGAAATACTGGACTCCGCGCACAATGCCTGGAGCCGGGGCGACGTCGAAGCCATGCTCGCTTACTACGACGACGACGTGACCTATTGGTGCAACGCCGGCTCTCTGGACGGCATCCCGTACATCATCCAAGGAAAGCAAGGCTTGCGCACATTTCTGCGCTCGATCCTTGCCGTCGCGGAAAGCGCGACCGCGACCGAGCACTTCCAGTTCGAGGACGGCATCGGGCGAGCGAAGGTGGAGGCCTATATTCGGCATCGGCGCACCGGACATGTGCTATCGGGCTGCTACCGTCAGATCGTCACGTATCGCGGGCGCAAGATCGTGCGGCTTGATGAGTATCACGACGCCGCCAAGATGGCCGCGTTCTGGCGCATGGTGACCTGCGACGAGGCGGCGGAGAATTCCAAGACAGCCGAGGACTCGCAATAGCGCCGGCAAGGGCTCAGTCCTCATGATCCGGCGGCTTTGCCGGCGAGGGCCTGTGGCGCGCCTTCGAGAAACTTGGCCACCACCAGGGCGACGAATGTTTCGAGGTCCGCGCCGACCTTCACTCCATAGATCCAGCGCCGGATGGCAAAATAGAATATCTCGCCGTGCAGACCCCACGACAGCTCAAGCGCTGCCTCGGAGGGTGGCGCGTCGGAATCGCTTTTGACGGTCAGCCTGCTCAACTCCTTGGCGACGGGCTCGATCACCCTGCGGCGGATCAGCTGCAAATATCGTCGATTGATATTGATGCCTGCGAGGCCGGCATAAACGAACGTCCTTACCCATGCCGGGTTGTCTATTGCCCTCAGGTAGGGCGTGTAGAAGGCTACGAGGCGTTGCGACAGGTCCAGCGTTCGATCGTCGAGCAGCGCGTCCCACGTGGGGTCCCACCGGCCGAGGAATATGCGGTCGTAGACACGATCCACGAGCGCTTCCTTGGTCGGAAAATAACGGAACAGAAGCGCATGCGAGACGCCGAGACGCGCCGCCAGATCCCGCATGCCGCCATCGAACCCGACCTCGGAAAAATAGAGAACGGCGCCGGCAACGATCTCTTCCTCGCGCCGCTTGGGATCGAGACGCGTGCGAGCCGGCTTTTCCCGGGGATGGCTGTTCGAATTCGCCATACGATCACCTACGGACTTATGCTTGGTGCGACCTGTTGACCACTTGGTTACTTACTACGCACGTGCGATCTCATGTCGATCACGTATTGACCAAATGGTCAATACTACATTCGCTTCCTTCTTCGTCAGGAGACCCACATGTCGCATTCTCCGATCGTCGTCACCCTGCGCTTGACGCCGTCCGATCCGAAGTCGTTCCAAAGGTTTCTCGCAGAGATCCTGCCCGATACGCGCAAAGCCCGCGGCTGTCGCTCCTGCAAGACGTTCGTCGGTCAGGAGGCGACCGACGATTTCCTGCTTGTTCAGGAGTGGGATGCGATCGAGGACCAGCAGGCCTACATGGCGTGGCGCGATTCCACAGGGGTCCTGAAGACATTCCTAGGACATCTCGCAAAGCCTGCCGAGGTGCAGATCTGGAGCAATGACCCAGCCTGACCGAGCCGTTCAGCGTGCGGCTGCTCATGTCGCCGCACGCACGCGTTCCCGCAGCCGCGCAAAACCCTCGGACAGCGCTACTCGATGACGATGGTCGCGACGTAATCCATCGTGCGGTTGGCGTTGTCCTTGGGCAGCAGCGTGTTCAGCAGGTACGATGTCGGCGAGTAATTCTCGGGGACGGCGACGTTGAACGTGCTCCTGATCAACCGCGCCCGCAGGCGCTGCATGGCCGTGCCGCCGCTCACGCCGAGATAATAATCCTTCAGCGTCGCGAACCGGGGCTGCATCTCCTGGGCCACTTTGCGGTGGCCTTCCGACATCTTCTTGAGGCCGGCCGGGTTCTCGACGAACACCTTCTCGAGCAAGGCCTTGCGATCGTCGGCGGATATCTTCAGCTCGTCGATGACGGTCAGGGGGCCGTCGGCAAGGCCGATCCGGGACGAGCGCCCGGCGTTCGGCACGGAATTTCCGGTGGCGACCAGCGGGGTCATCGGCGGCTTGACGCACGAGGGAACCCGCGTGCCCTTGAAATCCTCGGCTGTCTTGTCGGGATCGCAGTCGCGCATGGCGAGCAGCGACCAAACGAACTCCGAGCAATAGACGTCCAGCACGCCGGGCGGGTTCTGGCCGAGCGCGATCTGGCCGAGGCGCTGCACGAAGCTCAGCGAATGCCCAGGCTTGAACTTCGGCGCGTTGTAGTCGTCGTTGAACTTGATCTGGCTCGGATAGACGCGACCGGCGCTGCTGTTGAGGCGGGTCGCCCAGGCGACGATGTTGGTGCGTTCGGCGTCCGTGAGCCCGCGCGGCCGGATGACATGAATGTATTTCACATCCTTGTAGTGGGCGCTGGTGAGATCGGCGCTCATGCCCTTGCCGAGGTATTCCTCGTTCATCGGGTTGTCGATGTTGCGCAGCTTGCCGTCCTTGATATAGGCGAGTCCGGTGTGGCTGATGCCCATCTGAACGTTGGGATAGGCTCCGGCGCCGCCCCACTCGGAGCGGAAGGAGAGCAGGATATCGCCAGTCTGGAAGATGCCGCTTTTGGCAAGCCGCGCCGCCATACCGGATCGCGGCGTGGAAACGATGCGCAGCCCGGCATCGCTGTTGGTCTTTATGGCGTCCGGATGCTTGAAATCGACCAGGACGTCCGTGGTGTCAAAGGATTTGGGCAGCTCGGCCCAGGTGCTGGTCGGGACCGTGAAGAAGATCGGGATATTGAGCTTCTTGGCGAGGCGGTCGTTGGCTTTCTCGCTGAACGAGAATTCTTTCGGAGCGGCCAGGGCCGGCGGCACCGACAGCGCCAGCGCGAGGGCGGACAGGGTTGCCAGACTTCCCGACAGCTTCTTGGACTTCCACATGGCTCGACGCTCCACCCCGACGCCGCCGGCACGCCTGCCGGTCCAGCGCTGCTTCGTTCTCTGCGGCGCCTGAACCTGCCGCTTTCGTGCAATCCTGATCCCCTCGGTACGCGACCCTAGCACGTGACCCGGCGCTTCGAAAACGCTGTTGGAAAAATCCGGATGGGCCGAGCCATGCAGACGGCGGTCCTCATTCGCCGCTAGCGGAATTGCATAGCCCGGACAACGCCCTAGCGTTCAGCCATCTGAGTTATCACGTGATCGCGGGAGTGCGGTTCTGAAGAGCGGCCTTTAGTTCCGCGTTCTCGGCTTCGAGGCTGGCAACACGCTGCTCCAAGCCCGCAAACGCGGCCGCCGCGTCCTCGACCGGAATGAGGCGGGGGATGTGCTGGGGACAGTTGCGGTCCCATGCCTTCACGGAGAACACGATGGCGCGCTCGGGAATGGCGCCGTACGCCGGATCAACGAGACCCTCAAGCAATGCAGGGTCGTCCTCGACCACCTTGGCTTCGCCCCAAATCTTCACCCGGACACGATGCGCGTAATCCATCAGGAAGATGTACGCACGCGGGTTCTCTGCCAGATTTCCGGCGGTGATGTACTGCCGGTTACCGCGATAGTCGGCGAACGCGAGCGTCGTCTCATCGATCACTTTCAGGAACCCCGCAGGACCGCCGCGGTGCTGAATGTACGGCTGACCTTCGGCGCTGGCCGTCGCGAGATAGAATGATCTCATGCCAGCGATGAATTTCGCCAACTCGGGTGTTATGGCGCTGGACCAACCGTGCTCGGTCTCCATGCGCCGATACTGTTTGCGCGAGCCGTGCCGCTCCTGCTCGGCTTTCACCGACGGTGTAAAGGCGACATCCGATGGATAGTGGCTCATGTCGTCCTTCCATCCGGGCTGATGCCCGGCATACCAATAAATCCCGGCAGGGCCTTGATGCGCGCAATCCACGCCTCGACGGCGGGATATGGGTCCAGCTTCAATCCTCCCTCACGGGCGAGCGCGACGTACGGCATGCACGCGATGTCCGCGATCGTCGGCCGATCCATGGCGAGCCAGTTCGTTGTTGCGAGATGCTGCTCGAGAATGCCGAGGATGCGAACAGACTTCTCACGCGCCGCACCGATATCGAGCTCGATGCCGAACTTGTCGTGCAGGCGCGCGTCGTTTGGCCCGCGCGCTATCTCGTTCTCGGCCACCATCAGCCATTGCACCACGCGGGCGAGCGCTGCGGCATCCGATGGCAACCACGCTTCGCTGCCCCATTTGCGCGCGACGTAGACGAGGATGGCCTGGCTGTCGCGCAGCACCAGATCGCCGTCGGCGAAGATGGGAATCTCACCAAACGGGTTGATCCCGATCAGCGGGCTCTTTTTGTGCTCACCAGCCAGGAAGTCGACAGGAACGATCTCAAGCGGCACCTTCAGCAAGGCACACAAGAGACGGACCTTATAACAGTTGCCCGAGAGCTCGAGGTCGTACAGCCGTGGCATCGCGTTCTCTCCTACTGTTCCGCATGCCTCCAAAGTTGCCGCTTTATCGGCTCTGCAGTAGCCGGTAAGATTGAAAATCATCTTTCCGTTTTCTGGGAGGCTCGCATGGACAGGCTGCGCGCGATGAGTGTTTTCAGCACTGTTGCGCACGCGGGCAGCCTCTCGGCCGGAGCACGCGAGCTGGGCGAGCCTCTCACGACGGTCAGCCGGCTTGTTTCGGCGCTGGAGGCCCATGTCGGCACGAGCCTTCTCGTGCGAACCACCCGGCATATGTCACTGACCGAAGCCGGCCGCGACTATCTCGAAACGTGCAAGCGCGTCCTCGAAGAACTCGACGCGGCCGAGAGCCGCATTGGCGGGCGGGATCACGCGCTTGCCGGCGAGGTGGCGGTCACGGCGCCTGCAGTCTTCGGCCGTGTCCACATATTGCCGATCGTCACAAAGTTCCTCGCCGAGCATCCGATGATCGACGTCAAGCTGCAATTGCTGGACCGCGTCATCGATCTTGCCGAGGAGGGCATCGACGTTGCCCTCCGTATCGGCGCGCTCCCCGATTCCACACTCATCGCAACGCGTGTCGGTGCGCTCGGGCTCCTGACCTGTGCGGCGCCCGCCTATTTGAGCAAGCACGGCACGCCGGAGACGCCCGCCGCGCTCGCGGACCATGACTGTATCGGATTTTCGAACCTCATCGGCGGCGGCCGGTGGGTGTTCAAAAGCGCCAAGAACGGCCGCCGTGTCGTCCGTGTCGATCTGCGGCTTGCCGTCAACTCGGCCGACGCGGCCATCGATGCCGCCGTGTCGGGTCTCGGCGTTACGCGGGTTCTGTCCTATCAGGCCGAGGCCGCCCTTGCGCGCGGACGGCTCAAAACCATCCTCGCACCGTACGACGATACCGTTATTCCCGTTCATCTGGTGCAACGGGCGGTGCGCCATCCGAAGCCGCATGTCCGGCAATTCGTTTCATTTGCGGCAAAGACGTTGCGTGCGCGTCTCACGTGAGCCGCCCCGATGACAAAAGGGGCTGATTTACCAAGCGCCGCCCCGTGACTCCGCGCGGCGCCTCGGGTAAAGATCGCGGGACCACGCGCGTACGGGGAGTTCAGAGCATGGCCGAGGCAGCAGCAAGCGGATCGAGCGCAACCTCCGGGACCAAGCACGAGCACGACATCTACGAGGTGAGCGGCGGGCGCAAGACGTTCTTCTCCTTCGTTTTCCTCATCCTGCTGCCATTCTTTGCCAGCCTGCCCGCCATGATCTTCATGCGCGTGAAGAACGGCCTCTTCTTCGACGCGATCGGGCTCGGCATCATGGCCGCAGCGTTTACAATTCTCATGTTCCTGATCGTCGTCGAGCTCCTGTTCTCGCTTCGGGCGCGGGTCGAACTCGGAGAAACCTCCGTCAAGATGACGCTGCCGTCGGGCCGCGGGCCGACGCCGCTTCTATTCTACAAGACCTACAATATTCCCTACGACCAGGTGCAGACGGTCGAGACTCGCCGCGAGATCTACGGCGGCTCGCTGGTGCCGGTGCTGCTCAAGGGCGCGCGGCTAATCACCAAGGACGAGAAGTCCGTCCCGATCGGCTACGTCAGCGAGGCCAACGTCGATCCGGCATTCCCCTATCCCGAGATCGCCAAGAAGATCGCCGAGCGGGCGCGCCTGCCCTTGATCGACCGCGGTAACGTGCGCCGCTCCTTCCGCCGCAAGTTCTTCGGCATCAAGGGAAGCCGGGTGAACGAGGTGGACGCGGTCGACGAGGCGCAGATCGCCGAGCTCAACAAGTCGCACCACAACATGGTCATCGGGCTGGTCGGCGCGCTCGGCGTCCTGATCGTGATCGGCATCGTCGACGACCTTGCGAGCGAAACACCGATCGGCCAGACGGCATCGGCCGGCATCGCGGCGTCCGGCAAACTCGCGCCTCAGAAAAAATAAGAGGCGCTCGCAGCGCTGCTCAGTTGACGAAGATGCGGACCGTCCTGCGGCGGCGTCCGGCGTATCCGCTCAGAAGCGCCAGTGCCCCGAAGGTCACGAACGCCGGGATGTCGAGGACCGGGGCGACCAGGCTGTCCCAGAGGGCGGGGCTCAAGCCTGTGACCGCCTTTTTCGCAGCCTCGAAGGAGCTCGGCGCCAGATCGTGCCAGTGAGCGCTCAAGGCGGTCGCCTTGAAGGGGCCCACGCCATAGATCGCGGGCGTTGCATCGACGACCAGTGCGATGGCGGCGGCCAGCAGAAAGACGGCGGCGAGGAAGCGAAAGACGGCCATGCGACGCATCCGGATCAAGAATTCGGCGGATCGAGAATTCGGCGGCGGACCGCCCGACCAAACCCGCGCATGATCTAACATAGACACGCGGAAAAAGAAGGCCGGAGCGGCTTCGTGTGCGGATGTTGCCTCGGAGACGGTTATGAGTATAGTGCGCCGCTCCACGTCGGGTTTGCGCCGGGTGATTGCGCAGGAGAGATGGCCGAGTGGTTGAAGGCGCACGCCTGGAACGCGTGTAGGCGGGCAACCGTCTCGTGGGTTCGAATCCCACTCTCTCCGCCAACTTTGGCTCACGCGCCCATGGGCGCTCCGCATGGGCGGCGCTCGCGCCGGGTCGCCTTGCTCCCGAGTCCTCCGGGCTGAAGTTTGAACGCGCGCCCGTCAGCTCCGCCAATTTTGCGCTCACGCGCCCCAGTCCGATCGCCTTCCTAAAGCGATCCGCCTTCGCCGCTACCATCACGGAGGTAAGCCGCGGGCGTGACAACCGCTCGGCGATTTGCAGTATGGAGCGATTGCAGCACCCAAGAGGGCGTGTTCAATGGTCAAGCGATCCGCTCTTGCGCTTTGCTCAATCGCAATTTTTACCGCCGTCTCATCCCACACGGTCCTCGCCTACACCGACGAAGAGATCGGCAAGGCGAAGCAGTTCATCGAGGAAAAGTTCTCGCCCGAGAAAAAGGCCCTGCTCCACGAGCTGGCCAAGAAAGCGGGCAAGAGCCCGGAGGAGCTGTTCCTCGACATCTCAAAGATCGGCGGCGAGAACTTCCTCGGCGAGAACCCTGATGACCCCGATGAGTCGGACAACGAGCCTCCGAGCGGCATCCGCAAAAGCGCCCCAAACCCCAAAGGCGAACCATCGCCGGATCCTGGGGAATCCGACTAGCCAGACCGCACGGCGAAACGCCACCGGCTTCGGCGTGACGGGCCTCTAAAAAATGGAGCGGCTCGCAAAGGAGAGGCGTTTGCGAGCCGCTCCACAGGTGTCCTCGGGGAGGAGGATCGGAGCTGAAAGAACGCCGGACGCACGCCGCGCTTGCCGCGCCGCGTGAGACGCGGGCTACCACTTTCCAAGAGATTTCAGGTAAGCCACGAGCTCCCAGATTTCTTCATGGGTGAACACGTCGCCCCAAGGCGGCATCGGGGTGGCCCCTTTCCCTCCATCGCGGATGGTGTTGTAGACGTGCTCCTCGCTGAGGCCGGTGCGGTCCACGAACAGGGTCGGGTTCTGGCCATGGCAATAGGCGGCGCACGTGGAGTTGAACGTGCTCTCGCCGGCCTTGATCCGCTTCGGATCCGTGAGGTCGAAGGGTGGTGTTCCCGCCGTTTTCGCAGGCGCAGCCTCGG
>NZ_CADEFI010000043.1 GCF_902826555.1 uncultured Hyphomicrobium sp.
GCGCCGATCCGATCGCCATCACCGACAACATGAACTTCGGCAATCCGGAGCGGCCCGAGATCATGGGGCAGTTCGTGGCCTCCGTGAAAGGCATGGGCGAAGCCTGCCGGGTGCTCGACTACCCGGTCGTGTCGGGCAACGTCTCGCTCTACAACGAGACCAACGGCGTCGGCATTCCGCCGACACCCGCCATCGGCGGCGTGGGCCTCATCCCCGATACCGCGCATGTGGCCGACATCCGGCTCAAGCGCGAAGGGGAGCTTCTGGTCGTGCTGGGGCGCGAGCAGGGCTGGCTCGGGCAGTCGCTCTATCAGCAGATCATCTGCGGCGCGCTCGAAGGGGCGCCGCCGCCAGTCGATCTCGCCGACGAGATCAAGGCCGGGCGGCTCGTGCGGGCGCTCATTCGGGAAGACAAGGTCTCGGCGGTGCATGACATCTCGGACGGCGGCCTGCTGGTGGCCATCGCCGAGATGGCCTTGGCATCCGGCGAGAAGGGCAGCGGGATCGGCGCGGAGCTGTTCGCCTACGAGGGCAAGCTGCCCGCGCATTCGATCTGGTTCGGCGAGGATCAGGGGCGCTACGTGCTCGCCGTCGATCCGGAACGCGCGGAGGAGGTCGTCGAGCGGGCGCGCCTGCTGGCACTGCCCGCGCGCATCGTCGGGCGTACGGGGGGCGAGGCCATCGTGCTCAAGGGCGAGGAACCGCTGGCCCTCTCAGAGCTGGCGGCGATCAGCGAGAGCTGGCTGCCGAAATACATGGCGGGCGAGCTTTAGACCCAGCGGCGCGGGCAATGGACGAAACCGAACTCAAGGAAAAACTCTCTTATCTCGCCCGTTTTGAAGACAGCATAAGAGAAGTCATCCTGCCGCCCGATTTTTTTAGGGCGTCGGAGAACGCTCGCCGATACCTCAATCCGCACCTGCAGGCCATCAAGTTTCACTTGCATCACCTCATGACCGAAACCCGTCCGTGGGATTTCGCCGAATGCAGCAAGTTGCTGTCGAGTGTTTCGCAATACATGCACAAGGAGTGGAGCGCGCACAGCGCGGCCGTCACGCACGCCAACTCCCGCAACCAGCCATTTTGCTTGTATTTGCGCGATTTCTCTCTCGTGGCCTTCGGCATTCAACAACCCGACCCGGCCGACGGCTGGGGGGTGGCGTTCGCCAATGTCAATGTCGGAGGCTCCTCGCAGGGGGTCTCTTTCGCACTATCCGAGCTCAGAGAACGCATCAACTTTGTAACCATCAAGCACACCAAAGACATCTCTCTCGCATTTCAGCCGGACCAAACGATTCCTGCCATCAGGGTCAGCGATTTCAACTGGAAGCCGATAGCGACGGAGCTGATAGGGCGGAGCCACTGCGTGGTGCTGCACGTCGAGCAGCTCTCGCCGGGAACCCTGTACGAAGTGGACCGCCTGCGTGACGCGGGCAAGCAACAGGCCTCAATCGTCATAAACTGCGGCATGAACCGCGCGGCGGTCCCGAGCCTCCAAGAGGCACTTGCGGATTTTCCGCACATCTTTAGCGGCGAGCAGTTTTTCTCCGACGCTCCAGGAGAAACACGCCTGAGCTCAACCGTGCGCAACGAAATCATCCAACGCTTTAACCGACAATCGTTCTCCACGAACGTCGAGCCACTCGAATTTCCCTATCGCATTTTGGATCCTGGCGACCTTGGCCAGTATCTGAATGGGTCCTTGCCAGAAGCGCAGTCTCCGTCGGACTACAGCAACTGCCTGTTCGTTCCGCCAGCATGCGCGATCGAGTTCAAGTTTTTCACACAGCGCTCCTACGCCGTATTGCGGACGTGGCTCGATCACATGGACGCGGTTATCGATCCCCTCAACGAGGAGGGCTGCAATAGGTATCTCGCGGATGTGAGGGAGGTGATATTTTCTTCATTCAATCTCGGAATGCTCGGCACTATCGCGTGGTGCCTGACGATTTATGCCAAGATCAGCGCATCCAGGTCCTCCGAGGCAAAGAATGTCGAAGCCGCTTTTGACCTTCTCCAGTCGGCCGAAAGGTTCGCCATCATGACCGGCAAGGAAAGCCTGATCGCCCTGCAAGGCACCCTGAGACAAGAGTTCAGCGCCTTGCCCAGGGCGTAGTCGGTCAACGCAACACTCCGACCCATTTGTCGAGGCGGACGCCGACGCTGCTTCACGCGACATCGTTGCCGGTGGGCGGGCGTTTGCGGCCGGTGATCATGGCGCGCACGAGGTTCTCGTGATGCCGGACGCTCGCCAATGCAACTCCCGCGACGTGCAGCGCGACGAGGCCGAGCGTGACGTTGGCCATCACCTCGTGGATCTCCTCCAAGGCTTTCGAATGCTCGAAGGTGGATGTAGTCATCATGATCCCGGTGGCACTCAAGCCGGCGAGCATGGCGAGAAGTGCCACCACCATGGCCCCGCCCGCGGGATTGTGACCGATGTAACGGGGCTCGTGTCCCGTTGCGACGACGCCGAGGTACCGGAGAACCGCTGCGGGAGGCTTCACGAACTGCGCGAAACGCGCGTAGCCCGGACCGAGCACGCCCCACACGAGACGCCAAGCAATAAGGGCGGCTGCAGCGTAGCCAGCCCAGACATGGAGCGTTTCGATCTCCTCCGCGCTGAGGTAGGCGATCGCGAAACTCGCGACCAGGCCCCAGTGAAAGATGCGCGTGAAAAGGTCCCAGACTTTCACAGTCGCGGCGGCGGTGCCGCCGGCCTGCTCCGGTTTCCTAGCGGACGGTGGTGGGACGTGGGTGTTCATCGTTGGCCTCCAGTTTCGAACGCTCGGCGTCCGACCTGGAGCTTCAACCTGAACCATGCCTGACAAAACGCGGCGCCCCTGACGCAGATCAACAATGAGCGTCTTCGCGGCCGCGCGATCCCACGCACCCGATCCGTCGGCGACGTCGGGGAACGTCACCCGCGGCGCGCGGCCTCGATCGCGGCGACATCGATCTTTGTCATCGTCATCATCGCGGCGAACGCGCGCTTGGCTTCGTCGCCACCCACCGCCAGGGCTTCCGTCAGCACGCGCGGCGTGATCTGCCAGGACACGCCCCACTTGTCCTTGCACCAGCCGCACGCACTCTCCTGGCCGCCATTGTCGACGATGGCGTTCCAATAGCGGTCGGTTTCCTCCTGATCGTCGGTCGCGATCTGGAACGAGAAGGCTTCGTTGTGCTTGAACGCGGGACCGCCGTTGAGGCCGAGACAGGGCACACCGGCGACCGTGAACAGAACCGTCAACACGTCGCCTTCCTTGCCGGATGGGTAATCACCCGGGGCGCGGTGGACGGCGGTGACTGCGCTGTCGGGAAAGGTCTCGGCGTAGAAGCGGGCCGCCGCTTGGGCATCCTTGTCGTACCAGATGCAAATCGTGTTCTTGGCCATTGCGTGTCCTTTCCCTTTTCGAGCGGTCGATGCTGTCTGCTCAAGGACGAACCAGGGTCCGCGGATCCGACATCCTGGCTATTTTTTTTGGAAGAGACGCCGATCCTTCAATCGCCTCGCGAAATCTCGTTGCGGCGAGAACTATTTACTCGCCCCAGCCGCCGATGGCCTTGACCTCCAGGTATTCCTCGAGGCCGTAGCGGCCCCACTCGCGGCCGTTGCCGGATTGCTTGAAGCCGCCGAAGGGCGCGCGCCGGTCGTTCATGACGCCGTTGAGATTGACGTTGCCGGCGCGGATGCGGCGTGCCACGGCGCGCGCGCGGTCCTCATTGCCCGCGGAGACGTAGCCCGCCAGGCCATAAGGGGTGTCGTTGGCGATGCGGACGGCGTCGTCCTCGTCCTTGTAGGGCAGGATCGAGAGCACGGGGCCGAAGATTTCTTCGCGCGCGATCGTCATATCGGGCGCCACGTCGGCGAACACAGTCGGGCGCACGTAGAAACCCTTGTTCAAGCCTTGCGGGCGGCCAGGTCCACCGGCGGCGAGCCTCGCGCCTTCGGCTGCGCCGGTCTCGATCAGACGCTGGATCTTGTCCCACTGAATGCGATTGACCACGGGGCCGAGATCGATCCCCTTCTCGCGCGGATCGCCGACGCGCAGACCGTCGGCGACGGCGGCCGCGATCTCGGCCGCTTCCGTCATGCGGCCTTCCGGCACCAGCATGCGGGTCGGAGCATTGCAGGACTGCCCGGAGTTGTTGAAGCAATGGCGGGTGCCGCCGGCGACGGCCTTCTCGAAGTCCGCGTCCTCCAGGATGATGTTTGCGGACTTGCCGCCCAGCTCCTGCGTCACGCGCTTCACGGTCGGCGCGGCGCGGATCGCGACGTCGATGCCAGCACGCGTCGAGCCCGTGAACGAAATCATATCGAGCCCGGGGTGCGCGCTCATGGCCGCGCCGACCTCGGGTCCGAGGCCATTGACGAGATTAAAGACGCCCGGCGGCACGCCCGCTTCGTGCAGCACCTCGGCCAGGATCAGCGCGCTGGTCGGCGTATACTCCGACGGCTTCAGCACCATGGTGCAGCCCGCGGCGAGGGCCGGTGCCACCTTGCATGCGATCTGGTTCATGGGCCAGTTCCAGGGCGTGATCTGGCCTACGACGCCAATCGGCTCGCGCACCACCATCGCCTGCCCGATGCGCTCTTCGAAGACATAGGCCTTGAGCGCTTCCTGCGTGGTCATGAAGTGGCTCAATCCGGCTCCGGCGTGAACACGCTCTGCCATGCCGAGAGGTGCCCCCATCTCGTCGGAGATAGCGGCGCCGACGTCTTTCATGCGCTTGGCGTAGATCTCCATGATGCGCGCGAGCAAAGCGATCCGCTCTTCGCGCGACGTTGCGGCGAAGGACGGCCAGGCGGCGCGAGCTGCCGCGACGGCGCGGTCAACATCAGCGGCGCTGCCCACGGCAAGGTTGTAGAGCGCTTCCTCGGTGGCCGGGTTGACCACGGGTATCGTGTGCCCGCCGATGGGCTCGACCCATGCGCCGCCGATGTAGAATTTCGTCCGCTCCAGCATGTCGCTCGGTTCCGTATGCCTCAAAGTTGCGGGGCTCTCTTGGCACGTCGCGGCACGCGAGGCCAGCCCTCGCAGGGCCGCGGATGCGGGTGTCTTGAATTCGAGAAAGAAAAAAGTAACGCTAGTTTCTTGAATTTTTTCCCGACAATTTTTGAATTGTGAATCAAAGACGACGGACAAATAGATAAAAGTTTAAATGAATTGGCGGACACTGCTCCCAGGCAAATTTCCTCGGAGCTTCAGTCCATGCGTAAAGCTGCAATCGCAGGGTTGCTGACCGCGACCCTCATCCCGCTCTCTCTCGACCAACACCCCCTCACCGCCCCGCAAGCCCACCTCGCGACAACGTCGTGGTCGGAACTCAAGATCAACGGCGCCATCAAGACGGCGCTTTTCACCGCCGAGCGCAACGCCGAGATCGAGCGCTCCATGCGCCGCACGGAGCTCATCCGCGAGCGTGAGTTCACCGCTCAGCGCAACCGGGAGATCGAGATCTCGCTTGCCGCTTCCTCCTACGCTCGCCCGGCCCTGATCGCGGAAGCCCGCGCTGCCGAGCGCAAGATCGCCATCGCGGCGCTCGAGGGTATTCGCAAGGCCGTCTTCATCGCGGCCCGCAACGGGGAGATCGACCGCTCGATCGCGGCCACCAACCGCGCCCGGGAGACGCTGGCAATTGCGGCCCGCAACCAGGAGATCGAGATCTCCATGGCGCGGGCGGAGACGGCCCGCCTCGCTCGCTTCACCACCGAGCGCAACACCGAGATCGAGCGCTCGATTGCCGCTTACGACGGGGCGCGCACGCAGCTCTTCGCCGAGGCCCGCAACCTCGAGATCGCCGCCAGCATGCAGCGCGCCGCTCGCCAGCAGGCCATCGCATTCTCGGCGGCGCGGAACGCGGAGATCGAGCTTTCGCTTGCCCGGGTGAACGGGGAATCCGAGATCGCGGTGCTCAACCGTATCGCGCCCCACCTCATCGAGACGGGCAGCATCAACCTGGATCTGCCGATCTCCACCTGCCCTCACCACTGATCCCGGACGAGGCCGGGCGGCAGTCCGCCGCAGCCTTTCCCCCTCGGATCGCTCCGTATAGACTTGCCGAGGCCGCCCCTCCCGGGCGGCCTCACGTTTTTTGAAGGAGCGCGCTCTATGCCCATGGATCCGACCGAAATCGAGCGGTTGATCAAGGCGCAGTTTCCCGATGCCAAGATCCAGATCCAGGATCTGGCAGGGGATGGCGACCACTACGCGGCTCGGGTCGAGAGCCGGGCGTTCAAGGGAAAAACGCGGGTGCAGCAGCACCAGATGGTCTACGAGGCGCTCGGCGGCCGTATGGGGGGGGTGCTGCATGCCCTGGCCCTTACGACCGCGACGCCGCCCGACTAGGCCTTTGCCCGGTCCGCACCCGGGGCCGATTGACAACAGCGGGCCGTACGCCACATCTACGGCACGAATTCCCGCCGGCGCCCGCCGGCCGATTGACATCAGGAAGGTTCGACCATGACCGAAGCCGCCGTGCACGAGGCCATCAAAAAGACCATCGATAGCAACGACGTAGTGCTATTCATGAAGGGAACGGCGAAGTTTCCGCAGTGCGGATTCTCGGCGCAGGTGGCGCAGATCCTCAATCACCTGGGCGTTCCCTACAAGGACGTCAACGTGCTCGACGACCAGAACATTCGCGAGGGCATCAAGAGCTATACCAACTGGCCGACAATCCCCCAGCTCTATGTCAAGGGCGAGTTCATCGGCGGCGCCGATATCGTGCGCGAGATGTTCCAGGCCGGCGAGTTGCATCACCTGATCCACGAGAAGGGCATCCCGCATACCAACCACGGCTAGGCACGGTGCGCGGCACGCCGGCAGCCGGCCGAAAGCCGGATCTGCGCCCTGCCCGGCCGATTGGCTGACGCATTACCGATCCGTTGACAAAGTTTTGCCGCCGGGGCCCCATCTACTCACGTGCGGATCAAAGGGTCTTCGGATAGGGCGTTGGGCGGATCGATGCGTTTGGGCGGCCGACGGTTCCTGTTGAGCCTGGCGATCATCGGCGCCGCCGTCTGTCTTGCGCTCGGCATCTCGCTGCCGATCATCCGCCTGACCAAATATGTCTTCTGGAGCACGGAGCACTCGCTGCTGTCGACCGTCGAGGTGCTGATCCGCGACGGGCAGACCTTTCTCGGCCTCACGGTGCTGGTGTTCTCGATCGTGCTGCCGGTCCTGAAGCTCCTCTACCTGCTTCTCGTATCGACGCTGCCGGCCGTCGAGCTCACGCGCCAGAACCGCCGCCTCAAGGCGCTCGAATGGCTCGGCAAGTGGTCGATGCACGACGTGCTGGTGCTGTCGCTCACCATCTTCTTCATCAAGGCGCAGGGCGTCTACGACGCTTCGAGCCTCTCCGGCGTCTACTATTTTACCGCCGCCGTGGTGCTGATGATCCTCTCCTATGCCTGGCTCAGGACTGAAGGGCTGGCGGCGCGCTCGCCCGAAGAGCCTTCGACGCAGACGTTCGTCGCGCGGCAGATTTCGCCCTACCGCAACTTCGTGCTCTCCTTCCTCATCATCGTGGCAACGGTGTTTTTCGCGCTCGGCATCATTCTGCCGGTGATCCGCTTCACCACCATCTATGTGTGGACGAACGAGCATTCCATCGCGACCATCATCTGGGCGCTGTTCGAGAACCAGGAGTACTTCCTGACGGTGGTGCTGTTCCTGTTCTCGATCTTCTTTCCGTTCCTCAAGCTCTTCTACCTGCTGACGCTCGTCACCTCGCCGGACATCCCGCCCGAGTTCCGCAAGAAGTCGATCGCGACCATGGAATGGCTCGGCCGCTACTCGATGACCGACGTCATGGTGCTGGCGCTGATGATCTTCTACGTCAACTCGTCGGGCTACACCGAAGCGACCGTGCTGCCGGGCGTCTATTTCTTTGCCGCGTCGGCGATCATCACCATGCTGGCCTACGGATGGGCGAACACCGTTCCGGTGGCGCGGCGCGCGCCGGCGGATGCCGGACCGGAGCCATCGCCTCCCCCGCCCCGCAAAAGAGTGCGGCTGACCGAGCGTCTCGCGGATGTCGACGAGGGCTCGCAGGTCGTGACGCTGCCGACGAACCCGGGGCGCCGCCACCGCCCCGCCTGAGCCGTCGCTCCAGGTTCGGGGGCAATGCGCTTTCCTCACGTATGATTTGCCAGCGATTACGGGCTGTGTATTCTTCGTGCTGGGCATCCAGCCGGGGGCGGCCGATATGGGGGGCAAACGTCGCATCGACGTGATGCTGTCGAGCACGTTCTTCGACCTCGTGGAGCATCGCGAGGCCGTGCTCAATGTCATGAACGGCCTGCAGCTCACGCCGCTCGCGCAGGAATTCGATGCCGCGCTGCCGGACTCCGATCTCATCAAGGCCTCTCTGGACAAGGTCGATGCCGCCGACGTGTATATCGGGCTCATCGGGTCCCGCTACGGTCAGCGGCCCGTCTGCCCAGTCCGTAATCCCGATAATCTCTCGTTGAGCGAGCTCGAATTCCGCCGTGCCGTCGAGCGCGGATTGCCGCGCTGCATGTTCATCATGGGCGCCAATCATCCGCTGACGCGGGCAGACCTCGACCGGAGCATCGCCGAGGGCAGCGATAGCCACGACAGGCGGGTTGCCTTCATCAAGGCCGCCAAAGCCGATCGGATCACTGCGGAGTTCAACTCAAAGGACCACTTGAAGGCGCAAGCGGAGCGATCCATGGGCGCCCTCTGTCATCTGCTCCGAGATGCAGAGGGCGGCGCCGGCCAACCCGCTAACCGTCAGCCGCCCGGCCCCGACGACGACATACCGACTGCGCCGCCTGCGTTCCACTACGTGCGCAAGCCCTATATCGAGAAACAGGGCTTTGCCGGCCGCGCAGCCGAACTCGCGCTGATCGATACATGGAGCACTGGCCCGGATGCCATGCTCCTGTTCCAGGCCATCGGCGGCATGGGCAAGAGCCTGCTCACGTGGCACTGGGTCCGAACGCGCAGCACCAGCGTGCGCGGCGATTGGGCCGGGCTACTCTGGTACAGTTTCTACGAGCAAGGCGCAGACCTCAACGATTTCTGCGTCCATGCACTCGCCTATATCCGCGAGCAGCCGCCGAGCGCGTTTCGACAGCGGCGTACCATCGACCTCGGCACCGAATTGCGCCGCGAACTCGATGCTCGGCCGTGGCTGCTCATGCTCGACGGCCTGGAGCGCGTGCTGGTTGCCTACAACCGCGCCGGCAAGGAGCACATGACCGACGAGGAGGCAGCCGTTGCCCGCGACGGCATGGGGCTCGACCGCGAACCTCGGAGCTGCTTCCGCCCGGAGGACGACGAAGTTCTGGCAATGCTCGCACAGTCCGCCTGCGGGAAGTTGTTGGCTTCGAGCCGTCTTACACCAACCGCGCTCACGAACGACGCGCACCTGCCGATCCGCGGCGTTCAGCACGTCGCCCTCGAAGGCCTTGCGTCCGAGGACGCCGAGCAGGTGCTGGTCACAGCCGGCGTGCGTGGCGACAGCTGGCGCATGCGCCGTTTCCTGCAGGACAAGATCGGCGGCCATCCGCTATCGGTCGGCGTCGTCGCCGGGCAGGTGATGACCTACGTCAAGGCCCGCGGCGATTTCGACAGCTGGGTGGAGGATCCACGCGGCGGCGCGGATCCAGATCTCCTCGTGAAAGACCTGCGCGGGCGCCAGAACCACATTCTGGCGCGCGCGTTCGAGGATCTGGACGACGCGGCACGGTTGCTGCTCGCCAGCTTGGCGATGGCGAACGTCGCGCTCACACACGATGTGCTCGCACTGCTCAATCCCATGCGGCCGATCGAGCCGAAGAAGGTCGATCCGCCGGAGATATGGAGCAACGACGATCTCTACTTTCGAACCAAGGATCACGAGATCGACAAGGCTTACTTGGCATGGAGCGCCGCAGTCACTGCGAAGGCCCGTGCAGCAGCGCAGGACGCTCTCAACACTCTGCACGAGCGGAATTTTGCGGAGCGCAAACAGGCCCATGACTTCTATCTGGCCGCGCGGGTGGCTTTAGAGCCGGATATTGCCGCAGCCGACGCTTGGCTCGTGCGCACACTTCCAGAACTCGAGGCGCGCGGACTTTTGCGCTACGACGCCGATACGAGCACGCTCGACATGCACCCGGCCATTCGCCATACGGCGTTGCTCGGACTGACTCCCGACGTGCGGAGCGACACCGGCAGCCGCGTCTCCGATGCATTGTCATCGCGCGCGATCAAGCCGTTTGCCGAAGCGCGGACGCTCGACGATCTGGCCCTTGGCATTTCCCGGGTCGAAGCGCTCAATGCCGCCGGCAAAGTCGATGAGGCGTGGGACCTGCTTCGCGGCAGCGAATTGGACGATGCCCTCATTCGTCTCGTTCATGGCCACGAGCTGCTGGAGCTGATGCAGCCTTGCTTTCCGCGCGGCTGGGAACAGGGGCCACTCGGTCTGACGCGGGATCACGAGGATGAGGCCGTCAATCTTGCCGCGCTGGCTTTGGCCTACGTCGGAAAAAAGAGGCAGGCGCTCGCTCTCTACACGGGCCTGGTCAAAAAGCAGGTCGAGAAAGGTACCCCGCAGGCGACCACACTGGGCTCCTTGGCGACCACCCTTTGGCAGCTCGACCAACGGGCGTCCGCGGATCGGCTCTTCAAACTTGCGCTTCGGCTGGCGGATACAGAGGACGACAAGACCGAGTTGCTCAGGCAGAGAGCCAGTCACGCTTTCGTTCAGACCTCGGCCGGGCGCCTGGATGAGGCTGAAACAATTCTCGCACCCTTGCGCGATAACAGCGACGTCAAGGACGCCGAACGCGAAGCTCAAATTATCGCGTACGACCTCCGCCACGCTTTTCATTCGGGCCGAATAACGCAGGAGTCTGCTGCTGGGATTTTGGCGCGGACACGCGAACTCGGTCAACGATACTACGAGCGCACCGTCTTGTTCACGATCGCCGATTGGCACCAGACGAACAACCGCCACGACGACGCGCTCGATGCATTCGGCGATCTGATCGCACTGGAGAACGAAGCCGGATCCCCTCGCCTCCTGCGTTTCGAAGTGTTTCGCGCCGTTTCTCTGGTTGCCCTGGGACGGCGGGACGAAGCGATGCGCGTTGCGGTCAAGGGCGACCGCAGCAAAAATGCGGTGCACGTCCCCCTGGCAGTGCTTTGGCTTTCGCTGGGAGATCCGGTGAAAGCCCGCGGGCATGCGATCGCGGGTTACACGGAAGCCTGGGGGGAAGGCCCGCCCTATCACGATCACTGGGAGCTCGAAAAGTGCCGCAAGGTGCTTGCTGCGCTCGGCGAGCCTGAACCTCCATTGCTGCCATTCGATCCCGCGAAGGTGTCGCCATTCGATTTCGAACCCGAGATCGAGCGCTTCATCGAGACGCGGCGCGCAGAGAAGGCAAAAAAGGCGGCCGAAGAAAACGGGATCACGACAATAAGCCCGCAGCTGCCTTCGTGGCTCGACTCTCCTTCCGGTTCCAAGGAATTGCCGCCGGTGGCCCGCGAGCCGTCCGCGAACACCTCTCCCGTCGCGCTCGCCGCGATTGGTGCGGCCCCGACGAAGCGCTACGGCGGGGGAAAACGTTGGATCGCGTTGCTGGCTGTCATCGCTGCGCTCGCCGCCGCGCTTGCGAGCCCCGATGTTCAAGTCCGCGTGCGCGAACTTCTGCAGTCCTTCCTCGGCTAGCGTGCGGGTTCCACGGCCGCCGCACGCTGTCCCTTGCTCTACCGGGTGCCCGCGCCTTCTCCGACGACCACGAACGGGGCCCAGAAAGCGGGGTGGGTCTCTGCCTCGGTGCCTTGATCGAGGATATCGACCATGGCGCGGCGCATGGCTTCGGAGCGGCCTGCGCCATCCGCGTTTTGATGGTGCACGGCGCCGGTGACGAGCTTCACCGCGGCGCGCTCATACACCGACCAGTGTGAGACCAGGAGCGCGCGGGCCTGAGCATAGAGAAACGCGCGCGCGAGACCGGAGAGCGCTTCGCCGCCCTTCTCTCCTCCCGCGGCCGTATTGCATGCGGAGAGGATCACCCAGTCGGCATCGAGCTTGAGCTCGGTCACCTCCGAGGCCGTGAGATATCCATCGTCGCTTGCATCGGCCGCGCTCGGGTTGTCGGAGGGCGTCAGGATCAGACCCGGCTCGTCAACGCCGCGCACCTGGCCGGCCATCACGCCATGCGTCGCGAACTGGACGATGCTGTACTTCGCCAGCTCGTTGTCACCGTTGAGCTTGTGAAGATGGCCTTCCGTGGCCTCGCTGCCGAGGTAGACGACACTGCCCGCAAACGCGGGGTCCTTGGCGATGGCGCATACTTGCGTTGCGGTGCGCGGAATCGGGGCGAACTGCTTCACCTGCTCGATGGTTTCCTCGGCGCCGGCGGTGGCAAAGTCGGCAATGGTTTCGAGAAGGGCTTCCTCCTTCGACGGTGGCAGGTCGCAGGATTGGCGGTAATGAGCGATGGTGCTCAGGATGGGATCCTTGCCGTTGCCATCGAGCGTCGGATTGGCGAAAGCAATCATCGTCGGCTTTTGCGCCTGCGATTTAGCGCCGCCGTGGCGCAGCGCGCCCAACGACGCCACGGAAGGCAGGACAGTGACGGCGTTCTTGCGGGCCAGCCATGCGACGTCGCGGAGTTTCTGCCCCGGGGCGGGCGACGCGGTGACGAGCGCCTCCAGGGGGAGCCGCGTGAGGGCTCCCGAGGGGACGACCAGAAGATGCTTGCCCTCGACGACATCGGCCAAGCCGCCGAACAACGCCTCGTAGAGTTCGTGGGCTTTGGAGACGTCGAATGGAAGCGGCTCGTGGCCTTTGGGATCGATGGCATCGGTGCGGCCCAGCAGGGTCTTGCAGCGCTCCGCGCCCTTTCCCCGCCACGCGCCGCGATCGAGACCACAGCGCAGGGCGGCGACGCTGTCATTGAGAGCGTCCGTGCCAAGCTCGACACGGACCCACCGCGGCTCTCCCGATTTTCGCACCGCCCAGATGAACGTCTCCGCGGGTGTCGTTTCCGTCTTCTGGGTGTCGAGGAAAAGCACCAGCACTTCGTTATCGTGGAGTTGCTGCTGGACACCGTCGACGGACATCGGCTTGGCGCTGGTGAAGGCTGCAAAGTCAGGGAATTCCTCAAGCAGCTCGGCGTCGATCCCGGCGACCTCATGCGAGATCTCGCCGAGCCGCCGCGCAAGGGAGGCTTCGAGCTCCGGGTCGCGGCGCTCGTCGGGCAGCGCACGCTGCTCAAACATTCGCTTGTCCGCCTCACTCCAGGCACTCCAGAGATCCTGACGGCGGCGGACCTTCTTGGAAAGCTCGGGATTGCCGACCACGTTGCGCGCGGCCATCTCGACCACGGATGAAGCAGCCTTCGACAGAGCAACCACCTGCACTTTCTCGAACGACCGCTTTGCCATCTCGGACTTGCGAGCCGGCTCGCCCTCCGCGATCCGGTAGGCAGCCTTCGCATAGCCGGCGCCTTGCCAGACTTGCTCGGAAAATTCAGGCCGGCGCCCTAGAAGCGATTTGTTGAGAAGCGTGTTGCGGTACTCGACGGCCTTGGCGTAGATCTCGATGCCCTTGCCGAAACGCGCCTCGGCTTCCTTCCAATGCGCTTGGGAGAGATGCAACATCCCGAGCGCAGATGACAACTCGCTGTGATCTGCATCGGGCTGGGCGTCGTGGCTTTCGAATATGTCCAGGCCGCGCATGAGCGCCTGCTCCGCCAGATCCGTCTGACCCTGGGCAATAGAAGCCTGCCCGAGCGTTCCAAGGACGGGCGTGAGATACGGATGATTTGGCCCGTAACGCTCCTCCAAAACCGCAATCGCCTGCTCGGCGAATGTTTGCGCCTCCTTGTAGTTCCCAATGGCGAAATTGACCATGGCCACCGCCGAGAACAGGACCTGGTCGGCTTCGTAGGCATAGGGAAATGTCTTGTGGAGAGCCACGGCCTCTGCAAGGAGGGGGATGGCTTCATCGGTGCGTCCCAGACGATGCAGGACGCTCGCAAGCCGGACAGCGGAATTGACGAAATTCGATGGACTTTGCGCTTTTGCAAGGCCTGCCCTGTCCAACGCGAGCGCCTCGCTGAAGTACTGGACGGCCTCCTGCTCGCGGCCGAGCTTGATGTAGACATCCCCCATATTACTGAGCGCCGCGGCCTTCCATTCGCCTAAGTCCATTTGAGATTTCTTTTCCGCGTCCTGATAGATGGTCAACGCTTCTTTGATCACGGCCTCCGCCTCTGCGGATCGACCCGTTTCGAGATATAGACTGACCAGCGACATGCGGGCGGAGGCGGCGTCGATCGAAAGCGATCTTCCGGTGCGCTCGTCGAACTTCAACGCCTCACGGGTCAACGCTTCGGCTTCGTCGAACCGACCGAGGCGCAGGTAAATGTTTGCAAGCTCAGACAGCGATTTGCCGCGCAGCATATTGATGAGCTTGTCGTTCGGCTGTTCCGGCAGGCCGCTCAGCAACTCACGGACCTTCTCCGCGATGAGCTGTGCATCCTCGTATCGCCCCTCTTGGACGAGTCTGTTCAACTGCCCGTTGAGATCAATGATGTGCTCGGTTTCGGGCGCGATCTCCGACCCATGATCCTGAGCAGCAGCCGAAGCGATGAAGGCCAATAGGATGGCCGCAACTCCGATGGCCCGCATGTCACGCTCCCCGCATTACCGCAGCGCGCCCGCATTCCAGAAATGATCGAGTTTTGTTTTGAAAAGCGTCGCGTCGAAATTGTTCTTGAAAATCCCACGCTGGCGTCTCGCAATGATCCGACCAGTGACGTTCTCAGCTTGAGGCAGCGCCGGCTCTTGCGCAATCGCATTTTTTGCATGGCGCGATTATTCGGCTCGTCGAGCCGGCTTCACTGGGCGCTCGCGCCTTCTCCGACGACGACGAACGGTGCCCAATAGGCGGGATGTGCTTTCTCCGGATCAGGCGACTCCGCGAGAGCCGCCATCGCTTGCCGGATGGATTCGGCTCGGCCGGCGTTTCGGTTTGCCGCCGCACCTGCGGCCGCCATGGCCGGCGCTACCAATTCAACGGCCGCGGTTTCCCGAACCGCCCAGTGGGAGACCAGGATCGAGCGTGCGCCCGCGTAGAAAAATGCTTTGGCGAGCCCCGACAGCGCCTCCGCACTGCCGGCTCCGGCGGCGGCCGTGTTGCACGCGGAGAGGATCACCCAGTCCGCGTTCAAATCCAGCTTGGCGACCTCGGAGGCCGAGAGATAGCCGTCGTCGGCCTCGCTCGGCGTATCCGGTGGATTGAGCACGAGGCCGGGCTCGACCGCCGACACCAGCTCTCCCGCGACGACGCCATGGGTGGCGAAATTGACGACGGCGTAGCCGGCGAGCGCGCCGCTGGCGCTCATCGCCTTGATCTCGGTCTCGGTCGCCTGCTTGCCGAGGAAGATATCGCGCTCTTTCGCCCCGACGGCCTTGGCCACATCGCAGGCGAGCTTGCCGGTGCGCGGCACGGGCTTCAGACGGCGCAGCTCGGCGAGGTCGATCTGGCCTGCCGCCCGCTCGTCGGCCGCCTCCACGCCCATCAGGTTGTCCTCTTTTGGCAAGAGGTGCGCGACCTTTCCCACAAACGCGCAATCCGTCATTAGCCCCGCGATGGTCTTGGCGGCCTGGTCCTCCTCCGATTTCTCGCTGCCATCGAGCAGGGGGTTGGCGAAGGCGACATAGGGTGCGCGGTCGCGCGGCGGCGGGGCGGCATGGCCCCGCAGCGCTTTCAAGCTGGCGACGGACGGCAGCATCGTCACGGCATTGAAGCGCGCGAGCCAGGCGATGTTCGCCGGATCGGAGACCGCGCTCAGGAGCTTCGCCTCGGGCTCCTTGGTTACGAGGGCCTGGAACGGAAGCTGAGTCAGGGCTCCCGACGGCACAATGAGAAGGTGCTTGCCCGCGACCAGGTCCTCGATGCCGCCGAACAGATCGCGATAGAGCTCGTGGGCGAGCTTCAGGTCGAACGGCAGACGCTTGAAATCGACGCTCTGACCATCCGGAAGGCCGAACTGATCCCGGCATTTCCGGCGCCTCTCCTTCTTCCAGCTGGCCGTATCGAGGCCACAGCGGAAAGCGGCAACCTTGTCGATCAGTGCTGCCTTGCCGAGCTGCGCGCGGATCCAGCGCTGCTCCGTCCTAGTGACGACCCAAACGAGCGTCTCCTCGGGCAAGACCTCGTGCTCCTTCAGGCCCATGCGTCCCGTCACGGTGAAGACGATCAGCGCCTCGTCGTCGCCGAGGAGCGGGCGCTTTCCCGGTAGCGGCGTCGCTTGCAAGTCGGCGATGGAGAGGGGATCCGAATTGACGAGGGCTGCGTAGCCCGAGAAGCCCGCCGCAAGATCGGCGTCGATCCTCGAGACATGCGCATCGATCTCTGCCATCTCGCGCTTCTGCGCCGCGATGGCGTCGGCATTTCGTTGCGCGGGCGCTACGGCGAGCAGGCTCGCCAGCTCGCTCTGGACGGTGGGCCATCGGTTGCGCAAATTCTGCCGCTCGCGCACGAGCTTCGCCAGATCCGGATTGCCGGCGGCGATGCGTACGCCCATCTGCGCCAGGGCCTCGGAGGTCTTCGATGCCGCTGCCCATTGCGCAACTTCGAACAGCCGCGCCGAAATCGCGCTCTTCTTGTCAGGAGCTGCCTCGGCCAGCCTCCACCCCATCTTGGCATGCGACAGGAGGTAGACTGCCCGAGTGTCCACCGGCCTCTTGCTCTCGCCAAGACGGAGAGTGTCACCGGACCAGTTCTTTTTCGTGATGGCAATGTCGGCGTCGACGGCTCTCTGCGACAGGGCGTAGGCGCCCGGAATGTCTCCGACTTCGAACTGCAGCTCTGCCGTTTGATAGCGGCCCAGCACAAGGGCCAGGTCGCGCTCGTCGGTCGTCGCCTCGTCGATCGTCAATGCCCGAAGCTCGAGCTCGAGCGCCTCGGCTTTCTTGCCTTGGCGCACGAGGGTGCGGGACAGCGAAGACAGGGCTATCGCGAGGCGGGAAGAGGTTGGATCCTCGGTCTTTTCGCGCAGCTCCAGGATGCGGCGGCCGAACTTCTCGGCTTCTTCCAGCCTCCCCTCGTCCTGGTGCAGCGACTCGGCTTGAGCGAGAAGAGATGCGAGGTACACCTCATCGTTCTTCACATGATCCCGCATCTCGCGCTCGTACTGGCCGAGGGTCGTTGTTCGCAAGTGTTGCTTGTCCTCTTCGAGATCGCGGGTGAGCCGCGCATCTTCGATCCGCTGCGCCTCGGTGGTCAGCGCGGCGTCGAGCTGCCGATAGCGGTCGTACACGGCGTCTCCGGCCGGATGTCTCCACCGGTTATAAAATTCCCATAGGTCGTGCAGGAAGCGGCGCATGGCGCGGCTGCCGGCGCCTTGCGCCTGCTCGATCAGGTCCTGAACCTCGAGATACTGCTTCTCGGCAGCGGCAAAGTCGCCGAGGCCATCATAGGCTTCGGCGATGCTCGTTCTCGCGCGGACCGGCAATTCGCTGGCGCCGCAGGGCCCGTACAGGTTGATCGCGATTGCCAAAGCCGACCTTGCTGTCACCATGGCGCGCAGGTATTCGCGACGCTCGCGCTGTCCGCTCGCGACGTCGAGCATGCTTCTCAAGTTCTTCCATTGGTCCATGTTGTCGCCGATCGGCCTGATCGGCTCGTGGTCGATCTCGTGATGATCCCAATCCGCGCCCGCCGCGGCCCGAAAGACGGCTCCGGCCTCCTTGCAGCGGCCGGCGACGTTATGGCGCCTCGAAATGACCCGCAGATAGCCACCTGCGATCTGTCCGTCCAAGGAACTCTTGCCGGCAGCAACGAGGCGAGCCGCCATCTCGATCCCCGCGCGGATGTGAGGCTCGGCATCTGCATAGCGACCCTCTACAGTCAGGTCGTCGGCCAGAAACAAGTTCAATCTCACGCTGTCGCGCTTGTCTCCGAGGGGTGCCAGCACGCGCAAGGCTTCCCGATAGAGCTGCTCGGTCTCGGCCCTTTTACCGAGAGCGCCGGCTGCTCGTGCCACGACTTCCAGAGACTTGGCGATGTCGGGATGGTCCGGCCCCAGCGCCTTGCGGCGGATGTCGAGCGACCGCCGCGCTTGGCTCTCGGCGATGTCCAGACGATCGAGGTCGACATTGATGCTCGCCAGCTTGTCGAGGGCGTCCGCGATCGCTGCTGGCTCTGCCGGATTGGCGGCCTCGCGCAGCGCCAGCACCCGCTCGGCGATCGGCAGAGCCTCCTCGAAATAGTATTGGGCTTCGAGGTCATCGCGTTCGACCTCAAGCTCCTCGATATCCACGGGAGGCTCGTTAGGCTCGGCCCGAGCGGGCTGCGCCGCGACGGCCAGCAGTGTCACGAGACCGCACGCGACCGCCGCACTTAAACGCTTCATCTTCGCCCCCGCCGGCTCGACCTGCCGCTCATTGTTCGCCCACTGCGTTTTCGCTGACAAGGGGAGAACGGGACAGGAGCCGAGACTTTCCAGCGGGAGATGCGCAATGGCTGCGCGTTGCCTACGAAACGAACAACTCTGGCCTCATTACTTTCGTCACTTCTCCCGGATCTGCGTGGTGAGCATCTTCGCGAGGAGAATGTAGAGCACGATCGCCAGCAACGATTGTGCAATCGCGAGAGTGTGCAGCGTGCTCCCTTTGATTTCGACAGTTCCATAGAGCGGCAGATCGATCGGGACCGTCCTGTCGCTTGCGGTTGCGGGCTCCCAAGCCCGTTTCTGTCCGAAAGGACCCACCTGGAGCATGAGATCTGCCGAATAGACATACGGCCTGAACTCGGGCAGCTCCGGCAGCACCTTGGATGCGCATTGCGTCCAGTGGACAGGGCTGTCGGAGCCCGTGGAGCCGCAGGCCGCCGCGGTCCTCTCCTTGCGCGCATTGAGGGTGAAGTCCTTGTCCACCGGAACGAACGCGCCCGGCGTGTGGCTGGCCTGCTCGTAGATGTAGCCGCACGCGAACAATAGCGCGAAGAACATCACGTAGGTTGGCCATTGGCGATGGCCGGCGCCCAGGAATAAATTCACGGCAAACCATTTGACGCCGGTAACCCCTGCACCAAACACGTAGACAATCGCGGCCAGCAGCGCCGTGAGGGGCCAAGCCAGGACACCGAGGACCGGATCCAGACTCTTGCGCCATGGCGCGGCCGTTGCGCCTGCAAAGCGCGGACGTGAGGCGCGGGTGACAAAGTCACGGCCAAGGAGCAGCCACTCCTGCCATCTGACGCGATCCGCCTTCCACTGGGCGACGGTCTTGGCATCCCTCTCCTGACCCATATCGATCAGGCAGTTGGTGAGCTGCTCGTAAGGCTGCGGGCGAAACGCGACGTCAAGATGACGGCTCGGCTGCTGATCAAGAAGGCTCTTCATCGACTCCAGCAGGTCGTTGCCGGCCGTCACACCGAGATGCTCATAGCGGAAACCGTCGAGAGTGACCGTACAATCCCGTTTCCCATCCGGCGTGACGATGGACATCTTCGGCAAGGACCGTGGCTCGAAGATGAAGCTCTGGACGCGGGCCGCCACCAGATTGACCGAGCCGATGATCGTCGCGCTCTTCGAGGAGGTCGGTAAATCCGGCCCCAGGAATATCTCGCGCGCCGTCAGATTTCTGAAGTCGAGCACGAACTTCGCTCGCGGCCGCGCGTGCACGCGGTCACCTTCGATGGTCTCCAACACTCGATAGAAACCGCCGTGCATCGCGACCCTTCCGGCCACGCGCGTCCCTCCAAGACGCACCCTGCCGTAAGAGACGAAATTCTCGCCGATGAGCAAATTGCTGCCGATGTCCGCCGCATCGGCGTCGAGGGAATGGAACGTGCCGCCCGAGCAGTCCATGCTGCCCGTGATGCGTGCGCTCACCAAGAGGATGGGGCCATCGGCGAGAAAGCCCTCGCCGAGCTTCAGGTCGCCCTTCACCTCGGCGCTCTGCCCGTCAATGCCGTGAACCCTGGTCCCGTTCAGGCTGAAGCTGCGGGCGTGGCCACCGCTCATCGAGATGGTGCCTGCGACGTGGCAGCCCTGCAATCGGACCGGGGTGGTCACGATGCATCCCGACAAATCGATGGCGACCGTCTGCTCGTCCTGGTCCGGCACAACATGCGCCCCGAATAGGCGCACGCCCAATTCATGGATGGGATGCTGCTCGTCGCCACCGAGGGCGAGGAAGCGGACAAAGCCACCGCGGACTTTCATATCGGCATCGTCGACATCCACCGCGCGCCATCCGGCCATCTCGTCGCGGAACTTGTCTTTGAAATTCGCGTAGAGTTTCTTCAACCCTTCCGACGCCGTTCCCCGGTCTTCGGGATGCGCCGGACCGTGGAAGCTTTCGGCGAAGGCGAGGAAAGACGACACAAACTCGTCCGGCGGCTGGGTGCCGCGCGCCGACCCGTCGGATTTCAATGCCGGCAAAACCGCAGTCTCGAAGAAGTCCGGCGCCGCGACCATGGCGTCGAAGCTCGCAATGCGCGAAGCTGGCGCGGACAACCGGCACTCTTTCCCCAGCCGGCAGGCCTCGAGCAGCTTCATCTCTCCCGTCAGGAGGGGTTCGAAGTCCGCCTTAGAGCGACCGTGCGCCCTCTGTGCCGCGGTTTCCGTCCTCCCTGCGTCAGGCGCGATACGGACGGGATTTCGTGTCTCGTCGCCGTTCGGCGTTCCCGCACCATCGTTCATCGAACTCGTCGCCCCCTCGCCGTTCGCACTCAGCGGACCATAGCGCGGCACCTCGCAACGCGCGCGTCGATTCGGAGACTTTCCGGTGACAGGCAAGGTGCGTTTTCGGGACTGGGAAGCGGCCACATTTTTGCTCGGAATCAGATAGTTGGTGCGCCCTGGGGCAACAGCCGAGGGACCGTGGAAATGGGGTTTAGAACAACGCGCGTTTTTGCAGTCGTCCTGGTGGCCCTGGCGACAGCCAGCACCGGCCTCACGGCCCTTCCGCAGGGCGCTTTCGCGAAGACGCCGGGCAAGACCTACTGCATCAACGGCGTCTGCCACCGTGTGAAGACGGTTGCCGAGATGCAGTCCCTGGTCGGATACGAGGAGGTGGTGGTCGCGTCCTACTACGACGACTGCAATGTGGATAAGCACAATCCCTGCGGCGCGCTCTCGTCCGGAGAGGAATTTCGGCCGGATCTCCCCGACAACGCAGCGAGCCCGGTCTACCCGAACGGCACCATCCTCATCCTGGCCAATCCGACGACCAACCGGCAGGTGCTGGTGCGCGTCAACAACTCGGGACCTTACAAAAAGGGCCGCTTGCTCGACGTGTCGCGTGCGGCTGCCGAGCAGCTCGGGTTCAAAAAATTCGGCACTGCCAAGCTCAAGGTCACCGTCATCAGCGGGCCATTGAGCTAGGCTGCGCGACCCTTCTGGCGACGCGCTCCTTCAAGCCGCCCCATACCAGTCCAGCACGCGGAGCGCCCGCAGCGTGTTCCAGCGGCTGGGTCCGCCGACCTCGATTTCCATATCCAAGGGGATCCGCTTCATACGATCCGGGTGGACCGTGTCTTGCGGCCATCGCCCGTCCTCACGCCGCCTGCTCTCCACCAACGCGACGGCTTCGGCAACCTGCGCGCCGGGGCGGACACCGGCCATCCTCAAGTAATCGAGGCCGCGCAGCACGTCGTAGTGCCAGACCGGCGGAAACGCGAAGCTCGTCCAGCGGTTGTCGATCACCTCGCCGGAGGACAGGGCGCGCAGCATGCGGCGCTCCAAGAGGTAATTCTCGCCACGACGCCGGGCTTGCGTCACCTCGACGCTCGGACCTCGCGCGGTCTCGTAGGCGAGCAACCCCTCGAGCACACAGATGGTCGAGTGAAACGAGGATCGCGTGCTTGGAGGGGCCTCGCAATTCCAGCCGCCGTCATCGAGCTGCTCGCTCAATAGCCGCTGGAGCAACCGATCGACGTTGGCGCCGAAATACGCGCCCGTGGCCAAGATCCGGCCGTTGATGCAAGCTTCGGTCTCGCCGTCGAAGAAGGGGCGGCCGTCGATCTGAAACCAGGTGATGCGCGTGTTGACGCGATCGATCGCGTTGCGAACCCTCTCGCTTGCCGGGTCGACGCCCATATCTCTCAGGACCTGGAGGATGTCCGTGGTGGTCATCCAGCCGTGCTCGGTGGCGTCATTCCAGTGACCATCGTGCGTCTGCATTTCGAGGAGGCGTGCGGCCCATCCCTCCTCCGCGACGCGCGTGCGCTCGACGGCGACGGCGGCGTCGTCCGCATCGGTCAGGTCGCGCATGACCTGCCAGCGGATCGAGGGATCGGAATCCAGCAACCAGCTCACGACGGCAGTACGACTCGTCATGTGATGCTCCGCTGTTGATCGCACCCTCCGCATGGGTGCACCGGATTTCGACGAAATGTTGGACGGGGGCGCCTTGCAGTGCCGCCGCGGCACGCCCACGTCGTAGTGTGTCCGTGCTTCCGCCGTCCCGGCCCGGTGCGATCCGCGAAGCCGCGGAAGCTCGATGAACAGGAGAGAGCGATGGGAATGGAACAGCTTGACGCCGTCCTCAAGGCCAACGGCAAGGCGGTGCTGACGTTCGAGGATCTGCATGATCTCACGGGGGTCGATGTCGAGGACGCCAGGGCGGCGGAAACGCTGTATAAATGGGGAAAGACCAGGGGCGTTCCGGTCAGCGTCAGCAGCATCGCCAAGGTCGTCACGCTGGGGCCGCGGAATGTGCCGTAGATCCGGGCTTTTGCGCACGTTGGGCACAACGGGGTTTGTTGCCACACATCGGCGCGATTAAAAAATCACCGCGCTTCGTTCCTGCGATGACAGCTACCCATCGTGGCCATGCTAAATAGCTCTCGACGGGGGTCGCGATACTCTTCGCCGGCGGCTGGCGGCCCTTTGCTCTCACGCAGGCGGGGCACGCGCAATGGCACCTGTAACATCGCGAGATTACGTCACGACGCGGGTTTGGTGGATGCGCACCGCGCTCCTCTCCGTCATGATTGCGATAGCGGTTTCGATCACGTCCAGCGCGTCGTCACGTGCGGACGACGGCGACGATGCCAAACTGAAATCGCTGAAAAGCCAGGTGGAGGCGCTGACCGACAAATCGGACTGGGCCGCCGCCGTGCCGCTGGCGCTGGAGGCGGCCACGCTCTCCAACACGATCCACGGCGGGGACAGCGTCGAAACCGCGGGGCACCTCTATCGCCTCGGGCAGGCGCTCCGGTGGCTCGACAAAACCGACGAGGCACAGCGCGTTCTCAACGCGGCCTTGGCGGTGCAGGAAAAGGCGGATCCCAATTCCGTCGCCGTCGCCGATTTGCTGAACGAGCTGGGCTGGATCGGTCACAAGACGATGAAGCTCGCCGACTCCGAGCGCAATTTCGAGCGTGCGCTGTCAATCTGGCGCAAGGCCCTCGGTGCCGACGCTCTCGACAATGCCTGGGCAGCCGACGGTCTCGCTCAGACCTATCTCCTGGCGTCGCGGTTCGTGGATGCCGAGGCGTTTGCCAAAGAGGCGTTGCGCATCAAGGAGCTGCATTTTCCTCCGGGACACAAGGAGCGCGTCGCTGCAACGACGTGGATCGCCATTGCGCAGCACAAGCTCGGAAAGCTGACCGAAGCCGAGCAAACCTTGAGCAACACGCTGGCCACGCAGCGCGCCGATCCCAATGCGGCGCCCAGCGGTATTGCGTCCACTCTCGGGTTGGTTGCGATGGTCAACTACGACAAGGGAAATTTCGCTCTCGCCGAGCAGCAAACCAACGAGGGGTTGAAGCTCCTGGAGCAGATCGGCGCAGCGGAGACCGACACCTATTTCCACTATCAGAGTCTGCTGTCGAAGATCTATTTCGCGACATCGCGGTATGCCGAGGCCGAGGCCGCGGCCATCAAGCTGCGCGACGCCGTCGGAAAGGTTTCTGGTCTCAACGCGCGCGCGCTGGTCGATGCCTACAATTCCCTCAGTGTCATCTACAGCTATCAGAACCGCTATGAGGAATCCGAGCAGACGCTCAAGAAGAGCATCGCGCTCGGCGAGCAGGTGTACGGCGAGAATAGCCTCGACGTCTCGACGATGCTCGAGAACCTCGCCTATCTCTATGCCGACATCGATCGACCCTCCGACGCGCTCGGCCTTTTCGACCGCATCCTGCGGATCCGGAGCGCCATTCTCCCGCCGGATCACGCCTTCATGGGAACGGCCAAGGCTTTTCGCGCGAAAGTGCTGAACCGGCTCGGCCGCTACGGCGAGGCGGAGCGGGATGCACGGGAAGGCCAGCAGGCGATCGAGCGCTCATACGGCCCGGCCCACCCGCTGGCGTTGGGCGCGCGTTTCGAGCTTGCCGCTGCGCTCAAGAACCAGGACAAGTTCGACGATGCCATCCGGCTCTATCAAGATGCGATCCAAATCGTGGTTGCCGCCGAGGGCGCGGAAGCGAACAGGCTCGGGGTGGTCTACCACGACCTCGGGATGGCGCTCGACGCCGCAGGCCGCCTCGACGAAGCCGAGCAGGCTTTCCATGCCTCCATCGCCCGGAAGCCGCAGGACGGGATTCCCAAGGCCCAGACCCTGCAGGTGCTTGCCGACCTCAACGTCAAGCAGGGCAAGTGGAGCGAAGCGCTCGAGAACTATCGACGTGCCAGCGCGATTTTCCTGCCCGCCTTCGTCAGCATGAGCAGCGGCGGGAGCACGCGCCAATACGAGGGCGGCAACTGGCTGCGCAGCACCGCGCGCGGACAGCTCAAGGTTCTCCTGGAGATGGGGGAGGGCGCGCCGGAGCGTGGCGACGCCTTTGCCCGAGAGGGATTCGCGCTCAGCCAGTGGCTGGTCCGGACCAGCAGCACCACGGCGGCCATCAGCCAATCCCGGGCGCGGCTCGCAACGGGCAACGCGACGCTCAGCGAGAAAGCCCGCGAGCGTCAGGACGTCGCCGAGCGCTGGAGCCAGATCGAGAACGCCGTCTCGCGGTCGCTCGCCTTGCCGATCGATCAGAGGAACGAGCAGCAGCAGACGCTGCTCACCGGCGAGCTAGCGCGGCTCGAGACCCGCCTCTCGGGCCTCGACAAAGAGCTTGCCGACGCATTTCCCGCCTTCGCCGAACTCTCGGGATCCCGTGCCGTTCCGGCGGACGAATTGCAGACAAAATGGCTCGGCGCCGACGAGGCGCTGATCAGCTTCGCGGAGGTCGACGGTCACGTCGTCGTCTGGGTCGTGACCCGAGACAAGGTGCATTGGCACACCAGCCCTGGCCTTTCCGTTCTGAACCGGTTCACGTGGCAGATGCGGTGCCGGCTCAACGACCAGTTCGCTCTCGACCCGGATAACCGGCCGTTCACGACAAGCGACGAATGGCCCGGCTTGAAGCCTGGCGAGGATGCGGCGAAGGCCTGCCGGCGCCTCCATAGATCGGGATTCGATGTCTGGGAGGCTCATGCGCTCTACCGGTTCCTGCTGGGACCGGCCGATGAGCTGATCAAGGACAAGCAGCTCCTGATTGCCGCATCGGGCGCCATCCTCAACGTGCCGTTCAATGCCCTCGTCGCGTCGCAGCCGCGCGAGGACCAGACCGGCGCTTCCGACGCGGACCAGCTCAGACGCGCCGACTGGCTCGGCACGCGCAACGCGATCACGCTGATCCCGTCCGTCTCCTCGCTCAGGGCGCTGCGTCTCGTGGTCAAGGCCGAGCGCGCCAGCCGTCCGATGATCGCTTTCGCCAATCCGACACTCGATGGCCTTCCCAGCGCGACGGCGAACGAGTTCAAGCGGCGCATCGCGGCCTATTATCAGAGCTGCGGGCTTCCGCCGTCGCCGGAAGAAGGCCTCAAAGGGGCGGCGGACATCTTTGCGACGTCGAGCCTGGGGTTGACGTCGGAGATCGGCGCGGCAACGGACACCGCGGCCGCGGTGAGAACGCTGTCGCCCATTCCCGGCACGGCGCGGCTCGCCTGCGAATTGGCAAACCGGCGCCAGTTCCTGGGCAGCACCGTCTGGCTCGGTGCGGCGGCGACGGAAGCGCATGTGCGAGACCTCAGCAATTCGGGCGACCTCGCTGCGCATCGCGTCGTGCACTTCGCAACGCACGGGTTACGCGGGGGACAGATCGCGGGCATGGGCGAGCCAGGGCTCATTCTCACACCCGGCGCGGCGGCGGCCGGGCCGGACAACGACGGCTATCTTTCCGTCTCGGAGATCACGACGCTGAAGCTCAATGCGGATTGGGTGATTTTGTCGGCGTGCGACACGGCCGCCGGCGAGAAGGGCGGAGAAGCCCTGAGCGGTCTTGCGCGCGCGTTCTTCTATTCCGGTGCGCAGGCGTTGCTGGTGACGAACTGGCCCGTCTACGAGGAGGCGGCGATTGAACTCGTTTCTGCTGCGACCCAGCACATGGACGACGTGAGGCTCGGGCGCGCGGACGCGCTTCGCCGCGCCATGAAAGACCTCATCGAGCACGGAAGCGACCGGAAGGTGAACCCCTCTTACTGGGCGCCTTTCATGGTCGTCGGGGAGGGTGCGGCGCCGCCTTCGCCGACGACGACGAACGGAGCCCAATAGGAGGGATGCGAGATCGACGCGTTGTTGGTGTCGGCCAGCGCCAGCATGGACCGGCGCATGGCTTCCGCCCGCCCCACTCCCGCGTTGCCAGCGGCGATGGCGCCCGTCACCAGCTGGACGGCCGCTTTCTCCCAGACCGCCCAGTGGGAAACGAGCAGCGCGCGCGCGCCGGCGTAGAAGAACGAGCGGGCGAGGCCGGACAATGCGACCGCGTCCTTGGCGCCACCGGCCGCCGTGTTGCAGGCCGAGAGGATGACCCAGTCGGCGTCGAGATTCAGCGCCGCGACCTCGGAAGCCGAGAGGTAGCCGTCGTCCTGCGGCGTTCCGGAGGCGGGCGGCGTGAGGACAAGACCCGGCTCCGCCGTCGCTTTCAGCGCTCCGGCGACAAGGCCGTGCGTCGCGAAGTTGACGACCGCATAGGAGGCGAGCGCACCTTTCGCGTTCATCGCCTTGATTTCCGTCTCGGTGGCGCGCCCCGCCAGATGAATGTCATCCTCGTCCGCACCGACGGCCTGTCTCACGTCGCAAACAAGCGCCGCTGTCTGCGGCACGGGCATCAGGCGGCGCAGGGCGTCCACATCGGCGGCGGCGCCTAGCGTTGCATCGCCGTCCAAGGCTGCAAAGGAGCGCGCGGCTTCGGCCAGCGTGCGCTCGGCGGCGACGGCTGCGCAATCGGAGCTGCGGGCCGCACTCTCGGCGCGCCGGCGGCTGAAGGGATCGCCGGCTTTTCCTTCGAGCAACGGGTTGGCGAAGGCGAGGTAGGGCTTGCGCCCCACTGCAGCCGGTCGCGGGCGGGAGCGGAGCGCATCGAGCGAAGCAACTGACGGCAGCACGGTCAGTGCGTGCTCGCGAACGAGCCACGCCGTCGGCTTGCCCTGCTCGGGTGGCGCAGTGACGAGCACCTGGAACGGCAACTGGCTGAGGGCTGCGGATGGCACGATCAGAAGCTGCTTGTCTCGGATCAGGTCTTCCGCGCCGCTCAGCAACGACTTGTAGAATGCGTGCGAACGGCCCGTATCGAAGGGAAGTGGCTTTTTGGCGTCTGAATCAGCTTTCGTATAGGTGGTGCCGGTGAGCTTGGCGCAGTCCGTCTCCTTTACCTGCCACGCGGCCTGATCCAATCCGCAGCGCAAAGCCGCGACCTCGCGTGCGAGGCCGTTTCCCCCGAACTCCGAGCGCAACCAGCGGACGCCCGACTTGGTGACGATCCAGACGAACGTTTCCTCCGGAATCGGCTTCACCTCGGCGGTGGCGAGGAACATCACCAGCGCCTCGTTGTCGTGTAGACGGCTTTGCACCGCGGAGACCGTGAGCGGCTTGGGATTGACGAGCGCTGCGTAGCTCGGGAAATCCTTGGTCAGGCGTGCGTCGATGGCGGCGAGGCGCGCATCGATCGCCCTGATGCGCTCGCTCAGCTCCTGCTCGCTCTTCGCGTCACGGGTCTCCGGCGGCTCGCCCCTGGCCGAAACCAAACGCTGGTCTTTCGATTGCAATTCTGAAACGAGGTCCTGGCGCTCGCGCACGAGCGATGCCATCTCGGGCGAACCTTGTGCCGATCGGGCCGTCATCTGGGCCAGCGAGGATGCAGCGTCGGCTGAGCGGCCCCATTGGGCGGTCAGGAACGTGTCGAAGGCCGCCGCCTGCAGATCTTTCTCGTTCGCCGCATGCAGCCGGTAGATCGCCTTTACCAACCCCCCAAAAATGGGCTGGGTCCGCTGTGCTTCCTCGTTGCCCGATTCCGCCGATGCACCGCCCAACCCGCGCTCCGCACGGTGCCTTATGATTTCTGTGGCGCGGCGCCAGTGAGCGACGGCCTCCGCTATATCTCCGCGATACAGCGCATTGCGAGCCACGCTGTCGAGCACGCCCGCGACGTGCGGGTGCTCCGGGCCCAACGACTTTTCGAAGCTGGCGAGGCTGCGTTTGAGAAGTGTTAGCGCCTCGTCGTGGCGGTTCTCGCCGTCATACGCCGTCGCGAGGTTCATCACCGTCATCGCCAAACTGTAATGATCCGGATCCAGCGACTTTTCGTAGATGCCGATGGCGCGCTTCAACAACACCTCGGCCTGTGGATAGAGGTCCTGATTGAGGTACATAAAAGCAAGGTTGGATATCGCCGTCGCGAGGTCCGGATGATTGGGTGGGAGCACTTTCTCGAGGATTGCGATGCTGCGCTTGTGAAGCGGCTCGGCATCCTGGTAGCGCTCCTGGCTCTTGTACAAATCCGCCAGAGAGCTGAGGGACACGGCCACAACGCGTTCCCCTGCTCCTGGCGCTTTTTCGCCGATGGCAAGCGCGCGCTTATATAGCGCCTCCGCCTCGGCGTAGCGCTCCAACATCTCGTACTGGCCCGCAAGATTGTTCAGCGCTACGGCAACGTCGAGGTGATCGGGTCCCTTCGCTTTCTCCTGGATGGCGAGGCTCTGCTTGGTCAGGGCAATGGCGTCCGCGTATCGCCCTTGTGCTTCGTATGCCACCGAGAGTGCGCTGATCGTCCCTGCGACGTCCGGATGCTCCGGTCCCAGCGCTTTGGTTTGAATCGCTAGCGCTCTTTTCAGAACCGGCTCGGCATCGGCGCTGCGCATTTGATATTGATACGCGATACCGAGGGCGCTCAGGGCCGCGCCGACATCGGCGTGGTCCGGTCCCAGATCCCTTTCGCGAACGGCGACCAGTCTTTTGAGAAGCACTTCTGCGTCGGCGAAGCGCCCAAACTGCATGTATGCTCCTGCGAGCCGGTAGAGCGTCGCCCCGACCTCGGCGTGCTCCTTGCCGAACTCCTTCTCGCGAATGGAGAGCGCGCGCTTCATAAGCTGCTCGGTTTCTGCGGCGCGTCCTTCACTATCATAGGCCCAGGCCAGGCCGTCGAGCAGCCTAGCGATGCTGATGTCATCGGGGCCAATTGCTTTCTCGCGGATGGCGATGCTGCGTTTCAAGAGTGGCTCGACGTCCGCGGCCCGGTTTTGGCTCTGGTAAAGCAGGGCCAGATTGGCAAGCGACGTCGCAACATCGATGTGCTCCGGCCCCAGCTCTTTCTCTCGGATCGCGAGGCTGCGTTTCCAAAGCGACTCCGCCTCGGCACCCCGATCCGTCGAGTAGTAAAGCAGGGCCAGATTGGCGAGCGAGGTCGCGACATCGAGATGATCCGGTCCCGAGAGCCGTTCGAAATCGGCGAGGCTTTGCTTATAGAGCGCCTCGGCTTGGTCGTACTGTCCTGCCTCGTAAAGCCGCACACCCTCTTCGTTCGCGCGTTGGGCCTGATCCAGATCGTCGCTTGCCGGAGCGGCCGACGTCCAACAGGCCAAGAGCATGAGCGCGACGAGGCCGGCAATACGCTTCCACAACATTCACAATTCCCCGCAATCACTATGTGCAATGGGGAGAGTGTGAACAAACGACGTGGGCTGCGCAAGA
>NZ_CADEFI010000044.1 GCF_902826555.1 uncultured Hyphomicrobium sp.
CCGGCACCGGCCTTTCCGGCGGTCAGCAGCAGCGCCTTTGCATCGCGCGCGCGGTGGCCGTCAGCCCTGAGGTCATTCTGATGGACGAGCCTTGCTCGGCTCTCGATCCGATCGCGACCGCGAAGGTCGAGGAGCTGATCGACGAACTGAAGAAGAATTTCTGCATCATCATCGTCACTCACTCGATGCAGCAGGCCGCGCGCGTTTCGCAGCGTACCGCGTTCTTCCATCTCGGTGTTCTCGTCGAGGAAGGTGCGACCAACGACATCTTCACCAATCCCAAGGACCAGCGCACGCAGGACTACATCACAGGCCGCTTCGGCTAGATGCTCGGGGCCAGGAAGAACGTCCGATGACGACAGACCGGAAACCACTGTTGGCCGGCTTCATGCCGTGGCGGGCTGCTCGCCCGGCGCCCAAGCCCGCGCTTCAATCCGCGCCGACCGATACTGCCGTGGCCGAACGGCCCAAAGGAGAACCAGAGATTATGAACGAGCACATTGTCAAATCCTATGAGGAAGAGCTGGCGCTCCTCGATAGGAAGATCGCGCAGATGGGCGGTCTTGCCGAGCACATTCTCGGTCAATCGTTCGATGCGCTCGAGCGCCGCGATCCACGGCTCGCCGAGCAGGTGGTGAAAGACGACAAGCAGATCGACCAGCTCGAGCGGGACATCGAGGAGCAGGTGATCTCCATGATCGCCCGCCGTCAGCCGCTCGCCGACGACCTGAGGCACGTGATGGCGGCGCTGCGTATCACGGGCGATCTCGAGCGTATCGGTGATCTCGCGAAGAACATCGCCAAGCGCGCGCTGGCGATCGCGCATGAATCGCATCCGAAGCCGCTGATGACCGGTCTCAGGCACATGTGCGAGCTTGCCCTTTCGCAGCTCAAGGACGTGCTCGATGCCTACGCGGCGCGCAACGCGGATCGGGCGCTCTCCGTGTGGCGCGGGGACGAAAACATCGATTCGATGTACAATTCACTGTTTCGCGAGCTTCTTACCTACATGATGGAAGATCCGCGTAACATCGGCCTTTCGACTCATCTCCTGTTCGGTGCCAAGAACATCGAGCGCGTCGGCGACCACACGACGAACATCGCGGAGACGATCCACTTCCTGGTCAAAGGCGTAAACATCTCGGACGATCGGCCGAAGAGCGACGAAACCAGCTCCACGCTGTTCTCGAAGGGCTGAGGCGCGATCCATTGACATGAGCGACGAACGATGACGGCAAAGATTCTTCTCATCGAGGACGAGGCACCTCTCGCAGAAATGCTGCGCTACAATCTCGAGGCCGAGGGTTTCCGCGTCTCTCACGCCGAGAACGGCGAGGAGGCGGAAATTCTCGTTGCGGAGGAGAAGCCGGACCTGCTGGTGCTCGATTGGATGCTGCCGGGCGTCTCCGGTATCGAGATCTGCCGGCGCATGCGGGCGCGGATGGAAACCAAGTCCATTCCCATCGTCATGCTGACCGCTCGTGGAGAAGAGGGCGACCGAATCCGCGGTCTCTCGACCGGTGCCGACGACTATGTGGTGAAGCCGTTCTCGCTTCCCGAGCTGATGGCGCGCGTGAAGGCGATCCTCAGGCGCGCGTCGCCGGATCGCATGGCTGACGTGCTGCGCTTTGCCGATATCGAACTCGACCGGCCTGCGCACAAGGTGACGCGGGGGCTGCGCGAAGTGCATCTCGGGCCCACGGAGTTCCGCCTCCTCGAGTTCCTGATGGAAAGCCCGGGTCGCGTGTTGTCGCGTGCACAGCTCCTCGATGGCGTGTGGGGCCGTGACGCCTATGTCGACGAGCGTACAGTGGACGTGCACGTCGGGCGGCTGCGCAAGGCACTGATCCGCGGCAAGGAGCGTGATCCGATCCGCACCGTGCGCGGCTCCGGATACGTGTTCGGCGAGCGCAGCGTCGGCTAATCCTGGTGCTCGGAAATCGCGTCACCGGCATTCGGCGTGTCGCCGAAAAGGTCGTTTGCCGCCATTCGGCCCCACTCGCGACAAAAACCGAATTTAGTCCTAACGCGGATCACGAGATGCCGGGGGCTGATCGGCACTTTCGCGTATTGGGCTTGCTGAGCGACCGTTGAGAGTCGCCGACACGCCTCAGGTAGGACAGGTCGGCACCCATGCTGTACGCGCCGGATTCGGGGCGTTCGCGCAGTCTATTCGCGCGCACTTTCAAACTTGGTTTGGTTCCAGATGCGGTGGGCGAGCCTGATTTTTCGCAGCCCCGCGATCTCAAAAAACTCATTCTGATCATCGGTCTCGGCACGCTCTCGTGGGTGGCGACCTACGTCGGCATGCTGGAGCTGATCGAGGCCAACATGGGGGATCTGCCGCTCACCCACAAAGTGATCGTCGGCTTCTCGGTCGCCATGCTGATGACCATGATCATCTGGCTCCTGGACCAGATGTTCTCTCCCATCGGCGCCATGACGCGCCTCGCCTATTTCGCGGGCTACGTCTTTCTCAGCCTCATCTCGGTCGGCTTCGGCTTCGGCTTTTATTGGAAGGTGCTGGAAAGCCGTGCGGAAAGCTCGCGCTCGGCGGAGCTCGCGGTCACCGGTGTGCAGTCCTCGCTCAATGCGGCCTCGACGCGCCTCGAACAACTCAACGCAACTCTGGTGCAGCTCGCCACGGTGTCGCGCGCGAAAGCCGAGACGGAGCGCACCAAGGGCACGTCATGTCCCAACAGCAAGCCGGGCGACGGCCCGCGGCGCCGGATGCGCGACGAGGATGCCTCCCGCTTCTCGTTCGCATCCGAGTTCGTCGCGGGCCGTGTGGCGGCCGTGAAGACGGATATGGCGGCGCTGGACGGCGACCTCGCCAAGATCGCGGGGAAGGACCCCTCGATCATCGATCCCAAGTCCGGGACGCGGAACGACTTCATGAAGGCGCTCGGACGCAAGCTCGACATGACGGTATCCGGGTTCAACGCCCTTAGAACCGATCCGCAGCTCAAGCAGTTGCGCCAGGATCTCTCGGATCGCGCCGAGCGGACGACGTTCGGGGATCCCAAGAGTGGCGGCTTCGTCTGTCCGGATGCCGAGCTCACGCAGGCGCTGCGTGGCGCCGTGCGTGCCATCGGGGAGCTGCCCGTGCTCGAGACACCGGCGATTGCGGCCGTCGAGGGGTCGGAGGCGACCATCGAAGCGTTCCGTCGTTTGACGGCGACCTTCTACGGCCTGCTCGCCTTCGAGCTGCCGCCGTCGGCGGAGGAGCTGCGGGACCTCCAGAAGAAGGCGATCCAGTCGGTGGAAGGGGGACATGCCGCAAAGCTCGGCACCGAGGGCGGCGGCCTTTCCAAGCGCGACTATGTCCCCCTGGCGGTCGCCATCTTCGTCGACATCTGCCTCTTTCTGGTTTCGATCGGGCGGCCCGTGCACGGGCTCAACGGCTTGCTGCCGAAAATGCGCGAGGCCGAGCGTGGGCCCATGATCGAAATCCTGTCCCGGTTCAACGACATTCACCGGGATCCCGAGATCCGCGAGAGCTTCGAACTGTTCCGGCACGTGGTGTTCGATATCCATGGGCACTACTATGTGGCGGTGCCGCTCGATGCGCCGCACTCCGCGTCGCCGGAGCGGCGCGAAGAGTTGCGCACGGAAGCCCAGCTGCTTGCCAACCTGTTCACGAGCTTCGAAAAGGACCGAATTTTCAGCCGTACCTGGACTCCCTTTGCGGGTGCCGTGCGTAAGAAGCTGGCCAAGCAGGGGTCGAAGTTCGCGAACGCGGAGGCGTTCCGGGTCTACAAGTTTCGCGATGGCGCATGGTCGGAGATGATCCTCGGAGCGGTGATGGGCGCGGCCCGTCGCGCCGAGGCGGCGGCTCACCGGGAGCGGATTGCGCGCGACCTCCTCAACCCGGTCGAACCGTCTCTCGGTTCGATGGCACCCCTTTCCCGCCGTCACCCGAGGACCGGTACGGTAGCGGACGATGCGGACGCTCCGAACGAAGCCCCATCCGCGCCGGGTCGCCCCTGGACGACCGGGATGGACACGGGGCCGCAAGCGACGTGGACCTCGCACCGCTATCGGCACGTGAAGACGGGATCGCTGGCGTCGGACGTTTTCGGTCCCTATGCGCGAAGCGCGGAGGCCGAGCTGAGTGCCGAGTTTTCAGACGACGACACCGAGGATCCGGTTGCGCCTGCAAACTCGAATACCGCGCCTGCCGGCCCGGTCGAGGCGGCCGTCCCCGGCGAGCCGCGTGTCGATGTGGTGCTCAAGCGGGAGACCGCGACCGTGTCGTTGCCGCTCGAAGCCGCGCAGGATCGCGACGGGCTGATCGGGCGCCTCGGTCAGGCACTCTCCGGGCAAGCTTCGACTGCAATGGTCGAGGAGACTAACAAAAATTCTTCGGGCCGCCTTTCGCTCGCCACGTCCGAGGGCCAGCGTCCTTCTCCGGCCGCTGTTTTCGAGGGTGCCGACGATGTCACGCGGTTTGAAGATGTTATTGATGAAAGCTCAACTGATCTCGCAGATGCCGACGCGGCAATCATGGCCGGGCGGCTGCGTCCCGTGCGTGGAGGGGCTTAGTTCGACGCTTCGCCGAGCAACACTTGCTTAACCGTCTTGGCGCCTAAATAGCCTCCGCAACTTCACGACGGGACCGGGCTTGCCTGCTCCCTACCAAGGAAAGACCCGAATGCGCTTCTCTCCAAACGCTCGACCGAATGTGATGGCTAGGGAGGAGAAGGAAGCGCGGATCAAGGCATTCATCGCGAATCACATGGACGCCCACCGGGCATCCGGCGTGGGGGCTGGCATCACCGCCTATCGCCTTCTCGCGCTCTCTGCCGAGAGCCCCGTGGCCTGCGCCGTGCGAGACCTGATGCCGGACCTTTCGGCAGCCGGGATCCAAGTCGAAGCCTTGCTCCTGCGCCGCTCGGGGACGGTCAAACTCGACGGTGCAGACTGTCGCTTCGTCACCGATCTGCGTCTTCTCGACGCCCACGAGCAGCTGGTTCTCGACCGTGCAACGGCATGGATCGGAGACTGCATGCGGCGCGACCCCTTGAAGCGCGACGCTTACGAGCTTTATTCCGACAGCCCGGTGACGGCCGGACATGCGGCCCGCTCCTTCGCCCAGATCTGGCGCGCGGCCGGCCCATGCGGCAGTCTCGCGTCGTCGGAGCGCAAGTGGACAGGGCTGCGTCAGGCGACGCTGTTCGATCCGTCGCTACTGGCCGGCGCCGAGGCTTTGGCCTCGCCGGTCCCGCTTCCGTTCCGGCACTGAGATCCATCGACTTTGGTCGCGTACTTCGCTGCCACGCGGGCAAACACCGCATGGCAGCCGGAATGGCTTGCCGTTGACAGCCCCCGCGCGCGGTTTCATGACATGAGGTCTGAAGCGCGACCCGTCCCGATGGCGATCGCTCTCCAGGCATTGTTCTTCTCTCTGACCCGCGAGGCTCGGCGCTCCATGGTGCAGCTCACGCTTCCCAAGAATTCGAAGATCAAGCCGGGCAAGACGTGGAATGCTCCCGATATCTCGGGCAAATGGCGAGAGTTTCGGATCTACCGCTGGAATCCGGATGACGCAGAGAATCCCCGCATCGACACCTATTGGGTGAACGAGGAGCAGTGCGGGCCGATGGTGCTCGACGCTCTGATCAAGATCAAAAACGAGATCGACCCCACCCTGACCTTCCGCCGCTCCTGCCGGGAGGGCATCTGCGGGTCGTGTGCCATGAACATCGACGGTACCAACGATCTCGCGTGCCTCAAGGGGCTCGACGAGGTCAAGGGGCCGGTCAAGGTCTACCCGCTGCCGCACATGAAGGTCGTCAAGGACCTGGTGCCGGACCTCACGAACTTCTACGCGCAGCATCGCTCGATCGAGCCGTGGCTGCAGACGGAGACCGCAGCTCCGCCCAAGGAGTGGAAGCAATCGCGCGAGGACCGGGCCAAGCTGGACGGCCTCTACGAGTGCATCCTGTGCGCCTGCTGCTCGACCTCCTGCCCGAGCTATTGGTGGAACTCGGACCGCTATCTGGGGCCGGCGGCGCTGCTGCAGGCCTACCGCTGGGTCATCGACAGCCGTGACGAGGCGACCGGCGACCGGCTCGACAATCTCGAGGATCCTTTCCGGCTCTACCGTTGCCATACCATCATGAACTGCGCCAAGGCCTGCCCCAAGGGCCTGAGCCCGGCCAAGGCGATTGCCGAGCTCAAAAAGCTCATGGTGCAGCGGCGAGTCTAGCTCGAGCTGCCGGAGCGGCGCGTATCAGGCTAGATTGGCCGGCGGGCGCGAAGCGCGACGAGCCGCGCCTTGCCGTAGGTCCAAGAAAAGGAGTGCTCTGCGTGCTGGATCACATCGGTCTTCCGGTTTCCGACTACGAGCGATCCAAGGCGTTTTACACCGCCGTGCTGGCGACGCTCGGCATCCGGCTTTTGATGGAAAGGGATCTGTCGGACGACGACGGCCCGGCGGGCTACGCGGGTTTCGGCGCTGAGCGTCCGCAGTTCTGGATCGGGACGGGCAAGCCGTTCACGGGACGGCTGCATGTAGCCTTTGCAGCGGTGGACCGGGCGCAGGTGCGTGCGTTTTACGAAGCGGCGATTGCGGCCGGAGCGAAGGATAACGGGTCGCCGGGGCTTCGCCCCCATTATCACGCCAATTATTACGGGGCCTTTGTCATTGATCCCGACGGCCATAACGTCGAAGCGGTGAGCCATCTGCCCGAAGAGGAATGACGGTTTTTCACCGGGGCCCGCATTTCGAGTTCCAGAAACAACAAGACCGATGGCGCGTCTCGCTGCCATCGGTCTTCAAGTTGGAATTCCTTCCAAGAAACCCCGCCAATGCCCGCCCTGTTGCCCAGACAGGAGCGGGAAAGGCAGGCCGCGTAATTAGGCGGCGCGGCGCTTCTTGGCAGCCGGCTTGCGAGCGGCCGGCTTGCGAGCAGCCGTCTTGCGAGCGGCGGGCTTCGCAGCCTTACGAGCAGCCGGCTTCTTTGCCTTGCGAGCCGGAGCCTTCTTCACAGCAGTCTTAGCCATAGTATCTCTCCCTCTAAGTCCGAATCATTTCGGAACAAAAAAATCATGAGCAAGTTCGATGATTTTGTTGACATGCAAAATGGATTCAGCTCGCCGATTTATTGGCATTCGGCAAAAAGTGTTGCGTGAAGTCAACAATTTCGTCCGTATTCAAGACTCTATGGCGATCATTCTCGACTCCGTCTGAGCATGCGGAGATGGAAACGCGATTGGAAATGCGCGCCATCGCACCGCAAAATGAGTCGCGGGATTCGCGGAAACGACTTTGCTCGCGGATCAGGTGCGGATCAGATCAAGCGGCTTTCACCACCCGGCGCTGAAGGTCCAGGACCGCCATCATGAACCCGACGCGGTCCTCGACGGCCTCGGCCAGCAGCGAGAAGTAGTTCGGTTCCTGCGGAACGATCTCGCCGATCACCTCGCCCAGCTCGAAGCGCAGGTCGGCCTCGTGTTTGCGAGCGATGGCCTGCATTTTCGCGTTGGATGCAAGGCAGCTCATATAAAGTAGGTTCACGCCGCGATTGCGTGCCGCCCGGATGACGCGTCCCATCAGCTCCGTGCCGAGCCCGTGGTCCTGGTAGGCCGCTTCCACCGAGAATGCCGCCTCGGCCTCCCGGCCCCAGAGGTCGCCAAGCTTCTTCAGCTCGGCGGCCGCGCGCACTTCGCCGTCCTCGATGTAGGCAAAGACGGTCGAGCCGGCATCGGTCATGTGGCTCGCATAATCCTCGATAAAGGAGTCCGACACGCCGTGCGCAAAGCGCATGGCGCGGCTGGCCTTGTCGAGACGCAGCAGGTGGTCGCGGAACAACATCTGCTCCTGCGGCCACAACTTGCGGAATATGCCGCCCGCACGCGCATACTCACTCATTCTAAGTCCTCCATTTGAACCGTGAGGACGGCGAGCCCTGCCTCCCTCCAGGCGCAGCCCTCCTCCTTCGCGATCCGGCGCTGTGGGGAGACCCCCCCAGCAGCGTTAACGATATAGGGAGCCTTGTGCGCCGCACAATGCGCCAAATAAGTGACGGACCTCAGGGTCTTTTGTCGCTTATTCGATGACGTAGGCATTTCAGCTACGCTGCAGCGCAAAAAACGCGGGGCAGCGTTGTGCGGGACGCAGGCGGCGGTCGAAAATGATCCGGATACTGACCGCCGGTGCAGTCGCAAGTTGCTCCTCTTTCTGTCATTTTGGCATCAGGGTGCTTCGGGGACGGCATGGCGGGATCGGTTCTGGACCACTACGAGCGGCGGGTCGCGCTCGGAGAAATCGAGGCGGACTGGGCGCAACGTGACGCAGCAGGGAACCTCGACCGGCTGGCGCGCGAGCTTGCCGGCTGGCGGGCGCCCGGGCGCGGGCTGCTGGCGTCGCTGTTCCGGCCTCGCACGCCGGCTCCGCGCGGCGTCTATCTCCACGGCGCTGTGGGGCGGGGCAAGACCATGCTGATGGACTTCTTTCACGAGGTGGTTTCGTTCGAGCCCCGGCGCAGGCTTCACTTTCATGAGTTCATGAGCGACGTCCACGATCGCATTCAGCGCGGGCGCGCTACGACCGATGGCGATCCGATCCCGTTCGTTGCAGCTGAAATCGCGGCCGAAGCGGGGCTGTTGTGCTTCGACGAGCTGATGGTGACGGATATCGCCGACGCGATGATCCTGTCGCGGCTGTTCAAGGCGCTGTTCGAACGCAGCGTCGTCATGGTTGCGACATCCAACGCGGCGCCGGACCGCCTTTACTGGAACGGGCTCAACCGGCAGCTCTTCCTGCCGTTCATCGGACTTCTCGAAGACCACATGGACGTGGTGGAGCTCAAGGCGGCGAAGGATTTTCGCCTGGACAAGCTCGCGGGCCGGCAGCTCTATTTCAGCCCCTGCGACGGGCGGGCCAAGGCGGGGCTCGATGAGCATTGGGAGCGGCTGACCGGCCATCATCCCGGGGCGCCGGCCGCGCTCGAGATCAAGGGGCGTCGCGTGGCGGTGCCGCTTGCATCCATGGGGGTTGCCCGCTTTTCGTTCGGGGACCTTTGCGAACAACCGCTTGGGGCGCTGGACTACCTCCATATCGCCCACGCGTTCCATACCATCGTGCTCGAGGGGATTCCGGTGCTCACTCCGGAGCGGCGCAACGCGGCCCGGCGTCTGATCCATCTCGTCGACACGCTCTACGACAACCGCAACTGCCTCATCGTGTCCGCCGAGGCCGAACCCGACCAGCTCTACCCCGACGGAGACGGCGCTCAGCTCTTCGAACGGACCGCCTCACGGCTCATGGAGATGCGCAGCGAGGCCTATCTGGCGCGCAGCCTGGGCTCCGGTGGGCGGGGCTGAAAGCGCAATCAATTCCGGCTCCAAGGCCGCTGCTTCAATACGGGGCAATATGCCGCCTGCTTTAGTCGCAGGGTTGGGCCGATTTCTCGGTCGGGCTTGAGCCCCTACCCGTTTCGTCCTACCAAGTCCGTGTTTCCTCACGCCGGAGGTGAGCCGGCCACGGAGCCATCGGGATCATCACTCACCTCAGCAACGCACCTTAGATAAGCAAATTGGCCCGGTTTCAGGGCCACAGCCTCCAGGGAGAATGACCTTATGGCGCGCACGAAGATCGCGTTGATCGGCGGCGGTATGATCGGTGGAACGCTCGCTCATCTCATCGGCCTCAAGGAGCTTGGCGACGTCGTTATTTTTGACATTGCGGAGGGCTTGCCGCAGGGCAAGGCGCTCGACATCGCCCAGTCCGGCGCCGTGGAAGGTTTCGACTGCAATCTCAAGGGCACCAACGCCTATGCCGACATCGAAGGGGCCAGCGTCTGCATCGTGACGGCAGGCGTGCCGCGCAAGCCGGGCATGAGCCGCGATGACCTGATCGGCATCAACCTCAAGGTCATGGAGCAGGTCGGCGCCGGTATCCGCAAGTATGCGCCCAATTCCTTCGTCATCTGCATCACCAACCCGCTCGACGCCATGGTGTGGGCGCTGCAGAAGTCTTCGGGCCTGCCGCGCAACATGGTGGTCGGTATGGCCGGCGTTCTGGATACGGCCCGCTTCCGCCACTTCCTCGCCGACGAATTCCGGGTTTCCGTGGAGGACGTCGCGGCGTTCGTGCTGGGTGGTCATGGCGACGACATGGTGCCGTTGGTGCGCTACTCGTCGGTGGGAGGCATTCCGTTGCCCGACCTGGTGAAGATGGGCTGGATCCGGCAGGAGCGCCTGGACCAGATCGTCGATCGCACGCGAAAGGGCGGCGGCGAGATCGTGGCGCTGCTCAAGACCGGGTCGGCCTACTACGCGCCCGCCTCGTCGGCGGTGGCGATGGCCGAAAGCTTCCTCAAGGACAAAAAGCGTGTGCTGCCATGCGCCGCGTACCTCAACGGGGAGTACGGTGTTAAAGGACTTTACGTGGGCGTGCCGACCATTATTGGCGAGGGCGGGACGGAGCGCGTGGTGGAGATCGATCTCAACTCCGCCGAGCGCTCGATGCTCATGAAGTCGATCGAATCCGTGAAGGGCCTGGTCGATGCCTGCATCAAGATCAATCCACAGCTCGGGGCCTGACGGGTCCGAGCCGACACCAGCCGACGCGGGGTACGGACGGGTTCTTGTTACTCAAGGTGTGGCCACCCCCTTGGCCACACTTCCCATCTGAGCCGCGTCCCCACCATCGCTCATCCGAGAGGGGCATACGCGCTACCATGAATATCCACGAGCATCAGGCGAAAGAACTTCTCGCCAAGTACGGCGTCGAGACTGGCAAGGGCTTCGCTGCCTTTACGCCGGACGAAGCGGAGAAGGTTGCAGGCGAAATCTCGACGCCGACGATCGTGGTGAAAGCGCAGATCCACGCCGGCGGTCGCGGCAAAGGGCGCTTCAAGGAGGCGGAGGCCGGCGACAAGGGCGGCGTGCGCTTCGCCAAATCGCCGGCGGAAGCACGTCAGCTCGCCGAGCAGATGCTGGGCAAGACGCTCGTCACCGTGCAGACCGGAGCATCGGGGCGCACGGTGCGGCGCATCTACATCCAGGATGCCGTCAACATCGCGCGTGAGCTCTATCTCTCGGCGCTCGTCGATCGTGCAAGCTCTCGGATCGCTTTTATCGCCTCGACCGAAGGCGGCATGGACATCGAGAAAGTCGCGCACGACACGCCCGACAAGATCCTGACCTTGACCGTCGATCCGGCCACGGGGCTGCAGCCGTTCCATTCCCGCAAGATCGCGTTCGCGCTCGGGCTCAAGGGCGACGAGATCAAAGCCTGCGCCAAGCTGATCTCGGGTCTCTACCGGTTCCTCAACGACAAGGACGTGAGCCTGCTCGAGATCAATCCGCTGGTCGTCACCAAGGAAGGCCAGCTCATTGCGCTGGACGCCAAGGTGAGTTTCGACGGAAACGCGATCTTCCGCCATCCCGACATCGCCGCGCTTCGCGACGAGACGGAGGAAGATCCGATGGAGATCGAGGCGGCGAAATACGAGCTTTCCTACGTGAAGCTCGATGGCTCGATCGGGTGCATGGTCAACGGTGCGGGCCTGGCCATGGCGACGATGGACATCATCAAGCTCTACGGCGCGGAGCCTGCGAACTTCCTCGATGTCGGCGGCGGTGCGTCCAAGGAGAAAGTGCAGGCTGCTTTCAAGATCATCCTCTCCGATCCGTCGGTGAAGGGCATCCTGGTCAACATCTTCGGCGGCATCATGCGTTGCGACATCATCGCGGAAGGCATCGTGGCGGCTGCGCGCGAGATGGCCATCACGGTCCCGCTCGTCGTCAGGCTCGAAGGCACCAACGTCGACCTCGGCAAGGAGATCCTAGCCAAGAGCGGGCTCAAGATCGTGCCGGCGGATGATCTTGCGGACGCTGCCGCCAAAATCACGTCGGCGATCAAGGTCGCCGCGTAACATTCTCAATCCGCGGATGCTCCGGCATCCGCACGCATTGCCGAGACAAGAGAAGACACCATGGCCATTCTCGTCGACACGTCCACGGTTACGATCTGCCAGGGCCTTACCGGCAGCCAGGGGACGTTCCATACCAAGCAGGCGCGCAGCTACGGCACGAAGGTGGCGGGCGGCGTGACGCCGGGCAAGGGCGGTACCAAGGCTGCCGATCCCGAACTCGCCGACCTGCCGCTGTTCAACACCGTGATCGAAGCGAAAGCGAAGACGGGCGCCACGGCGACCGCCATCTACGTGCCGCCGCCGTTCGCGGCCGACGCCATTCTCGAAGCCATCGATGCCGAGATGCCGCTCATCGTCTGCATAACGGAGGGCATTCCGGTGCTCGACATGGTGCGCGTCAAGCGGGCGCTCGCCGGCTCCAAGTCGCGCCTTATCGGGCCGAACTGCCCCGGCGTGCTCACGCCCAAGGCCTGCAAAATCGGCATCATGCCGGGCAACATCTTCAAGAAGGGCACGGTCGGCATCGTCTCGCGCTCGGGCACGCTCACCTATGAAGCGGTGAAGCAGACGACGGACGCGGGGCTCGGCCAGTCGACGGCGGTCGGCATCGGCGGCGATCCGGTGAAGGGGACGGAGTTCATCGACGTGCTGGAGCTGTTCCTTGCCGATCCCGATACGCATTCGATCATCATGATCGGCGAGATCGGCGGATCGGCCGAGGAAGAGGCTTCCGCGTTTCTGATCAGCGAAGCCAAGAAGGGCCGAAAGAAGCCGATGGCCGGGTTCATTGCCGGGATGACCGCGCCTCCGGGCCGGCGCATGGGTCACGCGGGTGCGATCATCTCGGGCGGCCAGGGACGTGCCGAGGACAAAGTGGACGCGATGCGCCGTGCGGGGATTGCCATCGCAGACAGCCCCGCATCGCTGGGGACGACACTGACGAAAGTTTTAAAGGGTTGAGCGCGAGCCCATATATAAGAGTGTCATTCTCGGCGCGGAGAATTGCCCAAATCGGGAGAGATGGTCCCTTCATTCTTACACGCCGGACGCAAATGCGGGGTTTCACATGTCGCGACAGGCGCTCAACGAGAAGTTTCTTCGCACTTCCTTTCTGAACGGCGTCAACGCGCCTTACATCGAAGAGCTGCAGAGCCAGTATGAGAAGAATCCTGGCTCTGTCAGCGACGAATGGCGGCTGTTCTTCGAGAGCATGCGGGACGGACGCGGGCAACCGTCGTCCGACAACGGGCATGGGCACGATGGCAACCTCGGCGCCCGTGATCCATCCTGGGCACTCCCGCTCTCGCAACTGCAGGGTGCGCCGACGGAGCTTGTTTCGGCGCTGACCGGCGACTACGGCGAGGTCGAGCGGGGCTTGCGCGACAAGCTGCAGGCCAAGGCCTATGGCGCCGGCTTCGACATCACGCCGGCGGCATCGATCCGCGCCATCCAGGACAGCGTCCGCGCCATCATGCTGATCCGCGCCTACCGCGTGATGGGGCATTTCGCGGCGGATCTCGATCCGCTCGGGCTTGCCGAGCGCAAGGTGCACAAGGAGCTCAAGGCCGAAACGTACGGCTTCACGGACGCCGATCTCGACCGCCCGATCTTCATGGACCGCTATCTGGGACTCGACACGGCGACGATCCGGCAGGTGCTGCGCATTCTCAGGCGCACCTACTGCCGCAAGATCGGCTACCAGTTCATGCACATCACGTCGCCGGCGCAGAAGTCGTGGATCCAGCATCGCATCGAGGGCGACGAGCAGGACATCCGCTTCACGGAAATGGGCAAGAAAGCCATTCTGAGGAAGCTCATCGAAGCGGAGATGTTCGAGCGTTTCGCCGACGTGAAATACACCGGCACGAAGCGGTTCGGTCTCGACGGCGGCGAGGCGATGATTCCGGCGCTGGAGCAGATTATCAAGCGGGGCGGGCAGCTCGGCGTGCGCGAAATCGTCATCGGCATGGCGCACCGCGGACGTCTCAATGTGCTGTCCAACGTCATGGCCAAACCGTTCCGCGCCATCTTCAACGAGTTCAAGGGCGGATCCTGGAAGCCGGATGACGTCGAGGGCTCGGGCGACGTCAAGTACCACCTGGGCGCGTCGTCGGACCGGCAGTTCGACGGCAACAACGTGCATCTGTCGCTGACGGCCAATCCTTCGCACCTCGAGATCGTGGATCCGGTGGTGCTCGGCAAGGTGCGCGCCAAGCAGGACCAGCTCAGGGTCGACTATTCGGATCGCACGCCGGTGCTGCCGCTGTTGCTGCACGGCGATGCGGCGTTTGCCGGCCAGGGCGTGGTGGCAGAGTGCTTCGGGCTTTCGGGCCTCAAGGGGCACCGCACGGGCGGCTCGATCCATTTCATCATCAACAACCAGATCGGTTTCACCACCAATCCGCGTCACTCGCGCTCGTCGCCCTACTGCTCGGATGTGGCGCGTATCGTCGAGGCGCCGATCTTCCACGTGAACGGCGACGATCCCGAGGCGGTGGTGCATGTCGCCAAGATCGCCACCGAGTTCCGGCAGAAGTTCCAGAAGCCGGTCATCATCGACATGTTCTGCTACCGCCGCTTCGGCCACAACGAGGCGGACGAGCCGGCGTTCACGCAGCCCTTGATGTACGATCGCATTCGCAAGCATCCGACTGCGGTCGAGATCTATTCGAAGCAGCTCGTCGAGGAGGGCGTGCTCTCGAACGAGGGCGTCGATACGATGAAGGGCGAGTTCCGCACCTTCCTCGAGGGCGAGCTGGCGGCGGCCGAAGCCTACAAGCCGAACCGGGCCGATTGGCTGGACGGGCGCTGGAGCAGCGTCGGTCTTGCTGACGGAGACGAGCGGCGCGGCAACACCGGGGTTTCGCTCGAGACGCTGCGCGACGTCGGCAAGCGGCTGACGATCGTGCCGTCGGATTTCCATGCCCACAAGACCATCGTGCGCCTGCTCGAGCGGCGGCAGGAGATGATCACCAAGGGCGAGGGGATCGACTGGGCCATGGCCGAGCACCTTGCCTTCGGCACCCTGGTCAACGAGGGCTTCCCGGTGCGCCTCTCGGGACAGGATTGCGAGCGCGGCACCTTCTCGCAGCGCCACTCGGTGCTGATCGACCAGGAGACCGAGCGGCGCTATACGCCGCTTCGGCACGTCTCGCCCAACCAGGCCCGTTTCGAAGTCATCAACTCCATGCTGTCGGAAGAGGCCGTGCTCGGTTTCGAGTACGGATACTCGCTGGCGGAGCCGAATGCGCTGGTCTGCTGGGAGGCGCAATTCGGCGACTTCGCGAACGGCGCGCAGGTGGTCTTCGACCAGTTCATCTCCTCGGGCGAGCGCAAGTGGCTGCGCATGTCGGGGCTCGTATGCCTGCTTCCGCATGGCTACGAGGGACAGGGGCCGGAGCATTCCTCCGCACGGCTGGAGCGCTTTCTGCAGCTTTGCGCCGAGGACAACTGGCAGGTCGCCAATTGCACGACGCCCGCGAATTACTTCCATATCCTCAGGCGGCAGTTGCACCGCAAGTTCCGCAAGCCCTTGATCCTCATGACGCCGAAGTCGCTGCTTCGCCATAAGCGCGTGGTGTCGCGGCTCGACGAGATGGGGCCGGGGACGACGTTCCATCGCGTGCTCTGGGACGATACGTTCCGCAAGGCGGAATCCGAGATCAAGCGCGTCGTGATCTGCTCCGGCAAGGTCTACTACGATCTTGCGGACGCGCGTGATGCGGACGAGCAGTTCGACACCTACATTCTGCGGCTGGAGCAGCTCTATCCGTTCCCGGCGCGTGCTTTGCTCACCGAGCTTGGGCGCTTCCCCAACGCGGAGGTCGTCTGGTGCCAAGAGGAGCCCAAGAACATGGGCTCGTGGACGTTCATCGAGCCGAACATCAATTGGGTGCTCGATCGCCTCAATCCGGCGGGGCGGCGCGTGCGCTATGCGGGCCGGGCTGCGTCTGCCTCTACGGCGACGGGCCTGATGAGCAAGCATATCGCCGAGCAGAAGGCGCTGGTGGCGGACGCGTTGAAGAATTGACGGCCGGACTTTCATGTCCGGCGCAACGACCATGACGAGGAAAGGGCGGAAGAATGATGATCGAGATCCGCGTGCCGACACTCGGCGAGTCGGTGACCGAGGCGACAGTTGGCAAATGGTTGAAGAAGCCAGGTGACGCCGTCAAAGCCGATGAGCCGCTGGTCGAACTCGAGACGGACAAGGTCACCGTCGAGGTTCCGGCTCCCGCGGCAGGCCAGCTCTCGCAGATCCTGGTCGATCAAGGGGCGACGGTTGCCATCGGCACCGTGCTTGGCGCGCTTGCCGATGGGGCCAGTGGCGGACAGGCGCAGGCCAAGTCCGCGCCGGCTCCGGCGCGCGAGGCTCCCGCGCAGCCTTCAAAGTCGGCGCCCCAGGAATTCCGCGCTCCGCCAAGCCCCGCGGCGCGCAAGCATCTTGCGGAAGCGGGGCTTGGGGCCGATGACGTCGCGGGCTCCGGGCGGCGTGGCCAGATCCTGAAAGAGGATGTGGTGGCGGCCGTGGCGCAGGCGGCAGCACGTCCCGCACCTCGGCAAGAGGAGCCGGCTCCCGTTGCCCCCCAACCGGTCCAGGTTCCGGCGGTGTCACGCGGACGCGAGGCTCCGGCGCCCGAGGTTCGCGTGCCGTCCTCGTTGAGCGAAGCCGGCCGCGAGGAGCGTGTGCGCATGACGCGCCTGCGCCAGACCATCGCGCTGCGCCTCAAGGAGGCTCAGAACACGGCGGCCATGCTGACGACGTTCAACGACGTCGACATGAGCGCCGTGATGGCGATGCGGGCGCAGTACAAGGATCTGTTCGAGCGCAGGCACGGCGTGAAGCTCGGCTTCATGGGCTTTTTCGTGAAGGCCTGCATCCAGGCGCTGCGCGAGATTCCGGCCGTCAATGCCGAGATCGACGGCGAGGATATCGTCTTCAAGAACTACTACCATATCGGTGTGGCGGTGGGCACGGACCGCGGTCTCGTGGTGCCGGTGCTGCGCGACGCGGATCGCATGTCGATTGCCGAGATCGAGGGCAAGATCGGCGAGTTCGGCAAACGCGCTCGCGAAGGCAAGCTTTCGATCGCCGAGATGCAGGGCGGGACGTTCACGATCTCCAACGGCGGCGTCTACGGCTCGATGCTGTCGACGCCGATCCTCAATGCGCCGCAAGCCGGTATTCTCGGGATGCACCGCATCGAGGAGCGGCCGGTGGTGAAGAACGGGCAGATCGTCGCCAAGCCGATGATGTACCTCGCGCTCTCCTACGATCATCGCCTGGTCGACGGGAAGGAAGCGGTGACGTTCCTGGTGCGTGTGAAGGAGTGCCTCGAGGATCCGCAGCGGTTCATCCTGGAGCTCTAGCTCGCTCTTGTCCGTCGACGTTCACTGGAGACCTGCCGAAGATGGCTGAACCTTACGACCTCATCGTCATCGGCAGCGGGCCGGGCGGTTATGTGTGCGCGATCCGCGCGGCGCAGCTCGGGCTCAAGACGGCGATCGTCGAGAAGCGCGCGACGTTCGGCGGTACGTGTCTCAACGTGGGCTGCATTCCTTCAAAGGCACTGTTGCATGCCTCCGAACTCTACGACGAAGCCGGTCACGGCTTCGGCCGCATGGGGATCAAGGCTTCGCCCGAACTCGATCTCGGGCGCATGCTGGCGTTCAAGGACGAGGGCGTGAAGGGCAACGTCGATGGCGTGGCGTTCCTGCTCAAGAAGAACAAGATCACTGCGTTTCACGGTACGGGGCGCATTCTCAAGGCCGGCCAGGTCGAGGTGACGGCGGCCGGCGGGGATCGGCAGGTGCTCGATACGCGCGCGATCGTCATCGCCACAGGCTCGGACGTCGCCCGGCTGCCCGGCATCGAGATCGACGAGCAACAGATCGTCTCGTCAACGGGTGCGCTGTCGTTTCCCAAGGTGCCGGAGCGGCTGTTGGTCGTCGGTGCGGGGGTGATCGGACTCGAGCTCGGCTCGGTGTGGCGGCGGCTCGGCTCGTCTGTGATGGTGGTCGAGTTCCTGGATCGTATTCTGCCGGGCATGGATGGCGAGGTGGCGAAGTCGCTCGAGCGCCTGTTCTCGAAGCAGGGGCTGTCGTTCCGGCTTGGGACGAAAGTCGTCGGCGTCACGCGCGGCGAGGGCGGGCTCGAGGTCGCGCTCGAGCCGGCCAAGGGCGGCACGCAGGACCGGGTGGAGGCGGATGCCGTTCTGGTGTCCATTGGACGCGTGCCCTACACGGATGGGCTCGGACTCGACGATGTCGGCGTGCTACGCGACGGGAAGAAGCGCGTGGTCGTCAACGGGCAGTTCCAGACCAATGTCACGGGCATCTATGCCATCGGCGATGTGATCGCGGGGCCGATGCTCGCGCACAAGGCGGAGGATGAAGGGATTGCGGTTGCGGAAATCCTGGCCGGTCAGGCGGGTCACGTGAACCACGACGTGATCCCGAACGTGATCTACACGGCGCCGGAGGTAGCTTCCGTCGGCAAGACGGAAGAGGAGCTCAAGGCCGAGGGCATCGCATACAGCGTCGGCAAGTTTCCATTCACGGCGAACGGGCGGGCAAAGGTCAACAAGACCACCGACGGGTTCGTCAAGGTGCTCGCGGATGCCACGACCGACCGCATTCTCGGCGTGCATATCATCGGTGCCAACGCGAGCGAGCTGATTGCAGAAGCGGCGGTGATCATGGAGTTCGGTGGCTCGGCCGAGGATCTCGCCCGCACCTGCCATGCGCATCCGACGCTGTCTGAAGCGGTGAAGGAAGCTGCGCTTTCGGTCGCCAAGCGCGCCATCCATATGTGAGCCGTCTCGCACGCTAAGCGCGGGGGTGGGCGGTGTCGTAGACCGCGAGGATGCGCTCGCGATCGACCTCGGTGTAGACCTGCGTCGTCGAAAGCGAGGCATGTCCGAGCAGCTCCTGGATCTGGCGCAGGTCGGCGCCTGCGGCCAGGAGATGCGTCGCAAAGGAGTGGCGCAGCGCATGCGGCGTTGCCGTTTCGGGCAGCGCCAACTCGTCCCGCATGCGGGCGATGGCCAGCTGGATCAATCGGGGTGAGAGCGGTCCGCCTTTGGCGCCCACGAAAAGTGGCGCGGCCGGTTCGAGTGGATACGGGCAGAGCGAGAGATAGCGTTCCACCGCGCGCTGAGTGACGGGCAGGATCGGCACAAGCCGCTCCTTGCCGCCTTTGCCGATGATGCGCAGCACGTCGCGGCCGGAGACCGGCGCGTCGCGGCGTGCGAGACCGAGCGCTTCCGAGATGCGCAGGCCGGCACCGTAGAGCAGCAGCATGACGGCGACATCGCGCGCACGGATCCAGTCGTCCTCCGATCCTTCGCTTTCGACGAGGGCCGCGGCCTTGTCGACCGTCAGCGGCTTCGGCAGCGTGTGAGGAATGCGCGGCATGGCAACCTGGGCCAGCGCGCGGTTCGACACGCGGTCCGTCGACTCGAGCCAGCGATAGAAGGTGCGCAGTGCCGATACCGTGCGCGCGAGCGAGCGGCTGGCCGCACCTTCGCGGCGGCGGGCGGACAGGAAGCGGCGGACGGCTTTCACATCGAGATGCGCCAGGTCGGCGAGGCAGGGGGGATGGCCGAGATCGCGCTTCAGAAAGCCCAGAAACTGGCGCAAATCGCGTTCATACGAGCCGAGCGTCGCGGGAGAGAGCCCGCGCTCGTGCTGGAGATGATCGAACCAGGCAGCCGTTGCACGTCCGAGGTCGTCGGCGAGCGGCAGCTCTCCGTCTGCATCGAGCAGGTCGTCGATCGTCTCGCGGGTCATGAGCCTGACAATCCTCGATCGCGCTTGATGCATTGTAAATGATTTGCGCCGTGGCGTGCCGCGCTCTGCGACACTTTAGGTTCTATCGGCTGGCAGCATTCTGCGGCTCATGGGGCGCCTCACAGCTGCGTTTCGTGCGCGGGAACGGCGTTCGCGCCGCGTGATCGCGAATCGATTCGCGTAACGAATCAGCGAGCGAACCGGTGCCTGCGTGCTCATGCGGAGGTGGGGAGTGGTGCTCTTGATGCGCAACTTATGCCCTATTTATCGCTATTTCTGCTCTCCAACGCTTGAGAAGTGAGGCAAAATAGGGCCTGTTGCGCTTGCAAGCGTGACCTAAACTCCAGCATCTACCAAAAAAACGCAGTCTTTCTCGTTCGATAGCCGCGGAAGTTCATTCTTATTGTATGTTTTCGCGGTCATTGATTCTTTTTTCTGGGGAAACTCTCATGGCTAAAGCCGCAACCAAAACCGTCACCAAAGCTGCGCCGAAGGCGCAGAGCACCGTTACGCTCCGTCATCTGGGCGTCGCGCTGTCCGAGTCGCACGATCTTCCGAAGAAGCAGGCCAACGCCGTGCTCGAGGATCTGATCGTGCTGATCACCAAGCACCTCAAGAAGGGCGACCGCATCCGCATCGGCGGGCTCGGCATCCTGCAGGTTCGCAAGCGTCCGGCTCGCATGGGCCGCAACCCGGCAACCGGCGAAGCGATCAAGATCAAGGCCAGCAAGAAAGTTGCTTTCCGCGCGGCCAAGGATCTCAAAGAGCAGATCTAATCCTTTCGCGGGACCGACGATGCACGCTTCGGACATTCGAGGTCCGAAGCGATCCCGGTCCGACGTGTCCGGTGCGGATAAAAAGAAGGCGAGTGGGCCGCTGTCACGTGGCCGCTCGCCTTGTTTTTTTTGGTTGCCGCTCGCGGGAAGCGCGGCGGTATCGAGATGGATATTCGGTGTCAGATCGTCTGGCCGGTCTTCTTCCAATCGGCGACGAACTGCGCGAGGCCGGCATCCGTCAGCGGGTGCTTGACGAGGGCCTTCAGGATCGATGGGGGAATGGTGGCGACGTCGGCGCCGATGAGGGCCGCCTCCTTGACGTGGTTCACGGTGCGGATGGAGGCTGCCAAGATGTCCGTCTCGAGGTCCTGATAGTTGTCGTAGATGGCGCGGATCTCGCGGATCACGTCCATGCCGTTCAAGCCGATGTCGTCCAGGCGGCCGATGAAGGGCGAAACGAAGGTGGCGCCCGCCTTTGCCGCCAGCAAGGCCTGGTTGGCGGAGAAGCAGAGCGTGACGTTGACCATGGTGCCGTCGGAGGTCAGCGTCTTGCAGGCCTTGAGGCCGTCGAGGGTGAGCGGCACCTTGATGGTGACGTTGCGAGCGATCTTACGCAGCACATGAGCTTCGCGCATCATGCCGTCGTAGTCGGTTGCCGCCACCTCGGCAGAAACGGGGCCCGAGACAATGGCGCAGATCTCGGCGATGGTCTCCTTGAAGTCGCGGCCGGATTTTGCGATCAGCGAGGGGTTGGTGGTGACGCCGTCGAGGAGACCGGTTGCGGCCAGGTCCTTGATTTCGCTCACGTCGGCAGTGTCGACAAAAAACTTCATTCTCGGTCCTTTGTGCGCCCCCGGTGGGGCCTCTAGATAGGTGGTGAGGGCGGCCGTCAGCCCGCCCCATCTTTCCGCCTAAGCTCTCGTTCTGATGTACTGGTAGCTTCTAATCCGGCAGCAGCCCACTTGGATAGCCTTCTTGGCCTTAATGAAAAGGGTGAAAGCGCCGCGCGGGTCCTCGCGCCGGTGCTGATGCCCGGTGCGCCCCTCAACCAAACCTACGATTACGTGGTGCCGTACGGCCTCGCCATCGAGCCGGGGGCGTTCGTGCTGGTGCCGTTCGGCGCGCAGACGCGGATCGGCGTGGTCTGGGATGCTCCGGTCGGCGGCAGCGAGAAGCCCGTAGATCCCAAGAAGATGAAGGCGTTGACGGAGCGACTCGATGTTCCGCCCCTTCCGTTGACGTCCCTCCGGTTCGCCGAATGGATCGCGGGATATACGCTCGCACCACTCGGGATGGTGGTGCGTATGATGATGAGCGCGCAGGCGGCTTTCGAGCCGGCGAAGCCGCGCTTCGGCGTCAGGATCGTGCCGGATGCGGCGGAGCCCACCCGCATGACTCCGGCCCGGAGGCGTGCGCTGGATCTCGCCAAGGATGGGCAGATCCGGGCCAAGTCGGCGCTGGCAACGGAAGCAACCTGCAGCACAGGTGTCGTCGACGGGCTCGTTGCGTCCGGCAATCTGGTCGAGGTGGTGATTCCCGAGCGGCGCTTTCCGGAGCCAAACCCGGAGCACCGCGCGACCGACTTCACGCCTGCGCAGGCGGAGGCAGTGCATGGGCTCGTGTCGGCTGTCCACGGGGCGGGATTCAGCGTCTCGCTGCTGGATGGCGTCACGGGATCGGGCAAGACGGAAGTCTACTACGAAGCGGTGGCGGAGACGCTGAGGCACGGACGACAGGCGCTGATCATGCTGCCCGAGATCGCGCTCACGGGGCAGTTCATGAGCCGGTTCGTGGCGCGCTTCGGATGCCTGCCGGCGGAGTGGCATTCGGCCCTTTCGGTGCCGGAGCGTGGACGCGTGTGGCGGGCGGCGGCAACGGGAGAGGCGCGCGTCGTGGTGGGAGCGCGCTCGGCGCTGTTTCTGCCGTATCGGGATCTGGGGCTCGTGGTCGTGGACGAGGAGCACGACGCGGGGTTCAAGCAGGACGACCGCGTGCACTATCAGGCGCGCGATCTGAGCGTCGTGCGTGGCAGTCTCGGCAAGTTTCCCGTGGTGCTGGCCTCGGCGACGCCATCCATCGAGAGCCACGTCAACGCGCGGACGGGGCGCTATCGTCATATCGTGCTGCCGGGACGCTTTACGGGCGCGGAGCTGCCGGACGTCTCTCCCATCGACATGCGGGCGCATCCGCCGGAGAAGGGGCAATGGCTGTCGCCGGTGCTGGTCGACGCGGTGGCCTCGACGCTCGCAGACCGGCAGCAATCTCTGTTGTTTCTCAACCGCCGGGGGTACGCGCCGCTCACGCTGTGCCGCAGCTGCGGCCATCGCTTCGAATGCCCGCAGTGCACGGCCTGGCTCGTCGAGCATCGCTTTCGCCGCCGCCTCAACTGCCATCATTGCGGCTTCTCGCTGCCGATGCCGGAGGCGTGCCCCAAGTGTGGAGAGGTCGGATCGCTCGTGGCGTGCGGGCCGGGTGTGGAGCGCGTCGCGGAAGAGGTCAAAGAGCGCTTTCCCGAGGCGCGGCTCGCGCTTCTGTCGTCCGATCTCATTCCTGGTCTCGAGGAGATGCGCCGCATCATCGGCTCCATCGAGAGCGGAGACGTGGACATCATCATCGGCACGCAGATCGTCGCCAAGGGGCACAACTTTCCGCTGCTGGCGACGGTCGGCATCGTGGACGGCGATCTCGGTCTTTCCATGGGTGCCGATCCGCGTGCGGGCGAGCGGACGTTCCAGCTGCTGCATCAGGTGACGGGACGCGCGGGGCGCGCGCTGACGAAGGGGCGCGGCTACATCCAGACGCACATGCCGGAGCATCCGGTCATGGCGGCGATCATCTCGGGTGATCGGGAGAGTTTTCTCGAGCGGGAGATCGACATGCGCCGGCGGGGGCTGCTGCCTCCGTTCGGACGGCTGGCGGCGCTCGTCATCTCGGCGCGCGACAAGGATCTCGCCGAGACGTTCGCGCGCGAGGTTGCGAAGCGTGCACCGCGCGCGGATCAGATCGAGGTGCTGGGACCGGCCGAAGCGCCGATTTCCGTCGTGCGAGGCCGCCATCGGTGGCGCCTGCTGGTCAAAGCCCCCCGGGACAAGAACATCCAGGGCTATCTCAGGGCGTGGGAAGAGGCGCTGCCCAAGATCGGCGGGGATCTGCGCCTCACCGTCGATATCGATCCCTATAATTTTCTCTAGCGCGTGGTGGGGCCAGACACGCTTGTGGCCCGCCGTCGTCCTTGGACGATGCGGGCCACGCGCTCGGGTGCGAGGTGACTGGACTAGCGGCCGTGCGACAGGATCGTGCCCACGGCGAGGACGCCGAGACCGATCGCAAGGCCCTTTGCGATATCCTTGCCGTGATTGTGGCGGTGGCGCTTGTAGCCATAGCGATAGCGCGGGCCGTAATCGTAGCCACGGTAGCGCGGGCCATCGTCGTAGCGCGAATACCCACGATCGTAACCGCCACCATAGCGGCCGTAGTGGGCGCTCGCTGCCGTGGCAAGCGGGCTCAGGTTCGCGACGGCAAGGGCGGCGATCACGGCCGCGGAGGTGGTGAATTTCTTGAACGACATCTCAGGTTCCCCTTCGTTCCGATCCATGCGCCGAGACTCCCCGGCACGTTGGAACGATTGATAACGGAGGGGGGCTGAACTCACCTTGAACAAGGCTTGCAGCTTCCGTTCATGTTGCTTGGTGGAGCGTAAACGCCGCGCCGGACAGCTTTTTCAGGCCGCCGGCGCGTGTTCGGTATCGTATCGCCTGTGCAACCTTACGCTATCTCAGATAGGGGCAAAGTTTGCGCCGTCCGTCGTTGGCGAGGAAGGTTCCGGATCGACGATCGAACGAGCGATAGCGTGCTTCGCAGCGTGCCACGGCGTCGCCTTCGTCCGCGTAGACGTAGGCCTCGTCGTCGTCCTCGTAGTAGCCGTCGTCGTAATACGAAGGCCCATAGTCGTAATAATAGTACGGTCCGCCGTAGAAGCGCGGACGGAAGTGATGATGGTGGTGGTGTCCGCCGCCGCCGTGCCAGTGGCCGCCGCCATGGCCGTGAAAGTGCCCTCCGTGGCCATGGCCGCCGTGGCCGTGTCCCCCGTGACCGTGGCCACCGCCCTTGTGGATCTGGATGACGGGCCGCCCCGCATCGACCTTGGACAGTGCGCTTCCCATGTTGGCTGCTGCCGGTGCGGCGCCGGCGACCGTTGCCGTCAACGGCAGGGCCAGCAGCGCAGCGAGGGCCGCCACTCTTGTGCTCCTCATTGCCTTATTACTCCATCGCTCGCATTTCAGGGTCTTCCCGCGCGATCCACGCAGCCTTGCCGGGCATGTGGGGTCTCCTCCGTAGAAATCCTACGGGAGGCTTGCCGTTCGGCATTTTTTCTCCGATGCGGCGTCGCTTAGGCGCGGCCGGGGTGGGGTGATGAAAGGCCGCGGAATTGCGTCGTTGCAGCCTCCTGTGGCCGGTTGAAGCATCGTGGCGTACATGATACAGAACCGCGGGTTTTCGGTCGGGGGATCGTACGGGCTGGCAAAGTCGCCGGCGGCGTGGTCCTTCCCGCTCGCATCATCCTTGAAAATTTAGCTGTGGCTTCGGCCGCGGGGCGCCTCCAACCCCTTGAGCACGCGAGATTTCCTGACGTGGCGACAGAAGAACCAATCGTAGCCGGTGTGGCAGGGCGCTACGCGGCCGCCTTATTCGACCTCGCAGTCGAACAGAACAAGGTCTCCGAGGTCGAGCAGGATCTCGTCAAATTCCAGCAACTTTACGACCTGAGCCCGGATCTTCAGCGGCTCGTCAAAAGCCCCGTTATTGCCGCCGACGATCAGGTGCGGGCGCTTTCGAGCGTGCTCGACAAGGCCGGTGTTGGCGGGCTGGCCAAGAATTTCTTCAGCCTGGTGGCCCGTAACCGCCGCCTGTTTTCGGCTCCGGGCATGGCGCGCGCGTTCGTGGCGCTGGCTGCCAAGGCCCGTGGGGAGGTGACCGCCGAGGTCATCAGCGCTCATCCGCTGACCGAGGCGCAGGCCGCGGCGCTCAAGGCGCAGCTCAAGGACACGGTCGGCAAGGACGTGACGCTGGCCGCAAAGGTCGATCCGTCCCTCATTGGTGGGCTGATCGTCAAGCTCGGCAGCCGCATGGTCGATTCGTCGCTCAAGACGAAGCTTTCGAACCTCAGCCTTTCGCTCAAGGGAGGCATTTGACGCCAACCGGCGCTCGCCTTCCGAGAAAGAAACGAACAGCGCGCCCTCCGGTGCGTGACAAGATCAGAAACACATAGAGAAAACGCCCCAAGAGACGAGGTCAAGTGATGGACATCCGGGCTGCAGAGATCACCTCGATCCTGAAAGATCAAATCAAGAATTTCGGCAAGGAAGCCGAGGTTTCCGAGATCGGCCAAGTGCTGTCGGTGGGTGACGGTATCGCGCGCGTCTACGGTCTCGACAACGTGCAGGCCGGCGAGATGGTCGAATTCCCCGGCGGCATCCGCGGCATGGCCTTGAACCTCGAAGCCGACAACGTCGGCGTCGTCGTGTTCGGCGACGACCGCACCATCAAGGAAGGCGACAACGTCAAGCGTACGGGCGCCATCGTCGAGGTTCCGGTCGGCAAGGGTCTTCTCGGCCGCGTCGTGGACGGCCTTGGTAATCCGATCGACGGCAAGGGCCCGATCAAGTCCGACACCAGGAAGCGCGTCGACGTCAAGGCGCCCGGCATTCTGCCCCGCAAGTCGGTGCATGAGCCGATGGCCACCGGACTCAAGGCGGTCGACGCCCTCATCCCGGTCGGCCGCGGCCAGCGCGAGCTGATCATCGGCGACCGCCAGACCGGCAAGACCGCCATCATTCTCGACACGTTCCTCAACCAGAAGTCGATCAACGCCGGCACCGACGAGAGCGCCAAGCTCTATTGCGTGTATGTCGCGGTCGGCCAGAAGCGCTCGACGGTTGCCCAGTTCGTCAAGGTGCTCGAGGAGCGCGGCGCGCTGGAGTACTCGATCGTCGTCGCTGCCACCGCGTCCGACCCGGCGCCGATGCAGTACCTGGCTCCGTTCACGGGCTGCACGATGGGCGAATACTTCCGCGACAACGGCATGCACGCCGTGATCGCCTACGACGACCTCTCGAAGCAGGCCGTCTCCTACCGCCAGATGTCGCTGCTGCTGCGCCGCCCGCCCGGCCGCGAAGCCTATCCCGGCGACGTTTTCTATCTCCATTCGCGCCTGCTCGAGCGCGCGGCCAAGCTGGGCGACGCTTCCGGCAAGGGCTCGCTCACGGCGCTGCCGGTCATCGAGACGCAGGCCAACGACGTGTCGGCCTACATTCCGACCAACGTGATTTCGATCACGGACGGACAGATCTTCCTCGAGACCGACCTCTTCTATCAGGGCATCCGTCCGGCGGTGAACGTCGGATTGTCAGTGTCGCGCGTCGGATCGTCGGCGCAGACGAAAGCGATGAAGCAGGTTGCCGGCAAGATCAAAGGCGAGCTCGCGCAGTACCGCGAGATGGCGGCCTTCGCCCAGTTCGGCTCGGACCTCGACGCAGCAACGCAAAAGCTGCTCGCGCGCGGCGCGCGCCTGACGGAGCTTCTCAAGCAGCCGCAGTTCTCGCCGCTCAAGATGGAAGAGCAGGTGGCGGTGATCTTCTCCGGCACGCGCGGCTATCTCGACCCGCTGCCGGTCTCAGCAATTGGCAAGTTCGAGGCGAGCCTGCTTACGGCGCTGCGCGACGAGAAGTCGATTCTCGACGCCATTGCCAAGGACAAGGCGATGAGCGACGACACCGAGAAGAAGCTCGTCGCATTCCTCGACACGTTCGCGAAGAATTTCGTCGCTTGAGCTCGAGGCTTCACCACTCCATGGCCGGGTTCGATCCGGCCATGGAGTAAGGACAACGGCGTCGCAAGACGCGATGAGGGGAAGCAAGGCGCGCCATGCCGAGCTTAAAAGATCTCAGAAACCGCATCTCCTCCGTCAAGGCGACGCGGAAGATCACGAAGGCCATGCAGATGGTGGCCGCGGCCAAGCTGCGCCGTGCGCAAGAGGCCGCGCAGGCCGCGCGTCCCTATGCCGAACGCATGGATGCCGTGCTCGCCGCTCTCGGCCAGAGCATCAATCGCGACAATGCCTCGCCGCTGCTCGTCGGTACCGGTCGCGATCAGACCCATCTTCTGGTGGTGGCGACGGCGGAGCGCGGCCTTTGCGGCGGCTTCAACTCGAATATCGCCAAGCTGGCGCGGGCCGACGCGCTGAAGCTGCTTGCGGCCGGCAAGACGGTGAAGATCGTGACCGTCGGACGCAAGGGCGCGGACAACCTGCGCCGCGATCTTGGCCGCAACATCGTCGAGCGGCTCGACCTGCGCGGCGTGCGTCAGCTCGGCTTTGCGAATGCGGAAGAGATCGCCAACAAGATCCTCGCCATGTTCGATGCCGGCGAGTTCGACGTGGCGACGCTGTATTTCTCCGAGTTCAAGAGCGTCATCGCGCAGAAGCCGACGGCGCTGCAGCTCATTCCGGCCAAGCTGCCGGAAGGCGGGGAGGCGAAAGCCGGTACGGCCCAGCCGGTGGTGGAGACGGAGCCCGACGACGAGGCGGTGCTCGGATATCTGCTGTCGCGCAACCTCTCGACGCAGATCTTCCGTGGTTTGCTCGAGAACGCCGCCTCCGAGCAGGGCGCGCGCATGAGCGCCATGGACAGCGCAACGCGCAACGCAGGCGAAATGATCAACAAGCTGACGGTGAAGTACAACCGCCAGCGTCAGGCGAACATCACCAAGGAACTCATCGAGATCATCTCGGGCGCGGAAGCGCTCTAATGTCGGTTCGAGGCTCGTTGCCAGGGAGGTTGGTCAACATGAACGCGAAGCGGATTGCTGCGACGGCCATTCTCGCGGTGGCTCTTCATGGCTGCGGCCAGAAGGGGCCGGAGGAGCCGAGCGAGCAAAGCATGCAGGCCGGCCTGGCCGAATGTGCGAACGGCGGCTGCAAGGACTTCAAGAAGACGTCCTGCGCGACTGTCGCCGTCGATCCGGCCTCACCGTCGCAGAACGTTTTCAAGTGCCAGTACAGCTATGTGCCGGGCGCCGATGCGGCTGCCGGCACGAAAACCGACGAGAAGTGCTTCAACCCGGACGGAAGCGTCACTGCTGCCGACCTCTGCAAGTAGCTGGCGACACGCAAACTCGAAGCTCGAAACCCAGAAAAGCGATGGTCTCACATGGCCTATAAAACGACAGCGACGACCAAAGGAGGACGCGACGGCCGGTCCATCCTCGCGGACGGCAAGCTCGCGTTGGCCATGGCGCTTCCGAAAGAGCTCGGCGGCTCGGGCGAAGGTCATAATCCTGAGCAGCTTTTCGCGCTCGGATACTCCGCGTGCTTTGGGCAAGCCATTCTCGTGCTAGCCAAGAAGCACGGGCTCGACGGTCAAGCCGCCAAGGTGACCGCCGACGTGACGCTCAACACCACCGACGGCTTCTCGCTCGCCGTCGATCTCACGGTTTCGCTTCCCGGCGCGGACAAGGCCGCTTTGCAGGCTCTCGTCGAGGAAGCGCACACGATCTGTCCCTATTCAAAGGCGACGCGCGGGAACATCCCCGTCACGCTGTCGATCGCCTGATCATTCGACTGGAGAGGAAAATGGCAAGCAAGGTTGGTAAGGTTCGTCAGGTCATGGGCGCTGTCGTCGACGTGCAGTTCGACGAGCATCTGCCGGAAATTCTGAACTCGCTCGAGACCAAGAACCACGGCAACCGCCTCGTGCTCGAAGTTGCGCAGCACCTTGGCGAGAACACGGTTCGCACCATCGCCATGGACTCGACCGAAGGTCTGGTTCGCGGCCAGGAAGTCATCGATACCGGTGCTGCCATCTCGGTGCCGGTCGGCGAGGAGACGCTGGGCCGCATCATCAACGTCATCGGCGAGCCGGTGGACGAAGCTGGCCCCGTCAATAGCAAAGCGGTGCGCGCCATCCATCAGTCCGCTCCCGCGTTCGCCGATCAGGCGACGGAAGCGCAGATCCTGGTGACGGGCATCAAGGTCGTCGACCTGCTCGCGCCTTACGCCAAGGGCGGCAAGATCGGCCTGTTCGGCGGCGCCGGCGTCGGCAAGACCG
>NZ_CADEFI010000045.1 GCF_902826555.1 uncultured Hyphomicrobium sp.
GTGCGCGAGATGTTGCCGCCGAAGCGGTTGATCTGGGCGAGCAGATACTCGCGCTCGAAGATCTCGCGCGCCTCGCGCAGCGGCAGGCTCATGAGATGTTCCGCCCCGCCGTTGACCGGCAGCGGTACGTTGGAGCCGATCTCCTCCGGCAGCATGTCCGCAGTGATGACGGCGCCCGGGTCGCCGCCCGCAAGGATCATGAGCCGCTCGATGTTGTTCCTGAGTTCGCGCACGTTGCCCGGCCAGTCGTGGGCCTGCAGCACCGCGATGGCATCCTCGCCGATGCGCCTCGGCGCCAGCCCGGACGCTTGCGAAAGCTGGCTGACGAAATACTGGATAAGGTCGGGAATGTCCTCGCGCCGCTCGGCCAAGCCCGGCACGCGCAGCGGCACGACGTTCAAGCGATGATAGAGGTCCTCGCGGAAGCGACCCTCGCCCATGTCGCGCTCGAGATCCCGGCTTGTAGAGGACACGATACGCACATCGACGGACACTTTCTGCGCCCCACCGAGCCGCTGGAACTTCTGCTCCACGAGCACGCGCAGAACCTTGCCCTGCGTCTCGAGCGGCATGTCCGCAACTTCATCGATGTAAAGCGTGCCGCCGTGCGCTTCCTCGAGCGCGCCGACCTTGCGCGGGCCGCCCGAGCGATCTTCGGTGCCGAACAGCTCCTCCTCCACGCGATCGGGAGCCATCGACGCCGCGTTGAGCACGATGAACGGTCCGTCCGCGCGCTGGGACTTCTGGTGCAGGATGCGCGCCGCGAGCTCCTTGCCGGCGCCGGACGAGCCGCGGATCAGGATGCGGCTGTTGGTTGGCGCCAGGCGATCGATGGCGCCCTTGAGCTGGTTGATGGCCGGCGACTTGCCGATCATCTCCGCCGACACCGTCGAGCGCTCCTTGAGCTCGCGCACCTCGCGCTTGAGCTGCGATGCCTCAAGCGCGCGCAACGTGACGAGCACCAGCCGGTCCGCCTTGAACGGCTTCTCGATGTAGTCGTAGGCGCCGCGCTTGATTGCCGTCACTGCCGTTTCGACGTTGCCGTGGCCCGAGATGATGACCACCGGCAGCTCCGGATACGTGCGCTTGATGACCGACAGCACCTCGAGCCCATCGAGGCGGCTGCCCTGCAGCCAGATGTCGAGGATGACGAGTTGCGGCCGGCGCTCCTCGATGATCCGCAGCGCCTCGTCGCTATCGCGGGCGAGGCGCGTCCGATGCCCCTCGTCCTCCAGAATGCCCGCCACGAGCTCGCGGATATCCGCTTCGTCATCGACAATCAGGATGTCTGCAGCCATTTGCTCAACTCCCTCGTGCTCTCGTCAGTCTCGTATCACTCAAATCTCACGCCCGCCGGCCGCGCGTATCTGCGCGACCTCGTCGCCGCCGGGATCTCCCGACGCGGGCTTCGCCGTCAAAATGGAACTCGGAAACGACAGCGTGACCCGTGCGCCGCTCGGGCGCTCGCTCGTCACTGGCGCGTCGTCGAGAAGCAGTTGTCCGCCGTGCTGCTCGGTGATCTTCGCCACGATGGCGAGTCCGAGCCCCGTACCCTTGTGGCCCTTGGTCGTGACGTAAGGCTCGAGCAGCCGCGAGCGGTTGTGCTTCGGCAGGCCCGGACCGTTGTCGATCACCTCGATGGCCACCGTCGTCGCGTCGGTACGCAGAGCCACGTCCACGCGCCCCTGCCGCCCCGGATCCGCCTCGACCGTGCTTTCCACCGCTTCCGTCGCGTTCTTGACTAGATTGGTCACCGCTTGCGTCAGAAGCCGGCGATCGAATGCCGCGGTGAGCGGCCCATCCGGCAGTGAAAGCCCGTAGACGACGCTGCCGTGACTCTCACGGAACAGGATGACGGAATCCGTGATGGCATCCCTGAGATCGTTGATCTCGATCACGGGCTTCGGGATCCGCGCGAACGACGCGAACTCGTCGACCATGGTCTTGATGTCGCCGGCCTGTCTCTCGATGGTGGCGGTGAGTTTGTCGAACGTCTCGCGGTCGTCGACGATGACGCGACCGTACTTGCGACGGATGCGCTCGGCCGAGAGAATGATCGGTGTCAGCGGGTTCTTGATCTCGTGCGCGATGCGCCGGGCCACATCCGCCCACGCCGACGTGCGCTGGGCCGACACCAGCTCCGTGATGTCGTCGAATGTCACCACGCTGCCCACATCGCCCGGCCCCGCTTTCTCGCGCGTCACCCGTACTGCGAACGTGCGCTCCTCGTCGCCGATGGTGATGGAGATCTCCTGCGCACCGCGCGATTTGATCCCCTGCTCTTCACGCCGCTCGAGGGTCGGCGCCAGGACCGGCAGCGCATCGATAAGCTTCGTGCCGACGATCTCGCTCTCCGTCGTCGCCAGCAGTTGCTCGGCCGCACGCGACACGAGCGTGATGCGGTCCTGGCTGTCGAGACCGATCACCCCGGCCGAGACGCCCGACAGCACCGCTTCCATGAAGCGCCGCCGGTCGGTGAGCTGCTCGTTGGCCGTCACCAGAGCGTCCCGCTGATGCTTGAGCTCGCGCGTCATGGTGTTGAAGGTGGAGGAAAGGCGCCTGAGATCGCCTTCGCCGCGCCGCTCCGGCAGCTCCACCGCGAGATTGCCGCGGGAAACCTGCTGTGCCGCACCGATCAGGCGCCGGATCGGCGCCACGAAACGGCTCGCGAACCACAAGCCGACCCAGATCGCGGCCAGCAGCGCCGTCATCGAGATCATCGTGTAGATGAGGCCGTGCGCCAGCTTGAGCCCGCCGCGCGCGGCGCGCAGCCGGTTATATTCGTCGACGCTTTGCGCCGTTCGCTGCAGGTGCCCCATCACTTTGGCATCGAGCAGTCGGGTGACGTAGAGAAGGTGGTCCGGGTACCGGGTGAGCTTGGCCACCGCCGAAACCTGCGACGTGCCCGTCGGCGTGAACAGCGCCACCTGCCCCGTCTCCGCCTGCCCCAGGTAGTAGGGCGGAACCGAAGTGAACGGCATGCCCTTGTCCTCGAGCGCGGCGACGATCGGATCGCCCTTGCCGTCGATGACGTACGCAGCCGGGATGTCGCGCAATCCGGCCTGAGCGATCACGTGCTGCTTGAACTCGGGCGTATCGGCCGGGATGTGATCCGCGGCCGAGTCGATGTCGCGCACCATGTTGGCGAGATCCGTGCGCAGCTGTTGGCCGTGCTCGACCACGTACGCCTGCGCCACCTCGACGGAATTGTTGATGATCGCCCGCGTGCGCGCCGAGAACCAGCCGTCGAGCGAGCGCGAGAAGGTCGTCGTCGCCGCCACCGCGAGCAGCATCGCCGGCAGCGCGGCGGTGATCGAGAACAGGAGCACGATGCGCACGTGCAGCCGCGCGCCCGCGAGTTTCGCCCGCCAGGCCCGCCACATGCCGTAGCCCTGCCACGCGATCACCCCGATCATGGCCGCGATCAGGATGACGTTGATCAGCAGCGCACCCAGCACGATGTCGTCGCGCGGCGCGATAGGCGTGAGCCCCGTGAGGATGAGATAGGTCGCGAGCGCCGAGACGAGCGACAGCACCACGACCACAAGGCCGATCCAGAACGCACGGTCGGTCAGGTCGAGCAACGGCGAAGCCGCGCCGTCCGTCCATCCGGCCGTGGTTGAGCCTTTGCCGCTCATGGAGCCTTCCGTTGCTGCCGCGTATCGCGTGCCCACTGAGTGTTACATTCCGAGCACGGACATGGTCTCGGTTGTGCGTCTTCGCCACGTTCGGATCGAAAGGGTGGCGTGCGCCGGGCACAAGTCACACTGTAACTGTGACATTCTTGCGACGCAATCGGTGCGACCGAAGGACCTGTGTGCAAGCAGGCCACGCGCCCTGTTGCGGATCAAGGTGAGTTGCATGAACGAGGCGGAGCGGCAGGCCGAGCCCGGATCGGCGCTCCACCCATATGGCCATCCGCCTGCGTTCGGCCGCATCGCGGCGTCCTGCCGGCGCCGGCCTGCAGCCCGATCCGGACGCCAGCCTAAGGCATCGGCGTTCGGAAGACGCGGATGTCGAGCGCTTTGATTCGGCTCCTGAGCGTATTGCGATTGAGCCCGAGAAGCTCGGCGGCACGGATCTGGTTGCCGCGCGTCGCCGCCAGCGCGGCCGAGAGCAGCGGATGCTCGACCTGCCGGATCACCCGGTCGTAGAGGCCGGGAGGCGGTAGCTCCTTGCCGAAGCTCGCGAAGTAGGTCGCGAGATAGCGCTCCACCATCTCCGAGAAGTCCTTGGGTTCGCTCTCCGACGAGGTGCTCCGCTTCGGCAGCACCTCGGCGAGCTCCTGATCGATGATTTGTTGCGTCAGCGTATCCTGCGTATAGAGCGCCCCCACGCGGCGCACGAAATTCTCGAGCTCGCGCACGTTGCCGGGCCACGGATGCCCCTTGAGCCGTTCGATGGCTGCCGTCTCGATCGATTTCTGGCCCAGTCCCTCGCGCGCCGCCTGCCTCAGGAAGTGACGCACGAGATCGCCGATGTCCTCCGTACGCTCGCGCAGCGGCGGCAGCCGGAGCGGCACCACGTTGAGCCGGTAATAGAGGTCCTCGCGGAACAGCCCCTGCTGGATCTGGCTTCTCAGATCCCGGTGCGTCGCCGCGATGATGCGCACGTTGGTCTTGATCGGCGTACGCCCGCCGACGGTCGTGTATTCGCCCTGCTGCAGCACCCGCAGAAGCCGCGTCTGGGCTTCGAGCGGCATGTCGCCGATCTCATCGAGGAACAGAGTGCCGCCTTCCGCCTGCTCGAAGCGGCCGGGCGTACGCGTCTGCGCGCCCGTGAAGGCACCCTTCTCGTGGCCGAACAGCTCGCTCTCGATCAATTCGCGTGGGATGGCGGCCATATTGATGGCCACGAACGGCCCCTGCCGGCGCTTGCCGTAGTCGTGCAGCACCCGCGCCACGAGTTCCTTGCCGGTGCCGCTCTCACCCTGGATCATCACCGTGAGATCGGTCTGTGTGAGCCTGGCGAGCGCCCGGTAGATCTCCTGCATGGCAGGCGAGCGGCCGATGAGCGGCAGCTCCTCGCTGTCCATGTCCGTGGTCGCCGCCCGCGGCCGCCGTCCGGGCCCTGCCAGCGCACGGCTCACGACAGCAACCACCTCCGAGAGGTCGAACGGCTTCGGCAGATATTCGTAAGCGCCTTTCTCGGCCGCCGTCAGCGCCGTCATCAGCGTGTTCTGCGCGCTCATGACGATGATCGGCAGCTCCGGGCGCACCTTCTTGATGCGTGGAATGAGGTCGAACGCGTTCTCGTCCGGCATCACCACGTCGGTGATGACCACGTCGCCCTCGCCCTGGCTCACCCAGCGCCAGAGCGTTGCTGCGTTGCCTGTGGCGCGCGGCGCATAGCCCGCTCGTGCCAGCGCTTGGTTCAACACCGTGCGAATGGCTGTGTCGTCGTCCGCAATGAGGATGGTGCCTCGGGCCATGGGGCTACCTGTTTCTGTCATTGACTGGAACCGGCCGTCGGAAAGGCCCGGTGGTGGGTTTGGAGACATGGTCCTGCATCGGCAGGAGAACGCGGAACACGGTACGATTGGCCTCGCTGTCGCATTCGATGATGCCGCCGTGATCTCCGATGATCTTGGCGACGAGAGCGAGACCGAGGCCGGTGCCGTTGTGCTTGGTCGTGACGAAGGGATCGAAAAGATGCGGCTTGAGGTGGTCGGGAACGCCCGAACCGTTGTCCTCGATCTGTATCATCAGCGGCAGCGTGATGCGCGCTTCCGCGCCGGGCACCGACAGCCGCACGCCGGGACGGAACGAGGTCTGCATGACGATGCGCCCATGCCCGTCCTTGTTGTCGCCGATGGCCTCGGCGGCGTTCTTGACCAGGTTGAGGAACGCCTGCACGAGCTTGTCGCGATTGCCGGGGATGGGGGGCAGCGACGGATCATAATCCTCGACGATGCGCACGCCGCGGGCGAAACCCGACTCCGACAGGCGGCGCACGTGGTTCAGCACATCGTGGATATTGACCGGCTCCTTGGCCAACGGCCGTTCGTCGCCGAACACCTCCATGCGGTTGACGAGATTGCGGATCCGCTCCGTCTCCGAGCAGATGAGCTGCGACAGCGCCCGATCTTCGTCGGAAAGGTTTTGCTCCAGAAGCTGAGCCGCGCCTTTGATGCCCGACAGCGGATTCTTGATCTCGTGCGCGAGCACCGCCGCCATGCCCGAAACAGAGCGCGCCGCGGCCCGGTGCGTGAGCTGCCGCTCGATCATATGCGCCATGCTGCGCTGCTGCAGCATGATCACGATCAGCGGATGCCCCTCGTTCATCGGACCGGCATAAACATCCACCAGCTTCGGCGTGGCGAACTTCGGGCTCGCCATCTCGACTTCGTATTCGTTGACCGTGGACCCGCTCTCGCGCACCTGATCGACCAGAGCCAAAAGCGGGCATCCGAATGCGATCACGTCGTCGAGCTTGAGCCGTGTCATCATCGTCGAGCTTGTCGACAAGAAAAGCTCCGCGGCCGCGTTGCCGTAGACGATCTGATTGTCCTCGCCGATGACCAGGATCGGATGCGGCAGCGCCCCGAGCAGCATGTCGTGCTCGACGACCGGCTTGCGAATGGGGATCGGGCGCTCGGCGGCTCTTTTGCTCACGCAGCTCTCTCCAGGACGCTCGGGGACAAAACATCACGATCCGGCGCATCGCCGTAAAATGCATCGAGCAATGCCAGCGCGACCTGCGGATCGTCCTCCGTGCAGAGGCGTTGGCGCCACGCTTTGCGCGCGCCGTCCCGATGCCCGCTCGTCTCCAGATACCAGCCGATATGTTTCCTGGCGTTGCGCAGGCCGAGGAACGCGCCGTAGTGCCCCAGCATCGCTTCCACGTGCTCGCGCGCGATCCGCCCCTGCTCGGCGAGTGGCGGCGCACCGGCATCGTCCGACCCGGCGAGGGCGGCCGCGATCCGCCCGAGCAGCCACGGCGCGCCGTAAGCCCCGCGGCCGATCATGACGCCGTCGGCGCCGGAGGCAGCCAATGCCTCGCGTGCATCCGAGACCGTCACGATGTCGCCGTTGACGATCACCGGAATGCCCACCGCGTCTTTCACCGCGCGAACGGCCGACCAGTCGGCTTTGCCCTTGAAGAATTGTTGGCGCGTCCGCCCGTGCACCGTGATCATTTGGATGCCGGCACCTTCCGCGCGGCGTGCAAGCTCGGGCGCGTTGCGAGAACGGTCGTCCCAGCCGAGGCGCATCTTGAGCGTGACCGGCACCGAGACAGCGGCCACCACCGCCTCGATCAGGGCGAGCGCGTGATCGAGATCGCGCATCAGCGCCGAACCCGACGCCTTGCCTGTCACCTCGCGCGCGGGGCAGCCCATGTTGATGTCGATGATATCGGCGCCCTTGGCCTCCGCGATCCGCGCCCCCTCTGCCATCCAGCGCGCGTCGCATCCGACGAGTTGCATCACGAACGGAGTGAGACCCTGGCCTTCCGCACGCCTGAGGACATCTGCCCGGTTCTGGACCAGCTCGGCACTTGCCACCATCTCCGACACCACCAACCCGGCGCCAAGGGCGTGTACCAGGCAACGGAACGGAAGATCGCTCACGCCGGTCATGGGCGCGAGAAATACAGGATTTACAGGAGCTTGAGAGCCGATCCTGAGCTGCGGCAAAGGCGAGGACCCCTTGTGTCTGCCTATGATTTAAGCACAAGATTACAGTGCCTTGGATTTAGGCACCCTAGTCCGCCTCGGGCAGATGCGCAAGCGAGAACAAGCGCTCTGCAATTGCCCAATTGCCGCGCCGCGGGCTAAGTCCCGTCCGGACCTACCTCGAACATGGATATGCTTCTGTGACAGCCGCCGCCCTGATCGTCGCCGCCGGCCGCGGCACCCGCGCTGGGCGCAACGGACCGGCGACCCCGGGCCCGGTGCCGAAGCAATATGCCCAGCTCGGCGATCGTACGGTCCTCGCCCATGCCATCGCCGCCTTCGAGGCCTGCCCCGGCATCGCGGCCATCACAGTCGTCATTCACCCCGATGACCGCGACCTCTACGAGGTGGCCGTATCCGGCCGATCGCGAAAGCTCACGCCTCCCGTTGTCGGTGGCGCGACACGTCAGGAGTCGGTTCGTCTCGGCCTCGAGGCCCTGCGCGCGGCGTCTCCGCCCGGCGTGGTGCTGATTCACGATGCCGCCCGGCCCTTCGTCGCCCGCGACACGGTCGAGCGCATCGTCGCGGCTTTGAAAGAGCACACCGGCGCCATCGCCGCCGTCCCGCTGCCCGACACGCTGAAACGCCAAAGCGGCCACGGCTTGATCGGTGAGACGATTGCCCGCGACGGTCTTTGGAAGGCGCAGACCCCCCAGGGCTTCCGCTTCCCCGAGATCGAAGCCGCCCATGCGAGTGCCGCACGAGCCGGGGCTCCCGCCTTCACCGACGACGCCGCCATCGCGGAATGGGCGAATTTCGACGTCGCGCTCGTCACCGACTCACCGCGCAACTTCAAGATCACGATCGCAGAGGACATGGCCATGGCCGAGCAGTTGATGACATCGAGCCAGCCGGCCTTCGAGCCCCGCACGGGAACCGGCTTCGATGTCCACGCCTTCTGTCCCGGCGATCACGTCTGGCTCGGCGGCGTCCGCATCCCCCATGACAAGGGCCTCGACGGCCATTCCGACGCCGATGCACCCTTGCACGCGCTCACCGACGCGCTCCTCGGCGCCATCGGTGACGGCGACATCGGCCAGCACTTCCCGCCATCGGATCCCGCCTGGAAAGGCGCGCCCTCCCGTCTGTTCGTGGAGGACGCGGCAAAGCGAGTTGCTGCCCGCGGCGGCCGTATTGCCAATGTCGACCTCACGATCCTGTGCGAGGAGCCCCGCATCGGACCCCACAGGGACGCCATGAGAGGGGCCATCGCCGCCATGCTCGGCATCGACGCCACCCGCGTCGCCGTCAAAGCGACGACGACGGAGCGCCTAGGATTTACGGGCCGCAAGGAAGGCTTGGCCGCGTTGGCGACGGCAACCGTGCTGCTCCCGGCCTGAGCGTGCCCGGCGCCATCCCGGCTTTTCCTCAACTCCGCTCCGGGCTCGCGTTGACCCCCCCGCCAGAATCGCGGCATCACCGGTCAAGGTGGTTGTATGACCAAAAGCGATTCCCCCGGGGGCCAACTCCATGAACCTGATGACCCATACGCTCGACCGTCCTCAGACCGGCGACACCGGCAGCGCCAACATCTCCGACATCGCCGAGACCACGGCAGCGACCTGTCTCGCCACCCGCGTGCGCCAGCTCTCGCGCATCATCACGCGCCTCTATGACGACGCCATGCGCCCGCTTGGGATCACCGCAAGCCAATACACGCTCCTCGCCCAGCTCGCGTCCCGCGATGGCATCACCGCCGTCGAGATCGGACACGAGCTCGACATCGAGAAGTCGACTCTTTCCCGCAACCTGAAGCGCCTCCTCGCGCTCGGCATGATCATCATGGATCCGCCCGCCGGTCGCCGCGGCCGTGGACTGCATCTGACCGCCAAGGGCCAGGTCGTGCTCAAGGATGCGTACCCCGTTTGGCAGGCCGCCCAGGCGCGCTCGGTTGCCACCATGGGTGTCGAGACGCGCGCCAAGCTCGACGATCTGCTGCGCCTCGCCGAGAAGATGATCGCCGACTGAGCGCGGCACCGGTCACAGGTCACAACGCCTTTCAGGCTCGGGGCGCTCCGCAAGGTGCGCCCCGAACTGTTTCGGCAGCCAACGCGCTTCTCACGCGTTAGACTGAGCCGCGATTTTGAGGCTCCCGATGTTCTCTCCCGCGCTGATGTCTGACGCCGAGCGCCTGATCGCTCGCCTGCGCTCCCGCTCGTGGAAGCTCGCCACGGCCGAAAGCTGCACGGGCGGTCTCCTCGCCGGCCTTTTCACCGAGATCGCCGGCGCCTCCGACGTCTATGAGCGCGGCTTCGTCACCTATTCCAACGCCGCCAAGGTCGGGGACCTCGGCGTCGGCTTGGGGACTCTTCTGCGGCACGGCGCCGTCAGCCCCGAGGTCGCCGAGGAAATGGCCGCCGGCGCGCGCCGCGGCTCGGCCGCCGACGTAGCCCTATCCGTGACGGGAATCGCCGGCCCGGGCGGCGGCAGCGAGAAAAAACCGGTCGGCCTCGTCTATATCGGCCTCGCCGTCCCCGGAAAACCTGCCGTCGCGCACGCGTTCCGCTTCGGCGACCTCGGTCGCTCCGCCATTCGCCTCCGCACCGTCGCCGAAGCGCTGGCCATTCTCGAGCGGGCCATCTCCGCATAACAGGATCCGCGGCAGGCCCGCGCTCGTAAAAGGTTCAATGGATCTTCTGAAATCCACCGGCTAGGTTGGCCGCCACAGCGGCCCGGCTTCCGAGGTGCCCATTGACCCGATCGCGCATCGCTACCCTTTGTGTCGCCCTCGCAGCCGTGCAGCCGCTGGCGTCGGCCGATGCCGCGGATCTCACCGCGCGCCAGGTGACCGAGGAGCTCTATAAGGCAAACGACGCCGCGCCTCTCGATTTCTCGAAGCGCGATCTCGCCGGCCTCGACCTGGCAGGCCTGCATTTCAAGAAGGCTCACATGTCGGGGGCCAATCTGTTTGGTGCCGACCTCACCGGCGCCGATCTGAGCGACGTCGATCTGCGCGCCGCCAAGCTCGATCGCATCGTTGCCATCGGCGCCCGCTTCGACCGCGCCAACCTCGCCGGCGCGAGCCTGCTCCGCCCAACCACGGCGACGTCCTTTGAATGGAACCGCAGCGAGAGCCCGAGCTTTACCGGCGCCGATCTTACCAAGGCGCAGCTCTTCGGTGTGTTCAGCGGTGGAAGCTTTGCCGGCGCCCGCATGTCGGGCGTAACCCTCGCTCCTCAGAGCGACACCGGGTTCATTGAGGTGCTCTGGCGCTCGCGCCTCGACTCCGCCGACCTCTCGGGCGCCGACCTGTCAGGCGCAAATCTCTCGCACGTGTCGCTACGCTTCGCCAACCTCCAGGGCGCGAATCTGAAGGGTGCCAGGCTGAAGAATGCCGATCTCTCCCACGCGGATCTCACCGGTGCGGATCTGACCGGTGCCGACCTCAGCCTCGCCGATCTCGACAGCACACGGCTCGCTGGCACCAAAGGCCTCGATACGGCGACCGGCCTCGACACCGTGCGCAATCGCGACAAAGCCCTCAACTGACGCGCGCGTCATTGGCTCACGCCCCCGCACGCGCCCCGTAAAGCGTCCGTGCGCGCGCTTCGAACGCTTCCGTGTAGCTCCGCACGGCTTTGTCGAATGCTGCGCCGACAATCAGCTGCAGCATCGCCGAGCGGAACGCGTAGTCGATCGCAAAATTGACGTCGCACCCCGCCCCGGCCGCCTCGAACCGCCACGTGTTCTCGAGGTGCGTGAACGGCCCATCGCGATGGCGAACGCGGATCAGGCCCGCGTCCGGATCCAGCGTGACGTGCGTCGTGAAGCGCTCGGTGATGGCCTTGTAGCCGACGGTCATCGTCGCCGTGAGTTCGGCAACGCCCCCCTCGCCCGCCGCGCGCTGGGTCACGACCAGCCCCTCGCAAAGCGGCAGGAACTCCGGATAGCGCTCGACGTCAGCCACCACGTCGAACATCTCACGCGGCGTGAAGGGTACGTGTTTGACGGTGCGGAAGTTCGGCAACGGGAGATCCTGGGAAAGCTGCAATCGAATGGGCGCGAGCATAGGCCACGCGCCGCGGCGATCCTACAGCCCCGCTGAGTGCTCGGGTTTGCCGAAGCCGCCTTCAGCGTCCGCCGAGGAACCTTGCGACGATCACCACCAGCAAGGCGCCGATTGTCGAGACGACGATCTGGTTTCCGTAGGGCACGTAACTGTCGAAGTCGTAGGGCAGCGTCAGCAGGCCCGCGCTGACGAGGTAGCCGCCGACCACGGCGCCGATCAGGCCCACCAGCAAATTGCGGATCAACCCGCCGCCACCGAGCAACAATCCAGCCAACCAGCCCGCGATCAGGCCGTTGACGATCATGATGATCCAGACTTTGTTGTCGGCGGCGAGTTGCCAGTAATCCATCTTGAGCTCCCCTAGGTTTCGATAGCGTCCCGCGCCGGGTCTTTGAGCCCGTCCGCTCGGGAAACGGCGCCAACACTAGCGCGAAGACAGGACGCCCGCTACGGCGCCTTTCAGGCAGCCATAGGGCGAGGAATCCGATGGAAATTGGAAAGCTTGGCGCCCACCCCGCTCAGACGTGGCAGCGCGCGCCCAGATAGTCGTTCAGCAGCCGATTGTAGAGATCCGCGTCGGCCTTTTGCTTGGCGCTGATCTTTTTGCCGGCGGCCTGCGCCTGCACGGAGGACGGCACGCCGCTCGCGTCGAGCTTGTTGAGCTGCGATTTGATCGAACCGCAGGTTTCGCCGTTGGCAAGCTGTTTGCTCGTGGGACCGCCGGCTCCGCCGGAGGCGCAACCACCCACCAGCACAGCCATCCCGGCGGCGCCGAGCAGAGCAAGACGAAACGCGCCGCCGCGCATCCTCGCAGTCATGATCCGGAAGTCCCTCTCGAAGCAAAAACGTCGTTGTGCACGTTAGAGTCTTCTAAGGAGCAGTTGAACCCCTGGCCGCTCTTCTCAAGCCAATCGCGCAAAAGTGTGGCCACGAAGCAGCAGCAAGGGATCCTGTAGAGAATCCAAGCCCATCCTGCAAGCACGACGTGCCCGCCAGCACGGGGGACTGGCAGGCACAAAGACGGCTACACCGCTTGCGCTGTGGGTACGTAAGGGCAGGCTTGCGAGCCGCTTAGCGCTGCTGGACGACCGGCGGCGCCGTGGCGGGAACCACCTGCGCGGAATTGACCACCGGCGGCGCAGCCGCGGTTCCGGCTGGCGAAATTGGCGCAACCGCCGCCTGCATCGGACGCGGACCGAAAGCCGAGCACTTGGCCTGGAACTCGGCATTGGCCTTGTCCAGCTCCGCCGCCTGCTGCAACGAGGCGCGCTTGACCGACACGTTGGCTGACTTGCCGGCAGCCGCCTTTTCCAGGCGTTCCGTGAGCCCGTCCCTGCGCAGCGTCTCGATGCGCTGGGCGATCGAATAGCAGGCTGGATCGACCTTGGGCGCGGCCGCCACTGCTGGTGCCGAAGGCGAGGTCGAGATCGATTGCGTCGTGAGTGGATTGCTTCCGAACAGGCCTCCGCCCGACGATGAGCAACCGGCGAGCAGCGCCGCACTCGAAACTGCAAGTAGTAATGCTGACGATTTATGCATGGTGTCCCCCGTGACGTACTTCAGGGCATGTGTTGCCTGTACGTTTTTCTGGTCTACGGTCGACTCCGAGCGGGTCACAAGAAGCCCCACCCAAAATGCCCGTGCATTGACCAATTTGACAGGGGCGAATCAGTGGAAACCAAGCCCCCGTTGCAGGGCCGCCACATCGAAAACGTGCGTCTGCGGCGTCCGCGAAGGCCGAAATCCGCTGTAACCGCGCATTTTTTGCGAATCACTAAGCTCTAGCTGCCGCGCACGAGCTTGGACACCGAACGGACGATCGCCTCCGGCGTCGGCCGCGCAACCGCCTGGAGCTCGGCGGCGTAGGGCATGGGCACCGCGGCGCCTGCGATCCTCACCGGCGCACTTTTGAGGTCGCCGAAGTTGCGGGCGGCGATGGAGGCCACGATCTCCGCGCCGACGCCGAGATCCCCCCACCCGTCCTCGATCGTCACCAGCCGCCCCGTGCGTGCCACCGAGACCGCAACGGTTTCGTGGTCCAGCGGCCGCACGCACATGAGATCCACCACCTCGGCCTCGATGCCGTCGCAAGCCAGAGCCGCGGCCGCTTCGAGCACGACGGCCAGCGCATGGCCGGCAGCGACGAGCGTCACGTCGTTCCCGGCACGGGCGATGCGGGCTGCGCCGAGAGGACCCGCCCATGCATCCGCCGCCCCCCGCAGGGGATAGAGCAGCTCATGCTCGAGCACCGCCACCGGGCCCGGATCGCGGATCGCCGCACGCAGCAGTCCGCCCGCCGTCCCGGCCGTCGCCGGCTGCACCACCTTGAGGCCGGGAATTTGCGCCAGCGCGGAAGCCACGCAGCGCGAATCCTCGCCGGTCATGCCCTCAGAGAAGCCGTTCCGCCCCCGAAACACGACCGGGACCGCAAGGCGTCCGCCGGAGAGATAGAACGTCTGCGCCGCCTCCGTGAGCACCGGCCACAGCGCTTCCAGCGAACGCCCCCAGGAGCCGAGTTCGACAACCGGCTTCAGCCCCGCATAGGCCGCGCCGACCGCGATGCCGAATACCGCCTCGTCGAGCGCCGGCACCGATACCACGCGCTGGGGTCCGAACTCGTCGATCAGGCCCTGCGCAACCTTCGCCGCGCCGCGGTTCTGCGCCACGTCCACGCCGATGAGAAAGACGTGCGGATCCTCTCGCATTTCTGCGGCGAGCGCGTCGCGCAAGGCCTCGCGATAGGTGACCTCGGCCTCGTTCGCACGCACCGCTCCGCCGCGTCCGGGCGTCTGCGGGAGATCCCGGCGCGCAGGTTCGAAAGCGGCAAAGGCAAGCGGCTGATGCAGCCCGGCCCGCGGCGACGGCGTTTCGCCCCCGCCGCCGAACAGAACCGCAATCGGCGTGTTGACCTTCACGCCTTCGGTGCCGGCCGGCACCAGGATGCGTTCCACGCGTCCTTCGTTCTCGGCCTCGATCTCGAGTGTCGCCGTCGCGGTCTCCACCTCCGCCAGCAAATCACCGGCGGCGACAGCCTGTCCTTCCGCCACGTGCCAGCGCGAAATCTTCCCATCCGTCATCGATGGCGTCACGGGCGGCATGAGGATCTCGCGGCGCATTCGGCTAGGCCTCGATCTGCGCAAGGAGGTCGCGGCTCTCCGGAGCCGGCCCGGAGCGTGCGGCCGCGGCCGCGGCCACGACGGTGTCCTTCACGCTTCTCTCCAGCGCCTTGAGCTCACGCTCGCTCAGAATCGATAACGCGAGCAGGCGCGCCCGTGCCTTGGTCACCGGATCCGCATCCTCGATCCGCCGTTCCGCGCCCCCGCCTGGACGCGCCGGCATGCCGCCGTGGCCGCGATAGCGATAGGTCAGCATTTCGAGCACCGTCGGTCCCTTGCCGCGCCGTGCCCGCTCGATCGCCCGCCGCCCCGCGGCGCGCACGCGATGCACGTCGATGCCGTCCACCTGCTCGCCGGGCACCGCGAACGGCGTCCCGACTTCCGAGATCGCCGACGGCAGCGAGCCGAGCACGATGCTGGCGCCGGGCGCGGCCGTGTTGTTGTCGACGATGAAGACGATCGGCAGCGCCCACCGCGCCGCGAGCTTGTACGTTTCGAGCACGCGCCCCCGTGCCGCAGCGCCGTCACCGAAGAAGCAGAGCGTCACGGCGCCGTCCTGCCGGTAGCGCGAGGCGAAGGCGAGCCCAGCGCCGAGCGGCACCCCGAGCCCGGCGTTTCCATGCCCGCCGTAGAAACCATGCTCGGGCGCGAACATCCGCACCGTTCCACCCTTGCCCTGTGCAAGCCCCGTTGCGCGTCCGGTCAGCTCCGACATGATGAGCTTGGGATCGACCCCGCGCGCGAGCAGCGCGCCGTGCGTGCGATAGCCTGTGACCACGGGATCGGTTTCGCGCGCCTCCATCACCATTCCGACGATGGACGCCTCTTGCCCGATGCAAAGCGGGCAGACGCCATGCACGGCCTGCAGCGCGTAGAGCTGGCCTGCCTTCTCCTCGAACCGGCGAATGAGCAGCATGCTCCGGTACGCCGCGATGTCCTCGGCCGGCGAGAACGCAAGGCCGTCGACATCCGTGGGACCATGGGCGCTGCCCGTCATTTCTGCTCCTGAAACGCGTGAAAATGGGAACGCGGCAACGGCGCCGGCGTCCGCTCCGGCCGTGACTCTGCCGACATAAGACGAAACCTACACGACGAGACTGCCCTGAGGCCAGCGCCCGCCGTGCTGCAGTGCAGCGGCCGCGGTGTCCGCGTTTCGTCGCGGATGGATACGTTGCCCAAGCGTGTGGCAGCTTGACGGCGCTATGAGCAATCCGGAAGCGTGCTGAGAATGCATGGTTTCGGTGCCGCGCATCGCGTGCATTCGCGACGCAGAGGATGGCGGCAGCTAACCTGCCGGCCCGTCCAGGAGGACCCGGTCGCGCGGATGGGCGAAGCCGAGCACGCCGCGCGCAATCTCTTCGACGAAATCGGGATCGGGCAGATCAGGGCGCAGAAGCGCCACATCACGCTCAAGCTTGGCACGCACAGCCTCGAGGCTTTGGATCTCGAACTGCAGAGCGCTTTCGCGCTCGAGCAGCTTGTCTCTGGCCTCGAGGCCGTGGCGGCCCTTGAGAGTGTGAAAGGCGAAATAGGCTGTCAAACCAAGGCAGAGAAGCAACACCGTCGCCTGCCGCAACCTGGCTCGCCGATCATGTATGGGCTGACGCAACACAGGGATGTTCGACGTTACGCGCTATAAGATCCGGGAACATTGGAACTATAGGCCCCGCCACATTAAAACGAGGTAAAGCCCCGTACCGGCGCGGCATGTTTTGATGCCGGCGCGGGTCAGCCTCCTCGTCCGAGACGACGGCGGCCAGTGGCAGCGACGATGATTGGATGATCAGACCGCCCGCGCGCCCTTGAGGATGGAGCGGCCCGCATAGCGCGCCACATCGCCCAGCTCGCCCTCGATGCGGATCAGCTGGTTGTACTTGGCGAGACGGTCCGAACGGCAGAGCGAGCCCGTCTTGATCTGCCCGCAGTTGGTCGCCACAGCGAGGTCTGCGATGGTGGCGTCCTCGGTCTCGCCCGAGCGATGCGACATCACCGCCGTATAGCCCGCACGCTGCGCCATCGACACCGCGTCCAGCGTTTCGGTCAGCGTGCCGATCTGGTTGACCTTGACCAGGATCGAGTTGCCTGTCGCAGTCTTGATGCCCTGCGCCAGCCGCTCGGTGTTGGTGACGAACAGGTCGTCGCCGACCAGCTGCACGTTTTTGCCGATGGCATCCGTCAGCGCCTTCCACCCGGCCCAATCGTCCTCGGCCATGCCGTCTTCGATGGAGATGATCGGGAAGCGCGCGACGAGATCCTCCAGATAGCGGGTCATGCCGGCACTATCGAGGCTCTTGCCTTCGCCGTGCAGCTCGTACTTGCCGCCCTTGTAGAACTCGGTCGAAGCGCAATCGAGCGCCAGCATCACGTCGTCGCCGGGCTTGTAGCCAGCCTTCTCGATCGACTTCATGATGAAGCCCAGAGCCTCATCCGCGCTCTTGAGGTTCGGCGCAAAGCCGCCCTCGTCGCCGATGCCGGTGTTGTGCCCGGCCTCCTTGAGGCCCTTCTTCAGCGTGTGGAAGATTTCCGCGCCCACGCGCACCGCGTCGGCGAGCGTCGGAGCCGACACCGGCATGATCATGAATTCCTGGATGTCGATCGGATTGTCGGCATGCGCGCCGCCGTTGATGATGTTCATCATCGGCACCGGCAGCACGTGCGCGGACGCGCCGCCGACGTAGCGGTAGAGCGAAAGGCCCGAGGCTTCCGCCGCAGCCTTGGCAGCGGCGAGCGACACGCCGAGGATCGCGTTCGCGCCGAGGCGGCTCTTGTTCTTCGTCCCGTCGAGGCCGATCATCGCCGCGTCGAGCCCGCGCTGGTCCTCGGCATCGAGCCCGATCAGCGCATCCGAGATCTCGCCGTTGACGGCATCGACCGCCTTCGTCACGCCTTTGCCGAGGTAGCGCTTGGCATCGCCGTCGCGCAGCTCGTTGGCCTCGTGCGCACCAGTGGACGCTCCCGACGGCACCGCCGCGCGCCCCATGGAGCCGTCTTCCAGCATCACGTCGACCTCGACGGTGGGATTCCCGCGGCTGTCCAGAATTTCGCGGCCGAGGATGTCGACGATAGCGGTCATGGGAGTTTCCTTAGAAGTCTGATATACAGCCGTTTTTTATGAGTGGTCGCGTTCGGGCAGGCACCAGCGCGCGCGGCCCCCGCAGAATGCCGCTCGCCTTGTAGCCGGGTTCGGCTAGGACGGAAATACCCCTTAGGGTAAGACCGCCCTACCCGCACCGGCCGCGAACCTCATGCCGGCGAACCACGACCTCATGCCAGCGAAGGAGTGCCGATGACTGAGCAACGCACCTATCACGGCTCCTGTCACTGCGGCGCCGTGCGCTACGAGGCCAAGAGCCCGCCGATCGGCGAGGCCTTGAGTTGCAACTGCTCCATGTGCCGTCGCAAGGGGAGCCTTTTGGCCTTCATTCCCGCCACCGACTTCGCGCTTCAGTCGGGAAGCGACGCGCTCGCCGACTACCAGTTCAACAAGCATGTCATCCATCATCTGTTCTGCCGCACGTGCGGCGTCACCAGCTTCGCCCGCGGCGCAATGCCGGACGGCACGCCGGTGATCGCGCTCAACGTGCGCTGCATCGACGAGATCGATCCCGACACCCTCAAGATCAACCGCATCGACGGAAAGAGCTTCTGATGTCCGCCGAAGGCGCGCTCGTCCTTTTCTCCGGCGGGCAGGACAGCACGGTTTGCCTCGCCTGGGCGCTCGAGCGCTTTCCGCGCGTCGAGACCGTGGGCTTCGCCTACGGCCAGCGCCACGCCGTGGAGCTCACCCAGCGCCAGATCGTCCTCGATCGGATCCGCACCACGTTTCCGCAATGGGGCGACCGTCTCGGCTCGGATCACACGATCGAGCTCGCCGAGCTCGGCCGCTTGAGCGAGACCGCGCTCACGCGTGCGACCGAAATCGCGATGACGAAGGCGGGCCTGCCCTCGACATTCGTGCCCGGACGCAATCTCCTGTTCCTTGTTTACGCCGCCGCCCTCGCCTACCGCCGTGGCCTCGCAAGCCTCGTCGCCGGCATGTGCGAGACCGACTACTCGGGCTATCCCGACTGCCGCGCCGATACCATCCGCGCCCAGGAGGAAGCTATCGCCCTCGGCTTCGATCGCGAGTTCGCCGTCCTGACCCCGCTCATGTACGTCGACAAGGCCGCCACCTGGACCATGGCCGACGAGCTGGGTGGCGCGCCGCTCATCGACCTCATCCGCGAGGAGACGCACACCTGCTATCTGGGCGACCGCACGAAGCATCACGACTGGGGCTGGGGCTGCGGCGAATGCCCCGCATGCCAGCTCCGCGCCAACGGCTGGGCGGTCTGGAAGGCTCAGACGTGATACCGGATCGCCATTAACGCCGTGTCAGCCGCGTACGAAAGTGCGGCCTTCCTTTTCCAACGTCGGGTTCCTAACTTAGGGACGCCGAACCCGTTCGAAAAACCCGATGGAGCCCCCCATGGCCGAGAAGACCGATCTCAAGAAAGCCGCCGCGCTGCGCAAGGCCCCGCTCGCCACGCCGAGCGATCTCGGCGACAACGCCATCCGCGATCTCTCCGGCGCGCTCAACGAGCTGCTCGCCGACGTGTTTGCGCTCTATCTCAAGACCAAGAATTTCCACTGGCACGTGTCCGGGCCCCATTTCCGCGACTACCACCTGATGCTCGACGAGCACGCGAGCCAGATCTTCGCCATCACCGACGACATCGCCGAGCGCGTACGCAAGATCGGCGGCACGACCATTCGCTCGATCGGCAACATCGCCAAGCTGCAGCGGGTGAAGGACAACGATGCCGATTATGTCGACGCGCTCGACATGCTCGCCGAGCTGCGCGACGACAACAAGGATCTGGTGGCGCGGCTGCGCGAGTTGAAGGGCCTCGCCGACGAGCACCGCGACAACGCCACATCGGCGCTGATCGACAACTGGACGGACGAAGCCGAGCGCCGCCTATGGTTCCTGTTCGAGGCGAGCCGCCCCTCCGTCGAAGGCCACTGACACGCCGCACCGCTGTACCCTCTCTGCTCCGCGTGGAGAGAGGGCCTGCGTGATCGGCCAGCGATCCTTGCGATTTGGCACAGCGCACACGGACTGGTTTCCGTTCGCCAATCAAGCCATTAATTCCTTTGGAGCTGGACTTTCGCTCCCCCCTACCCCATATGTCCTTTATCGCCGGAACAACAGGCACCGGTGACTGAGAGATGCTTTGTGCTCCCGCCATGTGGAGCACCGTCATGCCCTTCCCCGAATATCCGCCAGGCTTTGGCCCCCACTCGCTGCAGCTTCTTGACGTGGCGTTGACGAGGGCTTGGCTGGAACGCGTCGCAATCGGTGCCTCGCTCAGTGGCGCCGATAACACCGTTTGCGCCGACTTATGGGCAAAGGTTGAGCGACTAAGCCAGCTGCAAAGCGGACAGGGGATCACGAGAACAGGACAATTGGAGAAGGCAATGGCGGCGCACAGGTTCAAGATCGGCGAGCGTGTAATCTTTCATTCGCCGCGCACGGCGACCGCGCCATCGGTTTTCACCGTTCTGCGTCTGATGCCCGCCGAGGGCCAGGATCTAACCTATCGGATCAAATCCACAGAGGTTGGCATCGAGCGCATTGCCAAGGAACGCGAGCTCTCGAGCCTCCACGAGGAGCAGACATGACCGCAACTTTCGACTACGGCGCGCCCGCCGAGCTGTTTCCCTCGAAAGGAAAGGGCTTTCGCCGCAAGTTGGTGTCCTACAAGCGATTTGTCTCGGCGGCAGCAGCGATTCAGTACGCGATTGAGGAACTGGAAGCCGAGAAGCTCGCCGGCGCCGTCTTGGAGGTGAACGAGGAACGCTTCGACGATGTCGCGATCAGAAACCTCTATGCGAGTGAAGATTACCCGCTGAAACGAATTAACTCCAACGTCGTGCTTTCATAAGGAACAAACATGCAAGTAGGCACCGTCAAGTTTTACAATCATCAAAAAGGCTTCGGCTTCATCCAACCGGACGACGGCGGCAAGGACGTGTTCGTTCACGCGACCGCGCTTGAGCGCGCCGGCATCTCCGCCTTGAGCGAAGGGCAGAAGGTGTCCTTCGACACCCAGGAGGATCGCCGATCAGGCAAGATCGCAGTCGGCAATATCCGCACTGAGTGATCGCGAAAGTACCCGGACAATTCCATGAGGCCGCCTCGCAAGAGGCGGCCTTGTCATTTGCTCCCCGATCGTCGGCTTTCGACGCCGCGCCATGCGACTGCACATGCGTCGTCAATCCGCGACATTGACGAACAGCGAGGCCCTGTCACACTGAGGCACACCGGCCTGCAGCCCCCGGAACGGAGCTCCGTGTTGACAAGATCTTCCGCGACCGAGCTTTCCGTGACCATCGGTCAGCATTCCGAAGCCGGACCCAAGCCCGTCAATCAGGACTTCCATGGCGCAATTGCCCCGGACGGGGCCGAGCGCACCTTGAAGGGCATCTCCATCGCGCTGGCGGACGGCATCTCGACGAGCAAGGTCAGCCAGATCGCCGCGGAAATCGCAGTCAAAAGCATCCTGGAAGAATACTACTGCACATCCGACACCTGGACCGCAAAGACCGCCGGCGAACGCGTGATCCGCGCCGCCAATGCCTGGCTCCATGCCGAAAGTCGCCGCAACTGGCTCCACGACAACCAGGGCTATATCTGCACGCTCAGCGCGCTCGTTCTGAAAGGCAGAACGGCGCATATCTTCCACGTCGGTGACAGCCGCATTTTTCAGCTTGCCGGAGGCAGCCTCGAGCAGCTGACGCGGGATCACCGCCTGGCGGTTTCGAAGACCGAGAGCTATCTCAATCAAGCGATGGGCGTCGCCCCCAATGTCGAGATCGACTACCTCACCTTCGATCTGAAGCCCGGCGACGTGTTTGTCTTGAGCACGGACGGCGTCCACGAGTTCATAAGCCCGCGCGATATGGCGGCCCTCGTCACCTCGGCAGACGACATCGACGCCGCTGCCCGCGACATCGTTGCCCGCGCCCTCGCCAATGGCAGCGACGACAATCTCACGGTCCAGATCGTGCGCGTCGACACCCTTCCGGAGCCGAGCGCGCAAGATGTTCTCCAGGACGCGGAGCTGGCCATCGCCGCCGAGGTGCCGCGCATTCCCTATGATCTCGACGGCTTTCGCATTGAGCGCGAAATCCACGCCACGAACCGCAGCAACGTCTACGCTGCCGTTGACGGCGAAACCGGCGAGCAGGTCGCGCTCAAGGTTCTGTCGGAGAACCTCCGTGAGAACCCCGGCGCGCGCCGCAGGTTCGCTATGGAAGAATGGGTTGCGCGCCGTTTGAACTCGCCGCACGTCGTCAGGGCGGTTCGGACGCAACGCCCGCGCAACAGCCTCTACACGGTCTCCGAGCTGATCGAGGGTGTGACTTTGCGCCAATGGATGCGCGACAACCCGCAACCGGCTCTGCCGGCCGTGCGCGACATCGTCGAGCAGATCGCCAAAGGACTGCGCGCCTTTCACCGCAAGGAAATGCTGCACCAGGACATCCGTCCCGAGAACGTCATGATCGACACATCGGGCACCGTAAAGATCATCGACCTTGGCTCGGTCCGTGTTGCAGGGATCATCGAGGCCATGCCCGCGACGGACACGGGCGACATCCTGGGCACCCATCAGTACGCGGCACCCGAGTACTTTCTCGGCCAGCCCGGCACCGAAAAGTCGGATCTCTTTTCCCTTGGCCTCGTCACATATGAGTTGCTCACCGGCGTTCTGCCTTATAGCGACGCCGTGGCCGATGCGACGACCCCAAAGGCGCAGGCATCGCTCTTCTACGTTCCGGCCTCCGTGCTTTCGCCCGCCGTTCCCGAATGGATGGATCTCGCGATCCGCAAGGCCGTGAGCATCGACCCGGCACGGCGCTACGAGGCCCTCTCGGAGTTCGTCACCGACCTTCGTCGGCCGAACGAAGACTTCAAACCCCGATCGTCCACGCCGCTTGCGGAACGCAACCCGCTGCTGTTCTGGAAGTCCCTGTCGGCGGTGCTTTTTCTGATTGTCATTTGGCTGCTTGCCAAAAGATAGGAAACAGCGCGTCACGTCCCGAGCTTGAACGGATTGAAATCCGTCTTGCGGTCGTAGAAGTCCTCGCCCTCCTCCCGCTTCAGGACATGCGCCCCCGCGCGTTCGAAGCATCGCTCGATCAGAGCGTGTCCGTCGTGATGGACGGCCGCACGCCGCGTCCGGCCTCACCCCTCGCCTTGTTGAGCGCCGCCACGCGCGCATCGTAGTCGAGGCGGAGGAAGCCGTTGAGCGCGTCGTCAGCCACCTCGTACTCGCCGCAGCGCTTGCACCGCACGACCAAGCCGTCGAAATCACCCGAGGTCAGGTCCAGGGCCTCGGCACCGCAGACGGAACATTGCATGGCTGGGCCCCTCGATCGGATCCAAAGACGGAGCACGTAAACCTATATCCGCCAACACCGGCGGGAGTTCCCAAACCATGAGACGGTGCGCCACTTGACAACCGGGACCACCGTCCTAGGGATCACCGCATGTACGCAGTCAAAGAGATCTTTTACACCCTCCAGGGCGAAGGCGCGAATGCCGGCCGCGCGGCCGTATTCTGCCGCTTTGCCGGCTGCAATCTGTGGTCCGGCCGCGAGATCGACCGCGACACCGCCGATTGCCGCTTCTGCGACACCGATTTCGTCGGCACCGACGGCGCCGGCGGCGGCAAGTTTCCGGAAGCCGCGCATCTGGCGGCCGCCGTCGAGGCCGCATGGCAAGGTGGTCAAGGCGATCGCTTCGTCGTGCTGACCGGCGGTGAGCCGGCATTGCAGGTCGACTCCGCGCTGATTGATGCGTTGCATCGCCACGGCTTCTCCATCGCCGTTGAGACCAACGGCACGCTGCCGTTGCCCCCCGGCCTCGATTGGATCTGCGTCAGCCCCAAAGCGGGCAACGCGCTGCGCCAGACCACGGGCGACGAGCTGAAACTGGTCTACCCGCAAGCAGGCCTTGCACCCGAAAGCCTGCTCGATCTGGACTTTCCGCGCCGTTTTCTCAGTCCGATGGACGGCCCGGCGCTGGCCGAGAATACGGCCGCCGCCGTTGCTTACGTTAAGGCAAACCCCATCTGGCGCCTCTCGGTCCAGACCCACAAGCGCATCGGCATTCCATAATGGCATCGGGCATCGGCGGAGTTCGCGCCGCTGGTGCCTCGCCCTGGCGCCGGCCGCCGAAATCCCCTATCTCACCGCCATAGAGCAGGAGACCACCATGGGCCGCGAAACCACCGGCATCACGCTTTTGGGCGGCGCGACGCAAATCCCCGAAAGCCCCGACAAGGCCATCCTCGAGCGCGTCGCCAATCCGCACGCCGACACGGTCTACGTCGCCCGTTTCACCGCGCCGGAGTTCACGTCCCTCTGCCCGGTCACCGGCCAGCCCGACTTCGCCCATCTCGTGATCGACTACATCCCCGGCGATTGGTTGGTCGAGAGCAAATCGTTGAAGCTCTACCTCGCGTCATTCCGCAATCACGGCGCCTTCCACGAGGATTGCACGGTGGCCATCGGAAAGCGTCTCGCCACCTTGCTCGAGCCGCAGTTCCTGCGCATCGGCGGCTATTGGTATCCGCGCGGCGGTATGCCGATCGACGTGTTCTGGCAGACCGGCAAGCTGCCCGATGGCGTCTGGCTCCCGGACCAGGGCGTCGCTCCCTACCGCGGCCGCGGCTGACGCCAGCCTACGCCTGCCCCTGCTGCGAGGCGACACCCGGCTCTGCGACGGTCATGTCGTTGCCGCGCCACGTGAAGCCATCACCGATCCATCCCTTCATCCACACGATCGGCAAGGCGAGATCGCGCACCAGCCACGCGACGGGCGCCACGGCACTCACATGCCAGCCTGCGGCCTTCGCCAGCACCGCCTCCGTGCCGAGCCAGACGGCCGCTACCATGGCAGCGGCCGCAGCGCCGTTGAGATCCACGAGCGGAGCCGCCATGACAGCCGCGCACATCGGCGCCACGCTCCCCGTCAGAACTTCGGGCGAATAGCAGAGCGGAAACGTCGCCCGCCGCAACCGCGCCCAGCGCACCTGGCGGTCGAGAACCTGCCGCCGGCTCCGCGCACCCAGCGGCTGCTCGAACGGACGGTCCACGAGCCGCACGCGCAATCCTCGGGCCCGTACCACTTTGGTGGCGGCCGCATCCTCGGCGATCTCGATCCCAAGCGCGCGGATGCCGCCCGCCGCGTCGAGCACCTCGCGCGGCCACAGCATCGACTTGCCCTGAGCAAATCCGAAACCGACGCTATCCGCCGCGAGCTGCCAGCGCGCCTGATAGGTGTTGAGGAAAGCGCACTCGACCTCGGCCCAGAACCCGAGCGGGCGGCTGCCAACCGGCGGTGAGCACACGAGCCCCGTGTCGCGCCCCATCGCGGCGAACATCTCGCTCACATAGTCGCGCGGCATGAGCACGTTGCTGTCGGCGATCACGACCCAGCCGTGACGCGCGCCAGCCCAGCCCTTGATGATGTTGTTGAGCTTGGGGTTCGCCGTGCTCTTGTCGTCGCCGATAGCGAGCTTGGCGTCCACGTGCGGATGTTCGGCAATCAGGCGCCGCACCAGCGGCACCGCCGCGTCACGCTCTCGCGCCGAGCAGAAGATGAGCTCGAGCCCCGGATGCGCGAGCTTGAATGTGCTCCTGAGCGTCAACTCGTCGAACGGATCGAGACCGCAAACCGGGCGAATGATCGACACCGGCGGAAGTGGCTCCTCGAAGCGAGCCGGACGAGCGCCGCGCCGGATGCGCCATATCGACAGCGCCGCACTGACGACATGCACGAGTGCCGCCAGTGCCAAGAACCCGAGGGCAGCCCATTCGATCACCGCTGCGTCGTCTCCCGAGAGAAAGCCTACGGAAGTGCAGTCCTTCGAGGATTCAGGTAACAGGCCGATGACGCGAAGGTAACGGTTCGATGACGGATCGTGTCGACCCCCGCGCGTTGCTGCGCGAGAGGCGTCATCATGCAATGCGGCGAAAAGAAAAGGGGACGCGAAAGCGCCCCCTTCCAAGTCTGCGGGAGAAGTTGCCCAACTGCGTCTGACGATCACGCGTCGCGCGACGAGCCAAGGACACATGTACTCTAGCAGCCACCCGGCGCAGCACGTCAACGAGGGAAGACCGGCCCCAACGGCGCCATTTCGCCGCGCGCACATGTCACGGAACTGCAATGTTGGATGCGCGGTGTGCAGAAACGGCATCCACCGGGAAAAATGCCCGACAAACAGGCACATCTCGCGCGATTGGACGCGTATTTTCGCGCTGTCGACAAGCCCATCAAAACAGTGTGAGAGCCACCCTCATTCTCGCCCAGAAGGTGCCAAAAAACTGAGACGCTTCGCGGGTACGTTCGCGCTCGGATTCGGGAACAACAGCCTTTGGAGCGGCCCAATGCCTGTGAGGCTCGACGCCCTCGAAACGGGCGATAGTGTCGAGATCAAATATCGGCTCTGGCGTCCGGCCGACGCCAGCGGCGAGGATTTCGTCGAAAGATGGATCGGCGCACGCGTCGTCGCATGCGAGCAGGGCACATGGCCGCTGGTACGCCTTGCCGACGGCCAGGTGACGGAGATCCGCCCGTTCATGACATGGCGCTGCGTGGCGCGTGCGAGACGCACCTCGGTCGCCATTGCTGCCTGATGCGGCAAGCGCAGATTTCAGCCGGCCTTGGCCGCTGCACTGGGCGGCGGCACCAGCACGGGACGCTTCGGCGCCACGGCGGCCTTGCGCGCGGCCACGGGCTTCGGGCGTTTTTTCGCCGCCTTGGGTGAAGGCTTCGCGGCCGCCTTCTTGGGCGCCGACAGCTTGTCGATCCCAACCGCGAGATCCGCCTGCTGTTTGCCGAGCGCCTTGACCTCGGCCTTGAGCTTTTGAAGCTCGGACAAAATATGGCTGAGCTTCTCGCCCTTGCCCTTCTTCCTCTTGCTCATCGTCACATCCTCACGCCGCACAGCACGCGAGGACACTATCCCTCCGCGGGCCGGCAAACAAATACGTCCTTCGGAAACGCCCCCGTGCCTCATGTTGCTCAAATGGCACTCCGGCGATCCGAGCATCGTCATCTGGAACAAACTGCAACGGAATTACGTAGTTCATGACGTTGACCGTTTGGATCACACCGGAGCGGCGAGGCGACGGGAGACGTTATGATTATTTCATTGTCTGACGAGTTGATCATGGCGCTCGCCGACGGCGAGCTCGAACCGCACATGGCGGCCCGCGTCCGCGAGGCCATTCTCAATGACGACGCGATCCGCCACAAGCATGATGTCTATCACAGCACCCGCACACTGCTGTCGCGATCCTTCAGCCGCATCCTTCACGAACCGATCCCCGAGCGCCTGAAGCGCGCGGTGCGCGGCAGGATCGTTCGTGGTTCAAGCAGCTGATAGACCGCGGGTCAGCGTGCCAATCCGCGCCAGAAGGATAGGATGGCGCCCGCCGCAGCGTCCGGCTGTTCGACCTGCCACCAGTGTCCGCAGTCGAGCGTGACAGCCCGCGCGCTTGTCACGTCGCCGATGCGTTGCCCGTAGTCGGGCGGCGCATAGATGTCGCGCGCGCCCCACAGCACGAGCCCGGGCGCCGAGGCCTTGGCGAGATCCGGGCCCCAATCCCGGAACACGTCGCGACCGGAGCGATAAAGCGCGAGGATACACGCCTTCATCTCGGCGTCGATGCGGCCGGCCGTGGCCTGCGCGTCCGCCTCCGAGAGACCTGCCCGCATCAGCATGTCTCCGGCGAGCGCGGCCGAGAGCCGCTCCATGGCCTTCTCCCCGGCGCCCGGTGTCTGCCAGAGCCGTGCCGTCGGATGCCAGGTGTAGTCGGGTGTGAAAGGGGCGCCGCCGCCGACCCAGCTGCGAACGAGATCCGGCCGCGCAGAAAGCACGCGCATCATGAGGATCGACCCCCAATCGTGCGCAACCACGTCGCGCGGACCGGGAATGGCCTCGAGCGCGGCGATCAGCCAGTCGAGATAGGCCTCTTTGCTCGCATCGAAATCTGCGTCACGCGCGCATCCGAACCCCGGCATCGAGAGCAGCACCGCGTTGCTCGGCGCGAGCAGCGGCACCAGACGATCCCACACCCGCACCGTGTCCGGAACACCGTGGAGAAAAACACGTGTCACGAAGAACCTCTGAGCAGAACCTAAGGCTTGCGCCGGATGGACGGCGCGGTCCGTTGTAGCGACGAAACCACCTGCGCACGCCGCGGCGTGCCCTTCGTCGGCGGCGCGTCGAACGTCACACCGATCTCCTCGCCGCGCCGCCACACCACCGTGCAGGGCACCTCGATGCCATCGATGTCGATCAGGAGATCGAAATGGCCGGGCGCCGCAACGCCTTTCGAAATCTTGAGCCGCGCGCCCGTATCGGAAATGTCTTTGACGGCACACGACAGGGTGGACGTGCGATCGTTGAAGGCGATTACGGCCCCCTTCAAGACCCGCTTGCGCGGCGCACCGCGCTTGTCGTTGTCATCCATGGCCTCGCCCGAGGAGCGCCTCTCCTCCACGAACTAAGTCTATCGGAGGAAACTATGGTTCCCGGATTGAGGACTGACGCCAGCCCGCAAAACAACCCACACGTACCAAATCTGGATTCTCCAGAGAAATAAACCGGGATTTCAGGAGCTTGGCTGGGACGGGAGGGTTCGAACCTCCGAATGGCGGAATCAAAATCCGCTGCCTTACCACTTGGCTACGTCCCAATGCC
>NZ_CADEFI010000046.1:0-10173 GCF_902826555.1 uncultured Hyphomicrobium sp.
GGCCGTACCGCCAGCATCGGCGGATGGCCTGGTAGTACTGCTCGTAGCTGTCGCCCTCGTCCGCATTGCAGACGATATACTTCTGCTGGCCCATCGGGGTGTCGTGGACCGTCTTCCACTTGATGCCGGTCGGGAAACCGGCGCCGCCGCGCCCGCGCAGCCCCGACTTCGAGACCTCGTCGACAATCTCGATCGGCTTCATGGCGAGGGCGCGCTCGAGGCCCTTGTAGCCGTCATGAGCGCGGTAGTCCTCAAGCGAGACCGGATCGGTGACGCCGCAGCGCGCGAACGTCAGGCGTGTCTGGCGCTTCATGTAGGGATGATCGTCCACCGCGCCGATGGCGCGTGCGTGCTTGATCTCTGCGACCGGGCGGCCCTCGAAAAGACCGGCTTTCACGAGGCTATCGACGTCTGCGACCGTCACAGGACCGAAGCCGTAGCGCGTGCCGTCCCGCTCGATTTCCACCAGCGGCTCAAGCCACAGCATCCCTCGCGAGCCGTTGCGTACGATCTGAACCTGGGATCCCGCCTTCTTCGCCGCGGCGCGCAGCGCCTCGGCCACCTCGTCGGCGCCAACGGCTACGGCAGCCGCATCCCGCGGCACGAATACGCGCAGCGTCATGCCTGGGCCTCTTTCAAAAGCGTGTCCAACCGGTTGTCGTCAAGGCGGCCGACGACGCGACCGTCGAGCATGGCGGAGGGCGCGGTGGCGCACAGGCCGAGGCAATAGACCGCTTCCAGCGTCACACGGCCGTCAGCGCTCGTGCCGCCGCATTCGATGCCGAGCCGGTCTTCGGCGCGCGCAACCAGCCGCTCGCATCCCATGGATTGGCAGGCTTCGGCGCGACACAGCTTGAGAATATGCTTGCCCGGCAGCTCACGGCGGAAGTCGTGATAGAAGGTGACGACGCCGTGCACTTCGGCACGAGACAGGTTGAGCTCCCGCGCCAACACGGGAATCACCTCTTCCGGCACCAGACCGAACGCCTCCTGAACGGCGTGCAAGATGGGCATCAACGGCCCTTCAAGTGCCTGATGTTCAGTGACAATTTCGACTGTGCGCTCCTCGCTCCATGGCTCGAAATGGCTCATGGTTCCTCCAGCGCTGTTTATAGTTATTACAGACTAGATCGGCCCATAAGCCGCAAAGATCAATAGCGCTGTTTCGTACCACGATAGATCGTTTCTATCAGTGCACGGGAGTTGTCACTGCATTGTTTGACAACGGATAAATCAGGCCACGGCGACGGCCGGCGGATTGGCGACCCGCTTTGCATGGGCAATGAAGGCTGCAACTAGCGGCGAGTGCGGCTCGCGCTTGGTCACAACCACCCCGATTTTATGGGTCACGGTGGGCTCGACGAGCGTGATCGGCCGCAGACGGCTCGGCCGGTCCAGCGTCTCTGCGAGCCGGGAGGGCAGGATGCTGGCCCATTCGCCCGAGCGGACGTGTGCATAGAGAACCAGCATGGAATTGCTCTCGAGCGTCGGCTTCTGGCGTACGCCTGCCTCCTCGAGATGGCGGTCGATCAGCCGGCGGTTCTGCATGTCGGGTGTCAACAAGCAGAGCGGGAGCTCCCCTGCCTGGGCCCAGGTGACGTGCTCGCGCTTGGCCAAAGGGCTTTCCGGTGCCACCAGGAGCACGTAGCGCTCGTCATAAATGCGGATCATCTCGAAGCGCGGCGGCGGCTCGGTATCGACGTAGGAAATCCCGATATCGACCTCCAGGTTCTCGAGCTTGGCGAGGATGGAATCCGACGTCATGGAAAGAACCGTCAGATTGACGTCGGGGTAGCGCCGGCGCATGGGGACGGTCAGCTCGGCCAAAAACGGCAAGGCGGTCGGGATGACGGCAAGCCTCAGGTGGCCGCTGAGCCCTTTTTTCAGGGCTTCGATCTCCTGGCGCATGGCGCGTGCGTCACCGACGATGCGGCGCGCCCAATCGAGGATCCGCTCCCCCTCGGGGGTAAAGCAGCGGAAGCGGGAGCCGCGCTCGACTATGAGCACACCCATTTGATCTTCCAGGCTTTTCAGCGCCGAAGAGAGGGTGGGCTGAGTGACGCCCGCGGCCTCGGCTGCGCGTCCGAAATGGCGCTCGCGGGCCAGCGCAAGCAGCAATTCCAGCTTATCGATCATGGCAGGCGCCGCCTGGCGCTTCCGGAAAAGACAATCTCCATGCCGAGATTATAGACGAGGGCGCGGCGGCACGCACGGTCAAGTCACCATGAAGCCCTGTATTCTTATGGATTGCTTGCCGGGTCTGCCGAATTGTACGGAAGTCCTTTCCGGCCCGTTAACCCCAAGAAGTATATTTCGTCCTGCCATCGACTGCAGGATGGCGGAATTTACGAGTCTTAAGCTCCCGAGGGACCAATGTTGCGGTCTATATTCTGGGAGCCGCACTTATGTTTTCGCGTATTGCATCCTTCCTGGCAGCGTCCTCCGCGCGCGCGCCGTCCAAGCCTCTGTCCCACCGGCGCAGCGCGCTCGTGCGGGATCGGTTGCGGCAGTTCGGGGCCGACACCGATGGCGCCATCGCTATCATCTTTGCCATGATCGGCGTGTCGCTCTGCCTCTTCGTCGGCGCTGCCGTCGACCTCGGGCGCTGGCTGCAGGCGCGCAATCAATCGGTCGCCGCGCTCGATGCCGCCGTGCTCGCGGGTGCGCGCGTGCTTCAGCTCGACGAAAAGGACGTGACGGGTGCGCGGGCTGCAGCGCAACAGTACTTCACGGAAAACACCAAGGGCCGGATGCACGTGGTCGATGAGACCGTGAGCTTCAATCCCTCCGACGACAACACGGCCTTCACCGGGACGAACCGTTCGTTCATCGAAACCACCTTCCTGAGTTTCGCGCATATCTCGCGACTGCCGGTCGGCGCCTACTCCAAGGCGGTGCTGCGCGCCGGAGGCCAATCCAACAACGAAGTCGAGATCGCGATGATGCTCGACGTAACGGGCTCGATGTCCGGCACCAAGATCCGCGACCTCAAAGCGGCCGCGACCGACCTCGTCAACATCGTCATCTCGGACAGCGCCAACTACAATCCGGTGCGGATCTCGATCGTACCGTTCGCGGAAGGCGTGCGGCTGCCAACATCGGCCAACACGAAGGCGCGGGGCAGCCCCACCACGACGATCACCGTCGGTAGCGGCCGAAACGCGAAAACCTATTACAGGACGGATTGCGTCGTCGAACGCCAGGGCACCAACAAATATACGGACGTGGCGCCCGGCACCAACAACTACGTCAAGACGATGTACGTCACCTCGTCGTCGGGCGTATGCGGCGTCACCACCGACGATACGCTGATGCCGCTGAGCAAGAACAAGGCGGCTCTTACGGCCAAGATCGATTCACTCGACCTCTCGAACACGACCGCAGGTCACATCGGCACGGCGTGGGCGTGGTACACGCTGTCGCCCAACTGGAACACGCTCTGGGACGCGTCTGCCGCCGCAAAACCTTACGGCGACGGAACGCGCAAGTTCGCGATCCTGATGACGGACGGCGAGTATAACCTGCAGTACGACAGCAACGGTGTCTCGGGCACAGGCGCGAACGGCGATTCCCCCACGCAGGCGAAGGCCCTCTGCGCGGGCATGAAGGCCAAAGGCATCACCGTCTACACCGTCGGGTTCGCCTTGGGCGGCAACCAGACCGCTATCAATACGCTCTCAACATGCGCGACCGACGCCTCCACGACCTATACAGCCGACAGCGGCGCCGAGCTCAAGCAGGCGTTCCGCGATATCGCGCTCAAGATCAACCAGCTCTATCTCACGCAGTGAGACGGGCCGGACGCTAGCCCCGACATGACGGCTCGGCGCCGGGTCAGACGATCCGGCGCCGAGTTTTTTCCTGCGACCTCTTCTCCACAGGAGATCGGCATGCCGTGATCCGGCCCCTTGATCGTGGCATTGTGCGACGTGCACCGTGCAGGATCGAAAGGTCGGTCATCCTTGGTTTCCAATGCCGCTCCCAAAGCCCTCGGGCTTTTGCTTGCCGTCCTGCCGATCGCAGCGTGCTCCTCTCCCGGCCCCGCTCCCGCGGTGTCCGCGTCTCCCCCTGCGGCCGAGGGGCAGCCCGGGGACGGCGTCCGGCGTGACCCGGTCGTCGCGGGGCGGCGGGCGCGCGTGTTCATCATGGCCGGCTTCGGAGAGCGCTGCGAGAGCCTGCCAGCCCCCAACATCACGGTGACGGCACAGCCGGCCAAGGGCAGCGTCTCGTTCGAGCCGGGCCAGGAAACCACCGTCAACACCAGTGCGTCGGGCACCTGTATCGGCCAACGCGTGACGGGCACCGGCATCTATTACACGGCGCGGCCCGGGGAAACCGGCCCCGACACGTTCTCCATCCAGGCCGAACTCGGCGGGGACGTGACGCAGCGGACATTCTCGGTCCAGATCGAGAACTGACGGTCTCCAGCGTCAGCCGGCCGAGGGCTCGCGTGGGCTCGCGTCGCAGCCAAAAGTCGGACGAATGAGCGGTTGTGCACTGCACGCGAGGCTCGTAGGGTCAAAGCCCCTCCGATCCCGCCGCTCCTATTTTCCATTGGTCAGCCCATGTCCAGCAAAGCTCAGCGCACGCGCATCACGGCCCAGGAGGCGCTGCAGTTCCACGCGCAGGGCAAGCCCGGCAAGCTCGAAATCACGCCGACCAAGCCGCTCGTCACCCAGCGCGACCTCGCGCTCGCCTATTCCCCAGGGGTCGCGGTTCCGGTGGAAGCCATCGCCGAGAACCCGCTGCTCGCCTACGACTACACGAACAAGGGCAACCTGGTGGCCGTGGTCTCGAACGGCACGGCGATCCTCGGGCTCGGCAATCTCGGCGCGCTCGCCTCGAAGCCGGTCATGGAGGGCAAGGGCGCGCTGTTCAAGCGCTTCGCCGACATCGATGCCATCGATCTCCTGGTGGATACGGAAGACGTGGACGCGTTTATCAACTCCGTCCGCTATTTGGGACCGAGCTTCGGCGGCATCAACCTCGAGGACATCAAGGCCCCTGACTGCTTCATCATCGAGGAACGCCTCAAAGAGCTGCTCGACATTCCCGTCTTCCACGACGACCAGCACGGGACGGCGATCATCGCAGCGGCTGGCCTGATCAACTCGCTCGAGCTCACGGGACGGGACATCGCAGATTTCCGGCTGGTCGTGAACGGCGCCGGTGCCGCCGCCATCGCCTGCATCGAACTGCTGGTCGCGTTCGGCGTGCCAAAGAAGAATGTCGTGCTCTGCGATACGAAGGGCGTGATCTTCCAAGGGCGCAAGGAAGGCATGAACCAGTGGAAGTCGGCCTACGCAGCTAAAACCAAAGTTCGCACGCTGGCCGAGGCCATGGATGGGGCGGACGCCTTTTTCGGACTATCCGTCAAAGGCGCGGTGACGGGCGAGATGGTCGCCTCCATGGCGCCGAAGCCGATCATCTTCGCGATGGCCAATCCGGATCCCGAGATCACGCCCGAGGATGTGCAGGCCGTCCGTGACGACGCCATCGTCGCCACCGGGCGCTCCGACTACCCGAACCAGGTCAACAACGTGCTGGGGTTTCCCTTCATCTTCCGTGGCGCACTCGACGTGCAGGCGCGCACGATCAACGGCGAGATGAAGATCGCAGCGGCGCGCGCTCTGGCTGCGCTCGCCCGCGAAGAGGTGCCGGACGTGGTGACGGCCGCATTCCTCGGCCGGCGCCCGACGTTCGGGCCCGAATATATCATTCCGGCGCCGTTCGATCCGCGCCTCATGAGCCGCGTGCCGCCGGCCGTGGCGCAGGCGGCGATGGACACGGGCGTGGCGCGGCGGCCCATCGTCGACATGGGCGCCTATATTTCCCGCCTCAATGGACGGCTCGATCCAGTCGCCGACTGGCTACATTCGGTTTTCGAACGGGTGCGGCTCGAGCCCAAGCGCATCACGTTCGCCGAGGGCGAGGATCCGGCGGTGATCCGCGCGGCCAACAGCTATGTCGCGCAAGGGTTCGGCGTGCCCGTTCTGGTCGGCGTTGAATCGGTGGTGCGTGAGCGCTTCCGCGAAGCCGGCATCCGGATGGGCGACAAGTTCGAGATCGTCGACATTCGCAACTCGCCGCTGACGGAGGAGTTCACGGACTTCCTCTATGCGCGCCTGCAGCGACGCGGCTTTCTCAAGCGCGACTGCCTGCGCCTCGTCAGGAACGAGCGCAACGTGTTCGCGGCGCTGCTCGTCGCTCATGGCCATGCCGACTGCATGGTGGCGGGCGTAACGCGCAATTGGGCCAGCGTGTTTCAGGACGTGCGACGCGTGATCGACCCGAAACCAGGACGGCACGTGATCGGCGTCAGCCTGGCGCTCTGCCGCGGGCGCGGCATTCTGGTGGCCGACACCGATGTGCACGAGGCTCCGACGGCCGAGGAGCTTGCCAACATCGCAACGGAAGCTGCGAACGCGGCGCGCAAGTTCGGCATCGATCCGCGCGTGGCGCTGCTCGCCAACTCCACCTTCGGGCAGCCTCCCAACGAGCGATCCGACCGGGTCAGGGAAGCGGTTGCCATCCTCGCGGAGCGCGATGCCGACTTCGAGTTCGACGGCGACATGGCCGCCGACGTCGCGCTGTCGCATGAGCTGATGAAACTCTATCCCTTCTGCCGCCTCACGGGCCCCGCGAACGTGCTCGTGATGCCGGCCTTCCATGCGGCGTCGATCTCGACCAAGATGCTGAAGGAGCTTGCGGGCGCCACTCTGATCGGGCCGCTGCTCGTGGGCCTCGAGAAAAGCGTGCAGATCTCGACGCTCGGCGCGAAGGAGGCCGACATCCTGAACCTCGCCGCTCTTGCGGCCTACGATTTCGGAGGCTGACGGCAGGACGCGGCGAGATCATCAACGATCTCGCGACCGTGGCGACCGAGATCGCGGACCGTACCGACGCGGAAAATCCGCCGTCAAAGCACACTGCGCGCCCGTCCTTACGGATACGCAGGGTTCCCTATTGCGCTTGCCAAACGCCCCCCGCCATACTCCTCTCCTCACAGACGAGCCATAGGGGGGAACGGAATGGCCGCAGAATCGGGTGTAACCCGAAGAGGCGCAATAAAACTCGGCCTGGCGGGTGCGGTGGGCGCGGCCAGCCTCAAAGGATCGGAGGCGGGAGCGGCCAAGGCTGCCCAGCCCAACCAGCCGAAACGCCCGAACATCCTGTTTCTGCTCGTCGACGAGCAGCGCTTCCCGACCGTCTACGAAAGCGCCGCCCTGAAGGAGTTTCGCGCTCAGCACCTGCCGGCACAAGGCTCGCTGGCGAAGAAGGGCGTGAGCTTCGAGCGTCATTATGTGGCGTCGGTCGCGTGCGTGCCGAGCCGCACCTCGCTCTACACGGGCCACTATCCCTCGCTACACGGCGTCGCCAATACCGACGGAGCGGCGAAGGCCGCCAACGATCCTGACATGCATTGGCTCTTGCCGGGATCAGTGCCCACTCTCGGCCACTACCTGCGCCAGGCGGGCTACCGCACTCTTTGGAAAGGCAAGTGGCACATCACGGAAGCCGATCTCAAAGTTCCCGGTACCGAGCAGGTGGTCACGAGCTATGACGCCAACGGGGTCACGGATCCCGAGAAGGAGGCTCTCTATCTCAGGGCCGATGCGCTGGACCGGTTCGGGTTCTCGGGCTGGATCGGGCCGGAGCCGCATGGATCGGATCCGCTCCGGTCCGGCTCCAGCGCAGGACAGAGCAAACTCGGCCGGGACCAGGCCATCTCGGCTCAGGTCGTGCAGACGTTGAAGGACCTCGATGTCTCCGACGACGCGTCGCCATGGTTCCTGATGGCGTCGTTCACGAACCCGCACGACATCGCGCTGTGGGGGTTTTTCTCGAACCTCGCCGCGGACCGGCAGGGCACCTACGATTTCACCGTGCCCGAGTTCGTCCCGGAAGAGCCGTTCGACCGCAGCCTGTTCGGACGCACGCGGCTCGAGAAGCTCGACGACAAACCGTCGTGCCAGAGATCCTACCGCGACGCCTACAGCCAGTTCATGCAGCCGTCATTCGCGAGCCGCGAGTACTACCGGCTCTACTACCGCCTGCACGCCGACGTAGACCGGCATCTCGCCGCGGTGCTCGCCGCGCTCGAGTCCACGCGCTTCCGCAACGATACCATCATCGTCTTCACGTCCGATCACGGCGACATTCTCGGGGCGCATGGCGGCCTGCATCAGAAGTGGTACATGGCGTACGAGGAGGCGGTGCGCGTGCCTCTGGTCATTGCGCTCCCGGGCAAGGATGCTCCGCGCACCGTGCCGATCCCGACCAGTCATATCGACATCGTTCCGACCCTTCTCGGACTTGCCGGCATCGACCACAACGTGGTGCGTGAGGCGATTGCACCCGCCTTCACCGACGCGCTCCCGCTCGTGGGTCGCGATCTCTCACCCCTCATCCGCGGCGAAGCGGCCGCCGAAAAGCTCGCCGAGCCGATCTACTTCATGACCGACGACGACCCGAGCCGGGGCCTCGACCAGAAGAACTTCATCGGTATCAGCTACGACTCCGTCGCGCAGCCGAACCACGTGGAGAGCGTGATCGCGAGCGTGGAGGGCGAGATCTGGAAGTACTCGCGCTATTTCGATCACCCGCGCTATTGGAGCGCCCCCGGCACGCCCGGCGCCGAAGGCGTTCGCGACGTGGTGAACAAACCCATGGGGCGTGAAGGCGAGGACGACGGCAGCGCGCGGCGCATCTACGAAGAGCGCGTCAAAACGCAGCCCGCGCCTAACGAGTACGAAATGTACAACGTCTCCGCCGATCCGATGGAGCTCGAGAACCTGGCTGGCAAGCCCGAGTGGAAGGAGCGCGAGAGCGCATTGCGCGATCTCCTCGTCGAGCAATGCGCGCGCAAGCGGCTGGTGCCGAAGAGCGGGCCGGTGCCCGGCGAGGACGGCTGCCGAAAGGTGTAGATGCGAAGAGGCGGATCAATCCGCCGCGTGTTTTCTGATCGCGGCGATTTCAACGCAAAAGCACCTGCATGGTGCGCGCCCGATGCAGGTGCAGGCTTCAGGCGCTCGGTTCCGAGCTAGTCCAGTCTCGCGTATTGCTTCTCGCGCTTCTTGGCATACCGCTTTTTCACGTCACGCTTTTTGACGTCGTCGTTGGAAGCCAAACGCTTCTTTGCGACGTCCTTTTTCGCGTACTGCTTCTTGGCGGCATACTTTTTGACAGTGCTGGCCTTGGCGACCCGCGTCTTGGCGACGCTCTGTTTCGCGTAGTGCTTCTTCTTGTAGGCAGCGAGCTTCGCCTTCTTGATCTCTCCCGCATCGGCCAGAGCGCCGATGCAGCGTTGGGAAAGTCGAGGTCCGACATTCCTCATGCACTGGCGCAGACCGGGGCTTCCGACTGCGTGCATGCTGCAATGGGCGAAGTAGTCGTCGCGGCAGGCGAGCTTGACGGCGAGGCTAACGGCGAACGCGTGATTTACTGAGAACGCAAGGACGACGATGGCAAGGATCGTGGCTCTCATGGTGTCCTCCGTAGCGCATCAGTAATTCATCAGATTCTCGGCGTTTTGACTAAGGTTTAGTGATGCAACGACTTGCTTTTCTCGACGCGACACCACGATCGTCATGTTCCTGACCTTCGCCACGCGTGTGTGGCGTCCGTTGCTTTGCGTGGTGCTCGAAAGCGATCGCGAAGGCTTGCTCCGCGTTCCTCGCCCTGCGCTCGCAGGCGCCGTTGGGAAGCTCTCCCCTTGACGAACGAACGCAACCTTGCGCTAAGAGCTAAGGGGGATCTTCGATGAGTGTTTGTTGGCGTTTGAAGTTGGCGCTTGCCGGACTGGTGTGCGTGACGGTGCCGTCGGCAGTGCACGCGGGCAAAACCTGCGCTGATCCGGTCGAGGGCGGAGTGTCGTCCGGTACGACGCAGGAGGAAGCGCTGGTTGGCGCTCAGGAATGGTGGTCGTCCCGCGCGGGGGCCCTCGGCGAGGGCTATGGGATCTGGGACAATGCCGACGACCAGGCGCTCGAATGCAGCAAGGACCTGAAGGGCGACTACAAGTGCAAAGCGAGCGCGCGGCCCTGTCTTCCGGACGGGGCGCCGCCTGAAAAACAGTCAAAACTCGGAATGTGAGGCGGGATTTTCCCGCAACTTCAAGGCCGTGTCCGCGAGCTGCAGGACAGGCCCAGAATCACCTATTTTCCAATGCGA
>NZ_CADEFI010000046.1:10273-27921 GCF_902826555.1 uncultured Hyphomicrobium sp.
CAAGCCAGATCGCTCAGTCTAGCGTCCAGCTTTCGTAACCCGGCAAAGGATCGGCGCACTGTCGTGGCGGGCGTTGCAGAAGGCCGGGCTATGCAGGAAACAGATCGCGATGTTCAGGGCTCCGACCGATGCAGACTTCGCTGTTCTTGCAGAGATGCGACGGGACGTGTCCATGCAGGCGATGCTCATGGCCATTCCCGAGGCGACGGATGACGAATCCGTCAGGCAATGGATCGAGCGCCGCACGCGCGACCCGGGGGGCATGTTCCGAGTCATCACCGACGCCGATCAGAAGGATGCCATCGGCTTCATTCAGGTGAGCCAGGTCAACCGGCGCAACAGGAACGGTTACGGCGCCGTGGCTGTTTCCAAGCGCGCGCGTATCCCGGGCGTCGGCCAGATCGCGATGCGCGAACTCATGCGAGCGGCGTGCTGCGACCTTGGCCTTCTAAAGCTCCTGGCCGAAATCCGGGTCGACAACTTCCCAGCGATACAAATGAACCTGATGTCCGGCTACAGCATCATCGGCACACTCGAGGCCCACTTCACCGATGCGGGTGGCAAGCTGCACGACGTGCTCCTCTTCGAGCGCCTTCTCGATCCGAGTGAATTCCAACGGGCCTCACACTGAACCCCGGCTCCTCGCGGACGCCGCCAAACCATGCGATGTGCGGAGAACTATCGATGAGCGTGCACGAACGGGTCTTCTCAGCCTTCAAAGAGGCACTCGACATCGACGAGCAGATCGATCGCTCGATCCTCGTCTATCGGGACTACGCCGAGTGGACGTCCCTCGGCCACATGACACTCGTTTCGGCTCTCGAAACCGAGTTCGATACCATGCTCGAAACGAATGACATTCTGGCCATGAGCAGTTTCGACAAGGCGGTGGAGATCATGAGCCGATATGCAGCGAATTGATCTTTCCGGTCGCGTGGCTCTGATTACCGGCGCGTCCCGGGGCATCGGGCTTGCGATCGCGCAGAGGCTCGCCGCAGCAGGCGCCACCGTCGTACTCAATGCGCGGACGATCGACGAGGAGATCATTGCGACTTTCGATGGACCGCAGGCGCAGGTCTTCGTGCTGCCGGGCGATGTCGGCGAACCGGAGGCGGTGGGGCAGTTGATCAAAACGATCTTTTCCCGCCACAAGCGGCTCGACATCCTCGTCAACAATGCCGGCATCATGCGCCCGGCCCCGATTGGCATGATCTCGGACGACGATATCGCGCAAACTCTCGACACCAACCTCGCCGGCGTGATCCACCTTATCCAATCGGCCTCGCGGCTGATGGCGCGCTCCGGCGGCAGCATCGTCAACGTCTCATCCGTCGTGGGAGCCAAGGGCGCTGCGGGCCAACTGGTCTATGCCGCCTCCAAGGCGGGGATCATCGGCGCGACATTGGCCGCCTCCAAGGAGCTGGCGCAAAAAGGCATCCGGGTCAACGCCGTCGCGCCCGGTTACATCGACACCGACATGACGGCCAAGCTCGGAGACGAGGTGAGGGTTCAGACGCTGAAGTCGATCGGCCTCGGGCGGGCCGGAACTGCAGAAGACGTTGCCGACGCCGTTCTCTTTCTGGCTTCGGATCTGTCGCGCTACGTGACGGGGCAGATTCTCGGGGTCGATGGCGGCATGGTCATTTGAGCACGGGCGAGCGCCGGTCATGATCGATGCCAGTTGCGCAGGCTTGTTTCCCCTCGGGGCCGATGCGCCCGATCGGGCGATTTTGTGGGACGACGTCAGCACAAGCTGGCAGACGGAGCGCGCGCTGCGTGCTCAGTGCATGGCGGTCGCGTCGCAGTTGGAGCAATCCGACAAACAGCTCGTGTTTGTTCTGGCCGACAATCGCGCGGCCATTCTCGTCGCCTTGCTCGCGGCCGCCGCAGCCGGACATGCCGTTGCGCTGATCGATCCCAACCTGACTGCCGACCGACTCGACAGTCTTTGCGCGCGCTACGGCCCGGATGTCGTCATCGGGACGGCGTGCTCCGAATGGATTCGGCGTGCCTCCAATCAGTCCGCCGATTGGGACATCTCGACGGGTGCAGCCCCTTCCCTGATCCTCGCCCGTCGCAAGGCGCCGAATACCGGGCCGGCGATCGCGCCGGAGTTGCTGCTGCTGCTGTTGACGTCTGGCACGACAGGGAGCGCGAAATTCGTCCGTCTTTCGCGCGCGGCGGTGGTCGCGAATGCCGCGCAGATCGCGGCCAGCCTGTCGCTCGATCCTGTGAGCGTAGCCATCGCCCATCTGCCGCTGCATTATTCGTACGGGCTGTCCGTCGTCACATCTCACCTCGCCGCCGGCGGACGCATCGCGCTCCTGGACGACGCGGTGACGTCGCCGAGCTTCTGGAGCAAGGCGGACGCCTGCGGCGGGACGCACTTTCCGGGCGTTCCATTCCATTACTCCGTTCTGGCCCGGTTCGGCTTCGATGTCGTTCCGGCCTCGATCGACACCTTCACGCAGGCAGGCGGACACCTCGACGGACGGCTCCAAAAGGCGATCCTGGACATGGCCGCGGAGCGCCGCGCGCGATTTTTCGTCATGTACGGACAGACGGAGGCGTCGCCGCGCATGACCACCGTGCCTCATGACCGATTGCGCGAAAAACTGGGATCGGTCGGGATTGCGCTGCCGCGCGGCAAGCTTCTGATCGTCGATGGAGACGGCGCGCTCTTGTCCGCCGAGGAGATCGGCGCCGTGGTCTACGAAGGGCCCAACGTCATGATGGGATACGCCGAGGGGCGGGACGATCTCGCAAAAGGCGATCTCTCACGAGGACGCCTCGAAACCGGAGACCTCGGCCGGCTGGACAGCGACGGGTACCTCTATCTTTCGGGACGCGTTGCGCGGTTTGCGAAGATTGCCGGTCTTCGGCTCAGCCTCGACGACATCGAGAAGGAGATTTCCGCGCTCGGCACCGTCGCCTGTATCGATCAGGGCGAGCGCATCATCGTGGGGTTCGAAGGCGTGGTTCCGGAGGGCGCGAAGGAGCGGCTGAAAACTCTGGCGCTCGCGTGCAAGATCCCAGCGAGCAGTTTCGCTGTGCGATCCCTGCCCGACATGCCGCGCAAACCGAACGGCAAGATCGACTACACCCGCGTGAGGGAGATGGCCGATGTTTGACCGATTGCTGGACGCGGCGCCCTATTCGCTTCGCCAGACCGAGAAGGAGCCGCTGCTCCTTACGGGGCTCAACGAGCTCATGCGTTTTCACACCGAGCGCTGCCCGGATTATGCGCGCATCATCAACGCGGCCTGGGGCGGGCTGCGGCCCTATCGCGCGATCGAGGACGTTCCGTTCCTGCCGGTCGGCCTGTTCAAGGAGATGGAGCTGTCGTCGACCGCCGTGTCCTCCATCGTGTTGCAGTCGAGCGGAACGACGGGCCAGGTCCCGAGCCGCATCATTGTCGATCCCGAAACTGCGACGCGGCAATCCCGGGCGCTGATCGCCACCTTCCGCCCGATCCTGGGCGAGAGCCGCCTGCCGTTCCTCGCCATCGACACGAAGGACGTCATCAGTGCGGCCAGCCTGACGGCGCGGGGCGCGGGCGTACTCGGCATGATGAAGTTCGGCGCAAAGGCGACCTTCGCGCTGTCGGCGGCGCTGGAGACGGATCGCCAGGCGATCCGCAAGTTCGTCGATGCGAACGGCAGCAAGCCGTTCCTGATCTTCGGCTTCACGTTCCTGGTCTGGACCAAGCTCTACGAGCAATTCGGCGACGGCGAGCTCGACCTCTCGAACGCGGTCCTCATTCATTCGGGGGGATGGAAGAAACTCGAAGCGCAGAAAGTGTCCAACGCGACGTTCCGCGAGGCATTCCGCGCGCGCTTCAACCTGACCCGGATCTACAATTTCTACGGGTTCGTGGAGCAGATCGGTTCGATGTTCGTGGAAGGTCCGGAGGGGCTGCTCTATCCGCCCAATTTCACCGACGTGATCGTGCGGCGCCCCGGTAGCTGGGAGGCGGCGGAGCCGGGCGAGGAAGGCGTGCTGCAGGTGGTCTCGCTGCTGCCGAGATCCTATCCCGGTCACAGCGTGCTGACCGAGGACAGAGGCGCGATCCTGGCCATCGACAAGGGCATCGACAACCACTTCGGCAAGGCAATTACCATCGCCGGCCGGGTGGCGAAGGCGGAGCTGCGCGGCTGCAGCGACGTGATCGCCGCCAGTGCAGCTTAGGATCAGGAAACGTGAGCGCACTCACCACAGTGTTCGAGGCCGACGGCGGGGAGCGACAGATCGACGGGGTGACGCTTCTCGAACGCCTCGAAGCCTGCCGCTCTCTGCTCGTGGCGCCGTTCGCGACGGAGAGAATCGATCTCATCGCAGCGGTCAGCGAGGCAATCCTCAAACGCAAGGCGCCCGTCTCCTCCTTCGCCAAGCATTTCGGCTTCTGGATCCGGCACGCGGCCTTGCTTCGGCTGCAGCAGGATTTCGGCCGCCGGCACCCAGCGCAAACACTGGCACGGCCACGCGGTCTCGTCTTCCATCTGCCGCCCAAGAACGTCGAGACGGTCTTTCTCTATTCCTGGGTTCTCTCTTTCCTGGCCGGCAATGCCAATGTGGTGCGCCTTCCGCGAGAGATCAGCGCCGATATGCGCTGGATCTGCGAACTCATCCTGGCGGCCCTCGGCAATGCCGCCGACCGGTCGCAATGGCTTATTCATTACCCCTCCGACAGCGATCTCGGGCGGACGATCTCCGCCGCGGCCGATGCCCGGGTCGTGTGGGGGGGCGATGCAAAGATCAAGGCATTCGAAACCATTCCGCTCAGAAACGGCGGGAAGTCGATCTGGTTCGGCGACCGCTTCTCGCTCTGCGTGCTCGATGGCGAAACGGTCGCTGCGCTCAGCGAGACCGAACGCGGCGAACTCGCGCATCGCCTCTTCAACGACATCTTCATTTTCGATCAGATGGCCTGCTCGTCGCCCCATGTCCTCTATGTGGTCGGCGATGCGGACCGGCATCTCGCCGGCATCAAGACCCTTCTCCAGGCGTTGGGTGCCGCCGCGGCGGACAAAGGCGAGGCCTCGGCGACCGGGCATCAGATCGCGAAGATGGTGCAGGCGTTCGCGTCCGCCGCAGGCGGTCTGTCGAGCGAAGTGACCTGGCGCAACGCGATGCTCACCAGCGCCATTGCCTTGGGCGAGGATCGCTCAGAGCAAAGGGTCGGGGGCGGCTTTCTCAACGTGGTCTTCGTTCCCTCGCTCGCGGCCGTCAGCGGCTTGCTTCGCGAGCATGACCAGACCGTCACCCATTTCGGCTTTCCGGCGGACGCCATTCGAGACGTCGCCGCGTCCAACACAGCTCTCGGTGTTTCGCGCTGGACGGCAGTCGGATCGGCGCTCGATTTCGACGCGGTCTGGGACGGGTACGATCTTCTTTTCGAGTTGACGCGCCTGGTCCGGGTGACCTGAGGCCACCTCGCGGTTTCCGAGCCGGCGCCGCCTAGGCTGCACCGGGCTCCGCAAGAGATTCCACCAAACCCTGGCGCATGCAGAGATAGACGAGCTCGATGTCCGAGCGGACGCCGAGCTTGGATTTGATCTCGCTATGATAGTTCGCCACGGTCTTCGGGCTGAGGTTGAAAGCCATGGCGATTTCGTCCGTCGATTTCGCGTCCAGGATCATGCGCAGGACTTCGAACTCCCGGGGCGAAAGTTGCTCGACGGCGGATGTGTCGTCGCAGAGCCGGCTCGTGGCGATGGCTTGGTTGATCTCGGCGCATAGCGCAGGGCGTCCCTTGAAGACATCGCGGATGGCGCTGACCAGAACTTCGGGCGGGCTGCTTTTCGTGACATACCCGCGCGCGCCGGCGCGAAAAGCCTGATGGGCATAGGTCGCACTCGCATGCATTGTGAAAACAAGAACGCGGGCGGCGGCGTCCAATTGGCGAATCTGGCGGACGAGATCGATGCCTCCGCGTCCCGGCATTGAGATATCGACGACGACGACGTCGGGGGCGGACTTCTTGAAGGCCTGGTAGCCCGATGCCGCGTCTTCCGCTTCGGCAACCACCTCGATCCCGGGATGCTTCTCGATCAGCCGGCGATAGCCCTCACGCACTACGGCATGATCGTCGATCAGCAGCACCCGGATGCCCATGGCGATCAGGCTCCCTGTTGAGAGGTTGGAAACTCCACCTCGAGCCCGAATCCGCCACTCGGAAGCGGGCCTGCGGCGAATTTTCCGCTCAGGGCTGCGACCCGCTCGCGCATCCCGATCAAACCGGCACCAGCGAGGCTTCGGGCTTTGGTGACGGCGGACGGTCCCGATCCGTCATCGACGACGGAAAGGCTGATGCGGGCGTTGTGCACGTCGGCATGCTGGGTGAGCGAAACGCGGACGTTGCGGGCGTTGGCGTGCTTCGACGCATTTGTCAGCGCCTCCTGAACGATCCGGTAGACATGGGCGCTGGTCTCGGCGCGGAGCTTCTCGATCTCTCCAGCGGTCTCGATCGAATAGGTCGTGCGCCCGCGTGCCGTCTCGTTGTGCTGCTCGACGAGCGCCCTGAGGCTCGGAACCAAACCGAGATCGTCAATTTCCTGCGGGCGCAGATAGGTGAGTGTCCGGCGGAGCGACACCATCAGGACGGATGCCATCTGCTCGAGCGCCCGGGCCTCGTCAACGAGCGCCGGCGCGTCGATCTGGGCGCTCCTCCTGATGCAGGCCGCGAGCGCGTTCATGGCCGCAAGCTTCTGCGCAATCTCGTCATGCAGCTCACGGGCGATATGCCGCCGCTCCTGCTCCTGCATGTCGACGAGGCGGCGCGCAAGCTCGGCTCGCTCGGAGGTGGCTTTGCCGAGTTGTTCGGTGACCGAGTTGAAAACCTCGCTGATGCGATTGAGCTCGGTCAGACGGAACGGCGGCAGGCGGCAGGCGAGGTCGCCGTGTGCCAGGCGATTGAGACCGGACAGAATGTCTTTCGCGGGCAGGAGCGCCCTATGGACGACAAGATAGCTGACGAGGCACAGGGCCGCGACGAGAACAGCCGACAGCCCGAGGAGCGGCGCGATCGTTCCCCATGCGCGGGCAGCCGTCGCGACAGGATCGAACGTCGCGACGATGGTGCCCTGGAGGTCGCCGCGATGGGCAAGCGGCCGGGTTGTCGTGAGATTGTCGGCGATCAGCCAACGGTGGAAGCGGAAGAACCATTGCGGCGCGCTTAGGGATCCGCCATCGAACCCGGCGCAGCTCGAACGGTTGCGCGATGTGTCGGTGCCACGAAACTCGATGCACTGGCCGGGCTCGAGCGCGTAGCTCGATACAAGGTCCCAATCCGGGAAGCGCTTCGGCACGTCCGTTCCTCTTTCGATGCGTGTGAGTTGCAGATCAAGCTGGCGAGCGGCGAGATCGACCAGGCTGGCGTTCTGCTGTTTGGCCTCGCGCGCGGTGACATAGAGCGCAAGCCCGGATCCGGTGAGAAAGCACGCCAGCGCCACCAAGGTAATCCGTCTCACCAGTAGCCACTTAAGGTCCATGACGACGCCTCGCCGGTCACATCTGCGTCGAAGCTAGAGGGCCCCGTTCGGGCTGTGAAGGGCTGGGCCACACGCTCGGGAAATTTTCACAAAGGGTCTCGGGAGGGGCGCACTGGTCCCGACGTCCCGTCCTTTCTAGGCTTCGCGGCCAAGACGGAAATGCGGGAAACCTTTGAACATGCAGCGGCTTGGAGCGAAGGCTTTTTGGCAATCCCTGAAATGGCTTTGCAAAAACGCGCCGTCGCACGGGAGGGAGAGACTGCTTTTTGCTTCGGTGTCGATCGCCATGGCGACCTTCGCCGCGTTCGCCAGCCTCGAACTCATCCGGCTGCATCAAGCGGCGAATATGGAGAGTTCGGGTCGCACGAGCGGTGTCGAAGGCCTCGTCGGCGCCCCCGACAGCCGCTGTCTGAAGCAGGCTGACGGTCGCCTGTAGCAGACGTCCGTGCTCGGAATTTCAAGGCTCACTTCAACGTCACAGGAGGAAAAAACGGTCCATGAGGAAAAGTCTGATCGCTGCCGCGATGATCGTGCTGTCCGGCGCCGCGCTCGCCGATGATCCGGCTCAGCACGCCAGGGAGCTGACGCCAGCCGACATCAAGTTCGAGGACAATCCGGCGTTTCCGAAGGGTGCGCAATCGATGCTCATTCACGGCGACCCGGCGAAACCCGAGTTTTTCATCATCCGCCTCAAGTTTCCGCCCAACTACGTCGTCCCGGCGCACACGCATCCGGCGCTCGAGTCCGTAACGGTCCTCTCCGGCGCCATGGGAAGCGGGATGGGCGACAAGGTGGACACCTCGAAGGGCAAGATGCTCGAGGCGGGCTCCTTGCTCATCCTGCCTGCCAATCATGCCCACTATGTCTGGACCAAGGATGAGGAGACGATCATCCAAGTGGCTGCTAATGGTCCTTTCGACATCATCTACGTCAATCCGGACGAAGATCCGCGCAAGAAGTAGCCGTGCGTTTTGCCGGCGGATCACTGCGCCAGAAACTTTCAGGCCCGCCGCCGCAGGACGGCGGGCCCAACACATAGGGAGCGACGATCATGTTGAGCGCATGGAAGCGTGGCCTTCTGCTGCCGGCGATCCTCTTGCTTCTGTGCAAGGCTCCGGCCGCATGGTCGGCGGACGTCGGCGATGATCGCCTGAAGTCGGCGGCGCAGACTCGTGGCGACTGGCTTCTCTATGGACGCGACTACAGTCAGCAGCGCTTCTCGCCGCTCGATCAGATCAACGCCGGGACCGTGAAGCGGCTGGTGCCGAAATGGATCTATCAGACCGGCATCTCGGCGACCTTTCAAACCTCACCGCTGATCGCCGACGGCGTCATGTATATCACGACGCCCTTTTCCAACGTCGTCGCATTGGATGCCAAAACAGGGCGTGAGAACTGGCGCTATGACCACAAGCGCGTCTCTGAAAAGCCCTGTTGCGGGCCGGCTAATCGTGGCGCCGCGATCGGCTACGGCAAGATCTATGTCGCAACCGTCGATGCGCGGCTGATCGCGCTCGATCAAAAATCCGGCAAGCCGATCTGGGATATCGCGCTCGCCGAGCAGGGAACGGGGGCGACGGAGGACAAGCAAGTTCTGGCCGCCGGGGACCCTCTGCATGCCCGGAACATCACGGGGTCGACGGGCGTCGGTGCCGTCATCGCGCCGCTGGTCTACGACGGCAAAGTCATCGTCGGCATCACCGGGGTCGGATACGGCATGCATCTCGACAGCCCGCGACCGGGCGCACCGCTCGGTGCGGTGGTCGGCGTCGCAGGACGATACGGGCGCCCCGGATTTCTTGCCGCCTACGACGCCGAAACGGGGAAACAAATCTGGAAGTTCGAGACGACGCAGCAGGGGTGGGAAGGACGTTTCCGCACGGAGACGCCGGACGGCGTTCCCCTCCGCCGCGATATCACTGCCGAGAAGGCCGCCCTCGCCAACTATCCGGATGCATGGCGTTATGGCGGCGGATCCATCTGGCACACGCCGACCGTCGATACGGCTGCGGGCCTCCTCTATTTCGGTGTCGGCAATCCCTCGCCTCAAGCCGCCGACAGCACGCGGCCGGGCGACAATCTCTACACCGTCTCCTTGGTGGCGCTCGAGGCGGCCACCGGCAAGCTGGTGTGGCATTTCCAGCAGGTTCCGCACGACATGTGGGGCTACGACGTGGCCAGCCCGCCGACGCTGTTCGAGGTCGAGATGGGCGGAAAATCGGTCCCCGCGATAGGGCAGGCGAGCAAGCTCGGGTGGTATTACGTGCACGACCGCCGCGACGGCGCGCTGCTGTTCAAATCGGATGCGTTCGTTCCGCAAGACAACCTGTTCGCGCCACCGACGCCGCAAGGCGTCCGCATCACGCCTGGTCCGGCCGGTGGGTCCAATTGGTCGCCGGCGTCGCTCGACGCGTCGCGCGGTGTCGTCTATGTCGCCGGAATGCACGTGCCCATGATCTATCGCACGGCCGAGCTGCCGGCGGAGGGCGAAAAGCCTGCGGTTCCGTACTTCATCATCGAGCCGTCGCATGAAGAGAACTGGGGAACGCTGACGGCGCTCGATCTTTCCAAGAGCGGCCGCATCGCGTGGCAGACGAAAACCGACCAGCCCCTCGTCGGCGGCGTGTTGGCGACGGCGGGCGGCCTCGTTTTCACCGGCGAGGGCGGCGGCGATTTTTCGGCATTCGACGCAAAGAGCGGCGCGAAGCTGTGGAGCTTCAACTGCGGCGCGGGCGTCAACGCGCCGCCCGTGAGCTACGAGAGCGATGGCGCGCAGTACGTGGCCGTTGCGGCAGGCGGCAGCCAGATCTGGGGTTTCCGGCAAGGCGGCGCCGTCGTCGTGTTCGGCCTCGCGGAAAACTAGGAGCGGCGTCAGCGGCGTCCGCTCTCGCCAACGACAACGAAGGGTGCCCAATACGAAGGGTGTGAGGCCTGGGCATCTGGGCTATCGGCCAGGGCCAGCATGGAGTGGCGCATCGCCTCCGCCCGTCCCCAGCCCGCATGACCCGCCGTGATGGCACCCGTCACGAGGTCGACCGCTGCCTTCTCGCGCACCGCCCAATGCGACACCAGGAGAGAGCGGGCGCCAGCGTAGAAGAAGGCGCGTGCCAGACCGGACAGGGCTTCCGCGTTCTTGGCGCCGCCGGCCGCCGTGTTGCACGCGGAGAGGACCACCCAGTCGGCATCGAGCTTGAGAGCGGCGATCTCCGATGCCGAAAGATAGCCGTCGTCCTCGTCGGTGCCGGTCTCGGGCGGCGTCAGCACGAGCCCCGGCTCGGCGCTGATCTTGAGCTCGCCTGCAACGGCACCGTGGGTCGCGAAATTGACCACCGCGTACGAGGCGAGCACGCCGGAGCGGCTCAAGTCCTTGACGCTCGCCTCGGTCGCCCGCGCACCGAGATGGATGTCGTCCTCGATGGCGCCCACCACCTGTGCCACGTCACACGCGAGGTTGGCCGTCTGGGGGACGGGCGGAAGCAGGCGAAGGTTCGCCGTATTGGCGCCGCCGAGCGTCGGTTGATCGTCGAGCTCAGCATACGCTTGGCGCAGTCCGGCGATCACTCCGAGTTGTGCGACGGCCGCGCAGTCCCGCATGGCCTCTGCGAGCGCGGCCCGCGTCTTGTCGTCGGCGCTCCTGCCGTCGAGCAACGGATTGGCAAACGCGATGTAGGAGCGGTGATGCGCCGTGGGCTGCGGTGCGCGCTCCCGCAGTGCTTTTAGGCTCGCGACCGACGGCAATACGGTGATGGCGTGGCGGCGCATGAGCCAAGCCGGTGCTGCGCCGTCGCGCGGCGGCTCTGTGACCAGGACGTGGAGCGGTAACTTTTGTAACGCTCCCGACGGCACGACAAAGAGCTGCCTGTCCCCAAGCAGATCCTCGACCTCGGCAAACAGTCCGCGATAGAGGGCGTATGCCTTGGCGGTATCGAAGGGCAGTGTCGGCTGCGGGGACGACCTGTCCCGACCGATCAGCTCCCGGCATCGCTCTTTGCCGTCTCCCTGCCACGCGCCGAGATCGAGCCCGCACCTGAGGGCCGCGACATGGCTTTCGAGCGCCTCGGTTCCCAGATCCGAACGCACCCAGCGGCTCTCGGTGCGCGTGACAACCCAGATGAAGGTTTCCTGGGGAGCGACCTCGAACGTGTTATTCGTATCGAGGAACACTACCATCGCCTCGTCATCGCCGAGATCGGCCTGGATGTCTTGCAATGAGGCGGATCTCGGCTGGGCGAGCGCCGCGTAGTTCGGAAACTCGCGTGCCAATCGGGCGTCGATGTCCTTGAGCCTGGCGTCGATCTCTGCAAGGCGCGCTTGCAGCGCCGCTTCGGCCTCTGCATTGCGCTTGTCGGGCGCTTCGCCCTTGGTCGCAATCAGCAGCCCGTCCTTGACTTTCCACTCGCCGACGAGATCCTGACGTTCGCGCACGACTCCCGCCAGCGCGGGGTCACCCTTTGCGCTTCGCGCGGCCATCTGCGCGAGCGACTGCGCGGCCTCCGAGGTTTCCGCCCACTGCGCCGTCTCGAACGTATCTCGTGCGGCGCGCGAAGGATCGTCGTGCCCGTGCGCCATCAATCGGCGGATGGCTTTGACAAGGCCGCGGAAGTACCACGTCCGCTGTGGATCTTCGGCCGATCCGGTTTCGGTGTCCGCCGTCGCGATTCCAAGGCCGCGCTCGGTCCGACGCTGGATGATGTCCGCCGCACGCCGCCAGTAGAGCGCGGCCTCACCCCAATCACGCTGTCCGAAGGCGAGCCAGGCGCGCGTACCTAAGCTGCTGGCGAGGGCCGTGTGATCGGGTCCGAGTGCCGCCTCGATGATGGCGCTGCGGCGCTGATAGAGGGGCGCGGCGTCGGGATAGCGTTCGTATTGATGATACAGGCGGGCGAGGCTGCCGAGCGTACCGGCAACGGCAAGATGGTTCGGTCCGAGGGTCGCTTCCTGGATGGCGAGGCTGCGCTTGAAAAGCGGCTCGGCTTCGGCGGCGCGTCCCTGCGTCTCGTAGAGCGTGGCAAGTTGATTGAGCGCGGTCGTGATCATCGGATGGCTGGCGCCATACGCGCCCTCGACAATAGAAAGGGCGCGCGTGGTCAGGCGCTCTGCGTCTGGGATCCGGCCCTGGCGGGCGTAAAGCTTAGCAAGGTAGGTGAGATCGAATGCGTGACGTCCGGGATCGGCACCCGGTGTCGCGTCGTTGATCGCAATGGCGCGCTCGATCAGCCGCTCCGCATCGGCACGGCGGCCCTGTGTCCCGTAAATCCGGGCGAGTGTGCTCAGGCTCTCGGCGACGTCGGGATGATTGGCCCCAAGCAGGCTCTCTCGGATCGTCAGTGCGCGCCTCACGAGCTGCTCGGCTTCGGCCTGCCGCGCCTGACCGGCGACGGCTTCGGCGAGGATGTTGAGGCTCGCCGCGACGTCGGGATGATTTGGGCCGAGGGCTTCCTCCCGAATGGCGAGGCAACGCTTTGCCGGCGCCTCGGCATCTGGGAAGCGACCTTGCCGGCCGGCAAGTTGAGCCAGCTCATAGAGGCTTTTTGCGACATCGAGATGATGCGGACCGAGGGTGGCCTCGCCGAGGGCGACGGCCCGCTCCGAGATAGGGATCGCCTCGGCGTATTTTCCGGCGTCGGACAGGCGCTTGATTTCGGCATTGAGGGCGCCGATGTCCTCGGACTCCTGTGCCCTTCCCGGGCCCGCCAGTGTGAGGCAGCATGCAAAAATAAGAATGGCAATACGCGCCCGTGGAGGTCTCATCAAAGGATCTCCGCAATCACTCAAACAAACATGCAAAAGAATGTCAGGGCCGCGAAGCAGCAACAAGGGGCTTTTCGGCCGGCGGCTTTCCGGAGGTCGCCTCAGTTGCGGATTTCGCCCGCTCGCGACGCGACGGCTTTCCCGTCGGGCTCGCGATAAGCGAGCAGCCGCAGGGCATTGACGACGACGAGCAGCGTCGAGCCTTCATGCAGTGCCACGGCCGGGCCAATTCCCAGGCCGAGAATAGTTGCCGGGACGAGGAGAGCGACGACACCCAAGCTGACGAACACATTCTGGAGGATGATGGCTCGCGTCTTGCGGCTGAGGCCCACCGCGAAGGGCAGATGTGCCAGGTCATCGGCCATCAGTGCGACATCTGCAGTCTCGAGCGCCACGTCGGATCCGGCCGCTCCCATGGCAATGCCGACGGTCGCGTTTGCCATGGCCGGTGCATCGTTGACGCCGTCGCCGACCATCGCGACCTTGGCCTCGCCGCGAAGCTTGCGGATGGCCTCGACTTTGTCCTCGGGCATCAGGTCGCCCCAAGCCTCGTCGAGCCCGACCTCGCTCGCGATGGCATCGGCGACCTTCTGGTGATCGCCGGAAATCATGATCATGCGCTCGATGCCCAGCGCATGCAGGCGCTGCAACGCCGCGCGCGCGGCGGGCCGGGGCGTGTCCATGAGGCCGATGGCGCCCAGATCCCTGTTACCGAGGCGGACCGCCATCGTCGTGCGGCCCGCTTCACGCAATCCGGCGATGGCAGCAGCCGCCGCTTCACCCAATGGCGGGACGCCATCGATGCCGAACATCTCCGCTTTGCCGACCCAGACCTCCTCGCCGTCGATGGTTGCTGAGACGCCGTGCCCCGTGAGGCTTCGGAGATCACCGGCGGGCGTCACTCCGGCCTCGCCGAGGCGGGCTTTTGCATCGCGGACGATCGCCGCGGCAAGCGGATGGTCACTCAGCTGCTCGACCGCAACGGCGGTCGCGAGCAGCTCGCTTTCCGTGGCGTTCGCAACCGGCACAATGTCCGTGATGCGCGGGCGACCCTCGGTGAGGGTGCCGGTTTTGTCGAAGGCGATGGCGTCGAGCGATCCGAGTTCCTCGAGCGGAGCGCCGCCCTTTATAAGGACGCCTCCCCGGGCCGCTCTGGCGATGCCCGAGAGCACCGCGCTCGGAGTGGCGATGGCCAGCGCGCATGGGCTTGCGGCCACCAGCACCGCCATGGCGCGATAGAAGCTGTCGCGAAACGGCTCGTCGACAATCACCCACGCGAACAGAAGCGCAAAGGCGAGCGTCAGAACCGCGGGAACGAAGATGCGCTCGAACTTCTCGGTGAAGCGTTGTGTCGGGGACCTGCGCGTCTCCGCCTCGCTCACCATCTCAACCACCCGCGCGAGGGCCGACTCGGCAGAGAGGCGCGTCACCTCGACCTCGATCGCACCCGAGCCATTGATCGTGCCGGCGAATACCCTGGATTCGCGATCGACATCGTTGGGACGTGCACGGGCGGCTGCGGCATCCTGGACGGGCCGCTTGTCGACGGGAATGCTTTCGCCTGTCACCGGGGCTTGATTGACGCTCGTCGTGCCTTCGAGCACAAATCCGTCGGCCGGCAACCTCTCGTTGGGACGGACGACGACAAGGTCGCCCACCAAAAGGCTTTCGACCGGAACCTCCCGGTCCTCGCCGTTCCGGCGCACCGTCGCGGTCTCGGGCGCGAGTTCGGCCAAGGCCTCGATCGCCTTCCTGGCGCGCCCCATGGCGTAGTGCTCGAGCGCGTGGCCAAGGCTGAACAGGAACAGGAGGAGCGCGCCCTCCGCCCAAGCGCCGAGGGCGGCGGCACCGGCTGCCGCAACCAACATCAGAGTGTCGATCTCGAACCGCCTGTGGCGAAGGTTGTCGATCGCCTCGCGCAGCGTGAAAAAGCCGCCGAAGATGTAAGCCGCCACGTAGAAGACGATGGGCAGCCAACCGGGTGCCGCCGCGACAAGCTTCCCGATCGCGAAGCCGACACCGAGGAGCGCGCCGCAGGCCAGTGCGAAGAGCATCTCGCTGTCGAGACCGAGCGCGCCCGAATGGGAGTGAGAATGCGCGTGCTCCTCGCCCTCAACTTCACCGTGGCGATGGCGATGTTCTCCCTCGTGCGGCACTGGCGCATCGTTCGCGGCCGGCCTCACGCCCATCCCGGATAGGGTTTCGAGAATCGTCCGCTCCGAGCAAATCGCCCTGTCGAACTCGACCCGCACCAATCCGGCGGCACTCGCATCTGCCTCCAGAACTCCGGCCAGCTTGCTCAGGCGCTCCTGCACCGCGCCGGCGCGGCGTTGGTGACCGATGCCGTCGACCTGCCAGATTGCATGTCCAAACCGCTCCGAGATCGTGGCTCCCGCGGCTTCAACGATTTCGCGCACGCGTGACAACGTCAGAAGGTCGGGGTCGAAATGGACGCAAAGCTCGGCGTTCGCCTTTCCCGCGCCGGTGACGACATGCACTTTCTCGATGCCGGACCGCCCTTCGAGCTCAGCAACGAGCCGACCGACGCAGGCATCGGATGTATCGGCGATCTCGGGGAGCAGGACCGGGATGTCGAGCTTTAGAGTGGTTGTCATGACGCTCGCTTCGCTTGCCCCTCTACCGCTTGCGCGGCTGCCGCCGTTGCAGCGTGCATAGCTGAAGCTTTAAGTAGCGGGTGAAAGGGCCGAGGCCAACACCGCCCGCGATCAAGCTCCCATCTCATTTGTACCACTTCGAGGAGCGGCGGCTAAAAGTGCCTCGGATCGTCGGGTCGGGAAGAAGTCTGCGATTTTCGGGCTGCACTGCAAAAAGGTCGGACTTCCGCTCCCGGCCCATCTCTGCCTCGGTCGATCTGACGGTCTGTCCCAAAAGCGGAAGTCGTCGATCGCATTATCGCACTCGATGAAGAGCGACAGAACAAACCCCGGGAGCGCAACTCCCGGAGCTCGCCCCCTGGCGTATTGTCATCAGAATGGGTCGATGTAGTTCAAAATCGCGGTCATGCGCAGCATAACGCGGCGGATGACGTGCGCGACCTTGACGTGGTCGGTGAAGATGGCTGCCTCACCCGTGGCGCCGGCAGGCAATTGCTTCGCAAGTTCGTCGTCGTCGAGTTTGAGGCGTACCACGAACGGTGCCGACGTCACTTCTGACGGGGCGACTGCGAACCCCGATGGCTTGATCTGGCCGGTCGAGACCGCTTGAAGGACGGTGTCGACTTTGGCCGTGAAAATATGGCCCGGGTGAAGCTTGAACGTGAGCTCCACTTTCTGATCTGGCTCGATGTATCTGGCATAGATCTGGGGGATCTCGGTGGCCACGATCGTTTCCGACGTGTCGATGAACGCCATCACTGGCGACAGAGGAAGGTTGGCGACGCGTGCGCCTTTGCGCAGCGCGACGTTGGTCACATAGCCATCGGCCGGTGCACGAACCACCGTTTTGTCCAAGTTCCATTGGGCCGCCGTAAGCTGCGCCTTCAGCTGCTTCACCTCGGATTCGCGTTGTTGGACATCGAACAGGCGCCCGGCGTCGTGCGCCTGCAATTGACCCATCTGCTCGCGCCGAAGCTCTGCAAATTTGAACTGTGCATCGAGCGCATCGACTTGGGCCCGGAAGGGCGCTTCATCGATGCGGAACAGCACGTCGCCCGCTTTGAGAGGTTTGTTGGCCGCGACCGGCACGTCGACCACCTCGCCGGCGACATCGGGGACGATCTGGACCGAATGCCGGGCAACGAGCACCGGACCTGACGGCGCTCCCCACCCCATCGGAATGAAAAGCGCGATGTTGAGAATGAGCAGCCAAATGAGAGGTGAGGTCTTCCAGAACAGATTCGCCGGAACGAGCTTGAAGCGGATCAGAAGAAAGAGTGCCGCCAGGTAGACCAGGAGCAGGAAGATCATCATGGCGTGGATGCCTTTCTGCCCGGAGCTGGAACGTCGACGAAGGCCCAAACAAGCGCTAGAGGCCACAGCACGAACCCGCAGATCAGTGTGACCCAACCCGCGACCTCCACCGCCTCCGCCCAGGGGTGATTGCGGCTCTTGGCAAGGTAGCCAGGCGCCATGCCGATCGCGATGAAGATCGCAATGGCGAGGAGCGCCATGACTATCAGGACGAACCAGGCGAAAACGTCGATGAAGGACATGTCAATCGCTCCCGTCTCCGCTCCCTCTTCCTTCAGCCGAGCTCGCGACAGGCTGCGGGTCTGGGAACTTCCAGCTTCCGTTCAGGATGTCGACGCGTGGGCGATAGAGACGGACCGTGTAGTTCCAACCCGGCATGATCGGCAGGCAGTTTGCAATTTTTCCGTCGCAACCGCCGAACTGTACGGCGACCGATCCATCCGCGCTTTTCTCAGCGGTGATGTTGTTGAGTGAATAA
>NZ_CADEFI010000047.1:0-9477 GCF_902826555.1 uncultured Hyphomicrobium sp.
TGATGGGCGTGGTCGCCAACATGGCGCCGGACCTGTTTCTCGGCATCATCGCCGATGTGCCGTTCGTGGACGTGCTTAACACGATGCTCGACAAGAGCCTGCCGCTGACACCTCCCGAGTGGCCCGAATGGGGCAACCCCATCGAAAGCGCGCGAGAGTTCGCGATCATCCGATCGTACAGCCCCTACGACAACGTGGAGGCGAAAGCGTATCCGCACATCTTTGCTTATGGCGGCCTTACCGATCCGCGCGTCACGTATTGGGAGCCAGCGAAGTGGATCGCGAAGCTCAGGCGACTGAACACCAGCGACAATCTGGTGCTGCTCAAAACCAACATGGAGGCCGGACACGGCGGCGCGTCGGGCCGCTTCGAGCGACTGCGCGAGATGGCCATCGACTACGCCTTTGCGCTCAATATCGCCGGACTCGCCGGAAGCGGTTCCCCCGCCCCTTGAGATGGCGTGCCCTTTCGGGCAAAACCTCTGGAGCGTAAGGCCGGCGCCCCGAAAACGGGGCGGCTTTTCGCGGTGGGGGATGTGTCATGTTCGGAAGTAAATCGTTGGCCCCGCAGCCCACCGCCTCGCCCGGCGGGGAGCTCGAACTTCTGCTGCATGACGTCAATTCCGCCAGCGTTTCCACCCGAGGCGCCTGGATCTTCCTGATCGCGCTCGAAGCCTATTTCTTCATTGCGCTCTCCGGCATCAGCCATCGAGACCTCCTGCTCAACACGCCGGTCGCGCAGCCGATCCTGCAGGTCGCCATTCCGCTGCGCTCCTTCATTCTGTTCGGCCCACTGGTGCTGCTCGTCATGCACGCGGGCGTTCTTCAGCAGCACATCATCCTCGCGCGCAAGCTCAAGGCGCTGGACGCGGGCCTCAACAAACAGGAGGCCATCCCGCTCACGCACCCCGCGCGGCTGCGGGTGCACAGCTACTACTTCTCGCAGATCGAAGCGGGGCCGGAGACGAGCCGCGTCGTGCGTGCCGCCTTCCATGCCATGGACTGGATCTTCCTCAGGCTCCTGCCGCTCGGCCTGCTGCTGGCGTTCCAGATCACTTATCTTCCTGCGCACGACGCCCAGATCACGTGGTGGCACCGGCTCTATGTTCTGGCTGACCTGCTGATCGTAGTCGGGACCTCGCGCTTCCTCGCCAGCCTCGAGAAGATCTATCCCGGCAACGAAACGTTGACCGGCGATACGGTGCTAAGGCGCTTTACTGCGTCGCTCGCAGTGCTGCTCGTGATCCTGTTCTCGCTGGCGGTGGCGACGATCCCGGGCGAGCGGGTCGACCGTCTGCTCGCCGCCATCGAGCCCACTGCGGCACCGGTCCCGTTCCAAGGGCTCGGCAACGTCTCGCGCAATCTGCCTCCCGGCGCGCGTGACCGGCGTGCGTTCTGGCCAACGGCCGTGCTGTTCGACGGGGAGGTCGACGACTGGACGCGACGGCCGACAAGCTTCTTCGCGCGCAACCTCGTGGTCATGGACGAGGATCTGGTGCCCGACAACCACGGCTACGGCAACGAAACGAGCGTGTCGCTGCGCGGGCGCGATCTCAACTATGCGACTTTCGACCGCTCGGATCTGCACCGCGCCGATCTCACCGATACATTGCTCAAAGGCGCGAGCCTGATCGAGACCAATCTCGAAGGCGCAAAGCTCGTGCGCGTCGCGCTCCAGGGGGCGGATTTGTCTCTCGCGCGGCTTGCCGGCGTCGAGGCGCATGCGGTGCTGCTCGACGGGGCCCGGCTCTGTGCCGGCGAAACGCCGCTCGATCTTTCAACAAGCGCCGGCATCGAGCGCATCAAGTGCGGGGCACACTGACGCCACCGGCGTTCAGCATTTTTTCGACGTAGGCCGGGACGACCGATGTCGCGGGGCCGTAAACGGCCTCGGCGAACAGGGAGCGGCCCTCGGAGGGCTCGAGATTGAGCTCCACGGTGTGGGCGCCTGCCGCGCGTGCCTCGGCGACGAAGCCCGCAGCCGGATAGACGTTGCCGCTGGTGCCAATGGAGATGAAGAGATCGGCGGCTTCCAATAGCTCGCGGATGCGCTGCATGTGATAGGGCATCTCGCCGAACCACACCACGTCCGGACGCATGCCGCCCGCTGCCGTGCACGACGCGCACGCCGTCGTCAACGACATGTCCTCCGACCATGGCGTGCGAGCGCCGCACTTGGCGCAGAGCGCCCGGAAGAGCTCGCCGTGCATATGAATGAGGTTGCGACTGCCGGCGGCCTCGTGAAGTGCGTCGACGTTCTGGGTCACCACCCAGACCTCTCCCTCATGCTCGCGCTCGAGACGCGCGAGCGCGGCGTGGGCCGCGTTGGGGCGGATGCCGGCATGCGCGCGGCGGCGCATGTTGTAGAACTCGTGCACGCGCACGGGATTGCGTGCGAAGCCTTCGGGCGTGGCGACCTCGCGGTAGTCGTATTTCGCCCAGATGCCATTCGTGTCGCGAAAGGTCGGCACGCCGGATTCGGCGGAGAGACCGGCGCCTGTGAGAATGACGATCTTCTCAGTGCCCATGATCCATCCTCGCCAGCCGTTCCAGCACCCTGAACGCGAAAACGGCCGCCGTCCGATCCGGAGGCGGCCGCTCTCTGTTCCTCGCGGAGACGATCTTTCTACTTCACCTCGACCTTGAACGAGATGGCCGCCTTCTTCTTCTCGCTGCCGGTCCGCGTGATCAACTGGCCGGTCTTGTAGGTCTTCGAGAAACCCTCGATCTTGCCGGTCTTGGTGTTGACCGTGAAATCGAGGTCGCGCTTGTTGGCAACGCGGTTGATGTCGATCGGATCGTCGACAGTCAGATCCTTGTCGATCAGCGAGAGGTTGACTTCGTTGACGCCGGACTTGGCGGGAAGCGTGAGCTTCCAATTCGGCTTGAACACTTTCTCTCCCGTGAGCACGGGCGAGAAAGCCGCCTTGCCATCGATCCTGATGCGCGCGAAGAAATCACCGCTCGACAGATCGTCGGCGCGGTCGAGCGCATGGAACTCCGTAATGGTGACGACGATCTCCTCGGCGGCGGCTTGGCCCGCTGCGAGGACCATCGTGGCGCCGGCCGCCAGAGCGGCGGTTGCCCTCACAAATACTCGAAACATTTGACACTCCCCTTGAATAAATTTGGATCGGAAGGCCCGGCGCGCCCCCTGCGTCAACGACCGGATTGCCCGCGCCAATGCTAGCAGCAAAGCAAGAGCAGAGTCGCACGGCCGCATGTGCAAAGCAAATTCATCCGTATACTGCCGTTGCCGTTGTGTGACATGGTCACGTACGGACCTCGGCGAGCCCTGCACGACTGCCGTGCGGCGCTCGCAAATCCCTTATTGCTCTCAATCGACTAGCGGACGCCGCCCTATTGATTGCGGCGCGAAAACGAAACCGCATACGCCGGTGAGCGGATTTTAAAGATGCCGTCATTCTCCGGCCCCTCGATGCCCTCCACGACGTTGGTCGGGTCGAACATGTTGGTGTCACAGGTGGCGTCGTCCTCGAGGGCCGAGATCGTGAGCGTCCCGACGGTCACCGACTTGCGGTCGTCCGGCCAAAGGGCGGTCGGATCATCGAGCGCATCGCCGGGCTGGCCAAGGATCGATGTGACGTCGAACTCGACGGGACCTTTGGCAAGCCGGTCCGTAAGCTCAGGCTTGTAAAAATCCGGATCCTTGGCTTTTACCTCGTCATCGGTGAGGCTGGCTTCGCCGGCTTTCGGCAGCAGCTTCCACTTGATGATCTGCTTCTCGCCGGCCGCATTCGTCAGCGTGAACGTGTGCACGCCGAAATACGGCGTCGTCGCGTAGCTCGCGGGCACGGGGCGCGCGTTGAGCCAAGCCTTCTGGCGCGTCGATTCCGGATTGGCCGCGAAGAAGGCGCCGATCTTTTCCTTGTCCTTGCTCGCCACGGTCTGCAGCAGCTCCAGGAATTTGGCTGGTGTTTTCGCCGCGAAGATCGGAGCCGAGATCATCACCATGTCGGTCTGATTGCCCTGGCCGAGATCGATGTGAATCGCGAGCGCGCGCACGTTGTCCTTCTGGCCGTTGGGAGCTGCGGGATCGCCGCCTCCCATCGAGAAGCGGCCAACGACGGGCCAAGGACCCTTGCCGCTCAGATGCGGGGCCTTCGAGAGTTTTCCGGCCTCGTCGGTCGGTACGAACGAGCCTTTAACGCAGAAGCCATGCGTGTGGGCCGCACGCTTGCCGGGATTGGCTCCGAACACCGCATTCAAGGCATTGACGAGCGCTTCCGGATCCGTGTCATCGGCCGCCACAGGCGAGAATGACAGCCCGAAAACAAGCATGGCTGAGGTGGCGGCGACGGCCGCGAAACGAGCGAGCATGGTGAACTCCCTTCCGAGGATCGCCTTTAGGTACGACAAATCGGGAAAGCGAGAAAGGCCGCGATAGATCGCGGCCTCTCCAGGATCTTGCTCCCTTTCCGGGCATGACAAAGGGGCTGCCCTTTTCGGACAGCCCCTCCAAAAGCAAAAAGGGCCCCCTTTCGGGAGCCCTTCTAATTGGATCTGCCTATCTTAGGCAGCCTCGGCGCGGTAGGCCGGCAGCTTCTTATCCTCCTCGAGCTCGAGATCGGACTTGAGTGCGATTCCTACGTACCTCACTCCATCTTTCTTTTTGACTTTTTGTATTCCGAACTCGGCGATTTCCCGACCAAACGTCGGGAGTGCTAGAGGCTCCTTCTGTCGTTCTTCACACCAGACGCAATAGGCTTCGTACAGTGACGTCGCGGAGACCGTGTGGCCATCCTGGCTGTCCACGCTCTCCTTGTAGAAGCGCTGCACATCCGTTTCGGGAACGAGCAGCTTGGTCGGCGGCAACGAACGATTGTCGTTGGCACCGAAACGCGGCTTCTTGACTGCCACGGACACCTGCTGAGGTGCCGCCACCGCTGCCGCGGCGGTGCTCTGAACCGTCGCCATCTTCGGCGCGGCAGGGGCTTCACGGTCGTAGAGGCGCCACTGGCTGAAGGCAATGTACATGCCGAAGCCAGAGCCGACCTCGAGGAGCAGCGCGATGAAGATCGTCATCGCCATCTGCACCTGATCGACGCTCACGCCGGAGAGCTTCGCAAGCACGGCGGCCTGCGGATCGGCTTCTCCCATGACGGTCATCGCGTCGGTTTTGCCGAGCTTGCCCTGAATCTCAGCGATCCGGGCCTCGAGCACTTCCGCCTGCTGGCCAGAGGCCATCTCGGCGTTCAGGCCATGGTACTTCTGACAGAAGTCACGACCCTGCTTGCCGGTTGCATCCGAGCAAGCCTTGGTGAAGCTCCAAGCGCGCTGGTTCTTCAGCGCCTCGATCTCTCCTTGTACGGTTGCGGCAGGACGATGCTGCGGAATCCAGGACAATTGATCCTGGGCCCGCTTCAGGTCGCCTCGCAGGTCCTTGTAAACCTGAGCCTCGACTGCGCGATGCCCGGTCGTATCGAGCCGGTTCAGCGCGGCATGGCCGAGCGCGGAGGTCAGCGAATAGGCCGTGACCACGACGCCGACGAGTGCGGCAGCGATGGCCTGAGACCACATCCTGTTCTTGATTGCGGCGAAAAAGAAAAACGGGATCAGCGCCTTGAGACAGTCCGCCGCGACGCTTGCGGCGCCGTAGATCTGACCGTCCAACTCGGTTCGTCCCAAACTGAACCCAAAACGCCAATTCATAGCCGCCGAAACAGCAAGTAGAACACCGGCGGCTAGAATTCCGAACACGCCTAGAGCATGTCGTATTTTCATTGCCCTCTCCATTGAGGGCCCGCGTGCGCCCGGCCGCCCGGATGGCAGCCGACTAGCGGGCCTCCTGTCGTTTGGATCTGGAAGGAGAACAGACCGGTCAGCTCCGACGAACGACTGGTGTCTTCCGGATATGCGCGCTTCGGTTGCCCGTTGAGCTAGGGTCACCCCCCAAGGCGACCCATCGGACACTTTCGGCGCCGCCTCCGGCGGACACGCTGAGCTGAACCTGCCCACATCCTCTCTCGTTTGTGCACAGGCGACACCGCCGCTCGATGTCAATGTGCAAAACTGAGGCGCACGTGAGCGAAATCACGCAAGACACATCCCTCGGTGCCAAGGCTATGTGATTCTGGCGACGAGCCGCTACCGTTTGTTAAGGAGAATCAGTTCGGTACGAAAATCTGCCTGGAAACTCGTGCAAAAGTGCATCAGCTGTGGCGCTCCCGCACGACGAATTCATCCACATCCAGGCGCGGATTTATGCACCGGTTGTCCGCAAAGATCGCGGAAAAATCCACAGTCACCGTCCCGACATCATCCCCGCACGGATCGTGAGTTGCGTTGCGCAAAGAGGCCCGGGCTTGCCCCAGGCGTGCCGCCGGGGTGTTTGCGAACGTGTGCGTTAGACCCATTTAGACTCTCATTCGGCATGGTCCTTCGACCTTCGAGTTGCTATACTTTCTTTCGTCACGCCCCTCGTGTCCGCGCATGTGTCCTGGAGTGCTGTTTCATGCGGTGGTACGTCAGCTATCCCATTCTCGCTGCGGGTCTCGCGTTGGGGTTCGACGTTCTTTTTCCTGACGATCCTGCGTTTTCCCGTCGCGCCGGCGCCGAAATCCAGGCGGAAGCGCTTTCCGCGGCTCGAGCCGCTCCCGTCGTCGTTGTGGCGTCGGACCTCGACGCGCTCCCGCAGGCTTCGCGGATTGGACAGTTCTCGCCGGGCGCGAAGCTCCTCGCCGCCGAGGTGCCGAGCAAGCCTACCTCCGTGCTCGACTATCTCGCGCAGACCCTGACGCTTCCCGCTGCCGCGCCCGCTGCGACGACGCCCGGACCAGCACCGGTCAAGGTCGCCGCCTGGAAAGGCACGATCGTTCGTGACGGACAATCGAGCTCCGTCACGACGGCACGCCCCGAAGTACCGGTTTCGCGTCTCGCACTCACACGCGACATCCAGCGCGAGCTTCAGCGCGTCGGATGCTATCCGGGAGAGATCGACGGCGTTTGGGGTAGCGGGTCGAAGCGTGCGGTTCTGATCTTCATGGACCGCGTCAACGCCTCGCTGCCGATGCACGAGCCGGACGTCTTCATGCTTTCGCTGCTCAAGACGCAGGCCGATGCGGTCTGCGGCGCATCCTGCCCGAGCGGGCAGAGCCTGACGGCCTCGGGCCGATGCGTGCCGTCGACATTGGTGGCCCAGGCGGACAAGGCCGGGTCTTCGGCCGGGTCTTCGCCGCAGATGCCGGGTCATACCTGGGATGCGACCGTTGCGGAGGCGTCCGTCGCAAGCCGCGGCACGATCCCGTTCGGCCGCATGAGCATCGGCGGGCCCAAGCCGGACGACGTGGCGCAGCTTTCCTCGGCTTGGTCAGGCGCGACCGGCACGACGGAAATCCGCGAACCCCTCGAACGCACGGCCGCGCTCGACGAAGCCGAGATCGCCGGCGCGCTTCCTCCCGCCGCCGCCGCCGCCGCCGCACCCTCCTCGTTCGATACGGCGATAGCGCCTTCCACGATCAAACGCGGCAAGTCCCCTGGCGCGCGTGCGAAGGCGGACGGGCGTCCGCAGCGAACGAGCACGTACCGGCATGTGCAGCGCCTGTTTACGCATCCGCTCGGCATGTGAGTTCCGACGGCGCCTCAATCCCTAGCGCGACGGCAGCGGGGCGTCGGTCTGGCTTCTGATCCAATCCAGGAAATCGGCTGAGCCCCCGTCGACCGAGATCACGAGCAGGGCGGGGTTCTGGTAGGGATGGCGCGTTCGCACCTCCTGCATCACTCGCTCGGCGAGTTCCGGTCGCGTCTTGACGAGCATCACCGTTTCCGCATCGCGATGGCGTTTACCTTGCCAGCCGTAGATCGAGATCATGGTCGGCAAAATGTTAACGCACGCGGCGAGGCCGGCCTCGACCAGCGCGGTGCCCTCCGCCTCGGCGGCTTCCAGCGTCGGAAATGTCGAATAGACGAGAACGGCCTTGTCGTTTTGCTGCAAGTAGGCGAGCCTCCGGTTTTCGGGTTCCTCTCGAGTCCGACGTGTCGGCACGATAGCGCCGACCCGGCTGGGGCGTGAATGTTTTCGAACGTTCGATAACATCCCCGCTCCAGGTCTTCGTGGGACCAGCACGTCGCGCTTCGGATCGATCGGGTTCGAAGCGATCATGGTCTCACCCCAACCGCTGCAGTACGCCGCCCCTCTGGACCGCATGGCCAAGTCTCCAAAAAGCAAATTCGAAAAGATCGCATTCATCGCCAGCGACGTGACGGACGCCGGAGACGCTCTCGCGCGGCTCGCGGAGCGCTACGGCTCTGTGGATCCGCGGGAAGCGGACGCCATCGTGGCGCTCGGCGGCGACGGCCTGATGCTGCAGACGCTGCGGCGCTACCTCAACGACCGCATTCCGATCTACGGCATGAACCGGGGATCGGTCGGCTTTCTCATGAACGAGTATCGCGAGGACGGGCTTCTCGAGCGACTTGCCGCGGCGGAGATCAGCCGTGTGCATCCCTTGTCGATGGTTGCCTATGACGCCCAGGGCAAGGCCAGCAAGGCCCTCGCCATCAACGAGGTATCGCTGTTCCGCGAGACCTTCCAGGCCGCCAAGCTCAAGATCTCGATCGACGGCAAGGTGCGGATGGAGGAACTGATCTGCGACGGCGTGCTCGTCGCCACGCCGGCCGGATCGACGGCCTACAATCTTTCGGCGCACGGGCCGATCCTGCCCATCAACGCGCCGCTCTTGGCGCTGACGCCGATTAGCCCTTTCCGCCCGCGGCGCTGGCGCGGGGCGCTGCTTCCGAACAAAGCGCGCATCAGCGTGACGGCGCTCGAGATCGACAAGCGGCCGGTGAGCGCGGTGGCGGACGCGGTGGAAATGCGCCATGTCGAGCGCGTCGAGATCGAGCAGGCGCGCACCATCGATCTCTTCATGATGTTCGACCCCGGGCACAGTCTCGACGAGCGCATCCTGGCCGAGCAGTTCCGATACTAGGAGGCAATCGGCAACCTTCGCGGACTCCTGGCAGAGCCAATGCCATGCCCGGGTCCGTGCCTTCCTCGCGCCTGTCCGCCCTTGTGCCTTGACGAACGCGGCCGCCCGTGCCCCGCTAGGCTGTGGGCGGACAATCAGCGCCGCACCGGCTTGACGATTTCGGCCAGATCAACTGGGGGAACAATGTACTTTTTCGTGTTCATCGCCGCGGCTGCGGCTTTGTACTTCTTGGTCTCGGCAGGGCGGCAACCGCGCGCAGGGGTGTTCGTCGCAGCCGTCGTGTGGCTGCTCTACGCCGTTTATGAATACCTCGTAGGCAGCGGGGTGTTGTGCGATGCAAATTGCAACATCCGCGTCGATCTCATTCTCATTTGGCCCATCCTTTGGATCGCAAGCCTCTTCGGCATCAGCGCGCCCGGCAAGTGGACGACGGCCGGCAAAGTTTTCGGCGGAGTGAGCCTCGCCTTTCTTGCCTCCACAACGGTGCTGTTTCTTTACATGTATTTCATAGAAACGCCGGCAGCCG
>NZ_CADEFI010000047.1:9577-24088 GCF_902826555.1 uncultured Hyphomicrobium sp.
GTTGCTCCATCGGCAGGCGGCACGACGGGAGCGAAGTGACGGCCTGCGCAGATCGCCGAACGGCGCCAGCCACGGATCGGCTGGTTGGCGCCGCGTTGCTCAAAGGATCATGCGTTCGGGGTTGTAGTTCATGCCGAAGCGGATCAAGCGCTCGATGAGCTCCGGGTATTGGATGCCGGCGTACTCGGCCGAACTCGCGAAGTCCTCGTCGGAGGCGATCTGCGGGTTGGGGTTGGCTTCGATCAGATAGACATCCTCGGACGGTGTGACGCGAAAATCGAGACGCGCGTAGCCGCTGAGGCTCAAGAGGCGGTAGATCTCGCGCGACAGCTTCTCGAGCTTGGCGGCCAACTTCTCGCTGATCTCGGCCGGGCCTGTCATGACGCCTGCCTGATCCTGATATTCCGGATCCCATTTGCCGCGGCCGGTGGCGATGAGCGGCGCGCCTTCCTTCCTGTTCTCGACGAAGAACTCCCACGGCGGGAGAATGGTCGCGCGCTCGTTACCCATGATGCCGACGTAAATCTCGCGGCCCTCGATGAACTGCTCGGCGACTGCCGCCGTTCCCGCCGTGCGGTGGATGTAGTCGACGCGCTCCATCAGCCTCACGTCGTCGTAGACGATCGAAGCGCCGGAGATGCCGACCGACCCTTCCTCGGTCAGCGATTTGACGAACAGCGGGAAGCCGAGTTCGCTCGGGCGCTTGGTCACGCGCTTCATGGGGAAGATGGCGAACTCCGGCACCTTCAAACCGTCGTAGGCCAGGATCTTCTTGGTCAACGCCTTGTCACGGGCGATGGTGAGGCCGCGCGGGTTGCAGCCCGTGTAGGGCTGGCGCAGCAGCTCCAGGAAACTGACGACGTGCTGGTCGAAGTGGCCGATGCCGTCGAAGTCCTCGGCCAGATTGAAGACGATATCGGGCTTGTGGGCGTCGATGGCGCCACGAATGGTCGAGAGGTCGTTGGAGAGACCGACGGCGATGAACTGATGGCCCAACGTCTCGACCGCGCGCTTGACGTCGAACTCGGTCTTGCGGAGCAGGCGCTGCTTGTCGCTGTAGTCGGCGAGATCGCCGGCCGGCAGCAGCCGCTCGTCCGTCAGGAGAACGACGGTCAGCCTCTTCCTGGGCTTGCGGATGATGGTGGGGGGCGTCGTGGTCATAGCGGAAGCCGCGGGCGATTGTGGAGAATGGCGATGGTGGCGCGAGAGACGAGACGTGAGATCTTGGCGACCGTCTCCGCTTTAGGCCGCGTCTGCCTCAGCTTCAGGATGCGGGCGCGATGAACGAGCTGCCGCAAGACCTGGTCGACGACATAGGCCGGGACGCCGAGCGGCTTGGCCGTGCGGCGACGCAGGCGGGTCCTGTGTGAAGCCAAGAGGCTCGAGGCCGACATGCGCCGCCTGTTGCGGCGATCCTCGCCGTTTTCCTTGAAAATACGCTGCAGGGCGCCGTCGAACTCGTCGGCGGCTTCGACGGCATAGAACTCGCGCTTTTCGTCGTAGTGCTGGGCGAGCGTGCGCGTCGAGTCCTTGAGCTCGCTCGGGATGCGTTTGGGCTTGATCTCCGGCTCGACGCCGCGGCGGGCCCGCATCCACGCGTCGACCGCGCACAATTTCTCGAACGCCGGCCAATCGCGATACGTGCGTTTCCAGCTCCGCTCCGAGCGCAGCCAAACGGCGAACGTCTCGGCAAAGTCCTCGACGGGGTGCGATTGGGCGTACCAGGCGTTCAGGTGCTGGACGAAGTCGCGGCTGTCGGGATCAGCAACGTAGTCTTTCGGATAGGCGCGTTGCGGCGAGCCGAAAACCTGGCGGTATTCGCGCGTGGCGCTCAGCTGGAACGCCTCATCGATGGCGTGGCCGGTCTCGTGGCGCAAGATGCTCATGGCCTCGTCTAGAGATGCGCCTTCCGCCTCCAGCATCATCTTGCGCTCGAGGCGGATCAGTCGCGGATGCAGGAGATAAAACGGAACGGCGAAGCCTACGACTCCGTCAGGATTATACCATTCTTCGGCGATCCAGAGCGTCGGCCGGAAGCGAATGCCCCGCGCGCCTAACTCGTGGAAGACCACATTCGCGCGCTCCTCGATGACCGACCCCTTAAGATGCAGAGGCAAATCGCAGAATCGCATGCCAAGCAGCTCGCTGTCCGGCATTTGGTCAAGGCGCGCGGCGCGTATCGGCATGCTTTCTTCAACCTCGAACCGTCTAGCCCCGCCGCCGGCGCGACGTCGCGAAGCTCGTTGAATCTGCAGACTTTCGAGCCAAAGATCACAGGATCGAGGAGATGGCCGAAATTCTCTATCGCACGGATAACGCGAGGGCGCCAAAGCGCGCTCAAACCTCACGATTGAGTCGGCATTTTAAAGGCTTAGATCAGAGGGCGCACCCTAAAGTTTTTACCGTGTGCGGCCTTTATCGTCAGGTTGCACCTGCTCAAACGTCCGCCGGCGGCCCAAAGTGGGCCGTAGCCGCCCTCCCTGGGCAGCCTCAGGGCGTCCAGCGGGAGACGATGTCGGCCAGGCGGGGACGCTCGCGCTCCTCAGGCTTTTCCAGGGGCGTGCCGATGTAAACGAAGGCAGCGATGCGCTCGTTCTCAGAAAGGGTCAGCTTCTCGCGCACGATGGGGCTGTAGGCCACCCATTCGGTCAGCCACGACGTTCCGTATCCCGACGCGTTGGCGGCGAGGCAGAGGTTGAAGGCGGCCGCGCCCGCCGAGAGGATCTGCTCCCACTCCGGTGCGCCCGGCCGCTTGGCGACGCGCGACACGACGGCAACGACGAGGGGCGCGCGCAGGAAGCGGTTGCGCTCCGTCTCGAGACGGACGTGAGACGGCGGCTCCTTCTCTTCGGCCTGGCACGCGGCTGCGAAAATCTCGCCTGCGGCTTTGCGCGCCTCACCTTCGAACACAATGAAGCGCCAGGGGACGAGCTTCTTGTGGTCGGGCACGCGGGCGGCGATGGTCAGGATGCGATCCAGCTCCTCCCCGGTGGGGGCCGGTGCCGCAAGGCGGTCGGGCTTCACGGACCGGCGGGTGGCAAGCGTTTCAAGAAGAGCGTCGTTCATTTGCGGATTTTTCCGTGGGGTTGGACCGAGATGGGCGATCCCGCAGCAAACCGGGCGGAACCTGGCTGGCAGGAACTTGGCCGGTAGGAACTGGAGCGGCAATGGTCTAATTTCTGCCGGCCTCGCTAACGCAAGTGGCGCTTCGAGACAATCTTTACGTCGCGATCCAGGAATTGGACCTTGTTCCCCATGCCCCGTCTTCGCCTTCTCGCCCCCGTGCTGCCGCTGCTTGCTGCGTTTACCCTCGGCGCGTGGCCGTCGGCCGCGGCGGATGCCGGATCGGACGGGCCTGCCATCATCGTGCTCGACGGGTCGGGCTCCATGTGGGGCAATGTCGGGACCGAGCGGCCGGCGAAGTTCGACCTTGCACGCCAGGCGTTGCGCCAGTCGCTTTCAACCCTTTCGCCGCGCGTCAAGACCGGTCTCATGTCGTTCGGTCAGCGCCGGCGCGCCGACTGCAGCGACGTGGAGGTGCTGGCGCCGCCGGAAGCCGGACCGCCCGAGCGGATCCTGTCCATCGCCGACAAGCTCAACCCGAAGGGCAAAGGCCCGCTCTCGCTTGCGCTCAGGGAAGCGGCCAAGCAGATCCCGACGGAGACAGGCGGGAGCATCATCGTCATTCACGACGGCGTCGACAACTGCTCGCAGGACACCTGCGCCGCGGCTACAGATATCGCCAAAGCCAATCCCAAAGCGCGCATCTACCTGATCGGGTTCGGGCTCGCGCCCGCGGAGGCCAAGAGCCTTGCGTGCGTCGGTGCGGCAACGCAGGGCAAGGTGCTGCAGGCGCAGGACTCGGCTCAGCTCGCCGATGCCCTCGCGGAAACGCTGACGCTCGCCAACCTCGAGCGGGTGGATCCCTCGACGGGAACCGCGGTGCCTATGCCCAAGGCAGCGACTCCGCCAACGACGACGCCGGCCGGCGCGCCGGGGCTCAGGCTCACCGCTTCTCTCACCGACGACGGCAAGCCGCTGGCGGCGGCGCTCAACTGGCGTGTCGCCAAAGCGGATGCGCCGGGCGTGATCCTGAAAAGCGCCCGCACGCGCGAGCTCGCCGTGGATCTCGATCCCGGCTCCTACGTCGTCGAAGCGGAGTTGGGACAGGTAACGGCGCGAAAAACGCTGGAGGTCGCGTCCAGCGGGCCGACAGCCGCCAAGCTCGCGCTCGGCGCGGGTGTCTTGAACATCAAGGGGCAGGCGGACCGGAGCGGCGCAGCTCTCGCCAATCCCCTGATCACCGTCTTCGCCAAGGCCGACGGCAAGGAGCAGCCGGTTTGGCTTGGGCGTGACGGGGCCACCCAGCTCGTACTTCCGGCTGGGTCCTATCTCGTGCGCATCGAGGATGGCCTCGCGTCCCAGACCACGGAAGTCACGCTGGCGGCGGGTGCCGGCGCGGACGTCAGCCCTGTTCTCGGCACCGGCCGTCTCGAGCTGAGCGCGGTCTCCGCTGCAAACGGGGAAGCGCTGAAGGACGTCACGTACACCGTCGAGGAGGACGATCCCGACTCTCCAGCCGGTCGTCGGGAGGTCGCGCGATCGGCGGATCCGGCAGCAGCGTTCACACTCAAGGCCGGGACCTATTATGTTTCCGCGCATTCGGGCATCGCGGAGGCGCACGATCGCATCGCGCTCGGCAGCGGCGCGACCATCAAGCATGTGGCGACACTCAATCTGGTGCCGATCACGGTGATCGTCTCTGCGAGCGCGACGGCCGACGGCAGCGCGGCCCCACAGCAACCGGTCGTCATTCGTATCCGGAGCGAGGACGGGCAATCGCGCGAGATCGCCCGCATTCACGGCATGACGGGGACCTTCAAGCTTCCGCCGGCGCGTTACAGGGTCGAAGCGGAGGTCATCGGGCTCAACGTCAAGTCGCTCGGCGTCATCGATCTCACGAGCGGGCGCGGCGGCAACGTGCAGCTCAAGCTCGAGCAGGGCGAGGTATCCGTGAACGCCGGCGCGAATGCAGGCCGCCATTGGCGCATCAAGGACGGCGACGGGCGCACGGTCATGCACTCGGGGCGCTCGGCGGCCGGCAGCTTCCAACTCGCGCCCGGCCGCTACGTCCTGTTGAGCGACGTCGCCGACAAGGAAACCGAGCAGTCCTTTGACCTTAAGGCCGGAGAGCGGCGCCAACTTACGGCAGGAACGCCATAATTTCGGTGCCGGGGCGACGCCACAATTCCGTGATCCGGTGGTTCCACTCGACGAATCCCCAGCAAACGCGCAGTCTGATCTCCATGACTCAAGCTGACGACATGATGGTCGCGACCGCCCATGCAGCAAGGCGGATGTCCGCCCTGGGGCTGCTCGCTCTCGCCGTGCTTGCGGGCGCTTGGAGCCACGATGCGCGTGCGCAATCGGCCGCCGACTGGCTCACCGGCCTCCAAGGGCAGAACCCGGCCCAGGCCGGGGCTGCGAAGGGCGACGCGGAAACCGATCAGCCCATTGAGACGGCCCAGGTGCGCATGGTCGCTCGCCTCACCTCGGACGGGCAGGAAATCGAGGAAGGGCTGGTCTGGCGCGTGTTCTGGCATCCGCCAGGGGACAGCACGCGCAGCACGCAAGTGGCCGTCAAGCAGGAGGCGCGGCCGACCTTCAAACTCAAGGTCGGCGACTATGTCGTCAACGCCGCGCTCGGTCGCGCGCACATCACGCGCAAGATCACGGTTACGGGTGGCAGTACGGAGCCGCTGGTCGAAGAATTCGTGCTCAATGCGGGTGGACTTCGCCTCAAGGCGCTCGTGTCGGGAGCCGAGGCGGCGAACAACGCCGTGAGCTATGCCGTCTACTCCGATCGCGATCAGACGGACAACCGGAGGCTCGTGCTCTCGGCCGCCCGGCCCAATCTGATCGTCCGCCTCAATGCCGGCATCTATCACATCGTCTCCACCTACGGCGACTGCAACGCTACCGTACAGAGCGACGTGACGGTGGAGGCCGGAAAGCTCACGGAGGCGACGGTCACGCATTCGGCTGCCAAGGCGACGTTCAAGCTCGTGCAACGCGCCGGCGGCGAAGCGCTTCCCGATACGGAGTGGACCATCCAGAATCCGCAGGGCGACGAGATCAAGGAAAGCGTCGGCGCGCTGCCGACGCACATCCTCGCGCCCGGCAGCTACACCATCGTCGCCAAATCGCAGGGGCGACAGTTCCAGCGCGACATCACACTGGCCAACGGCGAGACGGCGCAGGTGGAACTGGTGATGAACTGAGCGGACGCCGACGGATACTCATGACGCGCCCGCCTCCTCCCCTCAAAAATCGTTCAGCACCCAATCCGTGGGGCAGCCGTGCTTCTGCATCAGACGCTCGGTCTCGACGAGACCGGCTTGCCCTTTCAATTCATGGAAGAGTGAGCGCGCCATCTGCCAGTGCTCGCACGCGGTCGTGAGGTCGCCCGCGTCGCGGGCCAACTCGGCAAGCTCCAGGCGCGCCTCGGCCTGCACAGCGGCGTTGCGCGACTTGGCTGCGGCGCGAACGCATGACCGCAGATGCTCGGCTGCGGCCTCGTGACGGCCTTGCCCGATCTCGGAACGGGCCAAGGACAGATAGAGGGCCGGCAATGCCGTCCGATCATCTGCTGCCTGTGCATCCTTGATGCGGCCCACCCAATCGACAGGCTCTTCGAGCGGGGGGAGTGCGTCCGCGGACGGGATCGCCCGCAGCGGCTCCGCCGCCGGCTTTCGAGCCACGGACTCGTCCGCTCCAGGTGTGCGGCGCAGCCAGACGATGACGCCGATCAGCAAAGCAACGGGTGCAAGGAGGGCGACAAGCGCTGGCCATCCGCCGATCTCGATCACGGCGGGGACGATCAGTCCTGCGGCGACGGTTGCGATCACTCACGGCCCTCCGATGTCGACCCTACTCCAGCCCTGCTCCTCAGCGCAGCGGGCCCGCCGAAAGAAGGCCGCCGCGCGTCCAGATATTGTTGACGCCGCGCTCGAGCGCCAAGGGCGACTTCAGTCCGATATTGCGATCGAAGATCTCGCCGTAGTTTCCGTTCTGCCTGACGACGAGATAGCTCCATTCGCGCGCGAGGCCCATGCCGCGCCCGAGATCGGCCTCGAGCCCGAGAAAGCGGCGAATGTCGATATTGGGGGAGCTGCGCAAGGCGTCGATGTTCACGCTCGTGATGCCGAGCTCCTCGGCCGTGACCAGTGCCGAGAGCGTCCAGCGCACGATAGAGAACCACTGCTCGTCACCCTGACGAACAACCGGTCCCAGCATCTCCTTGCTGATCAGCTCGGGCATGATGACGTGGTCGGACGGCGTGGTGAAGCGGCTGCGCTCGGCGGCGAGAAGAGTGATGTCACCGGTGAGCACGGTGCAGGCGCCGTCCGCGTACGACTTCACGGCCGTGCTCCACTGCTCGGCAGGCACGAGCTGGTAACGCATCTTGCGCGCCTGGAAGAATGTCTCGACACCCTGCGCCGCGCTGGAGCCGGCCATCACGCAGACCGAGGTGCCCGACAGCTCGAGCACGCTCGCAACCGCGTAGCCGCGCTGGATCAAGAAACCCTGGCCGTCATGAAACAGCGTGTCGGCGAAGCGAACACCAAGCTCCGTGTCGCGCGAGAGCGTGCGACCGTTGGCGCGCGGCAGCAGATCGATCTCGCCGGACGACAAGGCCTGGAAACGGTTGGCGGGCGTCACGACGCGGTATTTGACGGCGCCCCTGTCCCCGAGCACGGCCGCGGCGACGGCACCGCAGAAATCGATATCGAGCCCGGTCCAGGCGCCGTTGGCGCCAATGGAGGCAAATCCCGGCATGCCTTCGGAGACGCCGCAGATCAGATGACCGCGGGCGCGCACGTCATCAAGGGTTGCAGCGCCTACCGCCGGCGTGCCGAGGGTCAGCGCAGCAGCGGCGGCCAAGGCCCAGCGCGCGAGCGCGCCACGACGACAAGCACCATCCGGCCCCTGACCTTCAGCCTTCACAGATGCATGCCTCCGGACGTCATTGTTTCTCAGCGTAGACGGCGTGCCGGATGGTCCCGCCTATGGCCCACCGGCGCTTTTCATGCTCCGTCTTTCGTCAATCCACCGCGGGCGCGGTGCCGTGAGCCCGCGCGGTACGATCACGCCCCCCGTCCCGACCCGCGCGCTGTCACACATCCCGCGTTGTGCACGTATGGTCAAGCCCTTGACCGGCGCCGGAAGTTGCGTCAAAGGGCGCTCAAGGGACAACGCCAGGCCAGACGCCTTAGGATCTCGCTCCCATGACAAAACCGACAAAGGGCCCGGGTAAAGCCCGCCACCCCGCGACGACCATCCTGCACAGCGGACGCGATCCCGCCGGGCAGCACGGCTTCGTCAATGCTCCGGCTTATCGCGGCTCAACGGTGCTGTTCCCGACGCTCGACGCGCTCGAGGCCTACGACCAGCAGCCGTTCAAGTATGGCCGCCACGGAACGCCAACCACGGCGGCGCTCGAGGATGCCATCTCGAAGCTCGAAGGCGGACAGCGGACTCTGCTCACCGCCTCCGGCTACCAGGCCGTCACGACGGCTATTCTGGCTTTCGTCAAGGCCGGCGATCATGTGCTGATGGTCGACAGCGTCTATCAGCCGACGCGCAGGTTCTGCGACAGCCTGCTGGCGCGCCTCGGCGTCACCACGACCTATTACGATCCGCTGGTCGGCACCGGTGTCGCCGATCTGATCCAGCCCAACACGCGCGTGGTCTTCACCGAAAGCCCGGGGTCGCTCACGTTCGAGATGCAGGACATCGGCGCCATCGCCAAGGCGGCGCGAGCGCGGGACGCAACCGTGATCATGGACAACACCTGGGCGACGGGACTCTACTTCCGGCCGCTCGAGCACGGCGTCGACGTCTCGATCAATGCCTGTACGAAGTACATCGTCGGACACGCAGACGCGATGCTGGGTGCGATCACCGCCAATGCCCGGACGACGAAGCAGGTGGAAGAGGCGCGGGCTACGCTCGGCGGGTGTCCCGGGTCGGAGGAGACCTATCTCGGCTTGCGCGGAATGCGCACGCTCGCGGTGCGGCTGGAGCGTCATCAGCGCTCGGCGCTCGAGGTGGCGCGCTGGCTCGCTGCGCGTCCGGAAGTCGAGCGCATCCTGCATCCGGCGATGCCGTCCGATCCCGGCCATGCGCTCTGGAAGGCGCAATACACGGGTGCGTCGGGGCTGTTCTCCATCATCCTGAAACCCACGCCGCGCAAAGCCGTGGCGGCCATGCTCGACGGGCTCGAACTGTTCGGCATGGGTTATTCCTGGGGTGGCTTCGAAAGCCTCATCGTGCCGTTCAACCCGACGCGCTATCGCACCGCCACGCAATGGACTGCGAAAGGCCCCGCGTTGAGGCTGCATATCGGGCTCGATGACGTGGGCGACCTGATCGCCGACCTCGAGGCCGGGTTTGCCAGGCTCACCACATCCGCCTAGCTGTCATCCTCGGCTTCATGCCGAGGATCCATCTCTCCGCGAGAGCAATCCGTGGGCGCCGTCGCCTACGATCAAACTCGGTAAACTCCACCCACGCCGATGGATGGATCCTAGGCAAGGCCTAGGATGACAGCGAGGTGAGTGAGCGAGCAAAGACCTGCTCACCTGACGCCGCCCATCAGACCCTTGATCCAGGGCGTCAGTACGAAGAATGCGGCGGCCGCTGCGGCGGCGAGGCCCGCCTGCCACACAAAGCTCGAGGCAAGGGCTGCGGGATCGGTGGCCGTGAAATTGCTGCCGAGCACGCCTGCGAGCTTGCTTCCCAATGCGAAGCCCAGGAACCAGATGCCGAGCACGAGGCCAACCGCGCGCTCGGGCGCCAAGCGCGTCATGGTGCTCAAGCCGACCGGGCTCAGAAACAGCTCGCCCGTGGTCTGCAACAAGAACAGGCCGACCAGCCACAGCGGGCTGATGCGCCCCTCTGCCGTCAGCATGGCCGCGGGCGCCATCAAGAGAAACGAGAGCGCGAGGAAGACGAGCGCGATGGCGAACTTGACAGGGCTCGACGGCTGGCGGTCGCCGAGCTTCATCCACATGGCCGCAAAGATCGGCGACAGGAGGATGACGAATAGCGGGTTCAGAGACTGGAACCATGACGAGGGAAATGCCCAGCCCGCGATTTCCGAGCGCGTCAGATGCTCGGCGAAGAGTGCAATGGTGAGGCCTGCCTGCTCGAAGATGCCCCAGAACAGGATGGCGCCGATGAGCAGCACGAACATGGCGCCGTAGCGACGCGGCTCCTCGTCCTTCGAAAACCCCAGCCAGAGCGCAAGCACGGCCGGAAGCAGCACGTAGACCCAGCGCAACGGCTCGAAGCCTGCGCGGTCCGACACCATGATGAGGCCCATCAACGCCAGCGTGCCGGCCATCACCGCCGCAAGCATGAGCGCCGGGCCGAGCGCTCGCGAGTCCCCCTCCCCGGCCTTCCCCCACAAGGGAGGCGGGGACCCGCGGAGGTCGCGGCCACGGACGACGAGGATCGCGAGCCCGAGAAGCATGCCGATGCCGGCGGCAGCAAAGCCCCAGTGCCAGCTCGCCAGCGGATCGAGACCCTGCCCCGCCAGCCACGCCTTCATCGTCGCGCTTTGAGCCAGGAACCCGGTCACGAGGGGTGCAAGGAAGCCGCCGACGTTGATGCCCATATAGAAGAGGGAGAAGCCTGCGTCCCGGCGATTGTCCCCTGGGCCGTAGAGCGAGCCGACAAGAGCGCTGATGCCGGGTTTGAACAGGCCCGTGCCGATGGCGACCAGCGCCAGTCCCGTGTAGAAGGCCGCGACTCCGGCCACGGCCAGCGTGAAATGACCGGCGGCGATCACGCCGCCGCCGAGGATGACGCTGCGCCAAAGTCCCAGAAATTTGTCTGCGGCGACGCCTCCGGGGATCGACAGCAGATAGACGGCCATCGTGTAGTTGCCGTAGACCAGCGCGGCCTCGGCAGCCGTCATGCCGAGCCCGCCTTCCGCGGCCGGCGTCACCATGAACAAGACCAGGAGCGCGCGCATCCCGTAATAGGAGAACCGCTCCCACATCTCCGCGAAAAACAGGGTGCCAAGGCCGCGCGGATGGCCGGCCAGGCCCAGCCAAACCAGCAACCCAGCCGCAGGGGCCGTTGCGCTCAAGTCCTCGCGACCGCTCATGGTTTAAAAGTGTCGGCGACGGCGGGGCGGGCTTCAAGCGCAACTTTGCAGCATTTGCGGCAACAATCGCAGGCAGGCCTTACCGGAGGGCGCGAATTACTTATGGAAGCTCGCGCGGCTGCGGCGACTTATTTCCCTCACATTGCGGCGTCCAATACATCAGCCCGGTTCGTGCCGTCGTTTAGAATAAGTACGACCTCAGGGCTATCTAGGACCTTTGGCGAATAGACGCGCCAACCCCGGCTCACTAATTAATCTGCACCCGATCCAGATGAGAAAATAACAAGAACGCGCGCTTTAGCGCTTCACTGGATGCATTCGCCCCCCATGGAGGAAGCCTATGATCCAACAAGCCCTGAACGAACTTTCGCAGCAGATCCGTATCCGGCCGCGCTATGACAACTTTATCGGCGGTCAGTGGGTCGCTCCCGTCAAAGGACAGTACTTCACCAACCTGACGCCGGTCACAGGCAAGCCGCTCTGCGATGTCGCGCGCTCCTCCGCCGAGGACATCGAGCTGGCCCTCGACGCCGCGCACAAGGCCAAGGATGCGTGGGGCCGCACGTCGCCGGCCGAGCGCGCCCGCCTGCTGAACAAGATCGCCGACAAGATGGAGAGCAACCTCAAGCTCATCGCCATGGTCGAGACGCTCGACAACGGCAAGCCGATCCGCGAGACGATGGCGGCCGACATTCCCCTCGCCATAGACCATTTCCGCTACTTCGCCGGCTGCGTTCGGGCCCAGGAAGGCTCGATCGCCGAGATCGACCACGACACCGTCGCCTATCACTTCCACGAGCCCCTCGGCGTCGTCGGCCAGATCATCCCCTGGAACTTCCCAATCCTGATGGCGGTGTGGAAGCTCGCGCCCGCCCTCGCTGCAGGCAACTGCATCGTTCTCAAGCCCGCCGAGCAGACGCCCATGAGCATCATGGTGCTGATGGACCTGATCGGCGATATCCTGCCGCCGGGCGTGCTCAACGTCGTCAACGGCTTCGGCATCGAGGCCGGCAAGCCGCTCGCACAGAACAAGCGCATCGCCAAGATCGCCTTCACCGGCGAGACGACGACCGGCCGCCTGATCATGCAGTACGCGTCCGAGAACATCATTCCCTGCACGCTGGAGCTCGGCGGCAAATCTCCGAACATCTTCTTCGCCGACGTTGCGGCTCAGGACGACGAGTTCTTCGACAAGGCGCTCGAAGGCTTCTCGATGTTCGCGCTCAACCAGGGCGAGGTCTGCACATGCCCGTCGCGTGCGCTCGTGCACGAGAGCATCTATGACAAATTCATGGAGCGTGCGGTCGCCCGCGTGCAGAAGATCAAGCAGGGGCATCCGCTCGATGCCTCGACCATGATCGGCGCGCAGGCTTCGAACGACCAGCTCGAGAAGATCCTCTCCTACATCAAGATCGGCCGCGACGAAGGCGCCAAGGTCCTGACCGGCGGTGAGCGCGCGACCATCGACGGCGAGACGGCCGAAGGCTACTACGTCAAGCCGACGATCCTCGAAGGCAACAACAAGATGCGCGTGTTCCAGGAAGAGATCTTCGGACCCGTGGTCTCTGTCACGAAGTTCAAGACCGACGAGGAAGCGCTCGCCATCGCCAACGACACGCTCTACGGCCTCGGCTCGGGCGTTTGGACGCGTGACGGCACGCGCGCCTACCGCTTCGGCCGCGCCATCCAGGCGGGCCGCGTGTGGACCAACTGCTACCATCTCTATCCGGCGCACGCCGCGTTCGGTGGCTACAAGCAGTCCGGCATCGGTCGCGAGACGCACAAGATGATGCTCGACCACTACCAGCAGACCAAGAACATGCTGGTGTCCTACAGCCCGAAGGCACTCGGCTTCTTCTAAGAATGGGAGGGCCCGGCCAGGCCCTTCGGTTCGGTTCCCCGAGACAGCGCGGCCGCAAGGCCGCGCTGTTTTTCTGTCGAGCACGGCAATGACAACCGTCTCCGCAACAGCCGCCGCACGCGCACTCATCGGGCAACTCAAGGTGGAGCACGGCCCGCTCAGCCTCCACGTTTCAGGGAGCTACGGTGTGACGGTGACCTGCCTCAAAGCCCGCGAGCTCAGCATCGGGGCGCGGGACGTTGCGATGGGGATGATCGACGAGGTGCCACTCTACCTCATGACGAGCGAGGTCGACTACTGGCAAGGGAGCGCGATCATTCTCGACGTCGTGTCCGGGCCAGGCCCCGGCTTTTCGCTCGAAGGCCCGCACGGCGTGCATTTCACGCTCCGCAAGCGTGCCGATCCGAGGAAGCGCGTTTGGGATGCCGAAGCCGTGCTGGCCGCCGGCGCGCCGCCCTCCATTTCGCAATCACCCAAGGAACCCAATCGATGACCGACGCACGCCCCACGCTCCGCTCGCTCCTGGCCCTGCCCGACGCTCCGGCGCCGCTTTCGAAGTCGGCCCTGGTGCTGATCGACTGCCAGAACACGTATCGCGAAGGCATCATGCAGCTCGAGGGCGTGGAACCCGCGCTCAAGGAATGCGCGACGCTGCTCAAGCGCGCTCGCGATGCCGGCACGCCCGTGATCCACATCCAGCACGATGCCGGACCTGGGACGCCCTACGATACCAAGGCGCATATCGGGGCGATTGCCGACGTGGTGGCACCGGCGGCCGGGGAGAAAGTCATCACCAAGGCCTTTCCGTCCTCGTTCGAGCAAACGGATCTCGACGCGGAATTGAAGCGGCTCGGCGTCACCGATCTTGTGCTCGCCGGCTTCATGACCCATGTGTGCGTGAACTCGACGGCGCGGGCGGCGTTCAACCACGGCTACCGGACGACGGTGGTGGGCAACGCCACAGCGACGCGCGCGCTCGCCAATCCTGCCGGCGGCACGCTTTCGGCCCAGGAGCTGCACGATGGGGCGCTGACGGCGCTGTCCGATATCTTTGCAATCGTGGTACCTTCGGGCGAGAAGGTCCCGACTTAACGAGTTCAACGGAGGCCAGTATGGTCGAGCGTGTAACGGCGACGCCGGAAGCTCAAGCGATGATCGCGAAGCTCGCGGGCATGCACGGAGCCCTTCTGTTTCATCAGTCCGGCGGGTGCTGCGATGGGTCCGCACCTATGTGCTATCCGCGGAACGAGTTCCGCGTCGGCGCGCAGGATGTCTATCTCGGCGAGATCGGCGGCCAGCCGTTCTACATGGGCGCCGCACAGTTCGACTACTGGCAGCACACGCACCTCATCATCGACGTGGTGCCGGGACGCGGCTCGGGCTTCTCGCTGGAGGCGCCCGAAGGCGTGCGCTTCCTCACGCGCTCGCGTGTCTACACAGACGCCGAGTACGACGAGCTGGAGAAGCTCGGCCC
>NZ_CADEFI010000047.1:24188-27684 GCF_902826555.1 uncultured Hyphomicrobium sp.
GGCTGGTGGGTGGCGCAGATGATGCTGTGACGGCCCGGCTTGTCGGCCGTAAAGCTCACCTTGTGCACGTGACCGCGCTTCAGCTCGAACACCCGTCCGTAGGCCTCGATCGTCGTCGGGTGGCTGGCGCCATTGATGCCGACGAACTCGAGCGTCACCTGATCGCCTTCGTCAACGAAGATCTGGCGCGGCTCGAACAGGTACACCGCGATTTCCCAGCGTCCCTTGTCGTCCGGCTTTTTCAGCACATAGCCGCCACCTTCCGGGAGCGGCGTTTCGGGAAAGGGCTCCCTGTCGACGGTGACGCCGCCCTTGGGCTCGACCGCCGTCACGACGATGTGGCGCTCGGCGGCGAGCGCGTGCGTAAAGGGGAGCCCGACGAATGCGCCAAGCGCAAGGGCGCGGATGGTGCGGGACGAAGCGGCGGTCATGACAATCTCCAGCGTTTTCCGTACTTTCGGACGGTGGAGGCGGCACGGTCAACACTCGCTCCTACCTAGGGAAGCGCGAAGGCCGTGTCAGAGTGTCGTCGGAGTGCCGTCTAGCGGCGCGCACGCTTGCCGTTGCCGCCAGCTTTCGCCTTCGCCTGCTGCGCAGGCTGCGGAACAGGATCGCCAAGGGCAATCGCTTCCGCCGCGGCCTTCGCCTCGGCCATGGTCGAGAAGCCGTGCATGTCGGCCTTCAGTTTCTCGAGCGCCTTCAGAGGCAGGGGATTGAGCCCGGCGCCGCCCTCGTCCAGGTGCGCGAAGATCTGCTTCTTCATGCGCGGCTCCCAGAACTTCCTGACGTGATCCGCGATGCCGGCAATGGCCTTCTCCTCGCCCTGGGCGCGGAAGAAGTTGCCGATGTCGTTGGCCATGCGGACCAGCGTGTTAGACGGAGCGTGCATGTGTCTTGACCTCATGGCGGTCGCCGTCGCCAGGCTGCGCGGCGAGAGAGATGCGTTCGGGGTGGGTGAAGATCTCGAAGGCGTCGGAGCGCGCGACGGCAATCAGCGTCATGCCGGCTTCCTCGGCGACGCGGAGCGCCAGCGCGGTGGGGGCGGAGACGGCAACGATGATCTCCGCGCCGAGCATCGCCGTCTTCTGCACCATCTCGACGGAAACGCGGCTCGTGAGAAGGACGAAGCCCTTGGCGGGATCGAGTCCGGCCGTGGTGACCGCGCCGACGAGCTTGTCGAGCGCGTTGTGGCGGCCGACGTCCTCGCGCAAGAAGGCGAGGGACCCGGCTGTCGCGTCCCAGAATGCGGCGGCGTGAACGGCCCGCGTGGCGACGTTCAACGTCTGCGCGGGTTGCATTTCGGTGAGGGCCTTGTGGATCACGGCCGGCGTTGCGGTCGCCCGATTGCCCACACGGCGCGGCGCGGGCACAGCGGCCCCGAGGCTATCGACGCCGCAAAGGCCGCAAGCCGTGGGTCCGACGATGCGTCGCCGGCGCTCGACGTGCTGGCGCCCGCTGGAGGGCACCAGCCACATACGGGCTTCGATGCCGTCCTCGTGCCCGACGATCTCGAGCTCGCTGATCTCGGAGCGGGAGGCGACGATGCCCTCGGTGATGGAGAAGCCGACGGCGAAGTCTTCCAGGTCAGCCGGAGTCGCCATCATCACGGCGTGAGTCGAGCCGTCGTAGACGAGTGCGACCGGCGTCTCCTCGGGGATGAGGCGCGTCGTCTCCTCAACGCCGGTCTCCCCGACGCGGCGTGAGGGCACGCGCTCAAACCGCTCGGGCATGGAGCCTACTCCGCAGCCTCGGCCGGCGCGATGCGGCGCGTCAGGTCGGAGAACTCCTCGTACTCCTCCTGGTACTCCGTCGGGCCGTTGGAGCGCGCGACCTCGACCGCCGTCACCTTGTACTCGGGGCAGTTGGTCGCCCAATCCGAGAAGTCGGTGGTGATGACGTTGGCCTGGGTCACGGGATGGTGGAACGTCGTGTAGACGACGCCCGTCGCCACGCGGTCGGTGATGACCGCATGCAGCGCCGTCTCGCCCGCACGGCTGCGCACTGTCACCCAATCGCCGTCCTTGATGCCGCGATGCTCGGCGTCGAACGGGTTGATCTCCAGCACGTCCTCGGGATGCCAAGCGACGTTCGCCGTGCGGCGTGTCTGAGCGCCGACGTTGTAATGCGACAGGATACGGCCCGTGGTGAGGATGAGCGGATAGCGGGCGCCGGTCCGCTCGTCGGTCGGCACGTACTCGGTGAGCATGAACTTGCCCTTGCCGCGGACGAACTCTCCCACGTGCATGATCGGCGTGCCCTCCGGGTGCTCGTCGTCGCACGGCCACTGGACGGAGCCCATCTTGCGGATCTTCTCGAACGAGACGCCCTTGAAGGTCGGGGTCAGGCGCGCGATCTCGTCCATGATCTCGGACGGATCCTTGTAGTTCCAGCCAAGGCCCAGCTTCTGGGCGATCATCTGCGTGATCTCCCAGTCCGCGTAGCCGTTCTTCGGACGCATGACCTTCGAGACCATCTGGATGCGCCGCTCGGCATTGGTGAAGGTGCCGTCCTTCTCGAGGAAGGTGCAGCCCGGCAGGAAGACATGCGCATAGCGCGCGGTCTCGTTCAGGAAAAGATCCTGTACGACGACGCATTCCATGTGCTCGAGGCCGGCGGCCACGTGATGCGTGTTGGGGTCGGACTGAAGGATGTCCTCGCCTTCGATGTAGATGGCCTTGAAGGTGCCCTCGACGGCAGCGTCGAGCATGTTCGGGATGCGGAGGCCAGGCTCCGGATCGAGCGTGCAGTTCCACTCCTTCTCGAACATGGCGCGGGTGGCGGCGTCCGAGATGTGGCGATAGCCGGTCAGCTCGTGCGGGAACGAGGCCATGTCGCAGGAGCCCTGCACGTTGTTCTGGCCGCGCAGCGGGTTCACGCCCACGCCCGGACGGCTCATGTTGCCGGTCGCCATGGCAAGGTTGGCGATGGCCATGACGGTGGTCGAGCCCTGCGAGTGCTCGGTGACGCCGAGGCCGTAGTAGATAGCCGCATTGCCGCCGGTCGCGTACAGGCGTGCCGCGCCGCGGATCAGCTCGGGCTTCACGCCCGTATACTTCTCCATGGCCTCAGGCGAGTTGACCTCGCGCGAGACGAACTCAATCCACTCCTGGAACTCGTTCCAGTCACAGCGTTCGCGGACGAACTTCTCGTTGTAGAGCTTCTCGGTGGCGATGACGTGCGCCATCGCCGTGACGACGGCAACGTTGGTGCCGGGCTGCAGCGGAAGATGGTAGTCGGCCTTGATATGGGGCGACTTGACGAGATCCGTGCGGCGTGGATCGACGACGATCAGCTTGGCTCCGGCGCGCAAGCGCTTCTTCATGCGGCTCGCGAACACCGGGTGGCCATCCGGCGGGTTGGCGCCGATGACCAGGATGACATCCGAGTGCTCGACCGAGTCGAAGTCCTGGGTGCCCGAGCTTTCGCCGAATGCCGTCTTGAGGCCGTAGCCGGTCGGCGAGTGGCAGACGCGGGCGCAGGTGTCGACGTTGTTCAC
>NZ_CADEFI010000048.1 GCF_902826555.1 uncultured Hyphomicrobium sp.
CACTGCTGCCTCCCGTAGGAGTCTGGGCCGTGTCTCAGTCCCAGTGTGGCTGGTCATCCTCTCAGACCAGCTACTGATCGTCGCCTTGGTGAGCCATTACCTCACCAACTAGCTAATCAGACGCGGGCTCATCTATCGGCGATAAATCTTTCCCCCGAAGGGCGTATGCGGTATTACCCCAAGTTTCCCTGAGCTATTCCGTACCGATAGGAAGATTCCCACGTGTTACTCACCCGTCTGCCACTCTGTATTGCTACAGCGTTCGACTTGCATGTGTTAGGCCTGCCGCCAGCGTTCGTTCTGAGCCAGGATCAAACTCTCAGATTGAAAAGTTCGATTCTGGTCGGCTTGGAGGGAATCTCCAAGGATACTGCGTAACGGGCACCTTCACACTAACGCGCACATGACATGAGCTGCCCCATGCCCAGCGCATTTGGTGATGGCTTGAAACGCAGTTTCGCCAGAGTCTCGTCGACCTCTCTTGTTCCGAAGAACAAAGGAGATCTCGCCAGGACTCCGCCGCCTGCGCTTCTCTTCCTTCAAATTTGACTTGTCAAAGAGCGATCCGACGACGAAACATCAGCCGATCGGTTAGACCGGCTTTTCAAGACAACGAGTTTCCTTCCGGGTGGCCCGGCTGGAAACCACATGTTATCGAGAGAGCGATGCCCGTCGAGGGCGGCGAAGCACTGCGTGCCCCGCGACAAGGACCGAATAAATACAAAACTAACGGCCCTGTCAACATCAACTTCGCTCGAACGCGAAAATCTTCGTTAAGACGTTGAAATTGAATACAATTATTTTCACCTGCTCGTCTCCCCGACACCCATCGCGGCGAGCTATCCACAGCCCGAATTCGCGGATCCGCCCTGGCGACATCCGGGCCGTAATCCTGCCGCCATCAGAGCGCCAGTTTTATGCAGGAAATCTAGACTAATACTCATCGGCGCGCCGCTTGGGACGAAGCGCGCAAATCCCGGCTTCGGACGGGACAAGGGGATATGGCCTATAACAGGCCCGGGGGAGGACCAGTTTGGTCGTGATCGATCATCGCCGCCACGCACCGATTGCGCGTTGCCGGTCCGTCGCGATTGGCCACGAGCCGCACAAGACGCCCCACCTCTATCGGGGTGCGAAGACGCGCGGCGACCGCGATATGTTTGCGACCGACCACGCCGAGCCCCAGCGCGAGGGCCGGTTTCGCTGGTTGATGAGCACCTGCTTGGCCGCTGCCGTTGGCGCCATTTCCATTCTTGTCGTCGTCTTCGGCTCCGCCGAGAAGCAGGAAGCCGAGGCCGGCTTGATGCCGGCCCTCGAACGTCTGCGCGCAAGCACCGAAGCCCCACCGCTCGAGGCCATGCTTCGCCGCGACGACGGGCTCAAATGGAACGTTCCCAAAGTCGACCGGCTCCAGGTGACGACCGGCGCTAAATCGACCCGCTATGTCATCCACGAGACGTTGCGCCAGCGCCGCGGCGGACGCGAGTACATCTACGCCAAGCCTTACGTGCGCCTCGTCGCGCGCCTCGCACCCGTACCGCCCAACACGGCCGAGAGCATCCCGCCGTTCAACCCGCTGAAGCTCTATGCCGACAACAAGCCGATCGGAGCCGAGGACGACGACGGCAACGCGGCGGCCAGCTCGACGAGAGACGTCTCCATTCAGGTCGAGGACCTTCTGAACGGCGCCTTGCCGTTGGAGGACGGCCAGAGCATCGCCGACGACGAAGCCGCAGAAATCGTCGATCGCTTCGTCGCCGCGAGCGCCGAAGCGTCCGTGCCTCCGCAGCCAGAGCTCGCGGGAGCGGAGGCAACCCCCGACGGAGATCTCGCATTGGGTGCACCCGCCGCACCCGCCGAAGAACCCGTGCCGCCCAACACCACGGTGCTGGCAAAGTCCACGGACGAGGCCGGATCCAGCGATCTCGATATCCTGAAGCCGACTGTCAAAACGGTGCGCGAAGGCCAGAAGCTATCGCAAGTTCTTGCCGAGGCCGGCGCTACGAGCTGGCAGATCCGCGAGATGATCGAGGCCATGAAGCCGGTCTTCGCTGAAAAGTCGGTCGCCCCCGGACAGGAAGTGCACATCGCGCTGCAGCCTTCGTTGACACAGAACCGCATGGAGCCGGTCCGCTTCTCGATCTTCGACGAAGGCCACGCCCATAAGGTCACCGTGACCCGCAATGCCTCGGGTGCGTTCGTCGCCAGTGCCGATCCCTTGGACGACGACGCCCTGGCCCGCCTTGCCATGAACGACAGCGGAGCGCCGCAGACCTCGAGCCTCTACGCGGCGTTCTACTACGCGTCCCAGCAGGAGAGCGTGCCAGCCGAAACCATCCAGCAGGCCCTGCGCATCCATGCGTACGAAACCGATTTCCGAAAGCGCCTGCGCTCGGGCGATACCTGCGAGATGTTCTTCGACCTGAAAGACGAGGGAGGAGCCGAAGGACCACCCGGCGAACTCCTTTTCACATCGATCACGACCGGCTCGGAAGCCCATCGCTACTACCGCTTCCGCACGCCGGACGGACAGGTGGACTACTACGATGCGCACGGCAGCACCGCGAAGAAGTTCCTCAATAGACGCCCCGTACGCGGCGACGACATCCGCCTCACATCGGGCTTCGGCCTGCGGCGCCATCCTCTCCTCGGCGAGTTCAAGATGCACACCGGCATCGACTGGGCCGCTCCCGTCGGCACGCCCATCCTGGCTGCCGGCAACGGCACCATCGAGGAAGCTGGCCGCAAGGGCTACAACGGCAACTACGTCCGCATCCGTCACGCCAACGGCTATCAAACGGCCTATAGCCACATGTCGCGTTTCGCGCCGGGCGCTGCGCCGGGCGTCAAGGTGCGCCAGGGTCAGGTCATCGGCTACATCGGCACGACCGGCCTTTCGTCTGGCCCGCACTTGCACTTCGAAATCCTGGTCAACAACCAGTTCGTCAATCCGGCCTCGATCGAGGATCAGCGAGAGCGTCAGCTCAAGGGCAAGGACATGGCGGACTTCATGAAGGAGCGCAATCGCATCGACGAGCTGATGCGCTCCACTCCCGTCCTCACCGCCAGCAAATAAAAAACCTCTCCCCGTTTCGGGGGAGAGGTTTCGCAATGCACGTTCTGCAGCCGTTGCTTATCTCAAGCCGCTGCCGCCTTCACCTGCACGCCGTTGAGCGTCAGCGCGCCGTCCTTCACGGAGACACGCACCGTGTCGCCGTCCTTGACGGTCCCGCGTAGGATCTCTTCCGCGAGGGGATCCTGCACGCTCTTCTGAATCACCCGCTTCAAGGGCCTGGCGCCGTAGATCGGATCGTAACCCTTATTGGCAAGCCAGGTCTTCGCCTGCTCATCGAGCGTGAGCGTGATCTTGCGATCTGCGATGAGCTGCTGCAGCCGTTTGATCTGGATCTCGACGATGGCCGTCATCGCCTCGCGCTTCAGGCGGTGGAACACGACGATCTCGTCGATGCGGTTGATGAACTCCGGCCGGAAATGGCGGCGCACCGCATCCATGACGAGGCCGTACGCCTCCTCCTCGCTCATCACCTTGTCCTTGTCGCCCGGCGCGCCGAAGCCGATCGGCTGGCGCGGATCGGCCAGGTACTCGGCCCCGAGATTCGAGGTCATGATGATCAGCGTGTTCTTGAAGTCGACCGTCCGGCCCTGCCCGTCCGTGAGACGCCCGTCGTCGAGCACCTGCAGCAGCACGTTGAACACGTCCGGATGCGCCTTCTCGATCTCGTCGAACAGAATCACCTGATACGGACGCCGCCGCACGGCTTCCGTCAGCGCACCGCCCTCCTCGTAGCCGACATAGCCCGGCGGCGCACCGATGAGCCGCGACACGGAGTGCTTCTCCATGTACTCGCTCATGTCGATGCGCACGAGTGCGCTCTCGTCGTCGAACAGAAACGCTGCCAGCGCCTTCGTCAGCTCGGTCTTGCCGACGCCGGTCGGTCCGAGGAACATGAACGAGCCGATCGGCCGGTTCGGATCCTGCAGCCCGGCGCGCGCGCGCCGCACGGCGGTCGACACCGCTTTCACGGCCTCCGGCTGCCCGACGACGCGCTTCTCGAGCGCCTGCTCCATTTGCAAAAGCTTGTCCCGCTCGCCTTCGAGCATCTTGTCGACCGGAATGCCCGTCCAGCGCGACACGACGCCTGCGATCTGCGCCGGCGTCACCGCCTCCTCCACCATCACGCCTTTGGCCTCGGTGCTCTCGATAGCGGCGAGCTTGCGCTCGAGCTCCGGAATGACGGCGTGCGCCAGCTCGCCGGCGCGCGCGTAGTCGCCCTTGCGCTGCGACTGAACGAGCTCCGTGCGCTTCTTGTCGAGCTCCTCTTTCACTTTCTGCGCCGAGCCGAGCTTGTCCTTCTCCGACTGCCAGCGCTCGGTCAATACGCGCGACTTCTCCTCCAAACCCGCAATGGTCTTCTCGAGCGTGACAAGCCGGTCCTTGGATGCCGCGTCCGTCTCTTTCTTCAGGGCCTCGCGCTCGATCTTCGCCTGCATGAGGTCGCGATCGATGGCATCGAGCTCTTCGGGCTTGGAATCCACCTGCATCCGCAATCGCGAAGCCGCCTCGTCGACAAGGTCGATAGCCTTGTCCGGCAGGAAGCGATCCGTGATGTAACGGTTTGAAAGCTGAGCGGCAGCCACCAGCGCCGAATCCGTGATGCGGACACCGTGATGCAGCTCGTACTTTTCTTTCAATCCGCGCAGGATTGAGATCGTGTCCTCCACGGAAGGCTGATCGATGAACACCGGCTGGAAGCGCCGCGCGAGCGCCGCATCCTTTTCGATATGCTTTTTGTACTCGTCGAGCGTGGTCGCGCCGACGCAATGCAGCTCACCGCGCGCAAGCGCCGGCTTCAGCAGGTTGCCGGCATCCATTGCGCCCTCGGCCTTACCGGCGCCGACGATGGTGTGCAGCTCGTCGATGAAGAGGATGATCCGCCCTTCCTCGGCCGTGACCTCGTTGAGCACGCTCTTCAGCCGCTCCTCGAATTCGCCACGGAACTTCGCGCCCGCGATCAGCGAGCCCATATCGAGCGAAAGGAGTTTCTTTTCCTTGAGGCTTTCCGGCACGTCGCCTTGTACGATGCGCTGCGCCAAGCCCTCGGCAATCGCCGTCTTGCCGACGCCGGGCTCGCCGATCAGCACGGGATTGTTCTTGGTGCGGCGCGACAGCACCTGGATGGTGCGGCGGATCTCCTCGTCGCGGCCGATCACCGGGTCGAGTTTACCGTTGGCCGCAGCCTCCGTGAAGTCGCGCGTATAACGCTTCAGCGCCTCGAAGCTCTGCTCAGCCGACGCGCTGTCCGCAGTCCTGCCTTTGCGAATCTCATTGATGACCGCGTTGAGCCGCTCCGCCGTCACATTGGCCTCGGAAAGGATCTTTCCAGCCTCGGAGCCCTTCTCGAGCGCGAGCGCAAGCAGCAGCCGCTCGGCGGTGACGTACTTGTCGCCCGCCTTCTCCGCAATCTTTTCGGCGTTGTCGAAAACGCGCGCCAGTTCCGGCGAAAGGTAAAGCTGCCCGGCTCCGCCGCCACTCACTTTGGGCCGCCGCTGAAGCGCCCGCTCGACGGCTGCCAGCGCCGCCTTGGCGTCGCCGCCCGCACGCACGATCAGTCCGCTTGCGGCGCCCTCCTGATCCTCGAGTAGCACCTTGAGCAGATGCTCGGGCGTGAACTGCTGATGTCCCTCCCGGAGCGCAAGGCTTTGAGCGGACTGCACGAAACCTTTTGCGCGATCCGTGTATTTTTCAAAATCCATATGGTACCTCCTCAGCGCGCTTCGCCGCCCTCTCAGGCACGGAATTCGAAACGCCGTCGCGAATGGATCGTCTTGCGGGCGCAACCGGGCCCGTTAAGGCACCCGGACAACGACCGACTGAACGAGATATAGGACGGCCTAGCACCGTATAAAGGGGCCGGACTTGCGCGGTATCAAAAAGCCGGTCCCGTCCGCTGGGGAGCAAGAATGTCCGCCGTAGTTACAGGAATCTTTCGCTATCCCGTCAAAGGCCTGTCGCCGGACGCGCTGCAGCGTGTCCCGCTCACCGCGGGCCAGGCGCTCCCCTACGATCGCGCCTGGGCGATCGAAAACGGCCCCGGCCGCTTTGATGCGGACAACCCCAGCCCGGTGCCCGACATCAGCTTCCTGATCTTGATGCGCGACGAGCGGCTGGCCACCCTCGAATCGCGTTTCGACGATACCTCCCAGCAGCTCGCTCTCTTCCGGAGCGGCCGCCAAGTGGCAAGCGGACAACTTACGACGCCGTCTGGCCGCCAGATCATCGAGCAGTTCATCGCCGCCTACATGGCGAGCACCCTCCGCGGGCGTCCCAAGATCGTCGGCGGACCCGGTCATTACATTGCCGAGGGAGGCATTCCCTGCGTGCACATCATCAATCTCGCAACGCTGCGCGAGGTCGAGCGCGTGACCGGGCGCACCATCGATCCGATCCGCTTCCGCCCCAACATCGTCATCGACGGCCCTGCGCCGTGGAGTGAGCTGACCTGGATCGACAAGGACATCTCCGTCGGCCCGGTGCGGCTCAAGGTCGTCGAGCGTACGAGCCGCTGCGCCGCGACCAACGTCGACCCGAAGACCGGCGCCCGCGACATGGACATCCCCGCCGCGCTCCGTCGCGAATTCGGTCACGTGGACTTCGGCGTCTACGCCACCGTCGAAACCGGCGGCTCGCTTGCCGTGGGAGATCCCACTGCCGTCGTATGAAAAAGGCCGCGGATCTCTCCGCGGCCTTTCTTGAATCGGTACTGCGCTGGCAAAGGTCTCAGTCACCGCCCTCGACAGCCGGCGTCGGAGCTGGAGCCGCCTCGTCGTCCGAGGCGGCAGCCTCACGCCGCGGGCGCCGCACCGGGCGCCGCAGAAACTCCGGCTGCTCGTGATGTGGTACCGCCGGGCGCTCACGCCGCGGAGCCTGGCCGGCCTCGACCCCCACGTCAGGCTGCGGCGAGCGATCCTGACGATCGGCCCGCTCGATGCGCTCGGGCCGCTCGTGACGCTCCGGCCGGTCGCTGCGCTGGAAACGATCACCACGATCTCCGCGATCCCGATCGCCCCTGTCGTGACGGTCGTTGTAGCCACGATCGCCACGGTCACCGCGATCACCACGGTCGCGATTGTGGAACGGGCGGTTGCCGCCCTCGAAGCGCTGGCCGCCCTCATAAGACCGCGGCTGCTGATCGTTGCGAACCGGTTGCGAATAAGGCTGCGGCTGGCTATCGGCGTTGAACTCGCCGTCGTCCTCGCTGAAATCGTCGCCCATCGGCACAGGCTCACCAAACCCGCCCTGACGCGGACGGCCGGCGCCGTTCTGCAGATCGCCACCACCCTGCGCAATCTGCTGCTCGCGGAAGGCCATGATGATGCGATTGTAGTGCTCGGCGTGCTGAAGGTAATTCTCGGCCAGAACCGGATCGCCTGACGACTGCGCGTCGCGCGCAAGCGCAATGTACTTCTCGGCGATATGGGCTGGCGTACCCCGCAGCTTGACGTCCGGGCCCGTGCTCTCGAAGCTCCGCGTCAGCGGGTTCTGGCCCTTGCGGTTCTGATTGTTGTTATTGTTATTGTTGTTGTTGCGGCCGCGTCCTCTGCGGTTCTGCTGTCCCTGCCTCATGGGCTCCATTCTCGACAAGTTGCGGAAATCATCTGCTGCCGTGCACATGCTTGGCAGCACGTAAATTCAAAATCCCTCGTGGTCCTTCAGCCCCGCCCTGCGGGGCCATGGCCGCGTCGGCTCCATCGATCCGAAACGAAAGTCATCGGCCTCACCTGAGACCCAGACCAGTTTCCCGGTACACCCCCCAAAACACACTGCACGTAGCCACTCTTGCCTGGGCGGCCATGCAGCGATCAGGCTATGCGGACCCCCGCGCCCGCCATCCCAGATCCATCTCTCTTTTCGTGCTCAACAAGCAGCCATGTCCGAAAGGGAGGAGTGTGAGTGCGATCGGCGCTCTAGATTGCTGTCGGGCGCCTGGGGCGCATCTGACGGCACTGTCTGCCTGTCTCGCACTTCATCATGCACGAAATGATGACAGCCGGGTTATATCAGAGGCCGCTGCCAAAAACGATTGCGCATGAGGTTAAACTTTCTGACTCCTACATTAGACCCGGCGCGCGCCAAATCCAAGCTTTTTTAGCGTCATGGACCAAACTGTGTCTTAGCTGCAACACAACGCGTGTGGTGCCCCAAATCCGTCCAGAGCCTGATTTCCGAGACGGCACCGCCCGCGGCTGAGCGAAGAATCGCCGCCACATCCTCCGCCTGTCCCGCGCCGACTTCGACCAGGATCCAACCCGAGGACATGACCGAACGAAGCCCTTCGGCGAGCGCGCGATAGAGATCGAGACCGTCCGCACCGCCGTCGAGCGCGCTCCAGGGATCGAACACGCGCACTTCGGGATCGAGCGTCGCAATGTCGCTCGTCGGAATGTAGGGTGGATTTGAAACCACAAGGTCGAAAGGTCCCTCCAATCCTTGCAGGAGATCTCGCTTGAGAAACGTCGCCCGTGCGGCGACGGCGAGCCGCTCCGCATTGTCGAGGGCCGCGGCGAGCGCGCCGTCGCTGATGTCGGTGCCGACGCCGGTGGCCCGTGGCAGCTCCGCCAGAAGCGTCACGAGAAGGGCTCCGGAGCCCGTGCCGATGTCGAGGATGCGGATGGGTTTCTCGCGCCAGCCTTCTGCGCCGACAAGCTCCAGCGCTGCTTCCACCACCGTCTCCGTGCAGGGCCTCGGATCGAGCGTCGCCGGCGTAATACGGAACGAGCGGCCATAGAATCCGCGCTCCCCGACGATACGCGACACCGGCTCGCGACCCGCACGCCGGTGCGCAAATTCGGCGAGCCTCCTGGCGTCCGGCGCCTGCAGAGGCCGCTCGGGATTTCGCACCAGCTCTGTGCCATCGATCCCGAGGGCCGTCAGCAGCAGGATCCGCGCATCCCGGGCCGCGCCTTCGACACCGGCTGCATCGAGCACCCGGGTCACCCGGACCAGGGCCTCCCGCGCCGCGAGCCCGCCCAACTGCAACGCATCGGCGCCCGTGTCACGCTCCATGGCTTTCCATAGCCGCCAGCTCCTCGGCCTGATGCTCGGCGATAAGCTGATCGATGATCTCGTCGAGACCGATGCCTTCCATGATGCGGTCGATATTGTGCAGCGTCAGATTGATGCGGTGATCCGTGACGCGCCCCTGCGGAAAGTTGTAGGTCCGGATGCGCTGCGAGCGGTCGCCCGATCCCACTTGGCTCTTGCGCGCCTGACTGCGCTGGCTGTCGGCACGCTCCCGCTCGAGCTCGAACAGCCGCGAACGCAGCACCTGCATGGCCAGCCTGCGGTTCTGATGCTGGCTCTTCTCGGCCGAGACGACGATAATCCCGGTCGGGATGTGCGTGATGCGCACGGCGCTGTCCGTTTTGTTCACGTGCTGGCCGCCCGCGCCGCCGGCCCGCATGGTGTCGATGCGGATGTCCTGGTCCCGGATCTCGATATCGATGTCCTCGGCTTCGGGCAGCACGGCCACTGTTGCGGCCGACGTATGGATGCGCCCGCCGCTCTCGGTCGCCGGAATGCGCTGCACGCGGTGCACGCCGCTCTCGAACTTGAGCCGCGCGAACACGCCGCGCCCCGTGATCGACGCCACGACTTCCTTGTAGCCCCCGAGGTCGTTCTCCGACATCGAGATGATCTCCGTCGTCCAACCCCTGCCGTCTGCGTAGCGCTGGTACATGCGAAAGAGATCGGCCGCAAAAAGGGCCGCCTCGTCGCCGCCGGTCCCGGCGCGCACTTCGAGAATGGCGCTCTTCTCGTCGGCTGCATCCTTGGGCAAAAGCAGCACCCTGAGACGCTGTTCGATCTCCTCGATGCGCGGCCCGAGCAGCGAGAGCTCCTCGCGTGCCATCTCGATCATCGCCTTGTCTTGCGCCGCATCGCCGACCAGCGCTTCGAGGTCGCCCTGCTCCTTTTCCGCTGCTTCGAGCTCCCGTACCGTGGCGATCAGCGGCTGCAGTTCCGAGAATTCGCGCGTGAGCTTCACATAGGCTGCCTGCGCCACGCCCTGGTTGAGCTCGGCCTGGATGGTCTCATAGCGCTCGTTGATGCGCGCGAGCTTTTCTTTCGGAATGACGCTCATGGGATCCGGATAAGGAATTTTCTAGGGTTATAGCTCGACGCCGCGGTCGGCGGCAAAGCCCTCGAGGTCGGCCCGGAGGCTGCCGCTACCCCGGGCGAGGAGGTCGTCGAGCAGCTTGGTGATCGCCCCCGCGTCGAGCGCGCGGATCATGGTCTTCACGGGCCCGATCGACGCCGGCGCCATCGAAAGCGTCCGGAACCCGAGACCGATCAGCGCCATGGCCTCGATGGGCCGCCCCGCCATTTCTCCACAAAGCGTCAGCGGCGTCCCGTGACGGCGGCAGGCCTTGGCGAGCTGCCTCAGCGCTCTCAAGGAAGCCACCGAAAGGGAATCGAACCGGTTGACCACCCGTGAGTTCGAGCGATCGGCCGCAAACAGGAATTGGATGAGGTCGTTGCTTCCGACCGACACGAAATCGACGCGCGGCAGAAGCTCGTCGAGCTCGAACAACACGCTCGGCACCTCGATCATGGCCCCGATCAGGAGCTTGCTCGGCAGCTTGGCACCGCGCTTCGAGACGAGGTCGCACTCTTTGTCGATCAGAACCTTGATCTCGTCCATCTCGGTTGCAACCGAGACCATCGGGATCATGACGCGCAGCTCCCGGCCCGCTCCGGCCCGCAGCATGGCGCGGATCTGCATGCGAAACAGCGCCGGCCTGTCGAGCGACATGCGGATCGCCCGCCAGCCGATGGCCGGGTTTTCCTCCGGCACATGCGGCAGATAGGGAAGAACCTTGTCACCGCCGATATCGAGCGAGCGAAACACCACCGGCTTGCCGCCCGCCTCGTCCAGAACCGCTTCGTAGGCCTGCGTCTGCCGGTCGACACGCGGCAGGCTGTGCGACAGCATGAACATCAGCTCTGTGCGAAACAAGCCGATGCCGTCGCTGCCCGACTCTTTGACATGCGGCATGTCCGCGAGCAGGCCGGCGTTGATCTGCAGCGTGATGCGCTCACCATCCGTCGTGATCGCCGGCAGGTCGCGCAAGGCCTCGTACTGTTTCTGCCGTCTGGCGCGAAACCTCACCTTGTCCGTATAGGCGGACACCACCTCGGTGGAGGGGCGCACGTGCACCTCGCCGATCACGCCGTCGACGATGATGGCATCTCCCGCCGTCACACGCTCGACAATGCCTTCCGCTTGCCCAACGGCCGGAATCCCCAGCGCCTTGGCGACGATCGCCACATGACTCTGCCCGCTGCCGTCCTCGATCACGAGACCACGCAGCTTCGTGCGATCGTAGTCGATCAGCTCCGCCGGCCCCATCGTGCGCGCGACGAGAATGGTGTCGGAAGGCATTTCGTCCTGGCTGAGAATACCGACCGAGACCCCGGCCAGAATCCTGAGCAGCCGATCCGAGAGATCGTCCAGATCCCGCTGGCGCTCACGCCAAAAAGGGTCGGGTTTTTTCAGCATGCGTGCCCGCGTGCCGTTCTTGACGCGCTCGACCGCAGCATCTGCCGTGAGACCGCTCTGCACCGCTTCGCGCAGCCGGCGTTCCCAGCCGCGATCATGCGCGAACATCCTGTACGCCTCGAGCACGTCGCGGTGGTCGCCCGCCCCCGACAGAAGCTCGTGGCTCAGCATGTCGTCGAGCGAGGCCTTGAGCTCCAGCAGCGCATCCTCGAGCCGCCTCAATTCGTAAGCCGGATCGTCCGACATGAGCTTGGTCACGACGATGCGCGGCTCGTGCAGCACCACGTGGCCGAGCGCGATGCCGTCGGAGATCGGCTCGCCCGTGATCACGCGCGACAGCGCCCGCGACAGCTCGATCGCCGATCCCACCCCCGAGACCGCGCCCGAGACGAGATGCTCGGCCACGACCATCGCCGTCGCCTGCATCACCTCCACGTCCTCGTCCGAGTACTCCTTGACGGTGCGGTTCTGCACCACGAGCACGCCGAGCACCTGTCCGCTGCGCTGGATCGGCACCGCGAGCAGCGAATGGTAGATCTCCTCGCCCGTCTCCGGCCGATAGGAGAAGGCAGGATGCTTCGCGGCATCCGGCTCGTTGATGGGCAGGCCCAGCTCCGCGCAGCGCCCGACCAGGCCTTCGCCCTTTTTGAGCATGGTGGCGTGGACGGCGGTCGGATTCAGGCCCTCGCTCGCGAACAGCTCGAGCGACCCATCCTGGCGACGGAGGTAGATCGAGCACACGTCGGCCACCATGACGCCCGCGATCTGGCGCACGATGCGGTCCAGACGCTCCTGCCCGTCCGCAGGCTCGGCCATGATGTCGCGCAGCCGCCGCATGATGACACGCAGCGCCGGCTCGGATGGCATCACACGGGGCTCGTCGCCGCGTCTCGAGTGCATAGGCAATTGGCCGTAAAAATGGGTCCCAACACCTCTCCGGAAGAGAGGAGATCATGGGCCGTTATACGTCAAATCGAGCGTGAATGCGGAAATGCTACCGGAAATCCGGTAGCACGATCTTAACAATCCTCCCGCGGTGGTCAGGCGGCGTCGAGACCGTACACGGTATGTAGGGTCCGAACCGCAAGCTCGGCGTAAGCCGCGTCGATCAACACGCTGATCTTGATCTCGGATGTCGAGATGGCCAGGATATTGATCCCTTTCTCAGACAATGCCTTGAACATTTGCGCTGCAACACCCGCGTGACTGCGCATGCCGATGCCGATGACGGACACCTTGGCCACGTCCGCCGAGCTTTGCACGTCGAAATTGCCGATGTCGGCACGCGCCGCCTTGAGCACCTCGAGCGCCCTCGGAAGCTCCGCAGCCTGAACAGTGAAGGTCATGTCTGTATGATGGCCGTCCGCGGCGACGTTCTGCACGATCATATCGACGTTGATCGACGCCTCGGCCAGCGGTCCGAAAATGCGCGCCGCGATGCCCGGCTTGTCCTCGAGATGGAGCATGGTGATTTTCGCCTCATCCCGCGCGTAAGCAATGCCGCTGACGACTTGGCTTTCCATGATCTCATCCTCGCCACAAACGATGGTTCCGATATTCTCGAGATTGCCCGCCCTGACCGGCTGCATGTCCTCGGGCTTGACGAAGCTCGACAGCACCCGAGTCTTCACCTGGTAAACCATGGCGAGCTCGACTGAGCGCGTCTGCAGCACCTTGGAGCCCGAGGACGCCATCTCGAGCATTTCCTCGTAGCTGACCTTCGGCAGCCGCCGCGCTTTGGGCACGATGCGCGGGTCCGTCGTGTAGACGCCATCCACGTCCGTATAGATGTCGCAGACGTCCGCCTTGAGCGCGACGGCGACAGCCACCGCGCTCGTATCGGACCCTCCGCGACCCAGCGTAGCGATCCGCTTCGCCCTGGGTTCGATGCCTTGGAATCCGGTGATGACCGCCACCTCGCCCTGATCGAGCGAGCGGCGGAGGTCGTCGCCGGCAATGCCCGTGATGCGGGCCGAGCCATGTGCCGCGCTGGCATCGATCGGAATCTGCCAGCCCTGCCACGAGCGGGCCTTGAGGCCCATCGACTGCAACACGATGGCGGTGAGACCCGCCGTCACCTGCTCGCCCGACGCCACGACCGCGTCATACTCACGCTTGTCGGCGAGAGGCGAGGCCTCGTTGACCCAGGCCACGAGCTGGTTGGTCGCACCCGCCATGGCCGAGACCACGACGGCCACCTTGTTGCCGGCATCCACCTCGCGTTTCACGTGACGCGCGACATTCTTGATGCGCTCGACGTTGGCAACCGAAGTGCCCCCGAATTTCATCACGACAACGGCCATGGCTTAAACTGCCTTCGATCCCGGTTTTGGGAAGCCCGGATTTTAAGGAAAGTACGAAGGGCGCTTCCGCGGCAAACGCGCCGTTTGAAGCCGGCCGCGTCCACCGGATAACGCCCTCTTTTCGGGCGTTCTCTTACCGGGAACCCCGGGCCGCCGCAACCCATGGCTCCAACATTGACAATCCGGTCGGCCCTGTCACGTTCAGGCCCATGAGCCAACCCGCCTCGAAGCCTCTCGACAGCCCCCCGACCGACCGGCCGCAAGCCGCTGCCGGCAACATCGATCCGGCCGAAGTCGAGCGTTTCCAGGCCCTCGCCAAAGCCTGGTGGGACCCGACCGGCAAGTTCCGCCCCTTGCATCAGATCGGCCCCGCCCGCCTCACCTTCGTTCGCGACGAGCTGGCCCGCCATTTTGGCCGAGAGGCAGGCGGCCTCCGCCCGCTCAAGGATTTGACCGTGCTCGATGTCGGCTGCGGAGGCGGCCTCATGTCGGAGCCGCTCTGCCGCCTCGGGGCCCGTGTCACCGGCATCGATCCCGGCGAAAAGAACATCGCCATCGCGCGCGGACATGCCGAGCCTCAGGGCCTTGCCATCGACTATCGCGCAGCGACCGTCGAGGAACGGGTCGCGGCCGGCGACCAATATGATGCGGTGGTCTGTCTCGAGGTGGTCGAGCACGTCCCCGACGTCGCCCTCTTCGTCAAGGCCTGCGCCGACCTCGTCCGTCCCGGCGGCATGCTGATCCTCTCCACCATCAACCGTACGGTGAAGTCCTACGCTCTCGCCATCGTCGGTGCCGAGTACATCCTGCAGTGGCTGCCGCGCGGAACGCACCAATGGGAGCGCTTCGTCACCCCCGACGAGCTTGCGCGCCATGTCACGGCGGCCGGCCTCTCGCCGCCACGGTTCATGGGTTTCGTCTACAGCCCCTTCCGCGACGCGTGGAGCCTCGCACCCGACACCGACGTCAACTACCTGGCCTCCGCCGCCAAGCCTTGAACCGGCGCCCGCAAGCTCGCCTGCAATATTTTGCTAATCGGGCGGCGCATCCTGCAAAACGCGTCCGCGTCATACGGTCCCGCGCCCTAAAATCGAGAAAAAACGAGCCCTTTCGGGCATCGAAAGGGGTTATCGCGCTTGACGAATTTCGACTTTCGCTCCTATAGCTGCCGCTGCTCGCGCGAACCAAAAAAATCGATAGGGCCCTCCACCTCGGAGACATTTCTCTCCGAGGCGCGCGGTCGCTACGCAGCGAGCGGACACAAGGGGTACGATTGATGTCGAACGAGCCACGCCGCCCTGGCCGGCACTTCCTACAGATCCCAGGACCCACGCCGATCCCCGAGCGCGTCATCGCCGCCATGGCCCGGCAGGTCCTCGATCACCGCGGCCCCGATTTCCAGAAGCTCGGCAAGCGCGTCCTGGCTGGCGTCAGAGACCTGTTCAAGACCCAGAGCCACGTCATCATCTACCCCGCGTCCGGCACCGGTGCGTGGGAAGCGGCCCTCACCAACACGCTCTCTCCCGGCGACCGCGTCCTCATGGTCGAAACCGGCCAGTTCGCCGTGCTCTGGAAGCAGATGGTCGACCGTTTGGGTCTTCGCGCCGAGGTGATCCAGACCGACTGGCGCATCGCCGCCGACGCGAACGAGATCGAAGACCACCTGAGAAAAGACAAGGCGAAGGCGATCAAGGCCGTCTGCGTCGTGCACAACGAGACCTCGACCGGCTGCTGCACCCGCCTCGATGAGGTGCGCCGCGCCATCGATGCCGCCAAACATCCTGCGCTTTTCATGACGGACTCGATCTCGGGCCTCGCGGCTGCCGATCTGCGCCACGACGAGTGGGGCATCGACGTCACCGTGGCAGGCTCGCAGAAGGGCCTCATGATGCCGCCCGGCCTGTCGTTCACCGCCATCTCGGAGAAGGCCATCGCCGCCTCGAAGGAGGCCAAGCTCGCCCGCTCCTACTTCGCGTGGGACGACATGCTGACCTTCAACGCCGATGGCTGGTTCCCCTACACGCCGGCCACGGGACTGCTTTACGGCCTCGACGAGTCGATCCGCCTCATCAAGGAGGAAGGCTTCGACAACCTGCTCGCCCGCCACGAGCGCCTTGGCGGCGCGGTGCGCACGGCCGTGCGGGCATGGGGCCTGGAGGTCAACTGCCGCGAAGCGAAATACGACAGCCCGGCCGTCACCACGGTGCTCATGCCCGAAGGCCACAACGCCGACGCGTTCCGCAAGCTCGTGCTCGAGACGTTCAACATGTCCCTCGGCACCGGCCTGAACAAGCTTGCCGGCAAGGCGTTCCGCATCGCGCATCTGGGCGACACTAACGAGCTCACGGTGCTCGGCGCGCTGACCGGCGTCGAGATGGGCCTCGAGCTTGCCGGCGTGCCGCATCGCAAGGGCGGCGTGCAGGCGGCCATGACCTTCCTCGCAGAGTGCGCCAAGCCCGTTGCCGCCAAGGCCGCGTGACCTCCAGCCGCCACGCCGGCGATCTGCGCGTCGAAGAAACTGCAGCGCTCCGGACCCCAGTCCGGAGCGTTTCTCAATCTAGGCGGCGACGACGGAAACATTGATGCTGTGAACGGCGCAGCTTTCTGCGAGGTCCGACTTCTGGCCCGGATTGAGCGCGTTGACATTGCCTTCGCCCCGGGTGGACCATCGCCCTTTGTGAGCCAGGATAACCCCCATCGGGACATCGGCCGAAATCGCGACTCTGAGTGTGATCTCACCTATCGCGGTCGCGAGCCGAATGCGATGACCACTCTTGATGCCTCGCGCCTCCGCCTCCCCAGGATTGATGAAAGCTTGGTCGTCACCGAGCTGCTTGAGAATCTTTGGATCGTTGCCATAGCTCGAGTTCATCAGCCATTCCGACGCTGGCGACAGCAGACGCAGATGCCCGCCGAGAGGGCGCGCCTCGGCGCTCGGAAAGGGCGCGCGCGGCAGCCCGGATTTGACGAACGCTTCGCCTGCCAGCTCGATCTTGCCGGAAGGCGTCTTATAGTCGTGCAACTCGAACTGCACTGAAGGGCGAGAGGGATGGAATACCGTCCCCACGTCCGCCAGCGCCTCGAACGTGAGGCCCGGTTTGGCTTGCTCGAGCAGCGTCTGGATAAGGCTCTCATCGGTCTCGAACAGCTCCGGATCCGTCAATCTCATCGCGGCGGCGAGACGTCGAAAAATTTCCTGATTGGGCAGGGCCTCGCCGAGCGGCGGCACCGCTTTCACCTGAGCTGAGATGGAGGAATTGAAGTAGGACATCACGACGTCATCGAACTCGAGAAAGCTTGCCGCCGGCAGGACGTAGTCGGCGTAGTTGGCCGTCTCCGTCTGGAAGAGATCGACAGTTACCTGGAACAGGTCTTCGCGTTCGAGGGCGCTGCGCAGTCGCTTCTGCTCCGGGCTCGACGCGGCGATGTTGTTGTTCCAGGTCAGCAGGGCTTTCGTCGCAGCGCTTTCCAGATGGCTGGCGAGATCCATGTGACTGATGGATGGCGAGGGCTCAGAATTGAGGTGTTGAGCCGCGAGGAAGCCCGCATCGACGCTGCGCGCATCCCAGCCGTTGAGATACAGGAACCCTGCGCCGTACTTGCCGATATTGCCCGTGGCTGCTGGCAATAGAGCGACCGCGCGCATGGCGTTGCCGCCGAACGTCTGGCGCTGAAAACCTTGCCCCATCCATAGCAGCGATGGCCCTGCCGAATAGGCAAGCGCGGCCTCTTCGATGAGATGCGCAGGCACTCCGGTCTGACTCTCGCCCCACGCAGGCGTGCATGCCTCCAGTTGGCTGTCGACTTCCATCCAACCGATCGCATGGGCCGCCAGGAACTCCTCGTCGATGCGCCCGGCCGCGCGGATCACGTGCAGCATCGCGAACGCCAGTGCGCCATCCGTGCCGGGGTAAAGCTGCAGGTGCATGTCTGCGGCAGCCGCCGTTTCATGCCGAATGGGATCGACGACAATTTTCGGGATGCGTGCCTTGCCGAACCAATGTTTATGCACGTGAGGTGCAGAAGCCGAGGGATTGGCGCCCCAAACTAGCAGGGACTTGGCGCCGTCGATGGTGCGCGGATCGAAGCCGCGCGTCGATTCCCCATAGACGAGCTGCAGCGCGACGTGGCCGGCCTTATTGCATACGGTGTCCGGATCAACCTCTGTCGCACCGATCCGATTGAAGAAACGCAACGGAAAGACGCCGGCGATGAGCGAGCATGTGCCGGTGTAATGGGTCTGGAGCACCGCCTTGCCGCCGTGCTGCGCCCGGATACCATTGAGCCGGCTCGCAATGTCGGAGAGCGCCTCGCTCCAGCTCACGCGCTCGAACTGGCCGGCGCCTTTTACACCACGCCGTTTCAGAGGCCACGTCAACCGAACGTCGGGATCGCGCCAGACTCCATTGTACGCGATCGAGCACTTGCCACACAGGGCACCCAGGGCAACGCTGTGCTCGGGATCGCCGACGACACGAATAGGACCGTCGGCAGTCTTCTTCACGAGCATGCCGCACGCGTCGTAGCAGTCACGTGGGCACGTCGTTCGCAGGGTCGAGGCTTCCATCATGCCACTTCCAGGATTGGCAAAGCACGTGAGCTCAGGAAGGCTCAAGCCTCTCTCAAAATCCGCCGTTTGCGAAGCCCAATTTGAGGGCACCACGGCACTTGCGCAGGTCAATCCCGGCCCGTAGCGCACACATATCGAGCGTTTGGCTCAGTGGACGAAATGAGAAGCAAGGCTACGGCTCAAGCCTGTCCGCCGAGCTCTTCCATGGCGGTGCGCACTTCAGGCGAGAAGGTGCCGTTGATCGGCCCCTTGTAGGTGCCTTCGTCGCGCAGCACCTCCTGCAGCCACTTGCGGTCCGTTTCCGAGAGCACGGTCGGATTCCGCATCAGCTCCGACACCAGATACTTGTCGCCGAGCTTGAGCGAGCGCACGACCCAATAAGCCGCCTCCGTATCGCTCTTCTTCACGCCCTTGCCGATGCGATAGAGGATGCCGAGATTGAACGTCGCGACGGCGTTGCCGAGATCCGCCGCCTTGCGCACCTGATCGGCGGCGCGCGCGTTGAGCTTGTAGGCCTCGTCTTCGTTCTTCGGAATGCCGCGGCCCTGCTCGTACTTCTCGGCGAGCCACGACGTCGCCTCGCTGAGGCCCTTTTCGGAGGCCGCCTGCAACAGCTGAACCGCCTCGTTGTCGTCCTTCGTTACCCCACGGCCCGCTTCATAGAGCAGCGCCAGCCGATGCATGGCGAAGACATGCCCCTTGTCGACCGCCTTCTGATACCAGCGTGCCGCCTCCGCGAAGTCCTGCTTCACGCCACGGCCCGTCTCGTAGAGCGAGCCGAGGTTGGTCATGGCCGCGTCCTGCCCGCCGTCTGCCGCTTCGCGGAACCACTTCACGGCAAGCGTCTCGTTCTTGGGAATGCCAATGCCGTCCTTGGCAAACAGCGCATAGCGCGTCATGGAGCCGAGATGCCCTGCCTCCGCCGCCTTGAGATAGTAGGTTGCCGCCTCGCTGGCGTTCTTCGGCCCGAACACCAGCCCGAGCGAGAGCAGCCGGCCGAGGCTCGCGGACGCCCCCACATTGCCGTCGTTTGCACGATCGACAAGCAGACGCTTGAGGTCCGGTGCGCCGGTGCCGGCCCGCAGCACGTCCACCGTCACCTCTTGGCCCGGATTGAAACGGCGCAGGTCCTGGGTCAGCGCATCGGCATTCGCGATCTCGAGACCGTCGAGCTTCTCGATGACGTCTCCCGCGATCAACCCCGCGCTTCCACTGCCGGCCGATGTCACGTCCGTCACCAGAACGCCCTTGACCCCGTCGAGCGCCAGACCGTCCGCGAGATCACCATCGATCGCCATCGTCCTGGCGCCGAGCGTGCCGTGGGGCTGGCCGTCGGTCACGGTCCTGACCAGCGTTGCCTTGACGGAAAGCCGTGCTGTCGGGATGTTGGAAGCCGTCTTCGCTGGCTTCGGCGGCGTGGGCTTTTCAGTCGACGAGGTCTCGGCCGGAGCCGAGCCGGCCTTGCCGACCTCCCCATCCCCATCGGGAGCCAAGAGCCCCGTCAGCGGCGTCCAGCGCGGCCCCTCGGCATGCGCGGACGCACCGCCCACCGCCAATGGAAGCCCCATGAAAATCGCGAAGAGAAACGGCCGCAACCGAATAACCCCTGTTTCGAAGAACGCGTTGAACAGATTTACGCCTTCTGCGGTGGCTCGACGAAGAGCTCGCTCGTGAAATAGCGCTCCGCCGACGAGGGCGCGAATGTCACCACCGTCTTGCCGCTCATACCCTCGCGCGCCGCCACTTCCAGCGCCGCAGCGACGTTGGCCCCCGTGGAGATTCCACCGGGAATGCCTTCGATTCTCGCAAGCAATCGCGACGTTTCGAAGGCCTTGTCGTTCGAGACACGGACAACCTCGTCGATGAAGGACGTGTCGAGCACCTTGGGAACGAAGCCGGCGCCGATTCCCTGGATCTTGTGCGGGCCACGCGCACCGCCCGAGAGGACCGGGCTGCCCTCGGGCTCGACCGCGATAATCTTGAGCGACGGATTGCGCTTCTTGAGCACCCGCCCACAACCCGTGAGCGTACCGCCTGTTCCAACGCCGACCACCAGAACATCGATCTTGCCCTGCGAGTCGGTCCACAGCTCCTCCGCCGTGGTCTTCTCGTGCACCAGCGGATTGGCCGGGTTCTCGAACTGGCTCGGCTGCACGGCGCCCGGCGTCGAGCTCAGAAGCTGGTTGGCTTTGTCGATGGCGCCCGGCATGCCGCCCGCCGCCGGCGTCAGAACCAGCTCGGCCCCGAGGTGAGCGAGAATCTTGCGCCGCTCCACCGACATGGATTCCGGCATCACCAGCATCAGCTTGTAGCCCCGCGCCGCCGCGACGAACGCGAGCCCGATGCCCGTGTTGCCCGACGTCGGCTCGACCAGCACCGTCTTGCCGGGCGTGATTTTGCCCTCGGCTTCCAGGACGTCGATCATCGACACGCCGATACGATCCTTCACCGACGACAGCGGATTGAAGAACTCGAGTTTGATCAGCACGTCGGCTTTCGCGCCTGCGTCCTTGGCGATGCGTCCGAGCCTGACCAGCGGGGTGTGCCCGATCGTCTCCGTGATATCCGCATAGACCTTGCCGCGGCCCCAGCTCTTGGTGGCTTTGAGTGTCTTGATCTCGGTCGCGTCGGTCATGGCATCCGCCCTTGATTCCTCTTGGAGTTTCTCGAACAGCTTCTCGCACACTTTTACGCGCATCCAAAGTGCCGCGCACGGATTTCCGCCCCCGGCACCTTTGCGTCCGTGTCGCAGCCTAAAGGCGTTAACTCTCGGTTTTCACCCGCTTTCCTGCCCGTGCCGGCGCCTTCGGCTTGGCCGGCGCTTTTGTCCGAACGGAGACCTTCCCGACCCGCGTGGACCCGAAGCCGCCGCTCCCGCGCCGGGTCTCGCTCATCGCCTCGACACGCACCAGCTCGGCGTGTGTGACCGGCGCCACTACGAGCTGCGCGATTCGATCCCCGCGCCGCACCGCGAAAGACACCTCCCCGAGGTTGGCCAGAATGATCTTCACCTCGCCGCGATAGTCTGAATCGATGGTGCCCGGGCTATTGAGCACCGTGACACCGTGCTTGAGCGCCAACCCCGAGCGCGGCCTCACCTGCCCTTCGAAGCCTGCCGGCAACTCGAGCGTGAGCCCAGTCGGAATGAGAGTTCGCCCGCCCGGCGCGATGACGAGCGTCTCGTTCTTGCCCAAGGCCGCCACGAGATCCAGCCCTGCCGCTTCGTCCGACTGATAGGCCGGCAGCGGCAATCCGCGTCCATGGGCAAGCAGTTTCACGCGCACCTGCACCGGCGCTTTTCCTTCGCGGCCCGTCTCGCCCCTCGCCATGCGTTCACACCGACGCCCGGTTTTGAGCGAGATAAGCCCCTGCCCGCTTGAGCAGCGCGTCCGCCACCTCGGCCTTGCTCATGTCCGGCCAATCTTCGACGCCCTCGGCCGTGACGAAATGCACGCGATTGCGGTCGCCGCCGAACACGCCGCCGCCCTCGGAGACATCGTTCGCCACGATCCAGTCGATCGCCTTCGCCTTGCGCTTGGCTTTGGCATTCTCCACCACTGTCTGCGTTTCCGCCGCAAAGCCGATCACCAGCGCCGGACGCTTGGCCCCGCGCTTGGCGATGGTGCCGAGAATGTCCGGGTTCTCGACCAGCTCCAGGGAAGGTGGCGCCGCGCCGGCAGCCTTCTTGATCTTGCCTCGGCCCGGTGCCGCCACGCGCCAGTCCGCGACCGCCGCCGCGAACACGGCGATGTCTGCGGGAAGCGCGGCCTCCACAGCCTCCAGCATCTCGCGAGCGGTTTCCACGTGCCGCACCTCGACGCCTTCGGGATCGGCAATCTGCACCGGCCCCGAGATCAGCGTCACCCGCGCCCCGAGCCGCCGCGCCGCCGCGGCAATGGCATGGCCTTGCTTGCCGGACGAGCGATTGGCGATGTAGCGCACGGGATCGATGGGCTCGTGCGTCGGACCGCTCGTCACCAGCACATGCCGCCCTGCGAGCACCGGCCGCACCGTGCGCACGTTCGAGACGTTTAAAAATCCGAAACCACTGTCGCTATCGCCCGCAAGCAAGCCCTCGATCCTCGACACGATCTCCGCCACCTCTGCCATCCGCCCGACGCCGGCCTCGCCCTTTTCCGCCATCTCGCCGGCGTTGGGACCGATGAAGTGCACGCCGTCGCCTTCGAGCTGGCGCACGTTGCGTTGCGTCGCCTTGTGGCTCCACATGGCCGGGTTCATGGCTGGTGCCGCGAGCACCGGCACGCGCGTCGCGAGCAGGACGGCCGTCGCGAGATCGTTGGCATGGCCCTGCGCCATGCGCGCGAGCAGGTCCGCGGTCGCTGGCGCCACCACCACGAGATCCGCCTCGCGAGCCAGGCGGATGTGACCGATCTCCCGCTCGCCTTCGAGGTCGAACAGATCCGTTGCCACGCGCTCGTTGCTGATCGCGCCGACAGCCAGCGGTGTAATGAACTCCTGCGCCGCCTTGGTCATGATACAGCGCACCCCGATGCCCCGCTCGGCAAGGCGCCGGATGAGATCGAGACACTTGTAGGCGGCAACACCGCCGCCGATGATGAGCAAAACGCGTTTCATGGGATTCCGAAGGCGAAGGCTCCTGCGCTGCCAGGCAGCGTGCCGCAATTGCGGCCAGTCCATAGCATAGAGTTCATGGTATCATAAACCGCGCACCGCAAGCCCCGGGCGCCAAAACCGATGGTTACCGATGGCTCTCCGAACCCGGAAAGGACAGTCCTGGCGCGTTTCGTCCGCGCTGCTGGCCGTCGTTCTGGCCGCGTGCCTCGCCACCACCGGAGCCTCCTCGAACACCGTTGCCGAATGCTTCAGCGACAATAACGAGCGCCGCATTGCCGGCTGTTCCGAGCTGATCGACAACCCCAATCTCGACCCCTCGACCAAGAGCCTCGCCTACGCCATGCGCGCCCTGGCTCTCTCCCTCCAGGGTGCATTGGCCGAGGCACTCCCGGATTACGACATGGCCATCAAGCTCGACCCGTCATCGGCTATGGCGCTCAACAATCGCGCCTGGGTGCTCTACAAGCTCGACCGCCTGTCCGAGGGCATGGCCGACGTGGAACGCTCCCTCACGCTCTCGCCGTCGAGTCCGCACGCCCACGATACCCGCGCCCACATCAAGCAGGCCCAAGGTGAGAAAACGGCGGCGCTTCGCGATTACGAGCAGGCCATGCGCTTCGGCGGCGAGCATCTGGTCAAGCTGTATCAGTGCGGACTTGAGGCTCAGGGCGTGTACACGGGCCCGATCGATGGGCTTTACACGCGCGACGTACGCCGCGCCCTGGAGTTGTGCGTCGGCTCGCCGACATGCGATCCGCTTCCTGCCGACGAGGAATGCCGCGCCGCGACGTCCTAGACCGGCACGCTACATCTCCGGCACCAGCCCCGTGAGTTTCCACGAGCCGTCCACGAACGAGAGATCTGCCGTCAGCTCCGGTTTCTTGGCGGCGGCATCGCGCGCAACACCCACCGACAGGCCAAGCGGCCCGTTGAAGGAAAAGTGCTTGATGTTGCCAATCCCGTACTTGGGCTTTTCGCTCCCCTTCGCCGGCAGCACCTCAGCGACAGGCTCGTGCGCGGCCGCGTCCGTATCTTTGCGGACGGCACCGCCGAAGACCTTGCTGGTGTCGATGCCGAGCTTTCCGGCAATGTCCTCGATCTGGCTCCGCGCGCCCTCGGACTGGTCGGTCGGCACGATCATCAAGCCGCCAAGCCCCTGCGCCTTGGACGTGCGCTCGAGCACAATTCCGTCCAGCGCCTCCTTGAAGCTCTTCCCGCTCGCGTGAATGCGGATCAGCATCTCGGGCGTAACGAACGCGTTCAGCACGGCATCGACGATGCGCGGCATCACCTGCCCCTTGAGCTGATCGCCGAACGCGCCCCCCAGCGTTCCGGCCCGGCGCAACGCATCCGAGATGACTTTATCGACCTGCGCTGAGACCGCGGGCTTGAGCGACAGGCGCACGCTTGGAAAATCGACCCGCGTATTGAGCACTTCCACGTTGTGCGTATCGAGCGACGATTTGATCTCGTAGCCGGCGTAGAGCGGCCAGGCGACGTAGAACGCCAGCGCGACGAGGAATCCGAAGGTTCCGAGCGACCGCACCTTGAGGAAACTTGCGACGGACTGCCGTCCCGATCGGCTCATGCGACACCCCCCTGCGCCTGGCCAGCGCGCTCCGTTACCCGCGATAGTGAGAATATTGCCCCTTCGGCTTGAAGCGCTCGAGGTAGCCCGGCACGATCGAGCCAATCGACTGCGGCGACGCAACGCCGAGCGCCGCCAGATCCCGCCCGTCCTTGAGCGCTTCGCTACTCACCACATTGTCCGTTTGCAGCAGACGCACTTGATCCACCGTCAGCGGACGCAGCGAGTTGGGCAGCGGCCAGGTGAGAAGCGCTTGCAGCTTGGCGAGCCAGAACGGCAGCGAGATGAAACCGCGGTCGCGCCCGGCGTAGTCGAGCGTCCGCTCGAGCAGCTCCCGGAACGAGAGCACTTCGGGACCACCCAGCTCGTAGATCGCGCCGGCCGAGCCCGCGCCACCCGCCGCCTGGGCGATAGCCGCGGCCACATCGCCCACGTAGACCGGCTGAAAGCGCGTCCGTCCGCCTCCGATCAGCGGCAGCAGCGGCGAGACCTGCGCCATTCCCGCGAAGCGATTGAAAAACTCGTCCTCGGGTCCGAACACGATCGAGGGCCGCAGGATGATGGCGCCGGGAAACTCCTCGAGCACGGCCCTCTCTCCAGCCGCTTTCGTCTGCGCGTAGCGGGCGGGCGAGGAAGCCGAGGCACCGATCGCGGAGATATGGACGAAACGCCGCGCGCCGGCTTCTCGCGCCGCACGTGCCACGGCCCGCGCACCGTCGACGTGCACCGCTTTGAACGTTTGTGCGCCGCTTCCCGCCAGGATACCGACCGAGTTGACGACGACATGAGCGCCCTCGACCGCCTTTCGCACCGAATCGGGAAAGCGCAGGTTGGCCTGTACCGGCTGAATCTGCCCGACGTCGCCGATCGGCTGCAGGAACCCGGCGAGGTCCGGACGGCGGCAGGCGGCGCGGATCCGGTAGCCCTTCCTGGCCAGAGCTCGGACCGCATGCCGGCCCACAAAACCCGATCCCCCGAAAATCGTGACGAGTTCGTTGTTCCCGCTCCGCGCAGCCATACCGCTCTCCCCCGCCGCTGTGGCCCGCACTGGCGGGCGAAAATCCCGTCGCGGGCTCGTGCCTTAACGATCTAGCGCACGGGCCCGAACCATGACCAGCGCAAAAAGCGGCCTGTCCTCGGGGGAGATCGGTACACTCAATTGACATTGTGGCCCGCTCCCCGTAGTTCATGGCCCCCGCAGGCTTTGCCGGCTTGCCCAGATGGCGGAATTGGTAGACGCACTAGTTTCAGGTACTAGCGCCGCGAGGCGTGGAGGTTCGAGTCCTCTTCTGGGCACCAGGTATCAGTCCCTCGCCGGGCACCCCATCATTCATTGGGCGGCGAGGGACTTTCCATTTAGATCAGCGACAGAGATTACGGTACAAGGCACGGTACAGCGCGATACCGTGCGCTCTGTACCGTAAAAAGAATGTCCCCAGCCTCGATTTGCGCGACACAATTTACTGCTTATACTGAACATTGAAGACCCTAGGAACGGCTGAGCGGCGGCGAAACTCCGAGACCGTGGCTGAACGACAAGGGCTTTCCTCTCGCAATGCCAATCAGACGTTGAGGACGCGATACCCGTCCGACCCGCTTCAGAGGCGGGTTTTCGTGTTCGATGGGCTAGCTTTCAATCGGAAGCGCGCCGATCAGCTGGAACACGAACCCCAATACGACTAGGCCAATGCCGGTCCAGAACAGACGTTCCCGGAAGATTGCTTCTTCGCCACGGAGCTTCGAGAACTCCTTGGCCATCACCTCCTCTTCCTCGGCCATTCTGTACTTCGGCTTACGCCCTTGCTCGCGAGCCTCATTGCGCTCGTAAGCGTCCTGCAACTGGAGCTGCCGGATCTCCTCTGTGTATTTGAACGTCCGATGCCACTCGAACGCGATGATGGCGAAGCCGACGATATCGGCGATCAATCCGGCGATGGTCCACATAACTGATCTCCCAAAATGCAAAAAGCCCTGCCGAAGCGGGGCTATGCAACATTCGTGGCGAAGAAGTCACTTCACCGCGCTTAAGACATAATTAGTGATTTTGCCCCTTCGGCCACACTGACGACTCAGCGATGAAGGAGACGTGTCGATGGGACCTGGGTCCGCAAACTCAAAGCTGTCGATCTTGCGCGCTCAGCGCTTACCCCGCTGTCACGGGGGACAAGATCGACAGTGGAATATTCGGCGCGCCCTTCACGGCAGTTTGGTCCAGCTGCCGTCTCTCTTAGCCGCCAAGCCCTGCATGACGCGGCGGCATTACCCGCACTAAGCAGATTCGCGATGTCAGTGTCGAGACTACCACTGACGATCCGGGCGAATCTGTTCAGAACCTGTGACTCGAAAGAATCACCCCCTCTGCAACTCGTCGCAAAAAACCTCAACTTTCTGCATTTCTTCCCATCTCCAGCTACGGTACAAACCACGGTACAGAGTTTGGCTCGCCGAAAAAATACATCCGCCAAACAGCATATTAAGTGCCGATGCGGTTTCCCTCTTCTGGGCACCACGGCTTTCCTAAGCCGTCGTACGTTTTTCAGGACGGCGT
>NZ_CADEFI010000049.1 GCF_902826555.1 uncultured Hyphomicrobium sp.
CGGCACGTCTTCCTCGCGCGCCTTCGGCACGTCTTCCTCGCGCGCCTTCGGCACGTCTTCCTCGCGCGCCTTCGGCACGACAAACCCTCCCTCCGCCACCATGCGCGAGAAGATGCCCTTGCCGGCGGCGAGCTCGACGAAGCGGCCGCGCTCGACGATGCGTCCCTTGTCGAGGACGAGGATCTCGTCGGCGTTGGCGACCGTGGACAGGCGATGGGCGATGATGAAGGTCGTGCGGCCGGCCCGGAGCCGGTCGAGCGCACGCTTGATGCGCGCTTCCGTCTCGGCGTCGAGCGCGCTCGTCGCCTCATCGAGAATGAGGATGGGAGCATCCTTCAAGATGGCGCGCGCGATGGCGAGGCGCTGACGCTCGCCGCCGGACAGCGCAGCACCGCGCTCACCGATCACGAAACCGTAGCCATCGGGCTTGGCACTGATGAAGTCGTGAGCCTCGGCGAGGCGGGCGGCGTTCTCCACCTCGGCCATGGTCGCGTTCGGGCGGCCGACGGCGATGTTGTCGCCGATGGAGCGGTTGAACAGGCCGGCATCCTGAAACACGACGGCGATCTGGCGGCGCAGGGAGGCCAGTGTCACATCCGTGATGTCACGCCCGTCGACGAGGATCCGCCCGCTGTCGGCGGCGCGCAGCCGGAGCAACAGAGACAGCGTGGTCGACTTGCCGGATCCCGTCGGGCCCACCAGCGCAACGGTCTTGCCGGGCGCGGCAACGAAGCTCAACTCGTGCACGCCCTGCTCCGTTGCAGGAAAACGGAAGCTCACGCCGTCATAGCGCACCTCGCCGCGGACCGGCGGCAGATCGGGTGCACCCGGCTTTTCGACGATGCCGTCCGGCTCATCGACGAGCGCGAAATATCCCTGCAGCGATGGCGCCTGACGATGGAGCGCGGTGACGAAACCCGAGATCTGGTCGAGCTTGGAGATCAGAAGGCTTGCAAAGCCGACGAAGGAGACAATCTCGCCGACGGAGAGCTCGCCGCGTCCCGCGAGCAGCGCGCCCATGGCGAACACCGCGACCATGGTGATCGTCGCCGCGGCCCGCTGCAGGACAGTCAGGACGCCCCACCAGGTCAGCACGGGATATTGCGCGGAAAGAAGGTCGCTCATCACCGCCTGCATGGCGTCTGCCTCGGCGCGCAAGCGCGCATAGCTCTGCACCACCGTCACGTTGCCGATGACGTCACCGACACGGCTGAAGACAGCCGAGTTGTAGCGCTCGACGTTCGCCTGCCCGGACATGGTCTTGCGCATGACGAAGGTGTTGAGGACGACGTAGGTGACGGCGAGCAGCGCCAGGATGGCGGCCATGCGCATATCCATGCCGAGTGCCGTCGGCACCAGAAGCACGATGCCGGCGACGGCGGTCAATTGCTCGCGCAAGGCCCCGAGCCACAACCAGAACAGCACCTCGGTGCCGCGCACGATGGAGCGGATCACGGCGCCCGAGCCGCGCTCGGCGTGATAGCCCTGCGGCAGCGTCATGGCGCGCTCGAAGGCTTCCGACATGGCGGCGAGACGGCGGCGATGGGCGAGACGGTCGGCGAACACGGCGACGATGACACCCGCCAGAATGCCGAACAATCCGAGCGCGGCCCAGAGTCCGATGGTGGGGAATGCGGCCTCGCCCTTCGAAAGCGCATCGACCACGCGCCCGAACAGGATCGGCTCGGCGAGCTGCACGACGCCGATGGCGACGGAGGCCACCGCGAGGAGGGCCGCGAGCCCCCGCTCCGCCGAGAGCATGCCCAGCGCGCGTGTGTAGAGGCTGACGAGACCCATGGTCGTGCGGCTTCCCCGTGCTATGGCGCGTCGATACGGCCAAGCGCGTTATACGGGGAACGGCGATTGTCGGAAATGCGTCGCGATGGGCGGCGAGGGCCCGCCCTCCGGGCTCCTGCTACGGATCGCCCATGAGAACCGTGCGCAACCTCTCCGGCGAGTAGGGCTTCACCACCATCGGCGTGGCGGAAAAATGCTGAGGAAAGGCGTACTGGTCGCCGTATCCGGTGGCAAAGGCGAACGGGATGCCGAGTGCGAGCAGGTGATCGGCAATGGTGAAACTCATCTCTCCGCCCATGTTCACGTCGAGCAGGCCATATTGCGGGGCCTGCGCAGCAATCATTTCAAGCGCCTGTTCCACGCTGCCCGCAGTGCGGACCGTCTCGATGCCGATCTCGCGCAGCATGTCGGCGGTGTCGATCGCGATCATGTAATTGTCCTCGACGACGAGCACGTCGTTTGGAGGACTGCGCGGCGGCGCAGGTTGGTACGGGAGGTCGGGGTTGTCCATCGCATGTTTCCGGAAAGGAGCCGAGACGACGTGAGGTGGCCCGCTGGGGTTGAGGGACGCAGGCTCTGCGTTCGCCTCAGGCGCACCGCAGCTTGCGTTGGAGGAGCCAGGTATCGAGCCATTCCCGAAGCGTCAGGCTCGTTTGCTGCGTCAGCGCCGTGTGAGATCACGGACCCACTCAACCAGACCGCGCTTGCGCTGTCTGTGCACTTGTGCACACAAGAGGCAGACCCATCCACGAGGACTGTGCAGTGCCACCGACTTCCAGCAGCGCGCCATCCGGCGACGAGATTTCCTTCGAAAGCAATCTTTTGCGGGCGTTGCGCCCGGCCGACTTCGCTTTGATCGCGCCGCATCTGACGCCCGTCGAGCGGCAGAGCGGAGAGCTGCTGTACAAGCCGCGGGATAATGTGGAGACGGTCTATTTCCCGTGCGGTCCGAGCCTGGCGTCGTTCCAGGTCACGAACGTCGACGGCAACGACGTAGAGACCATTCTCATCGGCCGCGAGGGCGCGGTGGGTGGCATCGTCAGTGCCGGGAACCTGCCGGCCTACTGCCGGATCGTGGTGAAGTTCGGCGGCCCCTTCGCGCAGTTGCCGGTCGTCCATCTCGAGGCGGCCAAGCAGCGCTCGCCAAGCCTCAGATATCTGTTCGCGCGCTACGCGGACTGCCTTTTTGCGCAGGTCTTCCAATCGACGGCCTGCAACGCCATCCATTCGATCGAGCAGCGGACCGCAAAGTGGATCCTGGCCGCCATGGACCGGACGGGTGACCATACGGTGCCGCTGACACACGAGGAGCTGGCATCGATGCTCGGCGTGGGGCGCAGCTACACGAGCCGCGTCATCCAAGTCTTCAAGGCCGATGGCCTGCTCGAGACCCGGCGCGGGGCGCTCGTCGTCCGCGATCGCGAGGCGCTCCATGCGCGCTCCTGCCTTTGCAACGCGAGCGTGAAGGAGCATTTCGACGAGGTGCTGCGCGGCGTCTATCCGGACCCGGACTGACCGCTTCTATTTCTCGAGCCAGGTATCGCGCGGAAGGTGAAGCTCCGATAGCGGCGACATCGTATCTTCCGCGGCACCTTTGTGCGTCTTCAAAAGCTCGCGGTCCGACAGGGCGCGCAGGTGGTTGGCGATGGCCGCGCGCACCTTGCTGCGGCCGTGCTTTTTTACCAACGATTCAAATGCGTTGTAGGGCCACTGATAGGAGGATGTGCGCAGCAGAGCGCCGATGATGCGGTCGAGAGGCGCGTTGAAGTCGAGGTAGACCATTTCGCCGCTGCCATCCATCGCCGGCAGCTCGTGAACATCGTCACCGAGATCCTGCAGCATGTCGCTAGGGCTCGTCTGGAGCGCGAGTGCGGGCGCCGATCCGAGGGCCACGAAGCAAAGCGCGGCCACGGCGCAAACGTTCAAGTGGCTCGTGGCAATCAGGCCCGTCATGGGCAGCCCTCCCCCGACGCACTGTCGTAAAACATTCAAATTCGCGTGGCCGGTGGGGTCAATCGGCGTCAGGGCTTAGCGTGAATTTTTTTGGGGACCGCGTCGTTTCGGCGACGCCGCCGCGTTGCTTGGTCGTGCTTCCTATCGGGCTCCGTCGTTGGCATGGCTTCGCCATGACCGGTTCCCACTTTTCCGGAAGCACTCTAGTCGCGGTCCGGCGCGCCGGGCGGGAAGAAGTGGCGGTAAGAGCGCGCCTCGTCGACGGCGCGTGCGACGGATGGGCGAGCCAGGAGACGCTTGCGATAGTCCTTGAGGCTGGCACACGCGGCGGGGATCTCGTGCACCCAGTCGGCGTAGAAAAGCGACGGGGCGGCGGCGCAATCGGCGAGACCGAACTCAGTCCCTGCGGCCCAGTCCTTCCCGGCGAGATCTGCATCGAGCCAGCGGTAGGACGTGTCGAGCATCTCGCGCGCCTGCCGGACGCCATAGGAGTCGCGGTCGGCCTCCGGCCGCAGGTGGTCCAGCACGATCTTCTGCATCGGCGTCATCACGTAGTTGTCGAAGATGCGGTCGAGCCTGCGCACGTCGAGCGCGGGCTCGGGATCGGCTGGAACGAGGCGCACCGGTCCGGGATAATGCAGCGCGAGATATTCGATGATGACGCTCGATTCCAACACCGTGCGCCCGCCGTCGACGAGGACCGGCATGCGCTTCTGTGGCCAGAGCGCCGCCCACTCCTCGACGGCCGCGGGATCGTCCGGACCGAGCGTCCGGTAGGCGAACGGCGTCGCGTTCTCATAGAGCGCGATCAGCACCTTCTGGCAGTAGGATGAAAAGGGATGAGCGTAGAGGGTCAGCGGCATACCGATCGATTCCTTGTCTTTGGGCGTTTTCCTGGCCAAAAGTCTTCCTCGACTGCATTACAAAGGACGTTTCGATGGCTCTCAAGCCGACATTCGGGCTCGCAGCCCTCCTGCTTCTCGTGTGCGCCGCCGCGCCCACCTCGCGCGCGGAGGACATGTGGCAATACATCGACTTCAACTCGGACGCATTCACGAAGGCCGACGTGACGGTCGACGAGGTCAGGGCGGCCATCGCGGCCGCGGGCGCCAACGGCGGCGTCGACTTCAGCGGCAAGCAGCTTAACCGGCTGGATCTTTCGGGGCTCGACCTGCACGGCGCGAACCTTTTTGCGGCCCGCCTCAACGGCACCAAGCTGACCGGCGCAAACCTCGCGGGTGCCAAGCTCGATCAGGCGTGGGGCGTCGAGGCGGATCTCTCGGGCGCCAACCTCGCGGGCGCGAGCCTTATCTCGGCGCAGCTTTTGCGCGCCAAACTCGACGGCGCCAACCTGGCACAGGCGCACGTGGCGTGCGACATGACGCAGGCGAGCCTGGTCGAAGCCAATCTCGACGGCATCAACATGACGGGCGGCGTGCCAGCCCGCGACAGCCGGCGCCATCCATTCATCCTGCGATCGGCCAAGCTCGACGGCGCCAAGATTACACATGCCGGGCTGATCGGCGCCGTGCTGGAGTTCGCCTCGCTCAAGAACGCCGATCTCAGCGGCAGCATCCTCGCCGGAGCGGGGCTGGCGGGAGCGGACTTCACGGGGGCCAACGTTGCGGGGGCCGACTTCAACGCCGCCGACCTGGCCTCAGCTCACATCGAGGAGCTGGTGGGGCGCGATGCCATCGTCAACCTCGACAAGGCGCGCAACCTCGACCGGGCGTATGTGAAGTAGCTACCGCTCGAAGCGTTTGTATTTGATAGGGTCGAACCCCGACGGCGAGGGCTTTCGCCACGATGTCATTCTCGGGCTTGTCCCGAGGATCCATGTCAAAATTTGCTCCCAAGCCAGCCGATCCGTGGATCCTCGGCATAAAGCCGAGGATGACACCTGAGGGTGCGATTGCCGGCGTGCCCTAGCTACCGCTGCGCGGAGCCGGCCGCCGGCCGCCGGCGACGACTTACCGCTCGAAGCGCTTGTACTTGATGCGGTGGGGCGCACGTTCCTTTGCGCCGGCGACTCCGCTGTGCGGAGCCGGCCGCCGGCGCCGACTTACCGCTCGAAGCGCTTGTACTTGATGCGGTGGGGCTCCACGGCGGCGTCGCCGAGGCGGCGTTTCTTGTCCTCCTCGTAGGCCTCGAAGTTGCCCTCGAACCATTCGACGTGGCTGTCGCCCTCGAAGGCGAGGATGTGGGTCGCGAGGCGGTCGAGGAAGAAGCGATCATGCGAGATGACCACGGCGCAGCCGGGGAAATCCTCGAGCGCGGCTTCGAGCGCGCCCAGCGTTTCGGTGTCGAGGTCGTTGGTGGGCTCGTCGAGGAGCAGCAGGTTGCCGCCCTCCTTCAGCATTTTGGCGAGGTGCACGCGATTGCGCTCGCCGCCGGACAGCAGGCCGACCTTCTTCTGCTGGTCGGGGCCCTTGAGGTTGAACCAGCCGCAGTAGGCGCGCGAGCTCATCTCGCGCTTGTCGCCGAACTTCATGATGTCGAGGCCGCCCGAGATCTCCTCCCAGACGGTCTTCTTGTCGTCGAGGTGGCTGCGGCTCTGATCGACATAGGAGAGCTTGACCGTGGGCCCGAGCTTGATGGTGCCCCCGTCGGGCGTCTCGACGCCGGTCAGCATCTTGAACAGCGTCGTCTTGCCGGCGCCGTTGGGGCCGATGACGCCGACGATGCCGCCCGGAGGCAGCTTGAACGACAGGTTATCGATCAGGAGGCGATCGCCGAAGGCTTTCGAAAGCCCTTCCGCCTCGATGACCATGTCGCCGAGGCGCGGACCGGCGGCGATCTGGAATGAGGCCTTGCCCACGTCCTCGCGTCCGGCCTGTTCGACGAGCTTGTCGTAGGCGGAGATACGCGCCTTGGACTTTGCCTGACGGGCCTTGGGCGAGGAGCGGATCCATTCCAGCTCGCGCGCCATCTGCTTCTGCCGGCTTTCCTCGGCGGCCTTCTCGCTTTCAGCGCGCTTGGCCTTCTGCTCGAGCCAGCTCGAGTAGTTGCCCTTCCACGGCACGCCCTGGCCGCGGTCCAGCTCCAGCGTCCAGTCGGTCAGGTTGTCGAGGAAGTAGCGGTCGTGGGTGACGAGGATCACGCAGCCCGTGTATTCCTTGAGGAAGTGCTCGAGCCAGGCGACGCTCTCGGCGTCGAGATGGTTGGTCGGCTCGTCGAGGAGCAGGATGTCGGGCTTGGAGAGCAAAAGGCGGGTCAGCGCGACGCGACGCTTCTCGCCGCCGGAGAGCTTGGTCACATCGGCGTCGCCCGGCGGGCAGCGGAGCGCATCGAGTGCCTGCTCGACCTGGGTGTCGAGATCCCACAGGTTGCCGGCGTCGATCTGGTCCTGGAGCGCCGTCATCTCGTCGGCGGTCTCCTCGGAGTAGTTGGCGGCGATCTCGTTGTAGCGGTCGAGGATGGCTTTTTTCTCCGCCACGCCCTCCATGGCGTTGCCGAGCACATCCTTCTCGGGATCGAGCTCCGGCTCCTGGGGCAGATAACCGACCTTGATACCGTCGGCGGGCTTGGCCTCGCCCAGGAAGTCATCGACGGTGCCGGACATGATCTTCAGCAGTGTCGACTTGCCGGCGCCGTTCAGGCCGACGACGCCGATCTTGGCGCCCGGCAGGAACGACAGCGAGATGTCCTTCAGAACCTGCTTGCCCCCCGGATAGGTCTTGGAGAGCTTGTGCATGTGGTAGACGTACTGGTGGGCCGCAGCCATGAGGGCGCCTCTTCCTTCGCTTGCAAGGTTTCGGAGATTTGGCCGTGTTCTAGCGGATCGTCCCGGCAATCTCAATCACCGGCTTTCGGGCCCCGAATTACCGAAGCGTAACGCGTGCGCTTATTGCCCTTTACCCCGGGCCACGCCAATTTTTCCCAAGTATCCGCTCCCCGCCGAGGCTCCTCCATGTCGAACCACGCCAACGCCGCCAATGCCAAGTCCACCTGTGCCGTCAGCGGGCGCGAGCTGCCGCGCCGGCTACTCGTCAACCTCGAAACCGTGCGGCCGAACCTCGCCGAGCGCATCCGGCGCGAGCACCCGGACCTGCCCGCGGATGCCCTGATCGCCAAATCGGAGCTCGAGCGCTATCGATCTCTCTACGTCGAGGAGCTGTTGCGCGACGAGACGGGCGAGATCAGCGAGCTCGAGCAGCGGGTGGCCGACAGCCTGGCGACGCACGAAACGCTCTCCGAGAACGTCGAGGAGCATTTCGAGGAGAAACGCACCTTCGGCGAGATGGTGTCCGATCATCTGGCGAGCTTCGGCGGAAGCTGGGTCTTCATCCTGAGCTTCCTCGCGCTGCTCTGCGTGTGGATGGCCTACAACGTCGCGCGCGGGACCGGCAGCGCGTTCGACCCCTATCCCTTCATCCTGCTCAACCTGGTGCTGTCGTGCCTCGCCGCGCTGCAGGCGCCGATCATCATGATGAGCCAGAAGCGGCAGGAGGCGAAGGACCGCCTGCGCTCGCTCAACGACTATCAGGTGAACCTCAAGGCGGAGCTCGAGATCCGCCACCTGCATGAGAAGCTCGACCACCTGATCAACAAGCAGTGGCAGCGCCTGGCCGAGATCCAGCAGCTGCAGCTCGAGATCATGCAGGACCGGCGGGGGTGAAGAGCAACGGTGTGTCCAACCAACGTTTCAGGAGACAGCCGCGGCGGACTCCCCGATCGCCTGCCCGGGAAAAGCGAGCTGCTCGCGGGCCTGCCAATCCTGCGTCACGTAGTTGATGACCAGGAGCTTGCGCACGCCCTCGATCGGCCGCTTCTCGAAGCCATGGTAGGTGTTGCTCGACGGCACGAAGATCATGCCGGTGTTGGCGTAGTAGGGTGTACGGCCCACCCACTGCTTGTCGTGATCGTAAATATCGGTGCCCAGATCCGCATGGGCCATATCCTTCGACAGGTAGAGCAGGAAGGTGAACATCTTGACGCCGATGTCCGTGTGCGGTTCGAGCCAGAAGCCATCCACATCCTGCGCATACTCGATGCGGAGTGAGGTGCCGCGCAGCCGCGCGCCGAAGATGCCCTCGATCGCATCGGTGACGCGCGTGTCCTGGAATGCGGTTGCGGTTCCGGCGACACAGGCGAAGGCCGTGCGCGCCTCGACGTCGAAATAGCGCCGGCTCTGATTGTGCAGCTCACGCTTGCCGGACATGCCTTCGAGATCCGGGGCGACGAACGGAAGCGCCCGTATCTCATCGAGAAGCTCAGGCGGAAGGCATCGGGTGGCGAACCAGTAGCGATAGGGCTCGTCGGCTTGGCGCGCGCGGGGGAAGGCATCGAGAAGCGACATGACAACGTCATCAGCGGAAATAGACATGACGTCCGCTCCCAGCTGTTGCTGTTGCAAATAGACATGCTGCATTACCGCCGCGGCCGCATCATACTGATCGGTAAAGTGACCAGCCCAGGTGTTCCCACGCGGTTTAGACGGCTGCGCTTTGCAACCATGCGCTTGTCGCGCGGCGCTCGATTTCGCGAGCGATAGCGCCCGCAGACTGCAGCGGCTCGTAAGTCCAGGTTTCGAGCGTTTGCAGCGGCTCCGGCACGCGACGCGTCGCACCGTGGTGCATGACCGCGGCGTGGAAACGGTCGAACTTTGCGGAGCCGCCATCGGGGTGGAATACGTACACAGGGCGCCCCGTCGCACACGGCTCTCCCGTCATGTTGACGCTGTCGGCCGGTGCGAGGAACAGGTCGGCGTGGGCCAGGAACATCGGATACGGATTGTCGCCGCTCATGTCCCAGACGAGATGGGGATACGGCTTCGCAGCGGCCGTGGCGCAAGCGACGATGGCGGGCTCAGTGCGGCGCGACGGCGTGATGAGCAGGCTTGCTCCGCACGCGCCCATGGCATTGATGACATTCGCGAGGCGCGCGAGGGCCGCTGCCGAATAGACATAGTCGCCATTGGATCCACCGAGCATGATCGCGGCGCGCGGCTTGGGTAGCGGAGCAATGAAAGGCGGAACCTCGCGCGCGAGCGCGCGCATCCGGTCCGCGGTGAAGCCGTGCGGGGCGGTGAGCGTCGTGATGACATTGGGTCCGCGCAGGCGGTCGTGCTCCGGCACCCAGAAGAGATCCGCAGTGGACAACGGTACCTTGGGATCCTGCAGGATCACGGTGAAGGTGCGGTTCCCGGCGCAGCGCTTCAGCGCCCGGATGTAAGGCGTCGTGAGCCGCCCCACGGCAATGGCGATATCGGGCCAGGGCGGCGCGAACACGCTATCCGGGCTGCCGAAGCGCTCGCGGCGCGCGACGCCGATCCACGGCGACAGAAGCCTGTGCAGACCTTCGGGCGCCACGTGCTTCAGCGTCACATCGAGCCCCAGCGCGTGCGCAACGCCGAGTGACTGCACGTCGTTACCCGTCTTTCCGTCGCTGAACAGCCAGGCCTTGCGGCCGCTTAATGCGCGTTCCAGCGTTGACCTCCCTCGGCTCACGAGTCCGCCGGGATCTAATCCCGAAGGCGCTGCGGCGTCACTTTACAAATCGGACGAGTTTGAGGCGCAGGAATTCTTGCTGCGTGCAGATAGGGGTCGATTGCGGTCTATACGTTCGAGACGCCCGTGAAGAAGTAGCGGCCGAAGCCGATGGTGAAGATCAGCCAGCCCCACAGCGTGTGCTCGACGAACACGGACCAGTAGGAGCGCGTGACGGCGTAGCGCGCGGCGAGGATCAGGCCTCCGAGCGCTGTCGCGGCAACGGCGAACGTCGAATCCATGACGACGTGGGCGAAACCGAACAGCACCCCGTTGACGATCACGATCAGCCCGACGTGCGTGCCGAACAGCGGCCCGTAGCGATGGAAGAAGAACGTTCGGTAGAGCAGTTCCTGCGCCGCCACGGAGAACAGCGGGTAGCCGATCATGATGCGCTTGTAGGTCTCGGGCCGGTTGGTCGGAAACTCCAGGAACCAATCGGGATGATGATGCTGGATCCACAGCGCCGCCGCGCTGCCGGCGATGAGGAAGATCATCGCGATCGTGAGGCCGTTGCGCCAGCGGATGCCTTGGCGCAGCTCGTCCCGCAACCGGAACGTCGGGTCGGCGATGAGCATCACGACGGCGATGGCGAGCACCGGCAGCAGCGCCACGAAAATCGGAATCTTGTCGCCGAAGAGCAGCTTGAAGGCGGGAAGCTTCTCGCCGTGGACGAGCCAGTACATTGCGAGCGGGCCGCCGCCGAATAGGATCGCCATCTCGATCCAGCGCCAGAGGCGTGCGGGCAGCGACAGCGGGCGGTCAGAGGCGACGGTTCCGCCGGCCGTGATCATCGGGCGCCTCCTCGGTGATTGCTCGGGCTCCGGGCGTGCCCGCTTCGGGCGCCTACGTCAAGCCTGGAAGCATGGTGCGGCGGCGGTGCCAGCGGAGGGCGATCTCGTCGGCGACGGCGTTGGCGGCGTAGAGCGGCGTATAGCTCCACTCACCGATGGCGATGAAACGGTCGGGCGCGGCGCGCGTGATGCCGCGGTCGCTCATGGCCGCATGGAAGGCGTTGAACTTCTCGGCACCGCCGTCGGGCTCGAAGACGTAGATCGGCTTCCCCGTGGCCGCCGCCTCGCCCGCCATGTTGATGCTGTCGGCGGTGACCAGGAAGGCATCGGCCTTGGCGACGAACTCAGGGTACGGATTTCTGCCCTCGCCTTTCCAGAAGATGGCGCGGGCGTCCTTCACCGCGCGGTCGAGGGCGGCGACCAGCTCCGGCGGCGTACGGCGCGAGACCGTGATCATGAGTCCTGCGCCGAGCTCGGCCGCCGAGCGCACCAGGGTCGCGAGCCTGTCGATGACCTGCGGCGAGTACCTGTAGCGGTCGTTGGGTCCGCCGACGAGGACAGCGAGGCGTGGGGCGTTCAGGGCGTCGATGGCCGCATCGGAGCGAGACCGGATGTCGGCGATGCGCGCCGGCGAGAGCGGGTGCGGGGCCGTGAGGGTGGACACGACGTTCGGGCCGCGGCGCTTGTCGTGCTCGGGCACCCAGAAGAGATCCGCCGTGCGGGGTCCGGTCTTCGAATCCATCATGACGACGGTGAAGGTCTTGAGTCCGGCTTTTTTCTTCAGGGCGCGAATGTAAGGCGTGGTGGTGCGTCCGGCAGCCAGCGCGATCTGCGGCCAGGGCGGCGCGAACAGCGTGCCGGGTTGGCCGAAGCGCTCCCGGGGCGCGACGGGGCCCCACGGGGCCAGTGTCTTCCAGATGCCGGATGGGGCGATGCGCTTCCATTCCACGGCCAGCCCCAGCGCTTCGGCAACCCCGAGACAGAGCGCCTCGTGACCTGCTTTCCCGTCGCTGATGATCCAGGCGCGGGCGCCCGCAAGCGGTCGTGCCTTTCCCTCGTCCGTCACCGGTCCGGAATTCTGCATGGGCGCACCTTCGAGGCTCCGGCGCCGGCTGTCGAGTCTTTCGGCGGGTTGTAGATCGCGCAATTGTAGGTACGTCAGAAGCAAATGTTCTTTGCATTTGTTGCGCTGCTGCCGTACGCGGAGGGAAAGCTGCAGGAGTGATCCGATGCCCCTCCGCCTCGATTCAACCGACCGGCGCATTCTGCGCGAGCTGATCGCCGACGGCGCACTGACCAACGTCGCGCTGGCGCAGCGCGTCGGCCTCTCAGCGCCGCCGTGCCTCAGGCGTGTGCGGGCGCTCGAGGATGCGGGCGTGATCCAGGGCTATACGGCGTTGGTCGACGAGCGCGCGCTCGGCTTCGAGCTCACCGCGTTCGCAATGGTGGGCTTGCACAATCAGGCAGAGCCGGATCTGCGCGCGTTCGAGAACCGCGTGCTCGGCTGGCCCATGGTGCGGGAAGCCTACATGCTCTCCGGCGAGAGCGACTACATCCTGAAGTGCGTGGCGCCCGACTTGCCGTCGTTTCAGGATTTCGTGCTCAAGGAGCTGACCGCGGCGCCGAACGTCGCCAGCGTGAAGACCAATCTCGCCATCCGGCGGGCCAAATTCGCTCCGGGCGTGCTGCTGACGGAGGTCGAGGAAGAGTGAGACGTCAGCGAGCGGTCAGGTCAGGCGGCGCTTGTTGTAGAGATCGGGGAAGAGGCGCGTCCAAAGACCGGTAATGGCGAGAGTTGCCGCGCCGCCGATCACGACCGCAGGCACGGCGCCGATCAACGCCGCCATGCTGCCGGCGCGGAATTCGCCCACCTCGTTCGAGGCGCCGATGAAGACGCTGTTGACCGCGGTCACGCGGCCGCGCAGATCATCGGGCGTCGCGAGCTGGATGAGCGAGGAGCGCACGTTGACGCTCACCATGTCGGCCGCGCCCATGATGAAAAGCGCGGGCAGCGAAAGCCAGAGCGTGGTCGAAAGGCCAAAGATAACGATGGCGGCGCCGTAGATCGCGACGCAAGCGAACATCACCTTGCCGGCGTGGTCGCGGATCGGATTGCGCACGAGCCACACGACCATGACGAGCGCGCCGACGCCCGCCGCCGAGCGCAGGAAGCCGAGGCCCCACGGGCCCACATCGAGAATGTCGCGCGCGAAGACCGGCAATAGCGCGGTCGCGCCGCCCATGAGCACGGCGAACATGTCGAGCGAGATGGCGCCGAGCACGACGGGGTGGCTCCAGATATAGCGGAAGCCCGCGAGCATGGTCTCCATCGAGGGCGGCTCGGACGTCGTCTTCTGCTCCGTCTTCGGAATGAGGACCGTCAGCAAAGCGGCGGCGCCGAAGAGTGCGAACGACACCGCATACGGCACGAGCGAGGAGAGGCCGTAGAGCAGGCCGCCCACGGCGGGTCCGATGGTGAAGGATGCCTGCATCGCCGACGAGTTCCAGGCCACGGCGTTGGGGAAGGACTCGCGCGGCACGAGATTGGCCGCGAGCGACTGCACGGCGGGCATCAGGAACGCACGCGCAACGCCAAAGAGCGTCAGGATGGCAAACACCGGCCAGACGACGCCGTGATCTTCCGTGCGGCCGGCGTGAACAATCCAGAAGGCGGCGAGCGCGGCGACGCAGACGGCTTCGAGAGCGATCGAAAGGCCTACGACGGCACGGCGGCTATAGCGGTCGGCGACGCTGCCGGTGACAAGTACCAAGACCACGGCGGGAGCAAACTGCACGAGGCCTACGAGGCCAAGCAGGAAAGCGTTTCGCGTCTCGTCGTAGATCTGCCAGCCGACGGCAACAGAGATGATCTGCGTCGCGAAGCCGTTGAGGAAGCGCGCCATCCAGTAGAGGCGGAAGGACGTGTAGGCAAACGCCGAAGGCGGAAGCCCGGTGTTGGCGCTCGCGTCCTTTTCCAACTGATCAACTCCGGCGCGGCAGCGGGCCAGGACGCTTCGGTCCCAACACGCGTCAGGCTTGCCGCTTCACGTTACTTCCATTCCACCTTGAGCACTTCGTAGGAGCGGGCGCCTTTGGGCGTCGTGACCTCGGCGGTGTCGCCCTTCGACTTGCCGATGAGCGCGCGCGCGATGGGGCTCGAGATCGAGATCTTGCCCGAGCGCACGTCCGCCTCCAGGTCGCCGACGATCTTGTATTTGACCTTCTCGTCGGTGTCCTCGTCGACGAGCGTGACGGTGGCGCCGAACTTGATCGTTTCGCCGGACAGCTTCGAGGTGTCGACGATCTCGGCGCGGCCGATCTTGTCCTCGAGCTCGGCCACCTTGGCCTCATTGAGGCCCTGAGCCTCCTTGGCGGCGTGGTATTCCGCGTTCTCCGAAAGGTCGCCGTGGGAGCGCGCTTCGGCGATGGCCTGGATGATGCGAGGACGCTCCTCCGCCTTGAGGCGCTGCAGCTCCGCCTCGAGGTGCTTGAAGCCCTCGGTGGTCATCGGAACACGTTCCATCGACATCGCTAAAGTCTCCCATTCGGCCTGACCGGAGGCCAGCACCCTACGTCGTGAAATCCCTGTACTCTGTATGGGACTTGGTCTCGGGATAACGCTTCTAGGTGGCCAAAAGTCTCAAGAGGCGCGGCCTACGTAGGCCTGCAGCGGGGCCACCTTGAGGATATCGGCCTTCAGCGCTTTGATCGCACGCGTTACTGCGACCGCACCGGCCAAAGTTGTATAATATGGAATGTGGTGAAGCAAGGCCGTGCGCCGGATGTCCTTGCTGTCGGCCACGGCCTTGGCGCCCTCGGTGGTGTTGAAAACCAGGGCCACGTCGCCGTTCTTCATGGCGTCCACGATATGGGGCCGCCCCTCCAACACCTTGTTCACAACTTCGCATTGCACGCCGTTGGCGAGCAGATGGCGACGCGTGCCACGCGTGGCAATGACCTTGAATCCGAGCTCGGTCAGCTCACGGAGCGGCGCAACGATGCGATCCTTGTCGCCATCCTTGACCGAGACGAAAACCGTGCCGGTGATCGGCAGTTTCTGCCCTGCGCCGAGCTGGCTCTTGGCGAACGCAATCGAAAAATCGCGATCGATGCCCATCACCTCGCCCGTCGAGCGCATCTCGGGGCCGAGGATCGGATCGACGCCCGGGAAGCGGGCAAACGGGAACACGGCTTCCTTGACGGCGATGTGGTCGATCTTGCCCGGCTTCAATGCAAAGCTGGCGAGCGCGCGGCCGGCCATGATCTCGGCGGCGATGGCGGCGACCGGAAGTCCGATCACCTTGGCCACGAAGGGCACCGTGCGGGAGGCGCGCGGATTGACCTCGAGCACGTAGACCTCGTCGTCCTTGATGGCGAATTGGACGTTCATGAGGCCGACGACTCCGAGCGCCAGCGCAAGCTCGCGCGCCTGGCGCTCGAGCTCGGCGACAATCTTCGGCGACAACGAGTACGGCGGCAGCGAGCAGGCGGAATCGCCGGAGTGGATGCCGGCTTCCTCGATGTGCTCCATGATGCCGGCGACGAAGGTATCCTTTCCATCGGACAGGCAATCGACATCGACCTCGGTCGCGTCGGCGAGATAGCGGTCGATGAGAAGCGGACGCTTGGCGGAGACGACCAGTTCCGACGGGCGGTCAAGCGTCGCCGAAAGACGGGTGATGTAGCGGTCGACCTCGCTGCGGTCGTGGACGATCTCCATGGCGCGGCCGCCCAAGACGTAGGACGGGCGGATGACCACGGGGAAGCTCACGCGCTCGGCAATGGCCGCGGCCTCCTGCGGGGTGGCCGCGATGCCGCTCTCGGGCTGGCGCAACCCGAGCTTTTCGATGAGCGCCTTGAAGCGGTCGCGGTCCTCGGCGAGGTCGATGGCATCGGGCGACGTGCCGAGGATCGGCACGCCGGCTTCCTCGAGCGCGCTCGCGAGCTTCAGCGGCGTCTGTCCGCCGAACTGCACGATGACGCCCTTGACCTTGCCGTTCTCCTGCTCGCGGCGAATGATCTCGAGCACATCCTCGGCCGTCAGCGGCTCGAAATAGAGCCGATCCGACGTGTCGTAGTCGGTAGAGACGGTTTCCGGATTGCAGTTGACCATGATGGTCTCGTAACCCGCGGCGGTCAGCGCAAAGCAGGCGTGACAGCAGCAGTAGTCGAACTCGATGCCCTGGCCGATGCGGTTCGGGCCGCCGCCGAGAATGATGATCTTCTCGCGGTCCGTGGGGGCGGATTCGCAGGCGGGTTTGCCTTCGCCCGTCTCCGAGAGAACCAGTCCGCGCTCGTAGGTCGAATACATGTAGGCCGTCGGCGAGGCGAACTCGGCCGCGCAGGTGTCGATGCGCTTGAAGACCGGGCGCACGGCAAGCGCATGGCGCGCATCGCGCACGTCGGTCTCCGTCTTGCCCGCGAGCTTGGCCAGGCGCGCATCCGAAAAGCCCATGGACTTCAGGAAACGGAAATGCTCGGCCGACTTGGGCAGACCGTGTGCTTTCACGCGGGCCTCGACGTCGAGGATCTCCTTGATGCGGGCGATGAACCACGGGTCGATCTTGCAGGAAGCGTGCACCTGCTCGGCATCGAGGCCGAGGCGCAGCGCCTGCGCCACCTTGAGCAGGCGGTCCGGCGTCGGACGGCCCAAAGCGGCGCGGATGATGTTCTTGTCGTCGCCCTGGCCGAGCCCTTCGAGATCGATGTCATCGAGGCCGGTGAGACCGGTCTCCATGGAGCGCAACGCCTTCTGCAGGCTCTCGGCGAAGGTGCGGCCGATGGCCATCGCCTCGCCTACCGAGCGCATGGCGGTGGTCAGCGTGGTGTCGGCGCCTTGAAATTTCTCGAAGGCGAAACGCGGGATCTTGGTGACGACGTAGTCGATGGTGGGCTCGAAGGAAGCGGGCGTGGCGCCGCCCGTGATGTCGTTCTCGAGCTCATCGAGCGTGTAGCCCACGGCGAGGCGTGCCGCGACCTTGGCGATGGGAAAACCGGTCGCTTTCGAGGCGAGCGCCGAGGAGCGCGAAACGCGCGGGTTCATTTCGATGACGACGAGACGCCCGTCTTCGGGGTTGACCGCGAACTGCACGTTGGAGCCGCCGGTCTCGACGCCGATCTCACGCAACACGGCCAGCGAGGCGTCGCGCATGATCTGGTATTCTTTGTCGGTGAGCGTAAGGGCGGGCGCCACCGTGATGCTGTCGCCGGTGTGCACGCCCATGGGATCGATGTTCTCGATCGAGCAGACGATGATGCAGTTGTCCGCCTTGTCGCGGACGACCTCCATCTCGTACTCCTTCCAACCGAGCAGGCTCTCGTCGATCAGGATCTGACCGACGGGAGAGGCATCGATGCCGGAGCGCACGATGGTCTCGAATTCCTCGCGGTTGTAGGCGACGCCGCCGCCAGTGCCGCCGAGCGTGAACGCCGGGCGGATGATCGCCGGCAGGCCGACGACGTCGAGCGCGCGCAGGGCTTCGGCGATGCCAACCTGCGTGTCGTAACCGACGATGTGGCCCTCGGCATCCTTGATGGGCGGCGAAGATGCGATGACGGCGCGCGGGCTCTCGAGCCCGATGCGGTCCATGGCCTCGCGGAAGAGCTTCCTGTCCTCGGCCTTGTCGATGGCCTCGGCGCGGGCGCCGATCAACTCGACGCCCTGTGCTTCGAGGATGCCCTGGCGCTCCAGAGCCAGCGCGGTGTTGAGCGCCGTCTGGCCGCCCATGGTCGGCAGGAGCACGAGCTTCTCGTTCGGGCGCTGACGGCGCTCCTCGGCGATGATCTTGGCGACGATCTCGGGCGTGATGGGCTCGATGTAGGTGGCGTCCGCCAGCTCCGGATCGGTCATGATCGTGGCCGGGTTGGAGTTGACCAGAATGATCCGGTACCCCTCCGCCTTCAGAGCCTTGCAGGCCTGTGTGCCGGAATAATCGAACTCGCACGCCTGGCCGATAACGATGGGGCCGGCGCCGATGATGAGAATGGAGTCGATATCTGTGCGTTTGGGCATGGCGAGGCCGGTTCTATTCGAGGCTTTCGCGTTTGGCTAGGGCATGATTGCGGGGTGCCTGCGGCGTGTTGATCTCGGGCTTGCTCATGTCCCGACAGCAAACGAGGGTGCCCATTGAGACACCCTCGTCACAATTGCTGCTATCAATTGGGCCGGCAGCTATTTTTTCACGTCTTTCGGCGGCTCGATCTCGATTTTGTCGGGGTAGAGATAAACCTCCTTGAAAATCGGCTTATCGAGATGGCCGGCGCGCGCGAAGATGCTGCGCGCGGGCAACCCCGTCTTGGGGTCCAGATACACCATGCGCACGGCTTCGTTCTGGGTGGTCGTTCCCTCAGTGGTTTTCTTGCCGGGAATTCCGGGCGGCGGCTCGTTCAGGCCGCGATAGCCGCGCAGCTCACGCCCTTCGATGGTTTCGAGGCCGGTGCACTCGAACTTGCCGACCTCCTGGTAGACCTGGGCGATGCTGTTGATCATGAACTGGACGAGCTGCTCCGCCTCCTGCGTCGGGCTCTCCTTCCAGCCATCGCCGTTGTTGGTCCAGGCCTTGTCGCCGACGACGATGCTCTCGACGGGCTTGCCCTCGGTGAGCGGCGTCAGGACCTGGCGCATGCGGTCCGGGGTCTGATACTCGACGAGCATCTTGGTGGGGCCCGCCTCGGTGATCATGTTCGTTTCTTTGCGGATGAACTTCTGCTTGCCCTGCGAGTTGACGGCAAGCGCCACCTCGGTCGAGCAGTCTGCGAGCGCGGGCCCGGCGGCGAGGGCGCCTAGGGCGATGGCGATGGGGACCAACTTCAAACGCATCGTGTCGTTCCTCCTTGGCCTCCCGGCGCCGTGCGGCGGCAAGGCTTATTCGTTCTTTGCGGCCGCTTGATCAGAGCGGCTTCTCGATATTGATATCAGCGGGATAGCTGTAAGATTCCTTCATAAGCGGCTCACCTGAGAGATCCGGCGGCGCTATGAGATTGAAGGCTGGTCGCTTCTTCTCCGGATCGATCAGGATGGTGCGGGCGAGAGTCTTGCCTTCGACGGTCTCGGGCACCGTCTGATAGCCAACGTAGCTCTTGCCGTCGTAGGTTACCTTGTCGAGGCACTTGAACTCGACGGAGACCTTGGCCGGGGCGAGCGTGCTCCTCAGGTGCGTGAAGACAAGATCGGCAACGCCCTTCTTCATCTCCTGCCAGCCGGCCCCCTCGTTGGTCCAGGCTGTTTGGCCGACGCCAATGGTCTCGGCCTTGTCCTCTCCGGACGTCACCTTGCGGTAGATGCGATCCGGCGGCTGGAAATCGAACTGCTGCGTCTGGACGATGCCGGTGTCGGCCTTGGACACGATCTCGGTGCGCCACGGCGCCTTGTGCTGCTCGTTGAAAGCGTTTTCCACGTCGGCTTTGCCGTCGCAGGCGAACGCCGACGGAGCCGCCGCCAGGAGGGCGGAGAGTGACAGGGCGAGCAAGGTTGTGCGCATTTTGGACGTCTCTTCGTTTCCCAGGACTGCCGAGCGTTAGGCGCTCTTTTATTATCGATCGGCGCGCATCCTATACGCCCGGCCGGGAAAAAGTCGATCTACGGATGTGAAGATTTCTAAGCTTTAATATTAGCAGGATAGCGGCGCCGGCTTACCGCTCGGGCTTGACTGCCGCCCCCCGGCGCTCCCGCATCTTGTTCACGAAACGAGTGAACAGATAGTGGCTATCCTGAGGGCCCGGCGAGGCTTCGGGATGATACTGCACCGAGAACACCGGGCGGCCCTCCAGCTCCAGGCCACAGTTGGTGCCGTCAAAAAGGGAAACGTGGGTCTCGACCACGCCTTTTGGCAGGGTCTCGCGGTCAACGGTAAAGCCATGATTCATGGACGTGATCTCCACCTTCTCGGTGGTGAAGTCCTTGACCGGGTGGTTGGCGCCGTGGTGGCCCTGGTGCATTTTCCGCGTCTTGGCGCCGAGCGCGAGCCCCAGCATCTGGTGGCCGAGGCAGATGCCGAACAACGGCAGGCCCGAATCCACCAGCTTCTTGATCTCGGGTACGGCGTATTCCCCGGTGGCTGCCGGATCGCCGGGACCGTTGGACAGGAACACGCCGTCGGGCTTGCGCTCCAGGATGTCCTCGGCCTTGGTCTTGGCCGGAACCACCGTCACCTTGCAGCCGGCGGAGGCGAGGCAGCGCAGGATGTTGCGCTTCAGGCCGTAGTCGACGGCGACGACGTGGAACTCCGGGCTTTCGTTGCGGCCGTAGCCCTTGCCCCAGACCCAGCGCGTTTCATCCCAGCTGTAGCTCTGACCGCTGGTCACATCGGGAACCAGATCGAGGCCGAGCAAGCCCGACCATGCCTTGGCTTCCGCCTTCAACTTGTCGAGCTCGAACTTGCCCGAGGGCTCGTGCGCGATGACCGCGTTCGGCATGCCCTTCTCGCGGATGCGGGCGGTGAGCGCGCGGGTATCGATGCCGGTGATGGCGACGATGCCGCGGCTCTTCAGCCAGGCGTCGAAATGGGCGGCGGCGCGGTAGTTCGAGGGGTCGGTGATCTCGGCGCGCAGCACGCAGCCCCGCACGCCCGAGCGCGACGCCAGATTCGAGGTCTCGGTGTCCTCGGTATTGGTCCCGATGTTGCCGATATGCGGAAATGTGAAGGTGATGATCTGGCCGGCATAGGAGGGGTCGGTCAGGATTTCCTGGTAGCCGGTCATGGCCGTATTGAAGCAAACCTCACCCACCGCACTGCCGGTGGCGCCGAGGCCAACGCCGGAAATGACGGTGCCGTCGTCCAGCACGAGGCGGGCGGTGAAGGGGGTCTCGGTCCAGGGCGCGGGCGTGGCGGTCATCGGGCGGGCGCTCTATCTTAAGGCTCGCGCGGGCCGGTCTCGCGCGCGGAGCGCTGCGCAAGGTTGGTCCGCTCGAAGCCGGGTCCATGGATCGCGGCGGACCCTATGCGAGGCGGCCCACCGCGTCAAGAAATGGGGACGGGCGCCGTGTTCGCAACCCCTCATGCCTCCCTCGCGTTCGCACGGCGGGTGTCCTATATAGCGGGCCAATTCCAGACTCTGGAGAAAGGTTACCCATGCGCGCGCGCATCACCCAGGACGTCAAAGACGCCATGAAGTCGGGCGAAAAGGCCCGCCTCACGACGCTGCGCCTGATCACGGCCGCCATCAAGGACCGGGAGCTCGGGGTCGGCGGGCAGCCGCCGGTCGAGGTGGGCGACGCGGAGGTGGTGGCGATCCTGCAGAAAATGGTGAAGCAGCGCCGCGAGAGCATCGCCACCTATGAGAATGCCGGGCGCACGGATCTCGCCGATCAGGAGAAAGCGGAAATCGTCATCCTCGAAGGCTATCTGCCGAAGCAGATGGACGAAGCGGGCGTGAAAGCGGCCGTGGCGGCGCTGGTTTCCGAGCTCGGCGCGGCGGGCCCCAAGGACATGGGCCGTGTCATGGGCGCGCTGAAAGAGCGCTATTCCGGGCAAATGGACTTCGGCCGCGCCAGCGGGGTGTTGAAAGAGCTGCTGAAGTAGGCAGCAGGCAACGGGCAGCCGGCAGCCGTTATCCTTGCTGGCTTTCTTGCTGCCTGTTGCAAGCTGCCCGCTGCCAACCCTGTGGATTGTGCTCACAAGCGTCGTGACGACCCTGAGCGTTCGACGAACCGATCGGCGAATCGCGTAAATTTCATTTACGTCTGTCCGACGCTGGTAAGCGCTCGTGACGCCTCGCTTTTCCGACAGCCGCGGACTTTTTAGGTACGATGCGATTTTCGCCCCATCTCCTGGACGAGATCCGCGCCCGGCTCCCGGTGAGCCAGGTCGTGGGGCGTAAAGTTGCGTTGAAGCGCAAAGGCCGCGAGTACTCGGGCCTCTCCCCCTTCAAGGTGGAGAAGACACCGTCCTTCTTCGTCAACGATCAGAAGGGCTTCTACCACTGCTTCGCGTCGGGCGAGCACGGCGACATCTTCACGTTTCTGATGAAGACCGAAGGCGTGAGCTTCCCGGAGGCCGTCGAGCGGCTGGCACAAGAGGCCGGCGTGGCCTTGCCGAAGCCGGACGCGCGCGACGAAGCGCGCGAGGACCAGCGCGCGCGGCTTCTGGCGCTCATGGACGAGGCGGCGAAGTTTTTCGAGGCGGCGCTTGCCGGAGCCGGCGGCGGCGACGCGCGACGCTACATCGAGAAGCGGGGTTTGAAGCGCGAAACGCTGGCGCAGTTCCGCATCGGCTATGCACCGAACTCGCGCTCGGCGCTCAAGGAGCATTTGGCCAAGGCCGGATATACCCTCGAGGAGATGACGCTCTCCGGAATGCTGATCGCGGGCGACGACATTCCCGTCGCGTACGACCGCTTCCGCCACCGCGTCATGTTTCCGATCTCGGACGCCAAGGGCCGTATCGTCGCCTTCGGCGGCCGCGCGCTGGATCCGGAGCAGAACGCCAAGTACCTCAACTCGCCGGAGACGCCGCTCTTCCACAAGGGCCATCTGCTGTTCAATGCGCACCGGGCGCGTCTCGCGGCCCACGACAAAGACCGCGTCATCGCCGTCGAAGGCTACATGGACGCGATCTCGCTCGCGGAGGCGGGATTTACCGAGACGGTGGCGCCACTCGGCACGGCGTTGACCGAGGACCAGTTGCAGCTCCTGTGGCGCATGTCGTCCGAGCCGATCCTGTGCTTCGACGGCGACGGCGCGGGCAAGCGCGCCGCTTTCCGCGCCGTCGACACGGCGCTGCCGCACCTGAAGCCGGGCGCGAGCCTCATGTTCGCCTTCCTGCCCGACGGGCTCGATCCCGACGACCTCGTGCGCCAACAAGGCGCGGCGGCGCTGGACGCCTGCCTCGGGCGCGCCCGCCCACTGATCGACGTGCTGTTCGAGCGCGAGTGGGGCCAGGGCGACTGGTCGACGCCGGAGCGTCGCGCGGGGCTCGAGAAAACGCTCAAGGGGCTGATCGGGCGCATCGAAGATGAAAGCGTGCGTGGCCACTACCGGCAGGCACTGTCCGAACGGCTGGCCTCGGCCTGGGGCCCGCCAGGCGGAGGCTGGCGTCCGGGAGCGGAAAGGTCGCAGGGAGGCGCCGGCCGGCGCCCCGGCGGCCCGAATTTCGCCGTGCAGGGGGGGCGAGCAACCGCTCAGGTTGCTGCACGGGGAGGTAGCGCGCGTGGCTTTCAACGGGGCGGGCGCGGTTTCGGGCCCAATCTGGGACAGGGGACGGAACGGGCTAACGCCAGCTCCAGCCTCAGAAAAAGCGCGCTCGTCGTGGCCGAAGGCGGGGCGCCACCCTACCGCGAAGCCCTGTTGCTCAAGGTCATGCTCAACCATCCCTGGCTGATCGAGGAGCAGGCGGAGGCCATCGCGGCACTGCCGTTTACCTCAACTGCGCTTTCGCGGCTACGGGACGCCATGCTTTCCGCGCAGGCCGTTAACAATTCACTTGACACGGAAACCCTTCGAACCCACTTGAACAAATCCAGTGTCGGCAAGGTTTTGACCCTTGTCGAACGGGCCGTTTCGCACAAGAGCGACCGATTTGCCGAGCCCGAGGCCGAACGCACCGAGGTGGAGGATGGCTGGCGCCACGCCCTCGCGATGCACGATCGGCATGTGGGACTCAAGCGGTCGCTGGAAGCGGCGGAGCAAGCTTGGCACGAGGATCGCAGTGAGGCGTCTTTTGCCCGCATCTGCGATCTCAAGCGGCAGCTCGAGTTCGCGAGCGGGACGGATTCTTTCGATACGGCCGCCGCGCCGGGTCAAACGTCTTGACGATAGGGGGAGCGCCACGTTCGGATTCGCGACCTGCCCGGCCATTGATGAGTGGCGGTTCGGCCTCGATGAGGCTGAGACCGTTCGCTCGCGTGCGGCCGTCGTCCGGGTTCTTGCCCTTGGGCACGGCACCTCCCCGACTACCCGTTTTTCTCGCGGCCGCGCGGCCGGCGAGATCTTGCTTTGAACCCATCGGGCGCGCACGACGCGCCCTTCCCTCTCTCTCTGGCAACGGTTGAGACACATGGCAAACGCTGCAAAGAACGAAGATCAGGATACCGCGACGGCCGAGCCGGCCGAGCGCGACAGCCCTCTTCTGGATCTTTCCGACCAGGCGGTGAAGCGTCTCTTGAAGACGGCCAAGGCGCGTGGCTACGTCACCCTCGACGAGCTCAATTCCGTTCTGCCCTCCGAGGAAGTGTCCCCGGACCAGATCGAGGACACGATGGCGATGCTGTCCGACATGGGCATCAACGTCGTCGAGACCGAGGAAGGCGAAGAGGGCGCCGCCGATTCGGCTGCTCCCGATGCCGACGACGACGAGAATCGCTCGGTGGTCGCGGCCGGCCTGCCGGCGCGTTCCGAGACGCGGGCCGAGCCCACGGAGCGTACCGACGATCCCGTGCGCATGTACCTGCGCGAGATGGGCTCGGTGGAGCTGCTTTCGCGCGAGGGCGAGATCGCCATCGCCAAGCGCATCGAGGCCGGCCGCGAGGCCATGATCGCCGGGCTCTGCGAAAGCCCCCTCACCTTCCAGGCGATCATCATCTGGCGCGACGAGCTCAACGAGGGGAAGATCCTGCTCCGCGACATCATCGATCTCGAAGCGACCTATGAAGGCCCCGAGGCCAAGGCGCCGCCGGCGATGGCCGGCGAAGGCGGCGAAGATGAAGGCGCTGCCGGGGGCGAGGATGGGGCCGCGCCTGCGCAGGGCGAAGGCGATGACGACGACGAGTTCGAGAACGCGCTTTCGCTCGCGGCCATGGAAGCCGAGCTGAAGCCCAAGGTGCTCGAGACCTTCGACAACATCGCAGGCACCTACAAGAAGCTCCGCAAGCAGCAGGACAAGAAGCTCGAGCAGCAGGTGGCCGGCGAGTCCGGCTCGCGCCAGCAGCAGAAGGCCTATGACAAGCTACGCGAGGAGATCATCACGGACGTGAAGAGCCTCTCGCTCAACAACGCGCGCATCGAGAGCCTCGTCGAGCAGCTTTACTCGATCAACCGCCGTCTGGTCGGCCTCGAAGGCCGCCTCATGCGCCTTGCCGACAGCTACGGCGTGCCGCGGCAAACCTTCATCGACGAATACTTCGGCAACGAGCTCGACCAAACGTGGCTCGACCGCATGGCCGACAACGGCAAGAAGTGGGGCCAGCTCATCAAGAACGAGCGCCCGGCCATCGCCCAGATCCGTGGCAACATCCACGAGCTCGCGACCGAGACCGGCCTCGAGATCACCGAGTACCGCCGCATCGTCAAAGCCGTGCAGAAGGGCGAGCGCGAGGCGCGGCAAGCGAAGAAGGAGATGGTGGAAGCGAACCTCCGCCTCGTCATCTCGATCGCGAAGAAGTACACCAACCGCGGCCTGCAGTTCCTGGACCTCATCCAGGAGGGCAACATCGGCCTCATGAAGGCGGTCGACAAGTTCGAGTACCGCCGCGGCTACAAGTTCTCGACCTACG
>NZ_CADEFI010000050.1 GCF_902826555.1 uncultured Hyphomicrobium sp.
CGGCCATCTTCTTGCCCTTGAACACCTTGCCGGGGTCCTGGCGCTGGCCGGTCGAGCCGTGCGAGCGATGCACGACGGAGACGCCGTGAGTGGCGCGCAGACCGCCGAAGTTCCAGCGCTTCATGGCGCCCTGGAAGCCCTTGCCCTGGCTGGTGCCGGTCACGTCCACGAACTGGCCGGGAACGAAGTGATCCGCCGTGATCTCGGCGCCGACCTCGATCAGGTTCTCGGGGCTAACGCGAAACTCGGCAAGCTTGCGCTTGGGCTCGACGTTGGCGACGGCGAAGGTGCCGCGGTCCGACTTGGTCAAATTCGCGGGCTTGCGGGTGCCGGCTCCGACCTGAATGGCGGTGTAGCCGTGCTTATCGGCGGTGCGCTGCGAGAGGACCTGAAGCTTCTCGAGCTTCAGAACCGTCACAGGCACATGCTCGCCCGCATCCGTGAAGATGCGGGTCATGCCGACTTTCTGTGCAATCACTCCGGAACGCATTTCTCGCATTCCTTCCTTTTTATTCGCGGCCAAAACGGGAGATCCCGCTCAGCGCGGCATCCTCTAGAGCTTGATTTCCACGTCCACGCCTGCAGCCAGGTCGAGCTTCATCAGCGCATCGACCGTCTGCGGCGTGGGATCCACGATGTCCAACATGCGCTTGTGCGTGCGCATCTCGAACTGCTCGCGGCTCTTCTTGTCGATGTGCGGAGAGCGGTTGACCGTGAAGCGCTCGATGCGGGTCGGCAAGGGAATGGGTCCCCGAACCTCCGCGCCGGTGCGTTTCGCAGTGTTCACGATCTCACGCGTCGACGCATCGAGAATGCGATGGTCGAACGCCTTGAGCCGGATGCGGATGTTTTGGCCGTTCATTGTCTTCGAACCCGCTAAATGAGAGAAGCGCTCTAGCCCGGCGTCACCGCCGCCCTCTCGAGCGCCTCTCTTCTTTGCTACTCTACGATCTTGGTGACGACGCCGGCGCCAACGGTGCGGCCACCTTCGCGAATGGCGAAGCGGACCTTCTCTTCCATGGCGATCGGCGAGACGAGCTCAACATCCACCGCGATGTTGTCACCCGGCATGACCATTTCCGTGCCTTCCGGCAGCGTCACGACGCCGGTGACGTCGGTCGTGCGGAAGTAGAACTGGGGGCGGTAGTTGGTGAAGAACGGCGTGTGGCGGCCGCCCTCTTCCTTGGTGAGGACGTAGGCCTCAGCCTTGAACTTCTTGTGCGGCTTCACCGAGCCCGGCTTGGCGAGAACCTGGCCGCGCTCAACGGCTTCCTTGTCGATGCCGCGCAGGAGGCAACCGACGTTGTCGCCGGCCTCGCCCGCGTCGAGGAGCTTGCGGAACATCTCGACGCCGGTGACGACCGACTTCTGCGTGTCGCGGAGACCGACGATCTCGATTTCCTCGCCGACCTTGACGACGCCGCGCTCGATACGACCGGTGACGACGGTGCCGCGGCCCGAGATCGAGAACACGTCTTCGATCGGCATCAGGAAGGGCTGATCCTTCGGACGCTCCGGGAGCGGGATGTAGGTGTCGAGAGCCTCGTAGAGCTTGATGATGGCTTCGTCAGCCAGCGGGCCCTTCTCGCCGTTCAGTGCCTTCACGGCGGCGCCGCGGATGACCGGCGTGTCGTCGCCCGGGAACTGGTACTTCGAAAGAAGCTCGCGGACCTCCATCTCGACGAGGTCGAGCAGCTCCGGATCATCAACGATGTCGCACTTGTTGAGGAACACGACGATGTAGGGAACGCCGACCTGACGGGCGAGCAGGATGTGCTCGCGGGTCTGCGGCATCGGGCCGTCAACAGCCGACACGACGAGGATCGCGCCGTCCATCTGAGCGGCGCCGGTGATCATGTTCTTCACGTAGTCGGCGTGGCCGGGGCAGTCGACGTGCGCGTAGTGGCGGTTCGGCGTCGCGTACTCGACGTGCGAGGTGGCGATCGTCAGAATCTTGGTGGGGTCGCGGCGACCCTGGCTCTCGGAGGCCTTGGCCACGTTGTCGTAGCTGATGGCCGTCGTCGTCCAACCGCGGTCGAACGAGACCTTGGTCAGGGCTGCGGTCAGCGTGGTCTTGCCGTGGTCGACGTGACCGATGGTGCCGACGTTGCAGTGCGGCTTGTTGCGCTCGAATTTCGCTTTGGCCATCGTAGGCTCTCCTTAACTCTTCTCATCCTGCCCAGGCTTTGCCCGGATATCTTTCACCTCAGCCAGGGCCCGCAGCGGGGCCCTGTACTCAGGCGTATTTCGCCTTAACTTCATCTGCCACGTTGCGCGGCACGTCCGAATAGTGCGCGAACTGCATCGTGTAGGACGCGCGCCCCGTCGACATCGACCGGAGCTGGCTCACGTAGCCGAACATGTTCGCGAGCGGCACGTAGGCACGAATGACCGTCGCGTTGCCGCGCATCTCCTGCGTCCGGATCTGGCCGCGGCGGGAGTTGATGTCGCCGATGATGGAGCCGACGAAATCGCCCGGCGTCACCACCTCGACGTCCATGATCGGCTCGAGGATCTTCACGCCGCCCTTTTCGCAACCCTCTTTCATGGCTGCGCGGGTGGCGATTTCGAAGGCGATCGCGGACGAGTCCACCTCGTGGAAGGCGCCATCGTACAGCGTCACCTTCATGTCGACGAGCGGGAAGCCGATCAGCACGCCCGAATCCCATACCGACTTGACGCCCTTCTCGACGCCCGGGATGTACTCGCGGGGCACCGAGCCGCCGACGATGGAGGACTCGAAAACGTTGCCCTTGCCGGTCTCGTTCGGCTCGAGCTTCAGCTTGACGCGGGCGAACTGACCCGTGCCGCCGGTCTGCTTCTTGTGCGTGTAGTCGATGTCGGCCGGACGGGCGAGCGTCTCGCGGTAGGCAACCTGCGGCTGGCCGACGTTGGCTTCGACGTTATAGGTGCGCTTCAGGATGTCGACCTTGATGTCGAGGTGAAGCTCGCCCATGCCCTTCAAGATGGTCTCGCCGCTCTCCTGATCGACGGAGACGCGGAAGGACGGATCCTCGACGGCCATGGTGTTGAGCGCGATCGCCATCTTCTCCTGGTCGGCCTTGGTCTTGGGCTCGATCTTGAGATTGATGACGGGCTCGGGGAACTCCATCTTCTCGAGGATGACGGGCTTCGCCGGATCGCACAGCGTCTCGCCGGTGCGGGTATCCTTGAGACCCTGCAGCGCGACGATGTCGCCGGCGTAGGCTTCCTTGATCTCCTCGCGGTCGGCGGCGTGCATGAGATACATGCGGCCGGCACGCTCCTTCTTGTCGCGCGAGGTGTTGGCGAGCGCCATGCCCTGCTCGAGCTTGCCCGAGTAGATGCGGCAGAAGGTGATCGAGCCGACGTGCTCGAAGCTCATGATCTTGAAGGCGATCATAGCCAGCGGCTCGCTGTCGGACGGACGGCGCGGGCTCTCATCGCCGGTCTTCGGATCGATGCCCTTGTAGGCTTCGCGATCGAGCGGGCTCGGAAGGAAATCGACGACGGCGTCGAGGAGAGGCTGCACGCCCTTGTTCTTGAACGCCGAGCCGCACATCATCGGGTAGAAGGCGCGCGTGACGGTGGCCTTGCGGATCAGCTTGCGGAGCGTATCCTCGTCGGGCTCCTTGCCCTCGAGGTAAGCCTCCATGGCGGCGTCGTCCATCTCGACGGCGGCCTCGATCATGCTGGCGCGGAATTCCGCGGCCTTGTCGGCGAGATCGGCCGGGATCTCGCCCTCGACCATCTTGGCGTCCTTGCCGTCACCGTCCCAGGTGATGGACTTCATCTTGATGAGGTCGATGACGCCCTTGAAGTTGGCCTCGGCGCCGATGGGGATCTGCAGGGGAATGGCGCGCGCGCCCAGCTTGTCCTTGATGTCGGCGAGACACATGAAGAAGTCGGCGCCGGTCTTATCCATCTTGTTGGAGAAGATGATGCGCGGAACGTTGTACTTGTCGCCCTGACGCCAGACGGTCTCGGTCTGCGGCTCGACGCCCTGGTTGCTGTCGAGAACGCACACGGCGCCGTCGAGCACGCGCAGCGAGCGCTCCACCTCGATGGTGAAGTCGACGTGGCCAGGCGTGTCGATGATGTTCAGGCGGCGCTTCTTGCCGTCGCGGCCGGTCCAGAAACAGGTGGTCGCGGCCGACGTGATCGTGATGCCGCGCTCAGCTTCCTGCTCCATGAAGTCCATCGTCGCGGCGCCATCATGCACCTCGCCGATCTTGTAGGACTTGCCGGTGTAATAGAGGATCCGCTCAGTCGTCGTCGTCTTGCCAGCATCAATGTGGGCCATGATGCCGAAGTTGCGGTAGTCCTCAATGGCGTATTGCCGGGCCATGTGTCTCTATCCTTCGCGCTCCAGTTGCCCCGTTCTCGGCGGAGCCAAGCTCCGCTTCGGCGCAACCGCGCTATATCCTTCGATTTACCAGCGATAGTGAGAGAACGCCCGGTTGGCGTCCGCCATCTTGTGAGTGTCTTCACGCTTCTTGACCGCCGTGCCGCGGTTCGAAGCTGCATCGAGCAGCTCGCCCGACAGGCGCTCGACCATCGTGTTCTCGTTCCGGCTGCGGGCCGCAGTGATGATCCAACGGATCGCGAGCGCCTGACGGCGCTCGGAGCGAACCTCGACCGGAACCTGATAGGTCGCGCCGCCAACGCGCCGCGAACGAACCTCGACGGCCGGCATGACGTTATCGAGCGCCTGATGGAACATGGCGATCGGATCCGATTTCGCCTTCTGTTCCATACGCTCGAGCGCACCATAAACGATCCGCTCGGCGACCGACTTCTTGCCGTGGGACATAACCGCGTTCATGAACTTGGTCAGAACCAGATCCGCGAACTTCGGATCCGGATTGACTTCGCGCTTCTCTGCACTGTGACGACGGGACATGTGTCCTGGTCCTTCGCTTCAATTCGCTTTCGGCTCACTCCCGGGCGAGCCACCTGGAAACTTCGAGATCCCGGATCCGTCCGCTTCCCAAGCGGCTCGTCCGGGATACCTCTGCTCGGAGGCCCTTACTTCGGCCTCTTCGCTCCGTATTTCGAACGACGCTGCTTGCGGTTGGCGACGCCCTGGGTGTCGAGCACGCCGCGCAGAATGTGGTAACGGACGCCGGGGAGATCCTTGACGCGGCCGCCGCGGATCAGGACCACGGAGTGCTCCTGGAGGTTATGACCCTCGCCCGGGATGTAACCGATGACCTCGAAACCGTTGGTCAGGCGGATCTTGGCGACCTTACGAAGGGCCGAGTTGGGCTTCTTCGGGGTCGTCGTGTAGACGCGGGTGCACACGCCACGTTTCTGAGGGCAAGCCTCCATGTGGCGCGACTTCTCGCGGTAAACCTTCGGGCTCCGGGGTTTCCGGATCAGCTGCTGTATCGTCGGCATCAAGCGCCCCGCTTCTCGTTCGGCTCCAAACCCGCTGGCCCGTCCCGGCACCGCGCATCCGATGAGCGCATGCGCCAAACGAAACCCGCCGAGCCCCGGAGCCCCGGAAGCCTGGCACGGAAAAAACCAGAGGATCCTCCGGCTTGCCTTTCGGCTTGCCAGCGATCTTGGTCCGAAAATGTCCTCTGCTTTGGGACGGCAGCGTTTAGGCTAAAGCGCAAACGAGCGCGGAGATGGCCTACCACCTACCGTGAGAGTGGCGTTCCTATATACACTTGCGGATTCCCGGTCAACACCTCGCGGCACTTGTTTTTGCAAGAAGTGACGTGACATTTCCTTGCGCGGGCCGTTTGGAGCATTTCGTGCCGTCCGTACCCTTCAGATCGCAGCGTTTATCATAGGAAAGTCTTTTTTCGGGGCCAGACCTCGAACGCAGGGTTGACCAGGGGTTGTGCGGGGCTCCCGTCACTTATAATTGGCGATTTTCTCGGCGTGGAGGGCGAAATGCCTCCTTTCCTCGGCGCGTCGGCGCTCGACACCAAGCCTCTCTCGGGCGGCAAGACCTTGGCCCAGACCTCAGGCCCCAACCTTTGGCACGCGGGGCTGCTTTTTCTGGCCTTCTTCGTGCTGGTCGCGATCCCGACGATGTTGCTGTGGGGGTTGGGAGGGCTGATCGCGGCCGTAATTTTGCTGGCCGTCGTGTGGCCGCTGGCCGTGCGCATGCCGCCCGAGGCGGTGATGCGCCTCTATCAAGCGACGCGCATTCCGCGGGACGACAGCCAGCTTTCGAGCCTCGTCGACGTGCTGTGCTACCGGGCCGATTTGCCGCGGCGGCCGGACCTCTATGTCATTCCGAGCGCGACCCTCAACGCCTTTGCCGCGGGGTCCCGGGATCATTCGGCCATCGCCGTTACCGAAGGGTTGCTCAGGCGACTGTCGCTCGCCGAAACGGCCGGGGTGCTGGCGCACGAGATGGCCCATATCCGCAACAACGACCTCCTCGTGATGGGGCTCGCGGACGTCATTACGCGCGTCCTGCAGCTCATGAGCTATGCGGCGCTCGGCCTGGCGCTGTTCAACGTGTTCGCGCTCACGACCGGGGAGGACACGATCTCATGGTGGGCGGTGCTGCTGCTGTATCTGGCGCCGGCCCTTTCGAGCCTGCTCCAGCTCGGTCTTTCGCGGGCGCGGGAGTTCGAGGCCGACCGGACGGCCGTCGCGCTCACGGGGGATGCGGCCTCGCTCGCCTCGGCGTTGCGCGGGCTCGAAACCTATACCGGGCATTTCTGGGAGGATCTCATGTTCCCCGTGCCGGCCCGGCGTGTGCCGCTGCCGTCCTTGCTCCGAACGCATCCCGAGACGGAGGATCGCGTCGAGCGGCTCAAGAGCATCGCTGCCGCGCCTGAGGAGCACCTGCGCCACGCGCCGCTGGTCATCGTCGAGCAGCCGATGATGTCGCTCGTCGGCTACGGGCCGGGCGACATGCGCCCGCGCTACCGCTGGCCGGGGCTATGGTTCTGAGACACCAAAAAAGGGAAGCAAACGCAGGGGATGTGACGGCGCGAGGGGTTGCCTCTGCGCCCGGGCGCGCGTATCAGCGCCGATATGAATGATACGACCAACCTCGGCCCGCCGCCGCCTCGCTCGACGCTGAAGCTCGAAGCCATTCCGGATCTCGTTCAGCGTCTGCGCGCGGGCGAGCGCCGCGCCATCGCGGCTGCGGTGACGGAGCTCGAGAAGCTCTCGACGAGCGCTCCGCCGCTGCTCGAAGCGCTGCAGCCCTATCTCGGTCACGCGCTCGTGGTCGGATTCACGGGACCGCCGGGCGCCGGGAAATCCACACTCGTCAACGCAGTCATCGCGCATGTGCGCTCGCAGGGTGGAACCGTGGGCGTGATTGCTGTCGATCCGTCCAGCCCGATCTCGGGCGGCGCCATCCTCGGCGACCGCATCCGCATGACGGCAGCCCTCGACGACGACGGCGTTTTCGTGCGCTCGCTCGCGAGCCGCGGCTACCTGGGTGGGCTTTCGCCAGCCGCCGTGCGCGTGATCGACGCGCTCGACGCGGCAGGATTCGACCTCGTTCTTCTGGAGACGGTCGGCACGGGGCAGAGCGAGATGGACGTCGCCGAAGTGGCGGACGTGCGCGTCGTGATCTCGGCGCCGGGGCTCGGCGACGACATCCAGGCCATGAAGTCGGGATTGCTCGAGATCGCCGATATCCTGGTCGTCAACAAAGGCGACCGCGAAGGCGCCGAGCTGACGCTGCAGCAACTGCTCGGCGCGCTGTCGATCCGATCGATGCGGTCGCACATTCCCGTTCTCAAGACCACGGCGACAACCGGCGACGGCGTGCCGGAGCTCGTGTCGGCGGTGCGCGAGGTGGGGGGCAAGGGTGGAGACGCGATGTCCCGCCGGCGCCGGCGCGCGCGCTACCTCATCGCACGGGCAGCGGCGGACATCGTCGCCAGGCGCGTGAAGGAGGACAGCGGCCGCGAGATCGACGGCCTCGCCGACGAGGTTCTGTCCGGGCGTGTCAGTCCCGACATCGCGGCGCGCAAGCTGCTCGGAAGCTAGGGTGTGTGCTCATAAGGATGGTGACGAGGCTGGACCTCAGTTCATGACGCGCCGGACGACCGGGAGTTTGCCCATCGCACTTATGCGCAACGGTGGTTCAGCTATTCCGAACAACCTGGGATAGAGATTTTGCAGCATGGCAAAGATCGTCTTCGGAATGAATCTGTCCCTGGACGGCTATGTCGACCATCAGGAATTTTCGCCCGGCCCCGTACTCTTTCGTCACTGGATAGAGCAAGTGCGCGGCGCGGCCGGCAGTGTCTATGGCCGCCGCATGTACGAGATCATGCGCTATTGGGACGAAGACCATCCTGAGTGGACCCCGGACCTGCGCGACTTCGCGGAGGCGTGGCGCCGTCAACCGAAGTGGGTCGTATCGCGCTCGTTGAAGTCCGTCGGCCCGAACGCCACACTTGTCGCGGATGACATCGAGGCGGTGATACGCGGGCTGAAGAATGAGCTCGCAGGCGAGATTCACGTCAGCGGACCAGAGCTGGCGGGAAGCTTAATCGAGCTCGGTCTTGTCGACGAGTATCGACTCTACTTTCACCCCGTCGTGCTTGGTCACGGCAAGCCATTCTTCGCCGGACGCCGGCCGCCGCTCCGCCTTGTGGCCAACGACTTGATCGGCGAGGACGCGATCAGGCTGACTTACATTCCGGCTTAGTACCTCACCCGGACGCCGACTCCGATTGGGCTAACGAGGCCACGACCTAGCCCAAGAGGGCGCGGAGCATCCAGCCGACCAGGAACATGAGGACCATACCGGCGCCGAGAAGGGCGCCGCGGTGGCGGCGGATGATCGCCTGATAGGCGGGCGGCTGGATGATGCGTTGCGTGGTTTCGACGCCGTCGTCATCCGGACGCAACGCGGCGACGGGCGCAATGTCGGGGCGCAGGAGGCGGGTCGGTGCATCCTCGGCGGCCGCGACCGCAACGTCCTCGGCGATCTTGAGCACCAGAACGGTGGTGTTGTCCTGATCTGGCGTATCCTTTGCCAGCACGGCGTCGATCAGGCTTTCCGCCACCTTTTCCGGCGCTGCGTCGCGGTTCGCGTAGACGATGTCGCCGATCTCGTCGCCTTCGAGGGTGGCGATGCCGTCGCTGGCCAGGATGAGCCAATCGCCATCCGCGAGCGGATAGGGATCGGCCTCGAGGTCGACAATCTCGATCGGCTTACCGGTCAAGGCCGAGCGCAGAGCGTTGCGATAGGGATTCTTCTCCGCCTCGACGGCCGAGATCTTTTTGCGCTGAACCTGATCGTCGAGAAAAGCGCCGAGCGAGTGGTCGGCGTTGAGGCGCAACACTTCGGGCGCGCGAAACAGCAAGAGCAGCGAATCTCCGACGCTGACCCAGGACAGGCCGCGGCCGTCGACCCACGCGCCGATCAGCGTGCACCCCATGCCCTTGAGACCGGGATTGGCGGCCACGTGGGCGGTGATGGCGGCGTTGCCCGCGTCAAGCGACACCTGAAGCCGCTCGCCAACGTCACCACCCGAGCCCGTGAATGTGGAAACGAAGGTCCGGCAAGCCAGCTCGCCCGCGATCTCGCCGCCGGCGTGCCCTCCCATCCCGTCGGCGACCACCGCGAGCAGGCTCTCGCCGCTTCGGGTGGCGGCTTGAGCTCCGGACGGCCAGATCTCGAAGGCATCTTCTTGATTGGCACGCTTGCCGGTCGTGGCTCGGGCTGCGCCTGCCACGCGCCATGTCATGCGTCTTTGACCTCGTCGCTCCAATTGAAGTCGGGGCCGCAGCAGGGAAAGAAGCGGAACGTGGTGTTGCCGATGCGAAACTGGTCGCCCGACTTCAGCTCGGTCGGCTGCAGCACCGGCTTGTCACCCAGACGGACGAGGTTCGATTTGCCGCCGTGCTGCAGGTAGAAGGTGCGGGTTTCGTCGTCGTAGGTGATGAAAGCGTGCTCCTCACGCGAGATGCTCTCGTCGCCAAAATCGAGGCTGATGCGCTGGCTCGGGGCGCGCCCGACGGAGTTCATGCCGACGAACACAGGGCGGAAGCCGCCGCGGCCTGGCCCCTTGACGACGACGATCCAACCGGCAACGGGCTCTATGTCCACTGCTCCCTCTCGTACGACCTGGGTCTTGGCTTGTTGGGGCCGCATCTTCACGGTTGCCTGGCCGGTGGGGGCCCCCGATGCCGGCGTTGCGCCAGGGAACGTGCCAACGAGGCGCGTGGTGCCGATGACGGATCCGCCGCGGGGCACCGCAGGAGGATCCGACGCCCCTCCCTCAGCCACGTCGGGACGCATGACCAAGCGGGTCTTCTTGTTACCCGCGACCTCATCGTCGTCGTCCGGGTGACGCGGATCTTTGCTCATCGTCAGGTCTCCTCGATCTCCCCCGGCACTCCGGTCGACGGTTTAGGCCAAAAACTCCGTTTCGGCGCGGAAGCGCAGGCGCACCTCGCCAAGCTCCACCATGTCGCCGTCGTTCAGCTCGCGCGACTTGTACTTGGTCCTGTTGACGACGACGCCGTTGCCGCCACCCAGGTCCGTGATCACGAACCGGCGCGTATCAGCGTTGTAGTGCAGCACCGCATGGCGGCGCGAAATGGAGTCGTTCTGCAGGCAGATGTCGTTGTCCCGGTGCCGACCGACGCGCACATTTGTCGTACGCAACGGATGGCGGGATGCATTGCCGTCCATCATCTCCAGCCAACCATAGACGACTGGGCGTCCCTCGGCATCGCGCAGGAGCTCGCCCTCACCCGGGTCGGCGGCTTCGCCGGTGACGGCCTCCGTGACCGGCTCCGTCACGTCCTCTGTCACGTCCTCCGCCTGGCCGGCCACAGGCGGCTGCCCAGAAGGCAGCAGGCCCTGGCCGTATTTGCGGAAGGCGACCCCGGCGCCGATCAGTGCACCAATGATGCCGAACAGGAGAATGGAATTGTCCGAGATCCAATCCAGCACACCGGCGGGCTCCGGCGGCGTCTCCGGCTCCGTGCGCTGGAAGGTGGTCTCCAAGGCCGGCTGCGGCGGCGCCGGGATCTCGACCTTCTCTTCGGTCTCGAGGCTCTGCCCGTCCGTGAGATTGGCGGAGATGACGACCGTCCGGGCGCCGGATGGTCCTTTGAGGTCCGCCTTCAGCGTTCCACCATTCTCCAGAACCTCGCCGACGAAACGGCTGGAGATAACGTCCTTGGTGAAATCCTTGCCCGAGCCCTGCTTGACCTCGGTTGCATAGCCGCCCGTGTCCTCGGCAAGGCGGGAGAGCTTCTGGAAGTTGGGCCGGTCGGTGCGGTCGTCATAGTAGCCGAGGACATGGATCGTGACGCCGGCATCCTTGGCGGCTTTAACCACCTGATCGTGCCCATAGCCCGTATCGTCCGAGGTGCCGTCTCCCAGGATGACGAGGGCCTTGCGGTCGCCGCTTTCCTTGGTCAGGGCCTCGATCGCCTGCAGGACCACCTTGTAGAGTTGTACCGTCGCGCTTGCCGGCTTGACGGCGATGATCTGGCGCACGAACTCGGCCTTCGACGCCCCGGAATCGGAGACGAGATTGAGGTCGTTGGCGAAAGTGTAGGCGGCGAAGCGGCGTTTGCCCTGGCGCGGATCGGTCAATGTGACGACGGCGTCGCCGATCTGAGACAGCGTGGTGCGCCGCGCATTCGGCATGAGCTGCATCAGGTAGGCGGTGGTGGTGCCCTGGGCGGTCGGATCGTACGGCTCGAATTTGGCCTCCAACCCGTCTTTTTCACCCTTAATTGCCGCCTTTACGTCCTTGAAGACGGCAAACCCATTGGCGCGCACATCGCAGGTCAGGCTCGGCGGGGCGGCGCCTACGGCCTTGGCGGGCTCGCCGCATTTGGAAATGATCTTGGTCTGCGCGGCGCCGGCGGCAAACGATCCCAGTACGGAGAAAAGCAAGCCGATTGCAACAATCGCTTCGCGCTGCCTCGCCGGGCGCCGCATCCTCGCGTCTCCACGTATGGTCCCATGTCTGTAAGTAAAAAACATCCTACGCCGAGGGTGTTTGGCGTTCAACATCGCGGGGCCGAGACCCCACAGAGTGTTGCCCGTTAGCGTTAGTGGACGTTTCGCCGCCACCCCCGCGGGACCGCGAGAGTAACCCTTTCCGGCGCAAGGCGAATGGGGCATTCTCAGCGTGCCCCCAAGCGAGGTCGGAGGAGATTGGCGCTCCATGGATGCTCGAGACGAGACCGTGCTGCCACCGGGCACGCGGATCGATCAGTACATCATCACCGGGGTTCTGGGGCGCGGCGGATTCGGCATCACCTATCTCATCAGAGACGAGATGCTGAACAAAGACTTCGCGCTCAAGGAGTTCTTTCCCGAGGATCTCGTCCGCCGCGAGGGCCAGAGTCTCAAGTTCCTTTCGCGCGTCAATGCGGAGGAGGACTATCGCTGGGCGCTCAAGAAATTCTTCGACGAAGCGCGGCTGCTGGCGCAGTTCAATCATCCCAACATCATCGGCGTCCGGCGCGTGTTCGAGCTCAACGACACGGCCTACATGGTGCTCGACCTCGTCAAGGGCATGACGTTCGAGAAATGGCTGCGCGGGCTCGACAGTCGGCCGACGCAGGACGAACTCGATCTGGTTGCGGGGCCGCTTCTCTCGGCACTCGAACTCGTGCACGAGAACCGCACGTGGCATCTCGACATCTCGCCCGAGAACATCATGATCCGCGCGGCGGACGGATCGCCGATCCTGCTGGACTTCGGGGCTTCGCGCTTCGAGATCAAGCAACGTTCGCAGCTTGTCTCGGCGCTCGTATTCAAGAGCGGCTACTCGGCGCCCGAGCAATACACCTCAAACGCGGACCGCTACGGCGCCTGGACCGATATCTATGCGTTCGCCGCGACGCTCTATCGCGCGGTCACGGGACAGCGGCCCGACGAAGCTACATCGCGTCAGCTTTCGGACGATTTGAAGCCGGCCGTGGAGGCCGCGGCGGGCCACTATCGCGAGAGCTTTCTGGCCGCCATCGACGAGGCGCTCCGCCTTCTCCCCGGCGAACGGCCGCGGTCGGTCGCGCAATGGCGGCCGTCGCTGCTCGGCGGCAGCGATGTGGTGTCGGTCGAGCCGTCGTCGGCGGCGAATACCGTCCTGATCGCGAAGCCGCGCACAGCCACGCGCCCGGCGCCGAACGTCTACACGCGGCTCATCAAAACAAGCCTGTCGAAGATCGGCGGGGCGGCAAAAAAATCGAAAGCGATCTATGCGGTCATTGCCGCGAGCGTGCTGATGCTGCTTGGCGGCACGTTGCTGATCGCCGGCGGCGGCAGAAATCCTTTCGCCGAGTGCGGCGGCCTGCTCTCGCGTGCCGACTGCTGGGGGGCGGTGGTCGACAAGGGCGGCAACATCTTTGCGCGCGTCGAGGAGCCGAGCAAGGAAGCGGCAGAGAGAGCGGCCATGAAGACGTGCACCGACAAGCTCGGCGCCGAGGGATGCACGCTGATCGCCAGCATCTCGAAAGACGAGTGCTGGGCGCTGGCGGAGATGCCGGCCGATCCCGCACGCTGGCGCGCGGCGACGGGCAAATCCATGGAGTTCGCGCAGAAGGACGCCCGCTGGGACTGCGAGCGCGCCTACGGAACGTGCCAGGTGGCGCTGACCTTCTGCGCCGACGGCACGAAGGGGAAGTGATCTACGTACCCCCTTCCCCGCGCGCTAACGCATCGCGGCCTCTCCCCAAGGAGAGAGGCGAAAGTGGTTGCGTACCCTTCTTTCCTACTCGCGGAAGCGGTTGGTGATGGGATAGCGGCGGTCGCGGCCGAAGTTGCGCGACGAGATCTTGACCCCTGGGGCCGCCTGGCGGCGCTTGTACTCGGCGAGATAGAGAAGCCGCTCCACCTTTCGCACGACGTCGGGATCGTGGCCGCGCGCGATGACGTCGCCGACCGGCATCTCCTTCTCGACCAGGCAGGCGAGAATGTCGTCCAGGACATCGTAGGGCGGCAGGCTGTCCTGATCGGTCTGGTTCTCGCGCAGCTCCGCCGTCGGCGGTCTCGTGATGATGCTCTCGGGAATGACGATCCCCGCCGGGCCTAAAGCGCCTTTCGGCACATGCGCGTTGCGCCAGCGCGCCAAGCGATAGACCTCCTGCTTGTAGAGATCCTTGACGGGGTTGAAGCCGCCGTTCATGTCGCCGTAGAGGGTCGCGTAGCCGACGCTCATCTCGCTCTTGTTGCCGGTGGTCAGCACCATGGCGCCGAACTTGTTCGAGATGGCCATGACGATGACGCCGCGGGCGCGGCTCTGAATGTTCTCCTCGGCGATGTCCGGCTGTTTGCCGGCGAAGAGAGGAGCCAGCGCTTCGGAGAAACCTTTCACGGCGGGCTCGATCGGCACGGTTTCGAAGCGGATGCCCAGCGCCTCGGCGCAGCTTGCGGCGTCAGCGACGCTCTGGTTGGACGTATAGCGATAGGGCATCATGATGGCGTGGACTCGCTCCGCACCCAGCGCATCCACGGCCATGGCGGCGACGAGCGCGCTGTCGATGCCGCCGGAGAGACCCAGCACGACGCCGGGAAAGCGGTTCTTGTCGACATAGTCGCGCAGGCCGAGCACACACGCGTGATACGCCGCTGCGTCGCCTTCCGTCAGCCGATGCACCGAACTTTGCTTGCACTGCCAGCCGCCGTCGACCTTCGTCCATTCGGTGAGCGCGACGTGCTCCTCCCAGGCTGGCAATTGGACCGCGAGCGAGCGGTCGGCGTCGAGCACGAAGGAGGCGCCGTCGAAAACCAACTCGTCCTGGCCGCCGACCTGATTGACGTAGGCGAGCGGCAGTCCGGTCTCGGTGACACGCGCAACCGCGACGTTCATGCGTACGTCCGGCTTCTTCCAGTCGAAGGGCGAGCCGTTGGGAACGATCAGGATCTCCGCCCCGCATTCGGCGAGGCACTCCGTCACCTCATCCTTCCAGATGTCCTCGCAGATGGGGACACCGAGGCGTACGCCGCGGAAGGCAATGGGGCTCGGCAGCTCGCCGGCGGTAAACACGCGCTTCTCGTCGAAGACGCCGTAGTTCGGGAGATCGACCTTGAAGCGCACGGCGGAAACGGTACCGCCATCCAGCAGAGCCACCGCGTTGTAGATGGCGCCGTTCTCAGGCCACACGGTGCCCACGAGCACGGCCGGGCCTTCGCCCATGCGGGCGGCCAGGGCCTCGAGGCGCGCGCGCGTTGCGGTGTGGAAGGCGGGCTTCAGCACCAGATCCTCGGGCGGATAGCCGGTGAGGAACAGCTCCGGAAACACGATCAGATCGGCTCCTCGCGCCGCCGCTGTCTCGCGGGCGTCGAGAAGCTTCTGCTCGTTACCCGCAAGGTCCCCCACGATGGGGTTCAGCTGGGCGAGCGCAATCTTCAGGGATGTGGCAGCCGGGGCAGGTGTACTCATGGGGGTGAGATTTAGGGGGCCTGCCGCTTCGGGTCCAGGGGCTTCCTCACTCCGAGGCCAAGGCCGATCAGCACGGCAGCATGTTGTGGTGCTTGGCGAATGCCAGCATGGCGTAGCGCAATCCGGGACCGCCCTGGATCTGCATGTCGCCGCCGATGTGAAGGACCTGCGGTCCGCCGTCGAGCGCGTAAAAGGCGTCGGTCAGCCCTGAAAGCTCGTTGTCCCAGTCGTTCCAGCCGTCGTGGGTGTGGAAATGCGTCTCGCGGCGCTGCTGGGTGTCGCGCGGAAAAGGGGCCGCGAACATGGCGATGCCGCGCCTCATCAGCTCGGCCTGGCGGTCGAGCCCGATCTCGGCCAAGGCGTCCGCGACCTCGGGCGCGATCGCTCCCTCTCCATTGTAGAAGAACTGGTGCACGCCGCCGTTCTCGAACTCATAGTTGAAGGCGGCGAGGATCAAGAGCGTGCGTTGCGGCTTGCTCAAGGCGGCCAGCCTCTCCTGCACCTCGGCATAGGGCTTCCAGAAATCGATCCGCCCCACCAGAGAGGTCGTCAGGTACTCGAAGCGATCCATGTCGCTGAGTTTCATGCGCGCGGACTCGATGCGCTTCCAAAGCGCGGGGGTGCGGTTGACGTAGTCGACGATGATCCCGGTCCATGTCTCGCGCGTTCCGAACCCCTTGCTCAGCGCGAGAAGCCTGTGATCAAACGCGTTGAGCTCCTGCGTCTCGGTGGCGTAGCCGAAGAATTTCTCGCGTTGCTCGTCGTCGACCGGATAGACGGCGCCGAACAGTGCCATGGCTTCGACGAAGAGGGCGTGTTCCCGTGCGAGACCGGCCGCCTTCAGCGCATCGCGCACGGCCGGCGCGTTGCGTCCGGCTTTCAGATAAAAATAGGTGTGCAGTCCATCGGCACCGAGGCCGTTCCTCAGAGCGTGCAGAAGCGCGAGCGTCCGCATGTCGGGATCGAGGCTGTCGAGCGAGGCCAGGAATTTTTCGGGCGGATCAAGAATGTCGCGCACGGAATATCGGCCAATCTCGTTCTGGATCAGCTCCCAAAACGGGATCTCTGTCATGCTGGTGCGTTGCTCGCTCGAAAATGGGGTCGGCGCGTCGTGAAGACGGCAGCCGTTGTTCTTGACGTCGGGCTGCCAGGTGGGAATGGGGACGAGCCGGTCCTCGAGGCGCTCCTTTTTCTTGGGCGGAGGCGCGCCGCTGTCGTCCTGGATGGCGGCGGCCGGCAGGGCAAAAAGGAGCGCAATTGCCGCGGCGAGGTGCGCCGGAATGGCATTGTTCAGTCTCCCGACCCGACGTCGATGCATCTCACCCCTCCGGTGCAGCATTGTACTCGGGCCATCGCTAGCGGCTGCTGGTGTTGACCGGGGTTCCGTGCGGAACTGACCGCGCCCCCATGCATGGCAATCTGAGCGGTCCTGCGAATATTGCAATGCCCATCACCAACCCGACGGTAGACCGCGGCACCCGCGATCTCTATCAGAGTAGAGACACCTCCCTCCGCGCGAGTCTCCCTTTCGCATGCTGTCCGTTCTCTCCATCGTTGCGCCCGTGTTTGCGCTCATCGCGAGCGGCTATCTTGCGCGACGCATTGGCGTCATCGGGCTTGCTGCCGTCTCGGAGCTCAACCGCTTCGTCGTCTATCTGGCCCTGCCGGCGCTGCTGTTCGACATCATGGCGCATGCGCGGCCCAGCGACCTCGCGCAGCCGGGTTTCATCCTCGCGTTCGGTCTCGCTTCCGGTGCCGTGTTTTACGGCACGTTGACGGTGAGCCTGCTCGCAGGACGTCGGCTCGCGTCGGCAAGTATCGACGCGCTGCTCGGGTCCTATGCAAACACGGCCTATATGGGCTTTCCCGTCTTGTGGATGCTCTTCGGCGCCGACAGCCTGGTGCCGGTGACGATCGTCTCCATCATCACCGTATGCGTGCTTTTCGCCTCGGCCATCGCGCTGATCGAAATCGCAAGCCATAACGAGCGTCATCCCCTGCGCCTCGCGGCCAAGGTGGCCAGCTCGCTCGTGCGCAACCCGCTCCTGATCGCGCCGGCGCTCGGCGCTCTCTATGGGGCGACGGGGCTCGGCTTTCCGACAGCGGCCGAAACGTTCTTCAAACTGCTCGGAGGCGCGGCGAGTCCGCTGGCGCTGGTGGTAATCGGTCTCTTTCTCGGCGAGCCGCGTCCGGTCGCGCGGGCGGAGGTGGGGGCCTCGGTCGGGCTGGCGGCCGTCAAGCTCTTCGTGCACCCGGCCCTCACCTGGGGGCTCGCGACGGCGCTTGCTGTGCCGCCGAAGCTTTCCGCGATGGCGGTGCTGCTGGCGGCCATGCCGACGGGCACGGGGCCGTTCATGCTGGCGGAGTTCTACAAGCTGCCCGCAGTGATTACGTCGGCGGTCATTCTCGCTTCGACACTGGGGGCGCTCATCACGCTGCCGCTCTTGATGCTTGCCCTCGGCGTGGGGGCTCAACCTTAACCGCCGCGGCGGTAGCCCGACCGCCCGGCTTCGACTAATTGACAGGGGCGGGCGACACCGCATCCCCTTGTAAGGGGCGCCGCCATCGGGCACAGCAGTCAAAACCTGAAAAGAAGGCCATTCCCATGCGTCTCGACGCGATCCCGATCGGCAAAAATCCTCCCGACGACGTCAACGTGCTGATCGAGGTGTCGGTTGGCGGTGAGCCGATCAAATACGAGCTCGACAAGGCCTCGGGAACGCTCTGGATCGACCGCTTTCTCTATACGCCCATGCGCTACCCGGGAAATTACGGCTTCGTCCCGCATACGCTCTCGGAGGACGGCGATCCGATCGACGTGCTGGTGTGTAACACGCGCACGATCATCCCCGGCTCCGTCATCAACTGCCGCCCGGTCGGCGTCCTGGTCATGGAGGACGAGGGCGGCGGCGACGAGAAGATCCTCGCCGTGCCTGCGCCCAAGATCTCGCAGCGGTACGAGAAGATCCTGAACTACACCGACATGCCGTCGATCTCGCTGAAGCAGATCGAGCACTTCTTCTCGCACTACAAGGATCTCGAGCCCGGCAAATGGGCCAAGATCAGCCATTGGGGCGATGCCGCAGAAGCCAAACAGCGGATCATTGAAGCCATCGCGCGCGCGGAAGCCAAGGGCTGAGCCCTACCCAGGCCTCGTAACTAAGCGACTTTTTCAGCCGCAGACGTGTTGGTCGGAGCAGCGGCCGTCGCGTCGTATGCCGTCTTTATGTAGGCGTTGCCGGCGTGGGTGATCTTCGTCGTCCAGCCGGTATCCCAGGCGATGACGGCCGACACGCCGTCGGTATCCCAGGTTCCGCTCATGCCTTCGCCATCGCGGCTCGCTTCGGCGATGCCGGATGCAGACAACAGAATCTCGAAGGTTTCGCCGTTCGAGTCCTCCACGGACCACGTACCGACGAACTCGTTGTCGTCCAAATCAGCGCCGTGGTCTCGGGCCAGCGCGTCGGCGCTCGCCACCCTGGCACCTCTGCCCAAACTTGCCATTTGGCTTCCTCCGCTCGTCAGCGGCGCCGTGGCTGGCACGGCGCATTGGCCTCAGATCAGAGAAAAACGCCTGGCCCGGATGAGGGTTCCTTCGCTCAACCGGCTGCGGCTGCCGGCAGGCTCGGCAAACCGCGCGCCTCGCGCTCGAGCTTCATGCGCTCGGCGACGAGGAAGGCCAGCTCCAGCGACTGATCGGCGTTGAGGCGCGGGTCGCATTGGGTGTGGTAGCGATCCATGAGGTCGGTCTCGGAAATCGCCGTCGCGCCACCCGTGCACTCGGTCACGTTCTGGCCCGTCATCTCGACGTGAATACCGCCGGCATGCGTGCCCTCGGAGCGATGCACGTCGAAGAACGCCTCGACCTCCTTCAGGATGCGATCGAAGGGACGCGTCTTGTAACCGTTGGCCGCACTGATGGTGTTGCCGTGCATGGGATCGCATGCCCAGACGACCGTGCGACCGGCCTTCTTCACGGCACGGATCAGCTTCGGCAGATGCTGAGCGACCTTCTCGTGGCCGAAGCGGCAGATCAACGTCACGCGACCCGCCTCATCCTTGGGATTGAGCAGGTCGATCAGGCGAAGGAGCCCGTCCGCCTCGAGCGAAGGGCCGCACTTGATGCCGATCGGGTTCTTGACGCCGCGGCAGAACTCGATGTGCGCGTGATCGGGTTGGCGCGTGCGGTCGCCGATCCACAGCATGTGGCCCGACGTGGCATACCAGTCGCCGCTCGTCGAATCGAGGCGCGTCAGCGCCTGCTCGTAGTTCAAGAGCAGCGCCTCGTGGCTGGTGTAGAAGCTCGTCGCGCGCAGCTGGGGCGTGTTGGCGCTCGTGATACCGCAGGCGCGCATGAAGCCCAGCGTCTCGGCGATGCGATCGGCGAGCTCCTGGTAGCGATGACCCTGCGGGCTGTCCTTGACGAAGCCCATGTTCCATTGGTGCACGCGCTCGAGATCGGCATAGCCGCCGGTCGCGAATGCACGGATCAGGTTCAAGGTCGCGGCGGACTGCCTGTAGGCCTCAAGCTGGCGCTGCGGATCGGGAATACGCGACTCGGGCGTGAACTCGGCGCCGTTGATGATGTCGCCGCGGTAGCTCGGCAGCTCCTGGCCGTCCTTCTTCTCGGTCGGCGAGGAACGGGGCTTGGCGAACTGGCCGGCGATGCGGCCCACCTTCACCACGGGGCTGCCGCCGGCATAGGTCAGCACGACCGCCATCTGCAGGAAGACGCGGAAGAAGTCGCGGATATTGTCGGCGCGATGCTCGAGGAAGCTCTCGGCGCAGTCGCCGCCCTGAAGCATGAAGCCTTCGCCCTTGGCAACCTCGCCGAGCGCCTTCTTCAGCTCGCGCGCCTCACCGGCAAAGACGAGCGGCGGAAAGGTCGCAAGCCGGCCCTCGACATCCTTCAGCGCGGCGGCGTCGGGATACTCGGGCACCTGGACGATCGGAAGCGAACGCCAGCTGTCGGGGGACCAAGTTGCGGCCATGGTATTCACCTTCTCCACCTGTCGCGCGAGCCGATACGGTCCCGCGCGACCTCTCCATTTCCGGAGATTACGCAAGTTTCTGGGCGGCTTATAGGGCAAGTGATTGCGGATAGATAGGGTGCCGATCGCCGGTCGCCAGGGGGAGCCCGATTGCGGCACTGCAACGAAAGAAGGCGGCCGGTTGCCCGGCCGCCTTCTCAACTCTCAAGCTTGGATCCCAGCCTACTCGGCCACGCGGCGGCGGCGGCGCGCCGGCCCTGCGTCCAAGCCGGGAGGAGACAGCGCCTTTTCGGCTTCGCTGCGCGCCTTCTCCTTGCTGATCAGCTCGTCGCGCTTGGCTGCGATGCGGCGAAGGCCGCGCAGCATGCCACCGGTACCGGCCGGGATCAGACGGCCGACGATGACGTTCTCCTTCAGGCCCTCGAGCGTATCCGACTTGCCGATGACGGCGGCGTCGGTCAGCACGCGGGTGGTCTCCTGGAAGGACGCAGCCGAGATGAACGAGCGGGTCTGCAGCGAAGCCTTGGTGATGCCGAGTAGAACCGGCGTCGCCGAAGCCGGGCGCTTGCCCGCCTTCTCGATCTTGGCGTTGATCTCATCGAACTCGATGCGATCGATCTGCTCGCCCTTGATCAAGTCGGTCTCGCCAACGTCGGTGATCTCGACCTTCTGCAGCATCTGCCGGACGATGACCTCGATGTGCTTGTCGTTGATGGTCACGCCCTGCAGACGGTAGACGTCCTGGATCTCGTTGATCAGGTAGTTGGCGAGCTCCTCGACGCCCTTGATGGCCAGGATGTCGTGCGGGGCCGGGTTGCCGTCGTAGATGTAATCGCCGCGCTCCAAGTGGTCGCCAGGCTGGACAGCCAGGCTCTTGCCGCGCGGGATCAGATACTCGACCGGCTCCCCGCTCTCATCGTCGGGCTTGATGGTGATGCGCTGCTTGTTCTTGTAGTCCTTGCCGAACTCCACCGTACCCGAGATCTCGGCGATGATGGCGTGATCCTTGGGACGGCGTGCCTCGAAGAGCTCGGCCACGCGCGGCAGACCGCCCGTGATGTCGCTCTGCTTGGCGGAGGCCAGCGGAACGCGCGCGATGACGTCGCCCGCCTTCACATCCTGCCCGGGCTCGACCGAGAGAATGGCGTCGACGGTCAGCAGGTAGCGGGCGTCGCCGCCGCGAGCCACCTTGATGTGCTTGCCCTTGCTGTCCTTGACGACGATCGCGGGCTTGAGCTCGGCGCCACGCGGAGTTGCACGCCAATCGACGATGACGCGATTGGTGGTGCCCTTGACCTCGTCCGTCTGCTCGCGCACGGACACGCCCTCGAGCAGGTCCTCGAACTCGACCTTGCCCGTTGCCTCCGTGATGATGGGACGGGTGTAGGGGTCCCACTGCGCCAGCTTGGTGCCGCGCTTGACCTCGTCGCCCTCGTCGACGTGCAGGCGGGCGCCGTACTGGATCTTGTGGGTTGCAAGCTCCTTGCCCGACTGATCGACGATGACCACCGACATGGTGCGGGCCATGGCGATGAGACGGCCCTGGCCGTCCTTCACCAACGCCCGGTTCTTGATCTTCACCTTGCCGTTGAAGTTGCTCTCGATGAACGAGCTATCGACGACGTTGGCGGTGCCGCCGATGTGGAACGTGCGCATCGTGAGCTGCGTGCCCGGCTCGCCGATCGACTGAGCGGCAATGACGCCAACCGCTTCGCCGATGTTGACGGGCGTGCCGCGAGCGAGATCGCGGCCGTAGCACTTGCCGCAAACGCCGGTGATGGTCTCGCAGGTGAGCACCGAGCGGATACGAACCTCTTGGATTTGCGCCTTCTCGATCGCCTCGGCGTGACGCTCCTCGATGAGATCGCCCGCCTTGATGATGATCGACTCCTCGCCCTTCGGGCCGGTCGCGACGACGTCCTCGGCGGCCGTGCGGCCGAGCACACGGGCGCCCAGCGAGACGATCACCTGACCAGCGTCAACGACAGCCTGCACCTTGATGCCGCGATCGGTGCCGCAATTCTCCTCGGTGATGATGCTGTCCTGCGCGACGTCGACAAGACGACGCGTCAGGTAGCCCGAGTTGGCGGTTTTCAACGCCGTGTCGGCGAGACCCTTACGGGCACCGTGGGTCGAGTTGAAGTACTCGAGAACCGAGAGGCCCTCCTTGAAGTTGGAGATGATCGGCGTCTCGATGATCTCGCCCGACGGCTTGGTCATGAGACCGCGCATGCCAGCGAGCTGCTTCATCTGGGCCGGCGAGCCGCGCGCACCCGAATGGCTCATCATGTAGATGGAGTTGATCGGCTTCTCGCGCCCTTCGGCATCCTTGGGGCTGGTTGAGATGCGTTCCATCATCTCCTTGGCGATCTGATCGGTGCACTTCGACCATGCGTCGACGACCTTGTTGTACTTCTCGAGCTGCGTGATCAGGCCGTCGTTGTACTGCTGCTCGAACTCGCGCACCATTTCCGTGGTGTCGTGCACGATCTTCGTCTTGGTGTCGGGGATCAGCATGTCGTCCTTGCCGAACGAGATGCCGGCCTTGAACGCATGATGGAAGCCCAGCGCCATGATGCGGTCGCAGAAGATCACCGTCTCCTTCTGACCGCAGTTGCGGTAGACGGCATCGATCATGCCGGAAATGGCCTTCTTGGTGAGGAGCTGGTTGACGAGCGCGAACTTCACGCCCGGCTTCTTCGGCAGCACCTCGCCCAGGATCATGCGGCCCGGCGTGGTCTCGACGATATCGGTGACCGGCTCGCCTTCCGCGTCGAGGGAGCGGACGCGTGCCTTGATCTTGGCATGCAGCGACACGGCGCCGGCCTCGAGCGCGTGACGAATCTCGCCCACCGAGCCGAAGACCATGCCTTCGCCAGCTTCCTTGTCGCGGATGATCGACAGGTAGTAGAGGCCCAAGACGATGTCCTGCGAGGGAACGATGATCGGCTGACCGTTCGCCGGATGCAGAATGTTGTTGGTCGACATCATGAGCACGCGCGCCTCGAGCTGGGCTTCCAGCGAGAGGGGCACGTGGACGGCCATCTGGTCGCCGTCGAAGTCGGCGTTGAAGGCAGCGCAAACCAGCGGGTGAAGCTGGATCGCCTTACCCTCGATCAGTTGCGGCTCGAACGCCTGGATGCCGAGGCGATGCAGCGTCGGGGCGCGGTTCAAGAGAACGGGGTGCTCGCGGATGACCTCGTCGAGGACGTCCCAAACCTCCGGCTTCTCCTTCTCCACGAGCTTCTTGGCTTGCTTGACGGTGGCCGCCTGGCCGAGTGTCTGCAAGCGCGCGTAGATGAACGGCTTGAACAGCTCGAGCGCCATCTTCTTCGGCAAGCCGCACTGATGGAGCTTGAGCTCGGGGCCGACGACGATGACCGAGCGGCCCGAGTAGTCGACGCGCTTGCCGAGCAGGTTCTGACGGAAGCGGCCCTGCTTGCCCTTCAGCATGTCGGCGAGCGACTTCAGCGGGCGCTTGTTGGCGCCGGTGATGACGCGGCCGCGGCGGCCGTTGTCGAACAGGGCGTCGACGGCCTCCTGCAACATGCGCTTTTCGTTGCGGATGATGATGTCGGGCGCGCGCAGCTCCATCAGCCGCTTCAAGCGATTATTGCGGTTGATGACGCGGCGATAGAGGTCGTTCAGGTCCGAGGTCGCGAAGCGGCCGCCGTCGAGCGGCACGAGAGGGCGCAGCTCGGGCGGGATGACCGGGACGACGGTCAGGATCATCCACTCGGGCTTGTTGCCGCTCTCGATGAAGCTCTCGATGACCTTCAGGCGCTTGCCGAGCTTCTTGGGCTTGAGGTCCGTCGTCGCCTCGGCGATCTCCTGGCGCAGGTCGTCGCGGATCTTCGGCAAGTCCATGCCGACCATGAGCTCGCGGATCGCCTCGGCGCCGATGCCGGCGGTGAAGCTGTCGGGGCCGTGCTCCTCGATGGCCTGATTGTACTGCTCCTCCGTCAGGAGCTGTCTCTCCTTGAACGGCGAGATGCCCGGCTCGATGACGATGTAGTTCTCGAAGTAGAGAACGCGCTCGAGGTCCTTCAGCGTCATGTCGAGCAGCAAGCCGATGCGCGAGGGCAGCGACTTCAGGAACCAGATATGCGCGACGGGCGCAGCAAGCTCGATGTGGCCCATGCGCTCGCGGCGGACCTTGGCGAGTGTCACCTCGACGCCGCACTTCTCGCAAATGAGGCCCTTGTACTTCATGCGCTTGTACTTGCCGCACAAGCACTCGTAGTCCTTGA
>NZ_CADEFI010000051.1 GCF_902826555.1 uncultured Hyphomicrobium sp.
AGATCTACGTCAAGGGCGGCATCGTCACCTGGGAGACCCAGCAGACCGACTATCCGCGCACGCGCCCCGACCTGCCGAACCACGAACCGCGCGGATGCGCACGCGGAGCATCCTACAGCTGGTACCTCTATTCGGGCGCGCGGGTGAAATACCCGATGATCCGCGGCCGGCTGTTGAAGCTTTGGCGACAAGCACGCGCGATGCTGCCGCCGGTTGCCGCTTGGGCGTCGATCGTCGAGAACGCAGAGCAGCGTCAGTCCTACATCTCGATCCGCGGACACGGTGGCTTCGTGCGCGTCACATGGGACGAGGTAAACGAGATCATCGCCGCCGCCAACGCCTATACCGTCAAGGCCCACGGGCCTGACCGCGTCATTGGTTTCTCGCCGATTCCGGCCATGTCCATGGTATCTTACGCTGCGGGCTCGCGTTATCTGTCGCTGCTCGGCGGCGTGTGCATGTCGTTCTACGACTGGTATTGCGACCTGCCGCCGGCCTCGCCCCAGACCTGGGGCGAGCAGACGGACGTGCCCGAGAGCGCCGATTGGTATAATGCAGGCTTCATAATCGTTTGGGGCTCGAACGTTCCCCAGACCCGCACGCCCGATGCCCACTTCTACACCGAAGTCCGCTACAAGGGCACGAAGAGCGCCGTCGTCAGTCCCGACTACGCTGAGGCGACCAAGTTTGCCGACATCTGGCTCAATCCGAAGCAAGGCACGGATGCGGCGCTGGCCCTGGCTATGGGGCACGTCATCCTGCGCGAATACCACCTTGACCGGCAGGTCCCATATTTCGACGACTACGCCCGCCGATACACGGACATGCCGTTCCTGGTGCGGATGGTCGAGCAAAATGGCCACCTCGTTCCGGAGCGATTACTGCGCGCTTCCGAGATCGAAGGCCAACTTGGCGAGACCAACAATCCGGAATGGAAGACCGTCGCGATCGACGAAGGAACGGACACGCTCGTCGCTCCGCTCGGCACAGTCGGCTACCGCTGGGGAGAGACGGCCAAGTGGAATCTCGAAGAGAAGGACGGCAAAGGCCGCGATACGCGCCTCAAGCTGACTCTGGCAGGTAAGGACGCGGAGATCGCCGCTGTCGACTTCCCCTATTTCGGCGGTCGCGCCAGCGAGCACTTCGTGGCCACGGAGCATGGCGAGATCTTGACGCGCAACGTTCCCGTGCGCCGCATCCCCCTTGCAGATGGCAGCGAGATCGCCGTCTCGACCGTCTACGATCTCATGATGGCCAACTACGGTCTCGACCGCGGATTCGGCGGCGAACGTGTGGCGAAGAGCTATGACGACGACGCGCCATTCACGCCCGCCTGGGCGGAGCGCATTACCGGCGTGAAGCGTGAAGCCATTGTCACAGTTGCGCGCGAGTTCGCCACCAACGCCGAGAAGACCAACGGCCGCTCGATGATCATCATCGGCGCGGGTATGAACCACTGGTACCACATGGATATGAATTACAGGGGAGTGATCAATCTCCTGGTGTTCTGTGGCGCCATCGGTCAATCGGGCGGCGGCTGGTCGCATTATGTTGGGCAGGAGAAGCTTAGGCCGCAGACGGGCTGGACGCCGCTTGCTTTCGCGCTCGATTGGGTGCGTCCCCCGCGCCAGCAGAATTCGACTTCCTTCTTCTATGCCCACACCGATCAATGGCGCTACGAGACGCTGACGGCAGCCGAGATCCTCTCGCCAACGGCGCCGAAAGGCGATTGGCACCAAAGCTTCATAGACTACAACGTACGCGCCGAGCGTATGGGCTGGCTACCGTCGGCGCCGCAGCTCAAGCAAAATCCGCTCGACATTGCGAAACGGGCCAAGGCCTCAGGCCTCGAACCCAAGGACTATGTGGCGCGCGGACTCAAATCGGGCGAGATCGAACTCTCGTGCCATGACCCCGATGATCCTGCCAACTGGCCGCGAAATATGTTCGTGTGGCGCTCGAACATCCTGGGCTCGTCCGGCAAGGGCCACGAATATTTCCTGAAGCATCTGCTCGGTACCCAAAATGGCGTAATGGGCAAGGACCTCGGATCCGAAGGAGCGGTCCGCAACAAGGAAGTCGTCTGGCACGACGACGCACCGCGAGGGAAGCTCGACCTACTCGTAACGCTCGACTTCCGCATGTCGACTACATGCGTCTATTCCGACATCGTGCTACCGACAGCCACTTGGTACGAGAAGAATGATCTCAACACGTCGGACATGCACCCCTTCATCCACCCGCTCTCCGCAGCTGTGGATCCGGCATGGGAGTCACGCTCGGATTGGGAGATCTATAAGGGCATCGCCAAAGCCTTCTCCGAGGTGGCCCCGGAAGCGCTCGGCGTCGAGGAGGATGTGGTCCTCACGCCCATTCAGCATGACACGCCGGCCGAGATCGCTCAGGCGCTCGATGTAAATGATTGGAAACGCGGCGAGGTCGAGCCTATCCCCGGAATGACCATGCCGGCAGTCGCGGTTGTCACGCGCGACTACCCTAACCTCTATGCCCGCTTTACGGCCCTTGGCCCGCTCATGACCAAGGTTGGCAATGGCGGCAAGGGTATCGCCTGGAATACGGAGCACGAGGTGGAGGCGCTCGCAGCCCTTAACGGCGTGCAGTCCAGCGGTGCAGCCAAGGGCCTGCCCAAGATCGAGACCGACATTGACGCGGCCGAGGTCATCCTGATGCTGGCGCCGGAGACCAACGGCGAGGTCGCCGTCAAAGCCTGGGATGCCTTGTCCAAGGCCACCGGCCGCGACCACGCTCACCTTGCGCTGCCGAAGGAAGACGAGAAGATCCGCTTCCGCGACGTGCAGGCGCAGCCTCGCAAAATCATCTCCTCGCCGACGTGGTCGGGCATCGAGAGCGAGAAAGTCTGCTACAACGCCGGCTACACCAACGTTCATGAGTTGATCCCGTGGCGCACCCTCACCGGCCGCCAGCAGCTCTATCAGGATCACTTGTGGATGCGGGCGTTCGGAGAAGGCTTCGTCACCTGGAAACCGCCGGTTGACCTCAAGACGATCCCCGCCGTTAGAGACAAACGTCCGAACGGCCACAAGGAGATCGCTCTCAACTTCATCACGCCACACCAGAAGTGGGGCATCCACTCGACCTATACCGACAACCTTTTGATGCTGACGCTGAACCGCGGTGGCCCGGTGGTCTGGATCTCCGAGACCGACGCCAAGTCCGCAGGCATCGTCGACAACGATTGGGTGGAGGTGTTCAACGCCAACGGCGCCCTCACCGCGCGCGCAGTCGTCTCGCAGCGGGTCAATGCCGGCATGATGCTCATGTATCACGCCCAAGAGAAGATCGTGAACACGCCGGGCTCCGAAATGACGGGCAACCGGGGCGGCATCCATAACTCGGTCACGCGAACGGTGCTGAAACCCACACACATGATCGGCGGTTACGCCCAACAGTCATACGGCTTCAACTACTACGGAACCGTAGGCTCAAACCGCGACGAGTTCATCGTCGTCCGCAAGATGGCGAAGGTCGATTGGCTCGAAGATCCGCTCACGGCCGAAGCGCCGAAGGAGGCCGCAGAATGAAGATCCGCGCTCAAATCGCCATGGTGTTGAATCTCGACAAGTGCATCGGGTGTCACACCTGCTCGGTCACCTGCAAGAACGTGTGGACCAGCCGGGAAGGCATGGAATACGCCTGGTTCAACAATGTCGAGACGAAGCCCGGCGTCGGCTACCCACGCGAGTGGGAGAACCAGAAGAAGTGGAACGGCGGCTGGCGGCGCAAGAGGAACGGCGAGATCGAGCCCAAGATCGGTGCTAAATGGCGCATCCTTGCCAACATTTTCGCCAACCCCGATCTGCCGGAGATCGACGACTACTACGAGCCGTTCACGTTCGACTACGAGCATCTGCACACCGCAAAGGAGTCGAAGGCGTTTCCGACCGCTCGGCCGCGTTCGGCCATCACCGGCCAACGCATGGAGAAGATTGAGTGGGGTCCGAACTGGGAGGAGATCCTCGGCGGCGAGTTCGAGAAGCGCTCGAGGGACGTGAACTTCGAAGGAGTTGAGAAGGAGATCTACGGCCAGTTCGAGAACACCTTCATGATGTACCTGCCGCGGCTGTGCGAGCACTGCCTCAATCCAGCCTGCGTCGCCGTCTGTCCCTCGGGCGCCATCTACAAGCGCGAGGAGGACGGAATCGTCCTCATCGACCAGGACAAGTGCCGCGGCTGGCGCATGTGCGTCTCGGGCTGTCCTTACAAGAAGATCTATTACAACTGGTCTTCGGGCAAGTCGGAGAAGTGCATCTTCTGCTATCCACGCATCGAAGCCGGCCAACCGACGGTCTGCTCGGAGACCTGCGTCGGCCGCATCCGCTATCTCGGTGTGCTCCTCTATGACGCCGACCGCATCGAGTCGGCCGCGAGCACGCCCGACGAGAAGGATCTCTACCAGGCCCAGCTCGACGTCTTCCTCGACCCGGAAGATCCCAAGGTTGTAGCGCAAGCGCGCGCCGACGGCGTGCCCGATGCCTGGATCGAGGCGGCAAAACACTCTCCCGTGTGGAAAATGGCCATGGATTGGAAGGTAGCCTTCCCGCTGCACCCAGAATACAGAACACTGCCGATGGTCTGGTACGTACCACCGCTGTCGCCCATTCAGTCTGCGGCCGCCTCCGGTAAAATGGGGTGCGACGGCGATATGCCGGACGTGCGCTCGCTCCGCATTCCGCTGCGCTATCTCGCCAATCTTCTGACGGCGGGCCACGAGGAGCCGGTGGCTCTCGCACTTGAGCGCATGCTCGCCATGCGCGGTTACATGCGGGCGAAGACGGTCGAGGGCCGCCTCGACGAGCGCATCGCTAGAAAGGTCGGCCTCACCGGCTCTGCCATCGAGGAGATGTACCAGGTGATGGCGATCGCCAACTACGAGGACCGCTTCGTCATCCCAACCGCCCACCGCGAGTGGAGCGAGGATGCGCAGGATCTGCGTGGCTCCTGCGGCTTCTCGTTCGGCAACGGCTGCTCCGGCGGAAGCACGGAGAATAATCTGTTCGCCACGAAGCAGGTCAAGAAAGCGCGTAATCCGATGGAGGTCGTGTGATGGTCATGACGTTCAAGGCTCTTTCGACGCTACTCTGCTACCCGAGTGAAGAGCTGCAGACCTCCGTCGTGAACATCTGTGAAGTGATCCGCTCCGAGCAGCTTGTGGATCGGACTGCCTGCTTCGATCTCGAGCAGTTCATTGCGGAGTTCCCGGGGGCAGACCTGTTCGAGCTTCAGGAGCGCTACGTCGAGCTCTTCGACAAAACGAGGCGTTTGTCGCTACACCTCTTCGAGCACGTCCACGGCGAGAGCCGCGACCGCGGACAGGCCATGGTCGACCTCGCTGCGCTCTACGAAGCCGGAGGGCTGATAATGGCCGCGAACGAGCTACCGGACTACCTGCCCCTCCTCCTCGAATACCTATCGACGCGGCCACTCGATGAGGCACGCGACCTTCTCAGGAATGCCATGCCCATCATTGTGACGCTTGAAGAGCGTCTCCAGCGACGCAATTCATCCTATGCGGCGGTCTTCTCTGCCATCCGCAGCATCTCAAAAGAGGAGCTCCCGGTCTCCGAGGTGGCTGGAACGGTAGAACCCGAACATCACGAAGCCAACGATCTCGCTGCACTTGACGCGGCCTGGGAAGAGACTGCCGTCACCTTCGGCCCGGGAGATGCCATGGACGGGTGCTCGGTCGATCGGCTCAGAATTCAAATGCGTGCCGCCCGCCGCGATGCACGCCACCCCACCGCCTGAAAGGGAGGGTTCGATGTCGGAATTCGTGAATGCGGCCTTGTTTGGCTGGTACCCGTATCTCTGTCTCACGGTCTTCCTGCTTGGCAGTCTCGTTCGTTTCGACCGAGAGCAGTACACTTGGAAGACGGGCTCCTCACAACTCTTGCGCAAGCGCCAACTCCGCTGGGGCTCGAACCTCTTCCATGTTGGCATTCTGGTGATCTTCGTCGGGCATTTCGTCGGGCTGTTGACCCCGATCTGGGTTTTCGATGCGCTCGGCATCAGTCACGGCTTCAAGCAGGGCCTTGCCATCGTGGTCGGCGGGATAGCCGGCATCGCCTGCTTCATCGGCATCACGCTCCTGGCTCACCGCCGCCTGTTCGACACACGCATCCGAGCCACATCGAGTTTCGGCGATATCGCCGTCCTCCTCCTTCTCTGGTTGCAGCTCACCCTCGGTCTCTCCACCATCTTCGTCTCGCTCCAGCACATGGACGGCCACGAGATGGTGAAGTTTATGAATTGGGCGCAGGGCATCCTCACCTTGCAACCCTCGGCTGCAGACTACGTGGCCAGCGTCCATCCGCTCTTCAAGGCGCATCTCGTCTTGGGCATGACGATCTTCCTTCTCTTCCCCTTTACGCGCCTCGTCCACGTCTGGAGCGCGCCCATCTGGTATCTCGGACGCCCAGGCTACCAGGTTGTCCGTACGCGCTTCGCCGAACGCCGGGCGCATGAGGCCGTAGCAGCTCTGCAGAGATCAACGCCTCTACGCGCGGGCGCTCGTCCCGAGCACCAGCTGGCGGAGTAGATCATGACAGCCATCGTCATCAACCACGCGGCTAAACGGACATCCGCGCCGACCAATTCGCACGAACACAGGCCGGCGCCCCGAAAAACCACGCCATCGCCCGAGCCAGTGGCCATGCCGGTGGTGAGCGTTAACGGCGTCGCGATCCCCCGCAAGGCGATCGCGGCTGAGGTGCAGAACTTTCCTGCCCGCAATCCCGGCGAGGGCTGGCGCGCCGCAGCGCGCGCGCTCGTTATCCGCGAGCTTCTGCTGCAGGAGGCGCGGCGCCTCGAGATCGTCGCGGAGCAAAAGACAGATAAGGATGGGCGCAAGGAAACTATCGAGGATGCATTGGTCCGTAGCCTCGTCGAGCGCGAGGTTCGTGTTCCGGTCGCCGACGATGAGGCACTCCAGCGCTTCTACTACAACAATCGCTGCCGCTTCGTCACGCCGACGCTTTACGAGGCAGACCACATCCTGATTCCGGCCAGGCTGGACGAAGTGCTATCCTTGGACGGGGCGCGCGAGAAGGCAACCACCCTCGCGAACGTCCTCGCCAGGAGGCCTGAGCTTTTCGCCTCACTCGCGCGCGAGCACTCGGCCTGTCCGTCCGGAAAGCTTGGCGGCAGCCTCGGCCAGATCGCTCCCGGAGAAACGACGCCGGAGTTCGAGGCCGCACTTGCCAAGCTCGGGCCCGGTACCATCTCCGCATCGGTCGAGACGCGCTACGGCGTTCATCTCATTCGCCTCTTAAGACGCATTGAAGGCCAGCCTCTTCCGTTCGAAGCCGTACGGGATCGCATCAAGCACTACCTCGAAGAGCACGTCCGCCGCCAAGCAACCGCGCAGTATATCGCCGTGCTGATCGGGCGGGCCGACATACGCGGCATCTCTCTCACCGGCGCTGAGACGCCGCTCGTGCAGTGAGGTCTCAATGCTCGGACGCCTGATCGACTCACTTGACGATCCCGAGACCGCGCTCGGCCTTCTTGCCGCGCTCGAAGAGCCCTTGCTCGTTGAACACCTAGCACTCACCGCTAGCTCTACCGGCCAGCCGGTTCCCGACGTCATCGCTTCGATCGTCAGAGGGTTCCTCGAGACCGCCTCAGACGACCATTGGGTTCAGCTCATCGGCATCATGAACCGCGCCGAGGACCCCGGGCTCGCAGCGCTGCGCGCCATTCTGACTAAGGCGCATCAATAGGCGGAGCTGTGAGTGAGACCGCTTACCCTCAAGGGATTCTTTATAAGTTCGCCACTGCACACGTCTTGCACACACCGCGCTCCAACCTACTGAAGAAAATAATTTTTCTTTCCAATCCATCATAGGGGCAATGCAGAATCTATGCGATTGAGATTGCAAGATTTTTCCTGTTCTATTCGCAGCTCGGCGTGCACGCGTTGAGCACGCCTGTGCCGCGCCATGTCGGGGCTTAGGTGACCTTCACTAAGCTACCCTCGGGCCATTGGCGAGTGCGGGACCGCCGCAAGGGTCAAAACGCCTCGCGCTGTTGCGGCTTAAGTCGAAAGCTGGGCCAGACCCGTCGAGGCTCAGAGCGAGATCAGCCGCGACAAGGGTATCGACGCCGTCCCGGTCGACACCAAGACCGCATTCGGCTTCACCATAGACTTGCATATCCCGAACCTCGCCAAGGTCGCAAAGCCGCTTGTAGCAAGGCGTTCAGCGGGCTGCAGCACACCCGCGCACCGGAATGGAGCGACTTTCTGGCCGGCGACAATGGATCGGTGAGCCGGCTGAAGGCGGTCTCGCCGCTTCATAGCACGCGGCTATGAAATCGAGACCGACCCGGCATTTCCGTCGGCTCGTCGCCGGAGCCACCATGCAGGGCGAAGCGGGCCACTGAACTCCCTCTTCTTGTGCACCACGCAGCGCCTCCGGCGCCACGTATTTTCTTTGCCAATCAGGAGATTAATATGACGACGCCTCTCAAGATCGCCTCGATCGCCGTCGCCGGCACGCTCGCATCGGCCTTTGCGATGGCAAGCGCTCCCGCCCAGGCCGCGGACGACATGGAAAAATGCTTTGGGATCGCCAAGGCCGGCCAGAACGATTGCGCCGCCGAGGGATCCAACTCGTGCGCAGGCACGTCGAAGGTCGACTTCGATCCGCACGGCTGGAAACTCGTCAAGAAAGGCACCTGCACCACGACGACCGTGACGCTGCCTGACGGGAAGGCTCGCACCGGCTCGCTCGAAGCGATCAAGGGCTGAGGCAAGCCACATGCGTCAGGACAGTCAGATTCGCGTCCTCCGTCGCTGGTCGCATGGACCGATCCCGGCTCGCGCCGGGGTCGGCCTCAAACCCGAGCACTACGAGTCTGTCCTCGAAACGCTTCCGGATATCGGCTGGTTTGAGGTCCACCCCGAAAACTACATGGGAGATGGCGGGGCGCCGCATTTCTACCTGTCGCGCGTGCGTGCGCGCTATCCCATTTCTTTTCACGGCGTGGGCCTGTCGATCGGCTCCGCTGGTCCCGTGGACAAGGCCCACCTCGCTCGCCTCAAAGCGCTGATGGCGCGCTACGAGCCGGCGATGTTCTCCGAGCACCTCGCCTGGTCGACCCACGACGGGGCGTACCTCAACGATCTCCTTCCGCTGCCCTACACGGCCGAGACGTTGAATGTCGTATGCCGCCATGTGGATGAGGTCCAGACCGCGCTCGGCCGGCGCATGCTGCTCGAAAACCCGTCGACCTATATCGCCTTCGCGCATTGCGAGCTGAGCGAAACGGATTTCTTGGGTGAGGTCGCGCGGCGCACCGGATGCGGGCTGCTGCTGGACGTCAACAATGTATTTGTGTCAGCCACTAACAACGGTTTCGACGCCGACGCCTATATCGACGCGTTCCCGGCGGCTCACGTCGGTGAAATCCATCTTGGCGGACATGCGGACGCCGAAGACGATACGGATGCTCCGCTCCTGATCGATGCCCACGACCGCGAGGTCAAGGATGCCGTGTGGGCGCTGTATCGACGCGCACTTTCGCGAACGAGTGCCGTACCGACGCTCATCGAATGGGACAACGATGTTCCCGCTTGGCCAGTCCTGCACGCTGAAGCCCGGCATGCGGACGCGGTGTTGAAAGAGAATGGAACCACCCATGCCAAGCCTTGAGCAAAACCAATCGGCGTTCGTGGCGGCGCTGCGCGAACCGCGGCAAGACCCTCCCTCGTTCATCGCGGAGCCTACGCCTCGGTCGTCGTTGCGGCGCTTCAACGTTTATCGCAACAACGTCTACGCAGGCCTAATCGGAGTGCTCGGGGCTAGATATCCGGCTGTCCAGAGGCTGGTGGGCGACGAGTTCTTCAAGGCCATGGCCCGGATTTTCATCGATGGTCATCCTCCGCATTCGCCGGTTCTCATCGAATACGGATCAGGTCTCGCAGAGTTTCTCAGAACTTTCGAACCGGCGGCCGACGAGCCCTATCTTGCCGATGTGGCCACTCTCGAATGGCGCATGCATCAGGCCCGCCACGCTGCGGATGCGATACCGCTGCACGCAAGCCATCTGATCCAGCTCGACGAAGGCAGCGCTGCTCGGCTGACGATCCGGTTGGCGCCCGCCGTTTCCCTGATTGTGTCGGAGTACCCGGTATTCTCCCTGTGGCGGGCCAACGCGAGCGACGAAGCATCGAGCGGCCATCAAACGTTCTCAGGCGCCGAGTGTGTGCTTGTGACCCGGCCTGATCTGATCGCGGAAGCCGTCCGGATTCCTCAGAGCAGCGCGATGCTCATCGCGGCGCTTCTGGAGCACAAACCGCTCGGGGCCGCAATCGGATCCGTGCTCGCAGTCGATCCCCATTTTCCGCTGCATCGAACTTTGGCGCTCCTGATCGCGCAGAAGGCGATTGCTGGCGTTGCATCCCAGGATGAGACTTTTGAGGAGACTCCATCATGATCTCTAAGCTCCAACGCATCGCTGCAATTCTCGAGATGATCCCTCACGATCTGATCGCGCTCGTCGCACGCATCTCTATCGGTACCGTGTTCTGGCGCTCGGCCATGACCAAGATCGACGGCCTTTCCATCAGGCCGTCGACCTTTTACCTGTTCGAGAACGACTACCGGCTGCCGCTGGTACCGCCTGAGCTTGCCGCCTATCTGGCGACGGCGACCGAGCTCACGATGCCACTCCTGCTTTGGTCGGGCTTGCTGACGCGCTTCGCAGCGACAATCCTGCTCGCTATGACACTCGTCATAGAAATTTTTGTCTATCCGAATGCCTTCGATACGCACGGTGTCTGGGCTGTGACGCTGCTCTACCTTATGAAATATGGTCCGGGACGCTTCTCGCTCGATCACGTCCTAGGCGGCTTTCTGGGCCGGACGCCCCTCTCGTTCCGTCCTTGAATAGCATCGTGCAGGCGGACAAGGATGCAGCAATCGCGGCTTCGGGGAGAAAAGGTGAGGCCTTATTCGGGGTCCGACGGAGAGAGCTAGGAATAAGAAATTGAAACAAACAACGACCCTGGCCGACGCTTTCGAGGAGATCTGCGCTTCCGAGGCCCCGCTCAACGAACGGCTCGCGGCCTACGCCGAGAAGCTGCGCGAGCTCAATTTTCCGTTCGCAGAAGCCTATGATGAGGTCGTTGCACGCGTGCTGGCCGGAGAGGTCGGGCAGATGGCGCCGGCGGTTGGGGAGCCCATGCCGGACTTCATCCTGCCCGGCAAGGACGGCCATCTCGTCAGCCTGGATGACGTCACCCAACATGGTCCAGCGGTGATCAGCTTCAACCGCGGCCACTGGTGCTCATTCTGCAAGATCGAGCTCAGGACCATTGCCGAGCATCACGAGGAAATAACGGCTTCGGGCGCCGTAATGGTCTCGATTATCCCGGACCGGCAGCAATTTGCCGGACCGTTGCACGCGCTCACGCTGGGAAAGATCCAGATTCTGACGGATGTCGACAACGGCTACGCCTTGTCCCTTGGGCTCGTGATGTGGATCGGCGAGCATCTCAAGGCATTGATGAAGGGCCGCGGCTATCACCTCGAAACATTTCACGGCAGCGATGGCTGGTTCATCCCTTTGCCGGCGACTTTTGTCGTCGATCAGAGCAAAATCGTGCTCGCCCGCTTCGTCGATCCTGACTTTCGCCGCCGCATGGAGATCGACGAGATCCTCGCGGCGTTGCGCTTACGGAAGGATTTTCACCCAGGCTGATCGGAACCGCTTAACGGTGAGTGGGACGAAGGCTAGACTGCGTACGCGCTCCTTGGGTTGATGCGATATGACGGAAAGAGGCCTTGCTGACGAGCTTGCAGCGTGCACGGAGCGCTGCCGTAACATGGACGCGCCGCTGTCCGACCGCTTGTCCGCGCTGGCAAGCGACGTGCGCCGTCTGGTCCCGGATTTTGCCGACGTGGTCGAGCGCATGATCGCGCGTCTTCAAGCGGCGGGTACAGGATCGGAAGCGCCGCAGCCGGGCGAGGCCATGCCGGATTTCCTGCTGCCGGACGAAAGTGGCCGGCTGCATTCGCTGCAGGATTACACGGCGCGTGGCCCGGTCGTTGTTGCATTTCACCGCGGTCACTGGTGCCCCTATTGCCGGATCAGTGCCACAGCGCTTGCGGAAGCCTACCCAAGAATAAAGCGGCTCGGCGCGGAGCTGGTTGCCATTACGCCCGAGGTGGAAAAGTTCAACGTCGAGCTCAAGACGGCGTCCGGGGCGCCGTTTCCGGTGTTGTCCGACATGGACAATGCCTATGCCATGATGCTGAACTTGGCGTTCTATATCGGGGACGAGAAGAAGCGGGAAATGTCCGCGTCCGGTCTGGACATCACGCCTTTCAACGATAGTGACGCGTGGACGCTCCCCATTCCGGCGACTTTCGTGATCGGGCGCGATGGTCTCGTCAAAGCCCGCTTCATCGATCCGGACTTCCGCAAGCGAATGGACGTCGAAGACATTCTTGCCGCGCTCTGGTCCGGCCGGGGCTGACGCGCTCGCAAGACCTAGGCGACCTTCGGCACGCCCTTCGGCACGTGGCGCTCGATTACGGACCAATCTGCAGCGCGCAGCATCTTGATGAGCGTGCTTGCGGCCATCGATCTCTGCCGGCCGGCCACTGCGTAGACGCAGACAGTGCGCTGCAAATCGAAATCGCTCAAATCGAGCGTCGTGAGACCGAGGGCGCGTGCCGAGCTTTCCGGCATGACACTGAATCCGATGTTGGGCTTGAGAAGCGCGACGACGTCATTCTCCGAGCACACCTTGTGGCTCTCGCTCCCAAACCCGATTTCGGCAAGAAACGCCGTTATTTCCGGGATGTGCTCACAATGCGTCCGGCTGACCAGGCGATCTTTGGCAATGTCCTCGGGCGTAACGGAGCCCTTGCGGGCCAATGGGTGATCAGGACCTACGACAAGTTTGTAAGGTTCGGTGAAAAGCGCCCAACTTTCGAGCCGCTCCCACGTTTCGCCGAGGTTTCCGGCGAGCGCCACCTCGATCTCGCCTTTCTTCAGGAGATCGGCGATTTCGGTGCCGGTTCCGCGCATGAATCGCAGCTCCAGGCCAGGTAAGGCGCGCACGAGCTCGGTGATGAACAAGATGAAAAGCGTGATGTCGACAGCAAGAGAAAGCCCGATGGACAGCGGGGCGACGGCGCCGGTTTTGATGGATTGCGCCAGAGATTTGGCGGTCATCGCGCTGTCGTAGCACTGCTGGAGCATGGGCAGCATGCGATGCCCGAGGTCCGTCAAGTGCGTGAGGTTGCGCTCGCGGCGGAAGAGATCGCCTCCGAGTTCCGCTTCAAGTTGCTTGATCGCGCGCGTGAGAGAGGGTTGTGCGACGTGACACTCTTCGGCTGCCCGGGTGAAGTTTAACACCCGGGCAACGGCGAGAAAGTATCTCACCTGATGCATTTCCATTGCGCGATCCCAACCGGCGGTTCCGACATCCTTTTAGGGCATGTCGTCATAGCACGGAGCTATCGAAACATAGCTCAAAGGGTATTTCAGCTCCAGGGGTGGCGACGGTTAGGGTTGGCGACATAGAAATCCGAGCAAGGACAAGGGAGGTCGACATGATGAAGAAGCTGGCACTCCTGACCCTCGACGAGGCACTTCGGCAGGCCGATGTGGCTTGCCCTTCGTTCGAGCGGCCGAAACTCGGAACCACGGTCACCCGCAGGCCGCCCGCCCCCTCCCTGGCGCGCCTGCCGTCCCGGACCCGGGAGTTTGTGCTCCCCCCACAGCTGCTCCCGGGTCCTTTTTCCATCTACGTCGCTCAATAGCGACAGAGGAGATCATGATGCAGGAATTGATTGCGTCTCGCAGCTTCGGATCTGTCGGTCTCGGGCTTGCCGGTAAAGCGGCCATCGTCACCGGCTCCACAAGCGGCATTGGCCTCGGCATCGCCCGTGCGTTTGCGGCAGCGGGGATGAATGTGATGCTGAACGGCCTCGGTGCCACGGATGCCGAAGACATTCGGCGCGATCTCGGGCGCGAATTCTGCGTTATGACGGCCTACTCGGGCGCCGACATGTCGAAGCCGGAGCAGATCGCTGCGATGTTCGACGACGCCGTCGCGCGCTTCGGCAAGGTGGACGTGCTCGTCAACAACGCCGGCATTCAGCACGTGGAGGCCATCGAGACATTTCCGCCGGCGAAGTGGGATCAGATCATTGCCATCAATCTATCCGCTGCGTTCCATGCCATCCGCGCCGCCGTGCCGGGGATGAAGTCCCGCAAATGGGGCCGCATCATCAATGTGGCGTCCGCGCATGCGCTGGTTGCCTCTCCATTCAAGTCCGCCTACGTGACGGCGAAGCACGGCATCGTCGGGCTCACCAAGACCGTCGCGTTGGAGACTGCGGAATTTGGCATCACAGCCAATGCCATCTGTCCCGGTTATGTGCTGACGCCTCTCGTCGAGAAGCAGATCCCGGAAACCGCACGGGCTCGTAATCTGACCGAAGACCAGGTAATCCGCGACGTGTTGCTCAAGGCGCAGCCGACCCGCCGTTTCGTCACCACCGAGGAGATCGGTGCGCTCGCCGTGTTTCTGGCGACGGATGCCGCTCAATCGATCACCGGTGCGGCGCTGCCGGTAGAGGGTGGTTGGACCGCCCAATAAGCGCCTCTGTGTTGCCAAGCCTGAGCCGCGCTTCGCTTCAGCGAGGCGCGGCTTTTTTTGTGCGCAATGCCGGCTCCGATAGCCCAAAGCTATCGAATAGAGGCCGATGCGATATTTCAAAAACTGCATGCCTTCGCGGCATTCTCTCCGTGCTAGCGGGGCTTCTCGGCTCCGTTCCCCAAGCTCAATCACGGAGAGAGCCCATGACCCCCATCGACCGCACGACACTTTTCGCCATTTCCGTCGCCACCATGCTGTCCGGCATGCTGCTGTTCGGCGCGACGATCGCCACCGCCGGCGAATGCCCCGCCGATAAAGTCACCGACAACGGCCAGAAGGCCGGCGCCACGGCGCACAAGGACGTTGCTGAGAAGTTGCTCGGCCAGATCGATCTTTCGAAGGAGAAAGTCGCCGTCGCCGGTCATCACTTCCGCATGCGCCGGCTCGACATTCAGCCCGGCGGAGAAGTCGCCTGGCACAGCCACGAAGATCGTCCGGCGCTGATCTACGTCGTCTCCGGAACGATCACCGAATATTCGAGCCACTGCGCAGTTCCCATCGTGCACAGCACCGGAGAGCTTTCCGTCGAGCAGACGGGTCTTTCCCACTGGTGGAAGAATACCTCGAAGAAGCCCGTCGTGCTGATCTCAGCCGATATCGCTGCCGATCCCGAAGCCAAAGGCATGTAGTGCCATCCAATGTGTTGCCGGCAGCGGATGCTGCCGGCATCTTCTTTTCTGGGAGCAAATTCGGCCATGCAAGACCGATCCGCGCTGATGCCGCCGGGCGCCCAAGTCGGCGGAGCGGACATTCCGCGTCTGTTCCTCATCGCGGGCATGGCCTTTCTTACGGTGGTCGACCTGTTCGCCGCGCAGGCCTTGCTGCCGACGCTCAGCAAGCACTACGGCGTCCCCCCGGCGGCCATGGGACTTGCCGTCAACGCCTGCACCCTTGGAATGGCTGTCGGCGGCCTCGGCGTGGCGTTGCTCGGACATCGGATGCCACGCAGGTCCGGAATTGTGGTCAGCTTGCTTCTGCTCGCTGTGCCGACCGTGCTGCTCGCAATCGCACCCAACCTCATGGTCTTTTCGGCTCTGCGCGTGGCCCAGGGCCTCGCCATGTCTACGGCGTTCGGCCTGACGCTCGCGCATCTCGGAGAGCGCTACATGGCGGAGAGCGCCGCGAGCGCATTCGCCGCATACATAACAGGCAATGTCGCAAGCAATCTCATAGGGCGGCTGATCGCAACCGCTGTTACCGATCATGCCGGTCTTTCTACCGCCTTCGGTGTATTCGCGCTCCTGAACCTCAGCGGAGCGGTGCTGGCCTTTCTCACCATCAACCGGGTTCCGGAAGGGCTGCCCATGGCCAACGCCGAAGAAGCGGACAAGAGCGCGTTCGATCACTTTCGCGATCCCGCTCTGCGCTCCGGCTTCATCATCGGATTCTGCATCCTGTTCGCCTTCATCGGCACCTTCACGTACATCAACTTTGAGCTCGTCAAGCCGCCGCTTTCGCTCGGGATGATGGGGCTCGGTGTCGTCTATTTCGTCTTCCTTCCGTCGATCGTGACGACGCCCCTCGCCGGGCGCACCGTCAGCGCGGTCGGGGTCAGACCTGCTCTTTGGGGCGGGCTTGCTTTGGCGGGCGCCGGCCTTCCCATGCTGCTCGCGCCCAGTCTCGGCCTCGTGTTAGGCGGCATGGTCCTCGTCGCCGTGGGCACATTCTTTGCGCAAGCGGTTGCCACAGGATTCGTCAGTCGCACGGCATCCCACAACAAATCCGCTGCCAGCGGCATCTATCTCGCGAGCTATTTTCTTGGCGGGCTCGCCGGCAGCGCGGTGCTGGGGCGACTCTATGAGGATATCGGATGGAACGCCTGCGTCGCAGGCATCGGCCTGGCGCTTGCGCTGGCGGCGGGTCTGACGTTCAAGCTGCGCCGTCGCTCGCCGCAGCCGCTCACCTGAAGGCCGCCACGCGCGCGGCTTCCTCGGCGATGACACGGGCGTTGTCGCTTATATCGTCACCGGCCGGCACGCCCTTGATCTTGATGGCCGGGCTCGACCACACGGGAATGCGCGCACAGCCATCGCAGCTCTCCTTATAACCCATCATGGTCCGCCACTCCTTGCCGTGCACGAAGCCGTGCCCATAGGTGAACGGTTGCATGCTGGTGTCGAGGGCCGGATCGTGCCGGGCGCCGATCAGATGCCCGATCTCATGGCCAAGCGAATATGAGGTCGCGGCGCAGCCTTGATCGACCACGGCGAAGGCCCGGTTCTCGGGCGCGCGGATCTGTGCCGCAAGTCCGCATCCCATCGCGTCATCGACGATCAGCACCGCGACGTCGGCATGGTATTGATCGCGGATCGCGTGCACCTCATCCATGATGCCGTCGCCTTTGTCGGCAAAGCGGAAGACGTGGTTGAAGTGACTGCCGTTCTCGACATAGTCGGTTTCGTAGGCGTGCACCAGCTCGAGCCTCACATGGCCGAGGCCCGAGTTGCGGAACGACTGGTTCGCGTCTTCGATGGCGAGGGCGATCAAATCGCGCTCGATGTCGCCGTAGAAGCGGGCGGCTGCCTTGGTATAAGCGACCAGCACGTCGATAACGATTTCGGGCCGCGCACTCGCGTCGTGAAAATGGCCCCCGCTGATGGCATTCGGACCGAGCACGGCAACGCGCTCCTGCGTGCCAGGTGCGTCCTCACGATCGCGCGAATCCTTCTTGCGCTCGAGCATGCTCGCATCGCCCTGTTCGACGAGGGGATCCTTCGACATGCCCATGTCTTGCTTGTGCTTCTCGGTCATCGGCGCGTGCTCGGGCGGCAGCTTGTCGGGGGCGAGCTCTATGATGCCGTGCATCCCGCCGCCGAGACTGCGTACCGAGTAGATGTGCCCCTTGTACGTTACGCTGCCGCTCAGACGCCCGTCGACCCACCAGATCAGCGTCACCGGCTCATCCGTTCCTTCGACGGTTCCATGCCAGGCGTAACCGTCCTTCGTCTTATGGACGCTGGTGCGGTGCGCCGAAACCGCCAGGTGCTCGGTGAGCTGGATGACGAGACTGGATCGCTCCGCGCCATCCCCAGCTCCCATGCCGTTCGTCAACGCATACTCGAGCATTTGCGACGGCGGCAGTGCCATCATGGTCATGCCCATCACGGGAGCTTGGCGCATCGCATCATGCATCATGGCTTTTTGCTCGGCCGTCATGGACGGCTGGCTTTGCATCGGGGCGAAGGCGTGGTTCCAACTCTCTCCAAGCGCGTTCACGGTTATGCCGTGGCGGGATGCAGCTTCCTTGAGTGCGGCGATACGGTCCGTGGGCACGGTCCACATTTCGGCGCCGGTCATGGCTAAAGACTCCGTGTGCTCCGGTCCGGCGATGCGCTTTAGATCGGCATAGTCACTGGTGGATTTCGCCGGCAGGTTTGACAGCACGACTCCGGTCGCATCGGCCGCGTGCGTCGATCCTGTTGCAAGAAGCACGGCGGCGATGGCAAGGCGGATCGTTCTTAAGGCGTGCATGGATCGGTCCTCCACTCGAGCGGTGTTGATACGCAAGTGGGCCTCCCGGCGAATGTGCCGGGAAGCCCGCCTCAGGTCGGGAGGAAGGACGGCTTACTTGCCCGACTTGGTCTTCATGTCGTTGATGATCTGGTCCCAGACGCCATGCGGCGAGAAGTTGTCGCCGGCGGCGCAGGAATTGTAGGCGTCGAGCGACTTGCGGACCGCGTCGGCAAGCTCGTAGCCGGTCATCTTGTCGACGTAGACCGACATCTTGCTGAGAAAGTCCTTGTAGCCCGCATCGCAATCGGGCTTGGCGGCGAATGCGGGAGCGGAAAACGCGACCAGCGTGGCGGTGAGAAGTGCGAGGGAAATGCTCTTCATGGGAATCTCTCCTGTTCTTAGGTTGGCCGCGGCGCGAGGCCTTGCGGTTGAGGAGAAAGCTACCGATCCGAGCGCTTGCGCTGAAATGCCGTTCCGGTCTGGAATTGATAGCCAGCGGCTATTCCAAACGATGAAACCGGCGGAGACGTGCCACGTAGGCCGGTCATTCCGCCAGGCTGTCGACCGCCGCCATGATGTCGTCGATCTCCATGCGGCGCCGAAAGTCCGGATCGACGTAGCGGGCAGCGATACGCCCATTGCGGCCGACCACGAACGTGGCAGGAATCGGCAGGAACCAGCTCTCGCTGTCCTGATACCTTTCGAGATTCAAGCCGTGCTGCAGGTAGATCGCGCGCACACGCTCGCCGAGCCAAATGACGAGGCCGGCATCCAGCGCATAGCCATTGTCCATGTCCGACAGTATCTCGAACCGGCCGCCGCACGCGGCGCGGACATTTTGCACGAATTCGCGCGTCTCCGGCATGATCGAAACGACATTTACGCCTTTGGCGACGAGCGTGTTCAGGGCCTGAGTAAGGGCCGATATCTCGATCGCGCAATACTCGCACCAATGTCCCCTGTTGAAGCTGATGACGGCGGGGCCAGTGCTGAGCAGCGCGTCGAGCGATACGAGGCGACCTCCGCTGCCGGGAAGCAGGAACGGAGGCATCAGGTCGCCGACTTTCGGTGAGCCGGCGCCGGCTTCACCGGCCTCGAGGCGCGCGACGAGATCGTCATAGGCCTCGGCAAACGGCAGGCTTAGCTCGCGTACCGCGTCGCTGAAGTCCTGCAAGCGCTCTTTCAAGGGCCCTTCCCGCGCGCAGATCTCGCGGAACACCTCTTCGATTGTACGGGCATTCGTCATGCATCAACCCAGCATGTGCAGGAATGGGCAACCACTTCGCTCATCCAGATAAACCTCGAATCCGAACTCGGGCAATCGAGGATCCGATAGCGGGCTTCTATGGATACACGAGCCATTCGCTATTTCAGCTCCGCAGCCTGATTGGCCATCCTCGCAAGCGACATTCGTTACCGCCTTCGGCCTCGCTTTCAAGGAGAATAGCCATGAAAACTCGCGTCTCGCAGCTCATCACCGTTGTCACGCTGGCCATTGCCACATCTTGGTTCGCCGTCACGCAGGTCACCGCGGCCGCGCCGTCGGACGGCATCGTCAAGGTTAAGAGCGCCTACGGCGTCGACGAGACCGTCACGCGCCTCAAAGCCGACATCGAGAAGAAGGGGATCAAATTCTTCATGGCGGTGGACCAGTCCCAACTGGGCGCAGAGGCCGGCATCGCTCTCAACCGCTCGACACTCCTCATCTTCGGCAATCCGCCACTCGGAATACAATTTCTGACCTCGAACCCGAATGCCGGTCTCGACTGGCCGGTGCGTCTGCTCGTGAACGAGGACAGCCATGGGCAGGTGTGGGCGGTCTATACGGATTTCGCCTGGATCGCACACCGGCACGGCATCGAGGATCGCACCGCCCAGTTCAAGATGGCATCCGAGGTCATCGCTTCGATCACGTCCAGCGTCGCAGCAAAGTAGCCGAGCGGAGCCGAAAATGAGCGACACGAGGAACGGAAAGCCGGCCGGGCAAGCGATCAGCCCTGTCTCCGGACACGGCCAGATCGTGATCGTCCTGCAAGGTGGCGGCGCGCTCGGCGCGTATCAAGCCGGTGTCTACCAGGCCCTTCACGAAGCGGGAGTCGAGCCGGATTGGATTGTCGGCACATCGATCGGCGCAATCAACGCGGCGCTTATCACCGGAAACGAGCCCGGCGCCCGGGTGGATGCGCTCCACGAGTTCTGGCAGCGCATGACGCACAAATCCGCATTGAATGCATTGAGCGGCTGGCCGCAGTTGGCTCAGACGCTCTCCTATTGGTCCACCGTGTGCAACGGAATTGGTGGGTTCTTCGAGCCCAATCCCGCAGCCTTTTGGGGTCCGCACGTCGCGTTGGGGGCCGATCACGCCGGATACTATTCAACCGCGCCGCTCGAGCGAACGCTTTCGGAGCTGGTTGACTTCTCGATCATCAACCGCAAGAAGGTGCGGCTCACGGTCGGCGCGGCTCACGTGCGGACGAGTCAGATGCGCTATTTCGACAGCCGTGAGACCGAGATCGGCGTGAAACACATCGCCGCCTCCGGTGCCCTGCCACCCGCATTTCCGGCCGTGCGCATCGACGGCGATCTCTATTGGGACGGCGGTATTCTTTCGAACACGCCGAGCGAGGTGATCTTTGAGGATAACCCGCGCCGCAGCTCCCTCATTTTCGCCGTGCATCTCTGGAACCCGATGGGCGGTGAGCCATCCACCATGTGGGAGGTGATGCATCGGCAGAAGGACATCCAGTATTCGAGCCGCGTGGCGACACACATCAACCGCCAGCTGCAAACACACCGCTTGCGCCACATCATAAAAGAGCTGGCCGGATACGTGCCGGCGGATGTGCGCAACAGCCCTGCCGTACGAGAACTCGCGAGTTATGGATGTCCGACCCGGATGCATGTCGTGCGGCTCTTGGCGCCCAGCCTCGATCACGCTGACCACACGAAGGATGTCGATTTCAGTCCATCCGGTGTGCGGCGGCGCTGGAGCGCAGGTTACGCCAACACCATGCGGGCCCTCGAGCAGGCGCCGTGGCAAGGCGACTTCGATGCCCTCGACGGGGTTGTGCTGCACGAAATAGCGGAGGGCACCAGACCAGAGACGGTCGAAAACCCCCGCGAGTCCACGGACGACACGCCAGTTCGCATCGAAGTCGCGCGCGACGATCGCATCTCCGCTGAATCACGCTCCAACTGGCGTACCTAGCGCTATTTGACCTCGCCATCGACAGCGGCCGCGCCATGCCGGCACGGATACGCCTTACGGGCATTCACGGCTTGAAACACTTGGCGCAGCGACAGCTCCCCGCCAGATGCATCTCGAAATACTCTTGACCGTAGTCGTAGGTGAGTTCTTCGCCAGGCTCGATCTTGCGGAGCGCGAAGACATACACGCGACGCATGCGGATATCGATCTCGCAGTTCGGTACGCAGGAGTGGTTGATGAAGCGAGCGGTATTGGCCGGGATGTTCCCGTCGATCATGCTCTTTTCGCTCGTCCAAAAAAGGTACTTCCCGCGATTCTCCTTTATCTGCTTTGCGGTGGCTGGGCGTCCGAGATATTCGATGACGCATGACCCCTTAGGTATGCGCTCATCCGCGAAAAGCCCTCTGCCACTGAGCGACCGGCGGACCGCAAGACGAAAGGTCGCAGGTGCGAAGCGCCGAGTCATTCCGACGTCTTGCCGTCCGACGAAGCGCTCCATCGGTGCAGCCTGATGAAACCGTAGAAGTAGCCGAGCCAGAGAACGACGGAGAGGCCGTAGAAAAGGATGGTCCTCACTGACCATAGCGGCCAGGAACCGGTGGCACCGATGGCGATCACGTTGGGGTAGAACGAGAAGAGGGTGGAGCGCCACCCGTTCCACATCAGGGTTGCTTCTGTTTTGCGAGCCTCGACGGTCTTTGCGTCATTGAAGACCCGGTCGCTATTGCGTTTCAGCCACCACCAGGAATCTTCGTTGATCAGCTCGAGGCCCCGATCGGACCGGTTGCGCATATAGATGTATTGGATGTCGCTCGTATTGCCGCGCGCATCGGGATCACTGCGGCGGACTTCCGTGCCGGTTACAAGTCCGGTCGTCCATGTGGGGCGCGCGTATTCCCACGCGAACCATAATGGGAGCCCCACGACGATCGACGCGACGGCGAGAATCGCCCCTCCCCTGCGCCATAGGACGTAGGCGAGCACACCGATCGCGAGCAGAACGATGTAGCCGTAAGACATCCAGGCCTGGAGCATGCCTCAAACCTCACTTTGATCGGTCGACGCGGACGAGCCGCCACAGCCCACCGATGACGGTCGCATCACGATAGGATGCTGCGAGCCGGACTCGCGCGCCTGCCGAATCTTGTTACCCACTCGACGTTGCAAGCTCAAGCGGGCATCGGCGATGGCTGCGACGCACCGGTTTCGCCCCCTTCTGCAAGATTGCAGCGGATGATCCGCGATGGCTTCCGATAAAGGTGTAACCGACGGACATGACGTCACGCACTCGAATGTGACACCAGCCCGCCCAGCTGCCCGTCGACCCACTCGGCCAACTCAAAATTTCAAATGATCGCCAACGCCTTGCGCGCGCAACGACGACGTCCGCGTCGTTATTCCCGATTTGGCATAGCGCTTGCTGACACCGGCGTGTCCGGGATTTTCGGAGACCCGGATCAACCGATAAAATTTCCAGGGAGCGA
>NZ_CADEFI010000052.1:0-7949 GCF_902826555.1 uncultured Hyphomicrobium sp.
GTGACGCAGGCCGAGTTCGAGGACGCCAAGGACAAGGTGATGATGGGCGCCGAGCGGCGCTCCATGGTCATGAGCGAGGAAGAGAAGCGGAACACCGCCTACCACGAGGCGGGGCACGCCATCGTCGGCCTCAAGGTGCCATACGATCCTCTGCACAAGGTCACCATCATCCCGCGCGGGCGTGCGCTCGGCGTGACGATGAACCTGCCGGAGGGCGACCGCCACAGCCGCACGCGGCAGTGGTGCGAAGCGCGCCTTGCGGTGCTGTTCGGCGGACGCGAGGCGGAGATTCTGCTCGGCGGCCCCGAGAACGTGACCAACGGTGCCACCGGCGACATCCAGATGGCGACGCAGCTCGCCCGCGCGATGATCACGGAATGGGGCATGTCCGACAAGCTCGGGCGCGTGCGCTACAATGGAAACGAGCAGGAGATCTTCCTCGGTCATTCGGTGACGCAGACCAAGAATCTCTCGGACGAGACTGCAAAGCTCATCGACGACGAGATCCGCAACCTCATCCACGCAGGCGAGGAGAAGGCCAAGGAGATCCTGACCGAGAACATCGACAAGCTGCATGCGGTCGCCAAGGCGCTTCTGGACTACGAGACCATCTCGGGCGAAGAGGTGGCGACCATCATGCGCGGCGACACCATCGTGCGCCGGGACGACGACTCCTCGAAGGGGTCTACCGGCCCTGCCGTGCCGACCGCCGGGCGTTCGCGTCCGCGCGAGGAGCCGGGTGCCGGTGGCATGGAGCCTCAGCCGCAGTCTTGATGGGCGGGGTGTCGCTCGCTTAAGTTCGGGACGGCCGCGACGGTGTCGCGGCCGTTTCTTTTTTGTCCCGGAGGCTCATGCAGCGCTCGATCTACATCCGCCCGCTCGGCATCTATGCGGCACGTGCCAACACCGAGGCGCCGGAGACGCCGCAAGAGGTGTGGGGGGGCTTGCCGCTCGCGGGGGGACCGCTGGCGTTCTCGGCGCTCGAGGTGCTGGAGCGCAGCCCGCGCGGCACGATCCGGCGCACCATCGGGCTCGGCGACCTCTTCGAGCGCGACTGGGGCCGCAATACGCTGGCCGCTTCGGATCTCGTCGAGGAAATCCGCGCTCCGCGCGCGCGGCTGGCGGGGCTCTCGATGGACCGGCCGCGCATCATGGGCATCGTCAACGTCACACCCGACAGTTTTTCGGACGGCGGGTTGCACGACAACGCGGCGGCGGCGGTCGCGCACGGGTTGAGGCTCGCCGACGAGGGCGCCGACATCCTCGACGTCGGCGGCGAGTCGACGCGGCCCGGCTCGGACACGGTTGCTGTCGACGACGAGCTCCGCCGCGTCATACCCGTCATCGAGGGGTTGCGGGCGAAGACCGACAAGCTGATCTCGATCGACACGCGCAAGGCCGAAGTGATGCGTCGGGCCGCGCAAGCGGGGGCCGACATCCTCAACGACGTGTCGGCGCTGACGCACGATCCGCGCGCGCTCGATGTGGCGGCGGAGAGCGGGCTGCCCGTCATGCTCATGCATGCGCAGGGCGACCCAAAGACGATGAACGACAATCCGCAGTACAGCGACGTGGTCCTCGACGTGTTCGATTTCCTTGAGCAGCGCGTTCGTGCGTGCGTCGCGGCCGGTATCCCGAAGTCCAGGCTGGTGGCGGATCCGGGCATCGGATTCGGCAAGCATCTCGCTCACAACGTTGCGGTTCTCAATGCCATGAGCCTCTATCACGGCCTCGGGGTTCCGGTGCTGCTCGGGGCAAGCCGCAAGAAGCTCATCGGCCAGCTGTGTAACGTGGATGACCCCCGCGCGCGCGTGCCGGGCTCGATTGCTGCGGCGCTGCATTCGCTCGCGCAGGGGGTGCAGATCGTGCGCGTGCACGATGTGGCCGAGACCCGCCAGGCGATTGCGGTCTGGGAGGCCGCCCAGGCTGGCTCGGAAGCCGGGTTGGGCTGATGCTGCCCGTCGGACGCGCACCCGTCCATAATTCAGTCGTGCTATTAATTTATCAGATCGTCTTTATAATCCATCTGAAGTGTGGGCTGCCGGCGCGAGTGGGGGATGGCAGCAATCCTCGCCTTGGCGCGCGACGGGAACAGCCATAGAGTCGATCCGGGAGCACTACGATTGAGGGATCAGATGACACGCCGCTATTTCGGGACTGACGGCATCCGGGGACTTGCCAACAAGCACCCGATGACCTCGGAAGTCGCGCTCAAGGTCGGTATGGCCGCAGGCAAGCTGTTCCAGAACGGCAGCCACCGGCATCGCGTGGTCATCGGCAAGGACACGCGTCTTTCCGGCTATATGCTGGAAGCCGCACTGATGAGCGGTTTTACCTCGGTGGGCATGGACGTGTTCCTGCTGGGGCCGATGCCTACGCCCGCCGTCGCCATGCTGACGCGCAGCCTGCGTGCCGATCTCGGCGTGATGATCTCAGCCTCTCACAACCGTTATAGCGACAACGGCATCAAGCTGTTCGATCCCGACGGCTACAAGCTTTCGGACGAGGTCGAGCTCGAGATCGAGCGGCTGATCGAAGGTCCGATGGAGCCGCTGCTCGCCGCCGCCGACCGCATCGGACGGGCGACGCGCGTGGATAGCGCCCAGGAGCGCTACATCGAGTTTGCCAAGCGCACGCTGCCCAAGAACCTCAAGCTCAACGGGCTCCGGATCGTCATCGATTGCGCCCATGGCGCGGCCTACAAGGTGGCGCCGGAAGCGCTGTGGGAACTTGGCGCCGAGGTGATCAAGATCGGCGTCGACCCCGACGGGCGCAACATCAACTACAAGTGCGGCTCGACGGCGCCGGAGGCACTGATCGAGAAGGTGCGCGAGGTGCGTGCCGATATCGGCATCGCGCTCGATGGCGATGCAGACCGGGTCGTGATCGTCGACGAGAAGGGGCAGATCGTCGATGGCGATCAGCTGATGGCCGTGATTGCCGAGAGCTGGCACCGGCGCGGAAAGCTCAGCGCGGGCGGGATCGTCGCCACCGTGATGAGCAACCTCGGACTCGAGCGCTATCTCAAGGAGAACGGGCTTTCGCTGGCGCGCACGCCGGTCGGGGACCGGTATGTGGTCGAGCACATGCGACGGCACGGCTACAATGTGGGCGGCGAGCAGTCCGGTCACATCGTGCTTTCCGATTTCACGACCACCGGCGACGGGCTCGTCTCGTCGCTGCAGGTGCTGGCGTGCGTGGTGGCGACGGGCAAGCCCGTCTCGGAGGTGTGCGCGCGCTTCACGCCGCTGCCGCAGATCCTGCAGAACGTCCGCTATGCCAACGGCAAGCCACTCGACGACAAGCGCGTGCGCAAGGCCATCGAAGGCGCAAAGCAGCAGCTCGGCGACAGCGGCCGCCTCGTCATCCGCCCGTCGGGCACCGAGCCCGTCATCCGCGTGATGGCGGAGGGCGACGACGAGAAGCTGGTGCATACCGTGGTCGGCGACATCGTCGAGGCGGTGAAAGCGGCAGCGCAAGCGGCGTAGCCGTTCGCCAATCCTTAATGTCTTCCTAACGCGCGAGAGGAACGTGTTGCGCAGGCGCCATCCTGTCTGCGTATCGTCATCCCATGTCCTACAACGGGGCAGGATTTAAGCGTCTATTAAGCGTTGTCGGACAGAGTCCCTTCGAAGCAAGTGCTGCGTCCACACGCCGAGTCTCGCGCACCGGTGCGAGACAGCCTTCGAAAGGGACAGTCATGAGAATCTCACGCGTTTGCGCCCTACTTGGCGCAGCCGTCAGCGCAGCCATTCTTTCCGTATCGTTCGCGCCCGCACAGGCTGCCGATCTCGGCTACGGAAGCGTCAAGGATATTCCGCCGCCGCCGCCGTCGGGACGCGCCTGGTATCTCAAGGGCACCATCGGCATGAAGAATCCGGAGCCGGATTCGATCTATGTGGACGAGCCCGCCTTTGCCGACCACACGGTCCATCACGTGGACATCAAGAGCTCGGCTCTCTATGGCTTCGGTATCGGCGTCGAGCACAGCCGCTGGCTGCGCTTCGACATCACGGGCGAGTATCGCGGCAAGCAGCTCTTCCTGGCGCAGGATTCCTATTGCCGTGGTCCGGGCGACTGCGGCACGAACGAGTACACGGCGGATCTCGAGAGCTGGCTCGGTCTTGCCAACGTGTACGTCGATCTCACCACCTGGCGCGGCATCACGCCTTACATCGGCGGCGGCATCGGCATTGCCTCGATCGACGTGCAAGGGTTCAAGGACGTCAACGTTCCGAACAACAGCGTGTTCTACGGCAACTCGGACAACGCAACGACCAACTTTGCGTGGGCGCTCTATGCCGGTCTCAGCTACGACGTGACCGATCAGCTGACGCTCGACTTTGCCTATCGCTACACGGATCTGGGCGATGCGGAGACCGGTCGTGCGACGGCTTACGACGGATCGAGCTCCTATTCGGGTCTTCAGATCCGCGACATCACCTCGCACGATCTGCTCCTGAGCGCGCGCTATCGCCTCGATAGCCCGCAGGTCTATCCGGTGGCCATCAAATAGAATTGAAGGCGCGGCCCGACAAGGTATCTCGTCCCGGGCTGCGTCTTCGTAGGTCTTCAATATGAACGGGGTCGGCTTGGTCCGGCCCCGTTTTTGTTTTGTGGCGCTGCGAAAAGGGGGTGCGCGTCATAAATTCGTCGCGAAACGGCAGCACCTCAAACATCGAATTTAGATATGCTCGGCCAGGTTTCTTCGACCCTTTCCTTAGGATCATTCTCAACTCCAGCCCGAAAGGTTGCTCCCCCGTGAAGAAGTTGCTTGTCGTTGCGCTTCTTGTCACTGCCGGCCCGGGACTTGCCCGCGCCGCGGAAGTCGAGGCTCTCTCGCGGATCGACGCAGTCACCGTGTTTCCGATGGGGGCCGAGGTGGTGCGCGTCGCCAAGGTGCAGCTCGAGAAGGGCGAGCATACCGTCCTGTTCCGCGATCTTCCGGCGAGTGCCGTCGACGGCTCGATCCGCGTCGAGGGTACGGCGTCGGGCAAGCTCGAAATCGGATCGGTGGACACGCGCCGTCTGTTCGTGCCGCAAGCCAATGCCGAGGCCAACGCCACCGAGCGGCGCCAGATCGAGACCGAGCTCGAAGCGCTGCGGGACGATCGTGCGCGGCTCGATGCACAGGTGCAGGGCGCGGAGACGCAGAAGCAGCTCATCACCAACCTCACGCAACTGCCGACGCGGCCGGCGCCGTCGTCCGGGTCGGAGCGTGGCGAGGATTGGACGGCGGTGCTAGCGCTGATCGCGACGGGCTCGGCGGAGGCGCAGCGGGCGATCCAGGACGCGCAGATCCGCACGCGCGAGACGGACCGCAAGATTCAAGATCTGGAAAAGAAGCTCGGCGAGATCGCGCCCGAAAAGACGGAGCGCACGGAGGCCAAGGTGTTCGTCGTCGCGCAGTCGGCGCTGGAGGCGGATATCACCCTTCGCTATCAGGTTTCCAATGCGTCCTGGACGCCGCTCTATGACGTGCGGCTCGCGACCGGCGACAAGACAGTGGCGCCCAAGATCGATCTGGCCCGGCGGGCCTCGATCAGCCAGAGGACGGGCGAGGCGTGGACGGACGTGGCGGTGACGTTGTCGACGACACGCCCTGCAGCCGGGGCGTCGGCGCCCGAGCTCAGGCCCCTGATCGTCGATTTCGAGCCTCCGCCACCGCCGCCGGCACCCCGGCCCGAGATGTCGATGGCGCCGGCCCCGACGACGGCGGTCGGACGTGGCGCCGAGGATGCGGTTGCCCAGGCGGCGCCCATGGAAGAGGGTGAGGCCGACGATCGCGACGGGCTCGGCGGCGCGATGCGCTACAAGAAGGCGGCCGTGGTCGAGCGCCCGGCCGAGGTGGTCCAGGCGCCGTTCCATGCGCTCTACGCCGTGCCGGGACGCCTCGCCATTCCGGAGACGGGGGAAGCGAAGCGGGTGCAGCTCGGCGCCGAGGTGATCGAACCGTCACTCACCATTCGCACGGTGCCGAAGGTGGATCCCAAGGCCTATCTCTATGCCAAATTCAATCTGCCGAAGGGCTCGCCGCTGCTGCCGGGCGCGGTGTCGCTGTTCCGCGATGGAACGTTCGTCGGCACCGGCAGGTTGCCGATGCTGTCGCCGGGCGAGGAGCACGAGCTCGGCTTCGGGGTCGACGATCTCGTTCGTGTCCGCCATGCGATCTCGGAGGAGACACGCGGCGAGACGGGGCTGATTTCCACCTCGCGCACGGACAGCCGCAACTTCCTGATCTCCATCAAGAGCATGCATGAGCGCAGCGTGGCGCTGGCGGTATTCGACCAGGTGCCGGTGTCGGCCAACCAGGAGATCAAGGTGGATTTGACGGGCAAGGCGCCGACAAAGCAGAACGTCGACGACAAGCGCGGCGTCGTGGTGTGGGAGGGCAAGCTCGATCCCGATCAGGAGCAGACCATCGAGTTCGGGTACCGAGTCTCCTGGCCTTCGGCCAAGTCGGTGATCTACCGGCAATAGGACGCGGGCAGCGGGTGCGGGTTAAGCATTCGGATCCCTTGATAAAAGGGCCGAAATTGCTGACGTAGTGGAAAACTGCTTCCACTTTTCCGCCGGCGCTTTAAACGTAGCGTCTTGGTTTTTGGCCCCGGTCTGTCAGCCGGGGCCATTTCATGACACGTGGTGGAGAGAATGGCTAACGTCGTAGTCGTCGGCGCGCAGTGGGGCGACGAAGGGAAGGGCAAGATCGTCGATTGGCTCTCGGAGCGGGCCGACGTCGTGGTGCGGTTTCAGGGCGGGCACAACGCGGGCCACACGCTTGTCATCGGCAATACGACCTACAAGCTGTCGCTCCTGCCGTCGGGCGTCGTCAGGCCGAACAAGCTCGGCGTGATCGGAAATGGCGTGGTCGTCGATCCTTGGGCGCTGTGCGCCGAGATCGAGAAGCTGCGTGGCCAGGGACTGACGATCACTCGCGACAACCTGCGCATCGCCGAGAACGCGACGCTGATCCTGCCGTTCCATCGCGAGCTCGACGTGATGCGCGAGGATGCGGCGGGCGACGGCAAGATCGGGACGACGGGGCGCGGCATCGGCCCTGCCTACGAGGACAAGGTCGGGCGGCGCGCGATCCGCGTGCTGGATCTCAAGAACCTGGCGACCCTCGGACCCAAGGTCGACAGGCTGCTCCTGCATCACAACGCGCTGAGGCGGGGGCTCGGTAAGCCCGAGATCAGCAAGGACGCGCTGATGGCGGAGCTGCATCAGGTCGCGCCCAAGGTGCTGCCTTACGTGGATGTGACGTGGGACCTGCTCGACCAGGAGCGCAAGGCGGGCAAGCGCATTCTGTTCGAGGGTGCGCAAGGGGCGCTGCTCGACGTCGACCATGGCACCTATCCGTTCGTCACCTCGTCGAACACAGTGGCGGCACAGGCGGCGACCGGAGCGGGCATCGGCCCGGGTGCGCTTGGCTTTGTGCTCGGCATCGCCAAGGCCTACACGACGCGGGTTGGATCGGGTCCGTTTCCGACTGAGCTCACCGACAAGATCGGCGAGACCATTGGCGAGCGGGGGCATGAGTTCGGCACGGTTACGGGGCGCAAGCGCCGCTGCGGCTGGTTCGATGCCGTGCTGGTGCGGCAGGTGGCCAAGGTGTCGGGCATCAACGGTATCGCGCTGACGAAGCTCGACGTGCTGGACGGCTTCTCCGAGGTCAAGGTGTGCGTCGGTTACAAGCTCGACGGCGAGACGCTGTCGCGGCTGCCCGCTGATGCGGATGCACAGGCGCGCGTCGAGCCGATCTGGGAGACCTTCGAGGGCTGGTCGCAATCGACGCGCGGGGCGCGGCGCTGGGCGGATCTGCCGGCGCAGGCGGTGAAGTACGTGAAGTTCATCGAGGAACTCATCGAGTGTCCGGTGACGCTGCTCTCGACGAGCCCCGAGCGCGACGACACGATCCTGATGAAGGATCCGTTCGAGGATTAAGGCGG
>NZ_CADEFI010000052.1:8049-20778 GCF_902826555.1 uncultured Hyphomicrobium sp.
GGCTGCAGGCAGCAGGATCAGCGGCCGGAGATCTGGCCGCTGTAATGCGCGAGGGCATCGCTCTGGAGCTCGGCGGCGAGCAGGCGCGCGGGATTGACGGGGCCAGGCAGGGTGATGAGCCCCGGCGGAATGGGCTTGAAGCCGAAGCGACCGTAATAGGGTTCGTCCCCGACCAGGATGACGATGCGGACGCCGGCGGCCCGCGCGGCCTCCATCGCCTCCGTTATCAGCGTGCGGCCATAGCCTTGACGCTCATAATCCGGCGCAACGACGATCGGCCCGAGGAGTGCCGCGCCGGGCTTGCCGCCGATGGCGATCTCGGACATGCGGATCGCCGCCACGATGCGATTGCCGTCGGTCACCAGGCGGCAGAAGTCGGAGATCTCGCGCCCGGGTCCCATCTGCTCGCGCACCCGATAGGCCGTGCGCACAAAGCGGCCGGGGCCGAACGCGCGGTCATGGAGGGCGGAGATCAGGGGGATATCCTCCGGCGTCGCGGGCCGGGTGGTGATCTTGGCGAGCATCGATGGTGTTCCTGGCGAGCGGACTTGGTGCGATGCACTTCCTCGTTTGGGAAGCGCTCAGACGGGGCGCATCAGCGCGCGGAGCGTGCGGGCGCTCGTCGCAAGGAATTCAGACATGGGATCGTCAACGGCGTGCTCATGGGCGGCCCTTTAGCATGGGCGCACAGGCGGGTCCATAGCCCCTCCTGTCACGGTTTTCCCCAATGAGGCGAACGGGGCTCGAGGCCCATGATCTCGCGGATTCGCGCCCGGGTCGGCGGGCTTATGGTTTCCGGCAGGGCATCGCAGGGAAACATGCTTTGCTCGGCGATTTCGCTGTTGGGCTTCGGGACAGCCTTCTGTTGCCAGGCGCGGACAACGTAGAGGGCCACGTGATCGCCCGGAAAGACAATGTGATTGGCGTAGAGGGCGAACAGCTCGGGCTGGCCGGTGATCTCGACGCCTGCTTCCTCGAAAAGCTCGCGGCGCAGGGCGTCCTCGACGGTCTCCCCCTTCTCGACGCCGCCCCCCGGGAAATGCCACCCGGGGCGGTAGGTGTGGCGGATCAGGAGAACGCGGTTCTCGGCGTCGATAACGGCGCCTTGCGCGCCCATCGTCAAGCCGCGAGAGTAGCGCCAATATCGCTGCAGCGTATTGCGGATCATCTTCTCAGGCGACACACGGAACCTCCCGCGGCACGGTTCGAGGGCATATGACCGACACTTTCACGCTTGTCCACCTCTCCGACGCTCACCTCGGGCCGATCGCGGGCTTCAATCTGCGTCACTTTAATACCAAGCGTCTCCTGGGTTTCCTCAACTGGGAGCGGGGGCGGCGTTTCGTGCATCTCAGGAGCGTTGCCGATCGGATGGCGGCGGACGCGCTGGCGCAGAACCCCGATCATATCGCCGTTACCGGAGACCTCGCCAATCTCGGATTGCCCGCGGAGTACAGCAGCGCGTTGGGGTGGCTTGCAACTCTCGGCGATCCGGAGCGCGTTTCGGTGGTGCCCGGCAATCATGACATCTACACGGGCCGCATGGGCGGGGCCTCGTGCCTCGAGACGTGGGCGCCCTACATGCGCTCGAGCGAGTCCTGGACGGAGAGCGCGCCGGTGCACTTTCCCTACGTGCGCACGCAGGGGCCGGTGGCGGTGATCGGCCTCAACTCTGCAATTCCGACGCCGCTGTTCGTGGCGGCGGGCGAGCTCGGGGAGGGGCAGCTTTCGCGACTGGCGCTCACGCTCGATCGGCTCAGAGATGCCGGTTTCATCCGGGTGGTCCTGATCCATCATCCGCCGCTGCCGGATCAAGCGCCGCCAGCGCGCGCGCTCAGGGATGCGGCGGAGCTGCAGCGCGTGCTCGAACGTTGCGGGGCGGAGCTTGTTCTGCATGGCCACAATCACCGCGAGATGCTTGCGTGGTGCCCGCATGCCGGCGGCGGCATCCCGGTGCTCGGCGTGGCGTCTGCGTCGGCGGGATTTGCGCACAAGCGCGAGCCTCTGGCGCGCAGTCACGTGCTCAGGATCCGCCGCGATGACGGCGGTGCGGTCCGCATCGACTGCGAGATGCGGGGGCTCGACGAGCCGGACGGGCCGGTGGTCAGTCTTGCCCGGAGAGAGCTCGTGATGCCGGTGCGGCCGTGATCAGGGGCTGACGGTCGCGCGCAGAAGCACGGCGCTGGTGTCGTCGGAGGTCTTGGCGCGAGGGTGGCGCGTGCAATCGGCGTCGGCTGTTTCAAGCGCCCGCAATTCGTCGAAGAGCGGATCGAGCCCTGTGGTCCATGCGGCGTCGAACAGGCGGGCCGCCGTGTAACGGCGGAACACGTCGACGAGACGCATGAGCCCGTCGGATGCGAGCAGGATACGGCTTTCCGGGGCGAGAGGAATGGTGCCGTGGCGGATCATCGACCGGGGCGGGGCGGTGATGGAAAAGACGCCGTAGCCGGTGGGCGTGTTCATGCGCGCGCGCTGGGCGCGCAGTTGCGGCCAGAGATCTGCGCGCGTCATCGGCTTGGCGCTTTCTTTTCGTTCCTTGAGTGCGTCCACGACCCAGCGGTCCCCAGCATTTTCCTCGTCGACGCCGACCTGTGTACGATGGCCGCCGCTGTCGACGATCAACGTGCAGTCGCCGACGCTGACGTATTCAAGCGTGTCGCCTTCGATTGTACGGACGACGATGGCGGACGCCGACGGGTGCTCGTCGCGACCTGCGGGCGTGCGCTTGGCGTCAGCCGCAAAGCGCGCGGCGAGCCGCTCGGCGACGAGCTCCGGGAGATCAGCGAGTGAGAAAGACGGCGAAGGATGAAGGGTTTCCGCAAGGTCGTGCATGCCGGCTGCGAACCATGCGGCATCTGACGGCCATGCGGTGAGCGGCTCGGGCACGACATCGGTTGCACCATCGATGACCCAGGCGAGGCGCGGTGCGACACCAGCGCGATCCTCGTTCACTCCCCCACTGGCAATGCTCAGGATTTCAACCGTCTCAAGCTTCATTTTGCTCGCTCTTTTTTGCACGTGCCGGGGTGTATTTCTGCCATGCGGCCGATTGACGGGGCGGACGCACACGAGTTCATGATAGTCTCGCCCCCTTCGGAAGACGATGCGGAGCAACGCCGTTTGCCGCGTTTCAGACGCCATCTCAAGATCAATCTTGCCTTGCAGGGCGGCGGTGCGCACGGCGCCTTCACCTGGGGTGTGCTCGACCGGCTGCTCGAGGAGGAACATCTTTCGTTCTCCTGGATCTCGGGCACCAGCGCGGGCGCCGTCAATGCCGTGGCGCTTGCGTCCGGACTTGTCGAGGGCGGGCGCGAAGGGGCGCGTGCCAAGCTGCGCCAGGTCTGGGAAGCCGTGCACAAAGCCGGCGTGCCCGATCTCCTGCGGCTCAATCCGTTTCTTGCCGGGCTCAGCAGCTCGTCGACGCTCGCGCACGTGGCGGGTTTGCTCTCGCCCTATGATTTCAATCCGCTCGGCATCGATCCCCTGCGCTCGCTGCTCAGCGAGACCATCGACTTCGAAGGGATCCGCAAGCACGGTTCGACGGAGCTATTGATCGCAGCCACGGAGGTTGCGACGGGGCGGTCGCGTCTTTTCCGGCGTTCGGAAATCTCCGTCGATGCCGTGCTCGCCTCGGCGTGCCTTCCGACGCTGCACCGGACGGTCGAAATCGATGGCGTCGGCTACTGGGACGGCGCGTTCTCCAAGAACCCCGACCTCATCACGCTGGCGACGGAGAGCCCGGTCAAAGACACGTTGATCGTGGAGATCAATCCGCTCGAGCGGCGCGGACTGCCGAAAGGGGCGCGCGAGATCGCGGGCGCGGTGAACCGCCTGACGTTCAATGCGCCGTTCCTGCGCGACGTGGAGACGATCCTCGCCGTGCGCGAAGCGTTGCGCGGACGGTTCGGTGCGCGGCGCGGCTCGCAAGGGGTGCTCGCGGCGCATCGGTTCCATATGATCGAGGCGGGCCGCTATACGGCCTCGCTCTCCGACGACAGCAAGCTCAAGCCGGATCTGGGGCTGCTGACCTATCTTCATTCGGCGGGGCGCACGCAGACGCACAAGTGGATCGGACAGCATCTCGCTTCCGTCGGGCGGCGGGAAACGGTCGATCTTGCGCAGCGCTTTCAGGCGCGCCGCGCTCCACTTGCGGCAGAAGAAGAGGATCAGAGCGACGACGACGCCGATGTGGCCGCCTCGCGGGCATAGCCAGCGCAACCCTTCAATACGAGAGGGTCAGGGGCCGACGAGGCGGGCGTAGCCTTCCTCGAGAGAGGTATCGAGAAGGCCCTTGTAGATCTTGTAGTCCGGGCTCTTGGGCGTGATCTCGCCGAGCGCGAGCGATTTGAATTCCTGGCGCTTCAGGTAGACGATCGGCGAGGACACCGGCACGAACATAGCGCGCTGTTTGTTCAGGGTCGTGATGAGGCCGCGCATCTCACCTCCCTGATCGATCTGGGAGACCAGGATCATGCGCATGGCGCCCTTGGTCAGTGAAACCAGGTGAATGTACATGGACGACGCCGGCACGTAGAGCCGTCCGCGGTGCGAGAACGGAGCGTCGGGGCGCTCGCGTTCTTCAAACAAAAGGCTTGGCCACTCCGGATCCCATACGATGTCCGTGCGGTAGGCGACGATGGCCTCCGGCTTGGCGAAGGCCGGGCGAATGGTGAGATAGCTGCCGATGTAGTGGTCGACGGCGGCGCGCGTGTAGGCGCCCATGTAAACCGGCGCGACGACACCGCCTTCGCCTTTGAGCTCCATGGGCTGCGCCGTCGACATGGAGCCGAACCAGGACTCCTTCAGGCGCTGATAGTCGAGACCGAGCACCATGGCCACGTCGAACAGGGTCTGCTCGCGGACGGGCTTGCCGTGCAGAAGGTTCTGGATCGTCTTCTCATGGCAGTCGGCGGCGTCGGCCAGCTCGGCCTGGGTGAGCTTCTTCTCCACCATGGCGGTGCGGATGAGCTCGACCGCGGCAACCCGCTCCTTACTGCTCGCTGTCGGTTTCATTGCGGCCAACCCACCCACGCATGGATAACAACTTTCCGCAATATACCGGATTTTGCCGCCATCCCAAGTCCCTTTGGGAACAGGGTGAAGGGGCATCGCGTGGCAAAATGAAAAGGCGGGCCGCATACGCGACCCGCCTCTGCAACTCGAATGTGTTTCCGGGATCAGCCGCGGCCGAGCACCTGGATCGACACCGGGGCGACGCCCGAGCTCGTCATGCCGATGACGCCGGCGGCGCCGCGCGACAGGTCGATGATGCGACCCTTAATGAAGGGGCCACGGTCGTTGATGGTCACGGTGACCGAGCGGCCGTTGTTGCGGTTGGTCACGAGCACGCGGGTGCCGAAGGGCAGCGTGCGATGAGCAGCCGTCATGCCGCTCGGATTGAAACGTGCGCCCGATGCCGTCTGCGTGCCCTGCCAGTAGTAGGAGGCCATGCCGTTCGAGCCGCCGCCGCCGTAGGAACCCGAGCTGGCGACAGAGCGCTTGGCAACGCGCGGTGCCTTGTTGGCATACTTACGCGAGGCCTTTTTCGAGTAGCCGGCCTTCTTGTAGGCCGCTTTCTGGTGGCTCGCTTTCTTGTGTGCAGCCTTCTTGTAGGATGCCTTCTTGGTGGCCTTGTGCGGGCCGCTGCAGGCGTAGGCGGGGCCAACGCACTCCCAGGCCGCTGCGCTCGCCGTGCGAACGTCCAGAAGGCCAACCGAAAGAGCGGCAAGCGCCGCGAATGCAATAAACCGCATGATCAAGTCTCCATTCTTCCCAGCGACAGTGCTGCGGCTCGAAAACTCGGTGCATCCCAGGCTGGCGGTCCCCCCAAGGGACATGCTCAGGCCATCCGCGTGTGTGCGGACATCTTGTTCAACAAGGGGATGAGCTACCGGTGCGAAGAGAGAGCCTCAGCGCAACCCCAGAACGCGTTCCGCCGCTCTAATATTCCGGGGTTCCCTTACAGCTCCCCGTTCTGGTGGGCGCACCTGACCAGCCGATTGGGGCGAAATCAATGGTGCGGCCTCGACGCAGGATCGTGCCAATCGAAGCAGCTTTGATTCCACTTCCTTTTTTATCGACTGACGTGGTCGGTGCGACGGCGGGTCGCAGAAGTTTTCATATCATGCAGGCTGCGCAAGCGGCTGAGATTGCGGCTTCTTTGTGTCATGCGAAGCGGCGCAATACGGCTCCCGCGCCAGCGGGGCGGCGGGTCAGAGCCAGCCCTTATGGCGGAAGTAGATGAATGGAATGAGCGCCGAGAGGAACATCAGACCGAGCGCCATCGGGTAGCCCTCGAGCCATTGCAACTCGGGCATGTGGATGAAATTCATGCCGTAGATCGACGCGACGAGGGTCGGCGGCATCAGCATGACCGCCATGACCGAGAACAGTTTGATGATCTGGTTCTGCTCGTTCGAGATGAGGCCGAGCGTGGCGTTGAGCAGGAAGCTGATGCGGTCGGACAGGAAGCGCCGGTGTTCCGCAAGCGAGGTGAGATCGCGATCGACGGTTTCGATCCGCTGAAAGATCTTGCCGTCGCAGTTGCGCTCCTGTGCGGTGTTCCTCATGAAGTGCAGCACGCGTTCGAGCGAGGTCGCGCTTTCCGTCACGCGGGCGACGATATCGCCCTGGGTTCCCGTACCTTTGAGCAGAGTCTCCAGCTTGGTGTCCTTTGTGCGCCGCTTCTTCAGCTCGAAAATCCCCTGTGCCAGCTTGTCGACGCGGTCCTGGATCTCGACGATGAGATCGGCCTGGCGCTCGATGAGGGTCTCGATGATGCCGATCATGATGGCGGCGCCGGTGCGGCAGGTGGCATCGCCCCGCTCGACGCGCGACAGGAAATCGGGAAACGCCTTGTGGTCCGTGTAGCGCACGGTGACGAGGGCGTTGCCGGTCAGAATGAAGGTGACGGTCGATGAGCCGAGGGTCTGCGGGTCGATATTGTGGACCAGGAAGCCGGTCATGTAGCTGGCGCCGTTCTCCTGATAAAAGCGGCTCGAGGCCTCGATCTCGCGCATCTCGGCGCGTGTCGGCACGGAGATGTTCAGGAGGCCCTCGACGTGGTTATCCTCCTCCTTGGTCGGGTTGACGAGGTCGAACCAGACCGTATCCGGGGTGATGGGTGCGGTCTCGTTGTGCTTGAGCAGGCTGTGACCGGTCGTGTCATAGATTGTGAGCATGGAGCGTTCCCTGCCGCCTTAAACTCGCCCGGCGGATTGCCCATACCTTAGCGAAACTCCCCTCCGGGCGGTATCCGGCGGTCGCTGATCATTTCAACCGGTTGTCTCCTCAGACACAGCTCCGCCTCCGCGCGTCGGCTCGTCAGACCCTTCGAAGGCATGGAGCGCCGCTGCCAAGCAGCCGGCGCAGGGCATAGGAGATAAAAAATGAGTTTTTCTTTCAATCGTGGATATGGGCGCCGCGCGATTGTGTGCGGTGCGATCGCGGCTTTTGCGATGCCGGTGGCTCTCGTCGGCACGTCTGCCGAGGCCCGCATCAAATGCGTTAACGGAAACCAGATCGTCAGCGGCTCGCCGATCGCAACGCCTTATTGCCAGGACGAGCTGGTGGCCAAGGTGGCACGCGAGTACGGGGTCAAGGTCTCGGCCGACGCGGTCCGCAACAACCCCAACCTCAAGCGCAATGTTTGCGCGCATGTCGGGCGCGACATCCGGATCTACCAGGCCTGCATCGATACCAACAGCACCGGGCGGCGCGGGTTCTGACGGCTTGGTCTCGGGTCGTTCAAAAAAAATCGAGCCCAATCCCGGATCCGGGTGGGCTCGATTTCCGCTTCCCTCGCTTCGTGCGCGCCGCTTCGTTCAGCCCACTTGCTGAGAGGATGAAACCGGATAGCTGCTCACGTCCAGATTGGGCGTGATCTCGGCTGCGTCTTTCGCCCGGCGCACGCGGCCGTCGAACTGTGCGCCTTCGGAAATCGAAAGTGTCTGATGGAAGATGTCGCCTTCGACAACCGAGGTCGGATGCAGCATCACGGATGCGGCCTTGATGGCGCCGCGAACGCCGCCGCGAACCTCGATCTGCTCGGCGCAGACGGTGCCGACGACGGAGCCTTCCTCACCGATGACAACCTGCTTGCCGGTGACGTCGCCGCGGATGTCGCCGTCGATCTGCAGCTTGTTCTGCGAGATGATGGTGATCTTCTCGCCGAGGATGGCGAGATCCGTGCCGATGACCGACGTGCCCATGGTCGTGGCCGCGCCAAAAGGCGAAGCTCGCCCATTGCCGACGGACGGTCCGGCGCTCGGGAGCGCGCCCGGCGGGCTCGGTGGCTTCGGAAGACTGGGATCGGAATTCGAACCGCGACTGAACACGCTAACCTCCCCTGATACTCACACAACTGACTGGCGTCCAATATGGACAGAAACACGATCAAATGGAGGAAATTTGTCGTCAAAGAGTGAATGTTGCCGAATTTGTCGATGCTCGCGCCGAGCTTAACTGTGGCGGGCCGCTCATCGCATGGTTACTTTCCGATGCGGACACTTCGAGGCTGACCAGCATGAGCCTCATTTGCGATTGGTCTCCTTGGCGCCGCCCAACTCGCCGGTCAGGAATTGCGCGCGGCCAAGGCCGAACGACCAGTCCTCGTCGGTGTTCTCGACCATGGACACCATGACATCACTCGGTGCGATGCCGCAGCTCCTCTCGAGCTCCTCGACCAGCAAGCGATAGAAGCGCTCCTTTGCGGCCCGGCCCCGCGGGCGGGTCGTGACCTGCAGCATGACGACGTTGTCGGTGCGAGGGATGTCGAGACCGGTGTCCTCGACGATCATGCGCGAGCGCTTGTGCTCATGGACGATCTGATAGCGGTCGCGCTCGGGCACGTCGAAGGCTGCCAGCATGGCGCGGTGCGCGGCGTCGAGCAGGGCTTTCAGCTCCGACTTGGAGCGGCCTTCGATGAGGTCGAAGCGGAGGAGAGGCATGACGGCACCGGGCGGCTGGAATTGGGTCTATGGCAAAGCGGGCCTGTCGTCCGATGGACGCGTGGCCACGCGCGTGCGAAGCTCTGGCAAAGTGTGGAGAGAGATGACGTGTCGATCCGACGGTTTACGTATTTGCTCGCTGTGATGGCCGGGACGTTTGCGTTTGCCGTCGGCGTTGGTGCGCAGAAGGTATCTGCCCAGGCGACGCCAATCCAGCTCACGGTTGGCGACACGACGACGCTGCTGCTCGATGGCAATCCGTCCACGGGCTACCGTTGGGAGCTGGAACCCCTTGCGGCCGACGCCGCGCAGGTTCTCTCCGTCGACGTCAAAGGATATGCGCCGGCAAAGCCCGCCCCCGGCGAGCGGCCGGTGCTCGGTGCGCCGCAGAAGTTCGAGGTGTTCGTGGGGGGGCTCGCCCCGGGGAAGGCGACGCTGGCCTTCAAGTACGTGAAAGCGGGAACTCCCACGGCGGCCCGGCGGCAGGAGTTTGCCGTCGAGGTGTTGGACGAGGCCCAGAGACCTCCCGATGGGGATGGCGTGCCGGACCTGCCGCCAGATCCGACCTCGGATCCGACCCCGGATACGCCAGGCGACATGTTCGCGGACCCCGACGGGAACTGACGGCCGCCGCCTCTCTTCCATCAGTCTGATTTTAAATGAAAAATTACGTGTTCCGTCCGGAACAGCGGCTTTGTGCGATCCGCAGCATTATCTGTCTCGGGGTTAGACACTCAGCGCCCGGGAGGCACACATGACACGGATCCATTTCACCATCGGCACCGCACTTCTCGCCGCAAGCATGATGTTCGGCGGCTCGGCCGCACAGGCCTGCATCTCCTGCAATTACGTGCCGGAGGTCGTGCATACGCCGGTGAAGGGCGCTCCCATGAAGCGCGCTCAGAAGCAGCGCGTCGCCAAGGAACAGGCTCGCCCGGCCAAGAAGCGCATCAGCAAGACGGCGCCGGTGGCTGTGGCCAAGGCCGAGCCGGTCGCCAAGCCCGCCGAAAAGAAGATCGAGACGGCGGCGGCTGCTCCGGCAGAGACCACCACCCCGACTGAGCCGCGCGAGACGCCGATCTCGGTTGCCTCGGTGCTCGACAAGAAGGGCATGCCGGCCGACGAAACGACTGAGGTTGCTCAGGAGGTCGGCTGCAAGAAGTTCTTCCCCGCGGTTGGCATGACGCTTTCGGTGCCCTGCGAGTAAGCCTGCCGCTCTCTCTCTGGAATAATCGGCTCGCGTTCCGACCCTCCCGGCGGATCGCGGGCCGAACTTCTTAAAAAGCAAAGGGGCCGCCCTATGGGCAGCCCCCGTGAGATTCGGGCGGCTTTCTACAGCGGTTGTCGCGCTGTGCCGCTCATCGCTCGGTTCAGGCGGAATGCAGAGGCAAATCCGGCTTGAAACCCAGCGACCGCGACATCGCCGTCCTCAAGATCCCACTCGACATCGGATCACCTCCTTCCAGTTGTTGAAACCTAGAGGAAGCGTGCCATGCTTCGCCGAAAATGCAAAGTTACGTTTTGGATAGCTGGTGCAACCGGTTGGGTGTTCCTATCTCTCCGGTTCGGCTTGACGCCGTGAGGCCTCGAGGAGGACCGCGCATGTGCCGCAATATCAAGACGCTCTACAACTTCTCGCCGCCCGCGACCAAGGATGAGATCCGCGCTTCCGCGATCCAGTTCGTGCGCAAGATCTCCGGTTTCACGCAGCCGTCGAAGGCGAACGAGGAGGCCTTCAACCGCGCCGTGGAGCAGGTCGCCCAGGCGGCAGAGGATCTCCTGGGCTCGCTGGTGACGATGGCGCCGCCGCGCGATCGCGAGGTGGAGGCCGAGAAGGCCAAGGCGCGCTCGGCGATGCGGTTCGCAGTCAAGGGCTAGGCGATGTTGATGTTGGATTGCAGGAGACGGAGGCTCGCATGGGGTTCAGGACGACAATCGGCGCGGCGGTCGTGGGACTTGCCGCAATGACCGGAGCCGGTGCTGCGGGCGAAGCGGGCAGTCCGGGGGCCAAGACGGCGTGGGACTTCGCCTTCACGTCCATCGACGGCAAGCCGATGCCGCTTTCGGAATTTCGCGGCAAGGTGCTGCTGGTGGTGAATACGGCCTCGTTCTGCGGCTTCACCAAGCAATACGAGGCACTGCAGGCGCTCAACGCCAAGTACGAGGCGCAAGGCTTCAACGTGATCGGCGTGCCGTCGAACGACTTCGGCGGGCAGGAGCCGAAGACGGCGGGCGAGATCAAGGAATTCTGCGAGGGGATGTTCGGCGTCACGTTTCCGCTCACCGACAAGAACGTGGTGACGGGCGACGCCGCGCATCCGTTCTACACGTGGGCGCGCGAGGAGCTGGGCTGGCTCAACGCACCCAAGTGGAACTTTCACAAGTATCTCGTGGGGCGCGACGGCAAGCTGGTGACGGCGTTCTATTCGCAGACGGCGCCGGATTCCGACAAGCTCGTGAAGGCCGTGGAGGCGGAGATCGCGAAGCCGAAGGTGGCGGTTGCGGAGTAGCGTCGCCTGTCAGTGCTTCTGCTCGGTGCTTTGCGGCTCGTCGGGAAGCTTCTCGACCTTGGCGGCCATCTTGGGGATGAGCAACACCTTGTAGGTCGCGCCCTCGCATTTGAGGATCCAGGCCGAGTCGTCCGGTTTCGAGGCGGCGGGATCGCGCGTGGCGCTCTCGGGATTCTTGCACTCGAAGCCCTGCTTCCTGATCTGCACGGCGATGATGTCTTTCGACATCTCCTTGGCGCCGGCGGCGCCGGCGGAACGGGCGCCAAGCGGCAGCACGGCTGCGGTCAAGGCGATGGTGGAAAGGACTATGTGATCGGATTTCATAGGCCCGGTCCTCTCGTCTCATGAGGAGAGAAGCCAATTATAGACCGGATTCGGGCGTACCGGGTCCGCGGGCCGCTGCTAACCTTTAGATTCAGCGCATGAAGGAGGTCTTCATCGGCCAGCCCTCGCGTTGGAGAGGATGGAATCGATCCTACACCCGATGCTCGGGCACCGCGGCCTGTCCCTCTCGTTAGGAGCCTGCTGGGCTGGAATCAGGGTATAATAGTTTCGGCTTGTCTTTCGATCGGGCGGATCGATGAAAAAACAGCTTCAGAAGAAAGGAAGTCCCGGACAGACGAAAAGGTCTCGGCCTAGCAAGTTGTCTAGCCGTCAACGGCATGAACTCGCGTTACTTGCTCCGGGCAAGAAAGGGTCCGTTTATTCGAAGCGAAAGGTTGTGCGTGCCAAGCCGGAAGCCAGAAAGCGAAGCTCGCTCTTTAGTGTGCCTGATAATGTGATTCTATCAGGGAAAGCGGGCGCTTGTGTTAGCCCGCATGAATGGGACGAAAATAATATGGCTCTCCGATCCGGAGATTGAATCTCCCAACAACCTTGCGAGGTCGCATGGACAGCGATTTGGATGCCATTTTAGAATTGCAAGACGCGTACGGCAAAGCGGTTATTGCCCAAGGCAGGTTGCCTCCCGAAATTGAGGGAAAGCTTGAGAGGTACTGTTTGCTCCTTGAACGCAAAGCTTCGGAGTGCGCGGATGCCACCGTCTCACGCGAGCTTTTTGAGCTGGCGATAGAGCTGTTGCCGCACCTCTGTTTTAAAATGGATAGCGTCAATTGGCGTGAGCAGTAGACGTACTTTCTCTAGACTATTTTTTACGAACATACACTTGGGAGCCCATGTCGCGGAACTTGCGGCTCATCTCGGCCATGCCCTGCTCCGGTTCCGAATGAGGGTCGATTTGCGTCGTCTCCTCGGCCAGCTCGACGGATGCT
>NZ_CADEFI010000053.1:0-18320 GCF_902826555.1 uncultured Hyphomicrobium sp.
CCAACTCGCCGCAATGGTTCAACACCGGCCTGCACTGGGCCTACGGCATCGACGGGCCGAGCCAGGGCCACTTCTATGTCGATCACGAGACCGGCAAGCTGACGGTCTCCGCCTCGTCCTATGAGCATCCGCAGCCCCACGCCTGCTTCATCCAGTCGGTCGAGGACGATCTCGTCAACGAGAACGGCATCATGGACCTGTGGGTGCGTGAAGCGCGCCTCTTCAAGTACGGCTCCGGCACCGGCTCCAACTTCTCGAGCCTGCGCGGCGTCAACGAGAAGCTGTCCGGCGGCGGCCGTTCGTCGGGCCTCATGAGCTTCCTCAAGATCGGCGACCGCGCCGCGGGCGCCATCAAATCCGGCGGCACCACGCGCCGCGCCGCCAAGATGGTCGTCGTCGACGTCGATCATCCGGATATCGAGGAATACATCGGCTGGAAGGTGCGCGAGGAGCAGAAGGTCGCCGCCCTCGTCACCGGCTCGCGCATCTGCCAGAAGCGGCTCAAAGCCGTGATGAAAGCCTGCGTCAATTGCGATGCCGATGGTGACGCCTGCTTCGACTCTGCAAAGAACCCGGCCTTGAAGCGCGCCATCAAGGACGCGCGCCGCGACGACGTGCCGATGAACTACGTGCACCGCGTCATCCAGTTCGCCAAGCAGGGCTACAAGGACATTTCCTTCGACACCTACGACACCGACTGGGATAGCGAGGCCTACCTCACCGTCTCCGGCCAGAACTCCAACAACTCGGTGCGCGTCACCGACGAGTTCCTGAATGCGGTCGAGGAGGATGCCACCTGGGCGCTGACCTCGCGCCTCAACGGTAAAACCGTGAAGACCGTGCGCGCCCGCGATCTCTGGGAGCAGATCGGTTATGCGGCCTGGGCTTCGGCTGACCCCGGCATCCAGTTCCACACCACCATCAACGACTGGCACACGTGCCCGCAGTCGGGGCCGATCCGCGCCTCGAACCCGTGCTCGGAATACATGTTCCTCGACGACACGGCATGCAATCTCGCCTCGCTCAACCTCCTCACGTTCCGTCGCGGCGGAGCCGCGCAAGAAAGCGGCGAGGATAAGAGCTTCGACACCGAAAGCTTCGCGCACGCCTGCCGTCTGTGGACCGTCGTGCTCGAGATTTCGGTCCTGATGGCGCAGTTCCCCTCGCGCCAGATCGCCGAGCTTTCCTACCGCTACCGCACGCTCGGCCTCGGCTTCGCCAACATCGGCGGCCTCCTGATGGCCTCCGGCATTCCGTACGATTCGCCCGAGGGCCGCGCCATCTGCGGCGCCATCTCGGCACAGATGACCGGCATCTCCTACGCCACCTCGGCGGAGATGGCCGGCGAGCTTGGGCCGTTCCCGGGCTTCGAGCCGAACCGTGCCGACATGCTGCGCGTCATCCGCAATCACCGCCGCGCCGCCTACGGCCAGACCGGTGGCTACGAGCGCCTGTCGGTCGCCCCGGTACCGCTCGATGCCGCGAACTGCCCCGATGAGTCGCTGATCTCGGCCGCCCAGGCCGCCTGGGATCTCGCCATCGACCTCGGTCAGCGGTGGGGATACCGCAACGCGCAGGCGACTGTCGTTGCTCCGACCGGCACCATCGGCTTGGTCATGGACTGCGACACGACGGGCATCGAGCCGGACTTCGCGCTCGTGAAGTTCAAGAAGCTCGCCGGCGGCGGCTACTTCAAGATCATCAACCGCGCCGTGCCGGAAGCGCTCCGCGCCCTCGGCTACCGTGAGAGCGAGATCGCCGAGATCGAAGCCTACGCGGTCGGCCACGGCTCGCTCGCTCAGGCCCCCGCCATCAACCACACGACTTTGCTGGCGCGCGGCTTCACGCCCGAGATCATCCAGAAAGTGGAATCGGGCCTCGGCACCGCATTCGACATCAAGTTCGTGTTCAACCGCTGGACGCTCGGCGACGCGTTCCTCACCGGCACGCTCGGCATTCCGACCGCAAAGCTCGATGACCCGGCCTTCGATCTGCTCGCCCACCTCGGTTTCTCGAAGAAGGATATCGAGGCCGCCAACGAGCACGTTTGCGGAGCCATGACCTTGGAAGGCGCACCCTTCATCGAGGCCGAGCACCTGCCCGTGTTCGACTGCGCTTCGCCCTGCGGCCGCAAGGGCAAGCGCTACCTCTCGGTCGAGAGCCACATCCATATGATGGCGGCCTCGCAGCCGTTCATCTCGGGTGCCATCTCCAAGACCATCAACATGCCGAACGAGGCCACCGTCGAGGACTGCAAGGAGAGCTACAAGCTCTCCTGGCGGCTGGCCCTCAAGGCCAACGCGCTCTACCGCGACGGCTCGAAGCTCTCGCAGCCTTTGAATGCCCAGGTGCTCGGCGACGACATCGACGAGCAAGACGAGGCCGCGGAGCAGATGACGGCCGACAAGCCGCAGGTTCAGCGCATCATGGCCGCAGCCGAGAAGCTCGCCAAGCGCGTGACCGAACTCGAAGCCCAGCTCAAGGTCAGCTCCCGCAGCGAGCGCGAGAAGATGCCGGGCCGGCGCAAGGGCTACACGCAGAAGGCCTCCGTCGGCGGTCACAAGGTCTACCTGCGCACCGGCGAATACGACAACGGCGAGCTCGGCGAGATCTTCATCGACATGCACAAGGAAGGCGCCGCCTTCCGTTCGTTGATGAACAACTTCGCCATCGCCATCTCGCTCGGCCTGCAGTACGGCGTGCCGCTGGAGGAGTACGTGGAGGCCTTCACCTTCACGCGCTTCGAGCCCGCGGGCCTCGTGCAGGGCAACGAGACCATCAAGAACGCCACCTCGATCCTCGACTACATCTTCCGCGAGCTGGCCGTTTCCTATCTCGGCCGCAACGACCTCGCGCATGTCGACCCGCGCGAGATCGTGGGCGAGACCGGCCTCGGCTCCTCCGACGAGGAAACCGACGAGCAGCTCGACCTCGACCTGCCGGAGCGCGTGACCAAGGTGGTGTCGAAGGGCTTCATGCGCGGCAACCTGCGCATCCATGCCGGCGGCCGCGGGCATCAGGGAGAAGGCGATCCCATGCAGGCGCTCTCCTCGCTGACCGCCTACCCGGTCACCGAAGGCGCGACCGCCCTCTACACCAGCGACGGCGCCACGGCCCTCAAGGCTGACACCGAGGTCATGTATCGGCGCACGACGGTCTCGGAGACGCAGGTGGTCGCCACCAAGCGATCGGCGAACGACCGCGTCGCGGAGGCGCGGCTGCGCGGCTACGAGGGCGTCTCGTGTCCCGAATGCCAGAACTTCACCATGGTGCGAAACGGCACCTGCCTCAAATGCGACACCTGCGGCTCGACGAGCGGCTGCAGCTGAGACAACAGGGCGGGTCCACACGGACCCGCCCTTCTGCTTTCATAAGAAGAAAATGAGCTTTGTGACGGGGAGAGAAACGGGACATCGTGACAGGAAACGGAAAGGCTCCCTTTTGATGCACAGAAGCCCCTTCGAACTCCTCGAGTTGCCCGACGGACGCTGCTACGTCACCCGGCCGGCAGCAACCGCGCAATCGCTGGTCGCGGGCTCGTTCGCGAGACTGGAGGCTGAGCTGGAAAGCGAGCCCACGGAGCAGGAGATCCGCCCCGATCCCGTCGGCATCTACGCATCGCGCAATGAAGCCGAGGTGGCCGTTCTGCGCGCCTCACCCTCACTCAACCCTGCCGGACCCTTGGCAGCTTTCGCCCCCTGGCTCCGCCAGGAGTAGCCGCGTCTCTTCATAAGAACGTGGATCAGGCACGGACGCTACGGACACACCCGTAAAATAGCGCGATACTCAATTGCGTACCGTCGTCGCGTCCCGCGTAGAGATCCGCCCGACCGCGAGGCGACCATGCCGAATTACATTCCGCGGCTAGCCCGCTTCAGCGCCGGCAAAAAAGCGCCAACCGAGAGCGCGCCGCCGGACATGCGCGCGTGCGAGCGGGCCGTCAATATCGATCGGCTTGCGCGGCTCGCGCCCCGCATCCGCCGCAGCCTTTCCATCAGTCGGCAATTCTCGGACGACGCCCTGCTCGCGAGCCTCGTCGCCATCGCACGCCATCCGTCCCACGAGACCCGCTGGCACGCGGCGGAAACCTCCACGCTCGGCCAGTATCTCGCGAGCAACAGCAAAGATATGCACCGTAGTTTGGTGGCCTTGCTGTCGCTCCTGCCCCAGCCCTCTCCATGAGGCCACCCGAATCGGTCCAATATCGTAAGTAGACCTACTGTCCTCTCGTTCACTGCCTGAGCCTGGAGCGTGGCCGCGTCAATAGAAGGAGCCCCCAGCGCTCGGCACTCGTGAAGTATTACGGAGCCCACCATGCCGTCCGCCGGCCCGCTCGCGGCCCCTGCCGTCGTCTATCTCCTGGCCGATCACCTCGATTCCGCCCTCGCAGCCGGCGAGGACCTTTTGAAGTGCACGCTGCGCTGGAACGCGTGCGACTCGCGCGCGATGGATCTCTCCGAGCAGCGCCACGAAGAACGCGCCGCCATCGAGGCCGCGCGGACGCTTGAGATGGTCCTGCTCGCCCGCGTGGTGAAATCACGCGAAAGCGCTCTCGAGCTATCCAAGCTCGAGAGCCAGTTCAAGCTGATCGCACGGCTTTACACGACCGGAACCGAGATCGTCGCCGACGCCGCGAGCAAGCTCTCCGACGAGACGTCCTACGCCTTCGACGCCGGCGACGGCATCACCGCCTACCTGCGCTCTCGCGGTCTCATCGCCGAGGACGAGTCGGCCCCGCTCGAGGCCGCCAGCCTGACGGTCACCGAGCAGTTCCTGGTTGCCGGGCGCATGCAGCTCGGCCCCCTGCTCGATCTGGTCGCCATGTTCCTCGACACGCTCGAGACCCACTACGAGCTCTACGACCAGCCCCGCCGGAGCGGAGCAACCGAAGTCCTCCGCAATCCGACCACCGGCGCCACGCTCTGAGCCTCGGGTTACGCGCCCGCTCGCATCAGCCGTCGCCGCCGTCGCGCACGGCGTAGCGCGACGCCGCGGCCACGGGCGGACGGCGGCGCTGCGGCTCCTGCGCCGCGACGCGCTCGAGACCGTCGTAGCGATGCCGCGAAAAGATCGACATGTCGTTGGTGCCGTCTTGGATGACGGGCGACTTGCCCTTCGGCGCCTGCTGGGCAGCCGCAACGGCGACCGGCTTGCTGCGGTCGATGTCCTGTTGCTTCATTTGGCGGGCCGCTTTCCGGAACGACCGCGAGTTGCGCTCGGCCGTCCGCTCGGCATGGCTATGACGTTTCACCGCGCGCACGGGCATCTCGTCGTCGAGGGACGCCACGCGCTGCTTGGCGACAACGCGTTCCGCCGTCAGCTCGGCAACCTCAGCCACCGCGACGAAGCCGGCCACGCGCACCGGCGGAATGACGCGAGCCGCCTCAGGCGCGGCAACCGGTGAAATGAGATCGGCAGGCACAACATCCAGAGCCGCAACGACTGTCCGCGGAATGAGCGCCAGCGGCGGCGTGGCGCCGCTCTGCGTACCGAGCGCGCCGGCGACCTGCGTCGGATTTCCGGCACCGAGCGCGACGGTGGTCGGACCGAACGGCGACGGAAGCCCCGCCACCATGTAGGCGGTTGCCGCCCCGCCCTGTGCCTCGTCCAGGCTTGCAAACGAACCGATGTAGCCGGGCACCGGATCATACTTGCGGTTCTTTTTGTAGGTCGCCTCCTCGACGCTCGGCGCATCGATCACGCGCACCTTGAGCGAAGCCACGCCCTGCGCGGCAAATCCCAGCACCTCGGCCGCCTTGCGCGAGACGTCGAGCTTGCGGTCACCCCAATAGGGACCTGCGTTGTTGACCCGAAGCACGATCGAGGCGCGCGTATCGGGCGACCAGACCAGAAGCGTCGTCCCGTCCGGATAGACCGGGCTCGCCGCGTTGTCCGGCGTCTCGGAGTTGAACTCCTCGCCCGAAGAGGTGAGCCCGCACGGATTGTGGCGATCGCGCTTGCAGGAGTCGTAGTGCGAGGCCGAGACCGTATCGTCCTGACCGACCAGCGCCTCCGTCTCGGCGATCGTTTTTACGCGGTGGCACTTGCCGTAATAGCAATAGGTCTTTCCGGGCGTCTTGGCTTCAGCGCCGCCGGCTCCGAGCCCGCCTGCGAGAACGAGTGTCCCCAGCGCCGGCGCGAGAGACGCAAGTCCCACCCGTCCGATCTTTCGAATGCCCAAAGTCGAACGTCTGCTCGAAGGGGCTCTCATCGATCAGCTCCTTTTGTTGTTTTGACAAGACAAGGGATTGGCCGAGCGGCTTCCCCCCGCGCGTTAACGCTTTTCGCGGGCAAAAGAGCAGCTGCAACGATGGCGGGCGAGCGGCAAAGTTGCCGCGTGGTTTAATGGCAACGGCGACCGGCTTTAAGAAAGTTCGCGCTCCGCGAGCATGCGCGCCAGCCCCACACGTGCCTCCTCGAGGCGGTCCGCATCGGCACCTCTGAGCACCAGCTCGGTCCGATATTGCCCTTCAGAAAAAGAGGGATAGCTCCCCATGGCCACGTCGGGATACGCGCGCTGGTGAGCCGCAAACAGGTCTGCGATCTCGCCCTCCGCCCGCGCCACGACGATCGAAACGCTGTTAACTTTTGGCCCCGTCCTGAGCTGGTTTGTCACAGCAACCAACATAGAACGCATGATGTCCGGCACCCCCGCCATGACGATCACATTGCCCAATTTGAAGCCGGGGGCGGCGGACATGCTGTTGATGATCAGGTCCGCTCCGGACGGAATCCTGGCCATGCGAAGGCGCGCCGGCGTGAGCTCGATCCCCCGCGCCGCATAGGCCGGCGCCATGACCGCTACGGCGCGCGGATCGATGTCGACCGCGACCCCGAAAGCCGCTCCGATGCTGTCGGCCGTAATGTCGTCGTGCGTAGGACCGATGCCGCCCGTGGTGAAGACATAGGTATAGCGCTCGCGCAGCACGTTCACGGCGGCGACGATAGCCCCCTCCTCGTCGCCGACGATCCGCACTTCGCGAAGCGCGATGCCGATGGCCGTCAGATGCACGGCAATGGTGCTGATATTCTGGTCCTTGGTGCGCCCTGAGAGGATCTCATCCCCGATCACGAGCACGGCCGCCGTGATGATTTCGTCCTGGGCCACGCCCACCTCCCGACACGCCACGTTTTTTTGCGGCACCGATTATAACCCGCGGATTGCGATTGCGGAGCGAGGCGAGGCACACTACTCCTCCCCCGCCATGAAGTTCCCGACCCCTCTCCTCCGCGGACGGCTCGTCAAACGCTACAAAAGGTTTCTCGCCGATGTCACGCTCGACAGCGGCGAGGTGGTGACGGCCACCTGCCCGAACACCGGCTCGATGCTGGGCCTCGCCACACCGGGCGCCATCGTCTGGCTGTCCGAAAGTACGAGCCCTACGCGCAAGTACCCCCATACCTGGGAGCTGGTCGAGACAGACCTCGGCCACGGCCCCGTTCTGGTCGGCATCAACACCAACCACCCGAACCGGCTCGTCTCCGAGGCCATCGCTGCCGGAGAGATTCCCGAGCTCGCAGGCTATGCAAATCAGAAGCGAGAGGTGAAGTACGGCCTTTCAAGCCGCATCGACATTCTGCTCGACGACCCAAGCAGGGGTCTCGCCTATGTCGAGATCAAGAACGTGCACCTCTCGCGGCGCCATGGCCTGGCCGAGTTTCCGGATTCCGTGACCGAGCGCGGCGTGAAGCATCTGGCCGAGCTCAGCGCCATGGTGGCCGCAGGACACCGGGCCGTAATGCTGTATCTGATCCAGCGCGCCGACGCCGAACGCTTCGCCTTCGCAAGCGATATCGATCCCCGCTACGCGGCGGCGTTCGAGGCGGCGCGCGCCGCAGGCGTCGAGGCCATCGCCTACCGATGCCGGCTCGCGCCCGACGAGATTGCCATCAAGGAAAGCGTGCCCTTCCTCGCGTGAGGCCGTGAAACCTAGGGCCCCGCGGCCCGTATATCCGTCACGACACAACGGGAGCCGCTTCACGCGCCCCCAGCGGAGCAGACCACCATGCTGACCCGACGAGCGTTTTCGATGGCCGGTCTCGGCCTCGTTGCCACGGCCACGACATCGTCCCGCCGCGCCCGCGCCGACATGGCCCGCGGCTCGGCATTCGAGATCGTCAAATCCGACGCCGAATGGAAGCAGGCGCTGACGGCGGATCAGTACATTGTGCTGCGCCAGCACGGCACTGAGCGCGCCGGCACGAGCCCGCTCGACAAGACATATGCGCCGGGCGAATACCGCTGCGCGGGATGCGGCCTGCCGCTCTTCTCCTCGCGGACGAAATACGATTCCGGCACCGGCTGGCCGAGCTTCTCAGCTCCGCTCGACAAGGCGGTTGCAACATCGACAGACACCAAGCTCGTCTATGAGCGCACCGAAGTTCATTGCCGCCGCTGCGGCGGACACCTGGGCCACGTCTTCGACGATGGCCCGGCACCGACCGGCAAGCGCTACTGCATCAACGGCGTCGCGCTCGCGTTTGCGCCCAAGCCCGCACCCTGACCGACAATACATTTTCTTAAGGTCGCAAAACGCGGGAACGCGCCGATCATGCCGACGTTAGGGCTGCGGACCAAGCCAGGGAACGCAACCTCAATCGAGGCAATTCATGAGAAAATGGACATTTGTTTGCGCAGTGATCGGCGCCATGGTGGCGTCGGCCGCGGCCGCTCAAGCGGCCCCCGGCTACTCCACCACCGACGTGAACATGAGAGCCGGACCTGACACCGAGTTCCCAAGCGTGGAAATCATTCCGGAAGGCACATCGCTCGAAATCGCGGGCTGCCTCGATGACGAGTCGTGGTGTGATGTCATCGCAGGCGGAAATCGCGGTTGGGTTTTTAGCGAATACCTCGCCTTCGAGCGCGGCGGCTCTTACGTGCTGCTGCCGGACATCGGCCTCTCCGCACTGCGTATTCCCGAGGTGAAGTTCACCGCCGCCGACTACTGGCAACGCCACTACGTCGGCCGGCCCTGGTACGCCGAGCGCACCCGCTGGATTGCATTCAAACCCCATGTGCGCGTTGGCTGGCGCCGGCCGCCTCCGGGCCCGCGTGTCGTTGGCTGGTGGCGTCATGGATACGCCGCACCCGTCGGCATGCGTCCGCCGCCGGAGCACGGCTGGATGCGCCCGCATGAGCCCCGCGAGCACGAGCGGCACTGACGAAAACGAGCGACGAAGCGAGAGCAGGCAAGGCGCGTGAACGCGCCTTGCCTACCGCGTCCTACTCGGCCGCTTCGCCGTGACTGACGAGCACCTGGTCGGCGAGACGTCCGGTCAGCTCTGCGAGATGATCGAACTTCGCCGTATAGGTCCCCACGCCACTCGTCGCCGAGCGCAGCTCGACGATGAGATCCTCGATCTCCGACTCCGGAATGTGCGCCGACACCACGTCCCACCCCGGCCAGCCTTGCCGTGCATCGAAGCCCAGGATCTGTCCGCGTCGCTGCGGAATCATGGCGTTGATGCGCGCCGTCGCATCCGACGGCACCGAGATGTCGACCGCCATCACCGGCTCGAGCAGCACCGGCTGGCACTTGGGCAACCCCTCGCTCATGGCCAGCCGCCCGGCCTGGCGGAAAGCCATGTCCGAGCTGTCGACCGTGTGGAAGGACCCATCCGTCAACGTCACCACGATATCGACCACCGGGAAGCCCAGCGGTCCGTGTTTCATGTAGTCGACGACACCGATCTCCACCGAGGGGATGTACTGCTTCGGCACTACGCCACCCGTGATCGTGTCGTTGAACGCGAACCCCGACCCGCGCGGCTGCGGCGCGATCGAAAGCACCACGTCGCCGAACTGGCCATGTCCGCCGGACTGCTTCTTGTGCCGCCCGCGGATCTCGGTCGCCTTGCGGATCGTCTCCTTATAGGGAACCTGCCGCTTCTGCCGCTCGACCACGACTCCGTATTTCCGTTGCAGCCGCTCGAAGGCGACGCGCAGATGCATCTCCCCCTGCCCCTTCAGCAGAACCTGATGCGTATCCTTGTTGTGCTCGATCGAAAGCGAGGGGTCTTCCTCGATCAGCTTTGCCAGCGCCGACGAGAGCTTCACCTCGTCCTTGCGGTCCTGGAGTCCGATACCTGAGGCAAGCACCGGATCCGGCGGCCTCGGGCCGGCGATCTGCACCACGGATTTCTCCGTCGTGATCGTATTGCCGGTCCGCACCCGGTCGAGGCGGCCGAGCGCCACCGTATCACCCGCGTGCGCCACGGCCTTCTTTTGGGTCTCCTCGCCTTTGAGCGAAAAGAGCCCCGCGATCCGCTCCTCGACGGCATCGCCGCCGGACACGGTCGCCCCGTCCGGAAGATCGCCCGTGAGCACGCGCGCCAGCGAAAGCTTGCCGCCATGACCGGTGTAAAGCGTCTTCATGACATAAGCCGCGCTCTTGGCATTCTCGATCTTGAGCCGCTTGGCGGTCGTGCCGACGAACGGCACCTCGTGCCGGATCGCCTTCAGGAGCCGAAGGATGCCGCTGCCGTTCTGCGCACTGCCGAGCAGAACCGGACAGATGAGCCCATCCTCGAACTCCCGCGAGAGATCGGCAAACACGAGCTCCTTTTCCGGCGCGAGATCCGAAAGCAGCTTCTCCATCAGCGCATCGTCGTAGTCGGCAAGTTGCTCGAGCATGTGGAAGCGCGCTTCCTTCTCGCGCTCGAGATCCGCAGCCTTGATCTCGACCATCTCCGAGGGCGCGTTCTTGCGGAACAGGAACGCCCGCTCGAGGGCTAGGTCGATGAAACCCGTCGCCGCCCCGTTCTCCCAGATCGGGATCTGCCGCAGGACGAGGGGCTTGGTGGAAGCCGGCTGCATGGCCGGCACGATCTCGCGGATCGGCGTCTCGCAGGATTCGATTTTGTTCAGGAACAGAAGATGGGGGATACCGCGATCCTCGAGCTGTTTCAGGATAACCTGCAGCGCCGGGACACGCTTGGGATCAGGCTCGGAGACGACGATGGCTGCGTCGCACGCGGTCAACGCCTCCGCGCCCTCGTGCTGAAACTCGATGGAGCCTGGGCAATCGATGAAAGTGAAGGTATCGCCGAGGAAGTTCACGTCGGCAATGTTGAGTTGCACGCTCATGCCGTGGTCGCGCGCTTCGGGGGAGCTGTCTCCCACGCTGGATTTCTCGGCCACGGATCCGGCCCGCACGATTCCGCCCGTGCGGGCGAGAATGGCTTCGAGGAGCGATGTTTTACCGGAAAGAAACGGGCCGATCAGTGCGATGCAGCGGGTGCTGCGGCCCGAGGATTGCCCAGTGCTGGCACTTTGTGTGCCTCTTGGGCCGTCGGATTGCCCCATGGTGTCCTCCTTTCCGCTTCCCGGATTTTTTGTGTCCGGGTTGAGCGATACGAGGCGCAGAGGGATGCGCGTGTCGCGCAGCCCCGCGCCTCATGAAGGAGCGCGACAAGGTGATCGTCGCGCCGCGACCGCAAAGACGCAAGAGCCTTCCTGCTTAATCTTGCACTAATCATTGGCGCTCAAACTCGACACGATGAGTCTTTACGGGCGAAAGCGCATACCGGCTTCAACCTGCTGCGACGCAACAAATATTCGCAGCTGCGACAACACGCTTCGTGAAGAATGTTTCGAAAAATTACTTGAAGAAAGACCGCTCTGGCCGCATCATAAAACTGTCAGCGAAACGGCATAAATGTCGTTCCAAGGACAAGATCGACGGCACCAGACGACAAAAAAAGAAACGCCCCCCGGGAGAGGCAAGCTAGGCGAAAACGATTGGGCAAGGTTGGCGGAACCAAACGGCCCGAGACGGCGCTTACGCTCTGAACAAGGACGTGCCTCAAAATGACTAGAGAGACACTGAACAAATCCCTCGTCAAAGCAGCCGACGCTGCAGGCTATTGCATGGCCTCGCGCGAGGAGGATCTGACCGACTGGACGGTGCTTCAGCCGGAGGTCGCACTTCGCAACGGACATGCCACTGCGGCAACGACAGTGCGGCGCATGTCGCTTCCCTTTGCACGGTTCGAGAATTGGATCGCGCACATGCTTTCGCTCTCGGACATCCGCGTGACCCCCCGCGCGCTGTTGCCGAGCCGCTGAGACGAACACAAGCTTTCAACCGACCCGACGGGCCGCCATCGCGCGGCCCGTTTTATTTTGTGGCGGCCGTGCGCCCATCGTCCGCGGTTGACACCCTCCAGGCCCGATGCAAGCCTCTGCGACGGAACGGTCCATCTCGTCCGTTTGATCTGACAGCGCCTTGATTGCTACACGTTGATAGCGAGGAGGGTCCACCCATGCGCCGGATTGTGCTTGTCGTTGCCGCGTTCGCGCTCGGCGCCACGGTCGCAGCCGCTCAGAACGTCACCGTCATCAAGGAGCGCCAGGATCATTTGAAGAAGATGGGCGATGCGGTGAAGCCGGTCGGCGCCATGTACAAGGGCGAGGCGGATTTCGACCTCGCCAAGGTTCAGGCGGCCCTGAAGGTGATCGGCGAGAAGGCCCCGATCGTCCCGACGCTGTTTCCGGACGATTCGAAGACCGGCGGCGATACCGAGGCCCTTCCCAAGATCTGGGAGGACAAGGCCGACTTCGAGGCCCGCTGGAAGAAGCTCGGTGAGGACGCAAAGGTTGCCGAGGCCGCGATCACGGACGAGGACACCTTTCCCGACGCTTGGAAAACGGTGGCCGGCAACTGCGGCGGCTGCCACAAGAAGTTCCGCAAGCCCAAAGAGTGATGGCCGAAGCAATGCAACAGGAGGGGCGAAGCGTCCGCGCGTGGGACGCGCCCACGCGCCTCTTTCACTGGACGCTCGTGCTGCTCATCGTCTCGGCCTGGATCAGCTATGAGTTCGCCGAGAGCCTCGGCGACGCGACTCTTGTCTGGCATCGCGCCAATGGCCTCGCCGTGCTCGTCCTCGTCGTCTGGCGTCTTTTGTGGGGTATCGTCGGTCCGGAAACCGCGCGCTTTGCGACGTTCGTCCGCGCTCCGGCCGCCATCATCGCTTATGCCTGCAGCCTGCTCGGCGGCCGCGCGGCCCGCTATCTCGGCCACAATCCCCTAGGCGCCCTGATGGTGATCGCGCTCCTGGCAGCCGTCGCAATCCAGGGCGGCTTCGGTCTCTTCGCCACCGACGACAACGACCTCGCCGGCGGACCGCTCTATCGCTTGGTCGGCGAGGCCCAGAATGTGCGCGCCGCGCGCCTGCATGGATTCGTTTTCAACTTCGTGCTGCTGCCGCTGGCGGCGCTGCACATCGCCGTCAACGCGCTTTACACCGTGGTGAAGAAAGAGCCGCTGATCCAAGCCATGATCACGGGCAGAAAGCCGGCCGAACCCTATGCGGACACGCCGGAGGCCACCCTCGTGGGTCGCCCGCTCGTGCGCGCCCTGGCCTGTCTCGTGGCGGCAGCCGCGATCGTGCTCGGCGGCATCCTCGCCTTGGGCGGCAGCCTCGTCTTGCGTTAAGGCGTGGCTCCCTTATCCCGTGCGCTAGCCTTGCCGCTCCCCTTGGGGAGAGGCCGCACGCGATCGCGGATGGCATGCGGGCAAGGGGGCGGCCACAAGGGCCGCCGCCGCGGCAGTCGAACAGCCTACTTCAGGTTCCCACAGAAGCGCTGGATGCGCGTGCAGGCTTCCGTCAACGCCTCCGTCGAGGTCGCGTACGAGATGCGGAACGCCGGCGAGCCCTCGAACGCCGCCCCGTGCACGACCGCCACGCCCTCTTCCTCGAGCAGCGCCGTCACGAAGTCCTCGTCATTGCCGATCGTCGCGCCCTTCGGCGTCGTCTTGCCGATCGCGCCCGCGCAGGAGGGATACACGTAGAACGCACCCTCGGGTTTCGGACAGTTGAGGCCCTTGGCCTGGTTCAGCATGCCGACCACGAGATCGCGCCGCTGCACGAACACCGCGTTGTTGTGGGCGATGAAATCCTGCGGCCCGTTGAGCGCTTCGACGCCCGCCCACTGCGTGATCGACGTCGGATTGGACGTCGACTGCGACTGCAGCTTGCGCATGGCATCGATGAGCTTCACCGGTCCCGCCGCATATCCGAGCCGCCAGCCCGTCATGCAGTAGGCTTTCGACAACCCGTTCATGGTCAGCGTGCGGTCGTAGAGCCCGGGCTCCACCTGTGCCGGCGTCGCGAACTTGAGGCCGTCGTACAGCAGATGTTCGTACATGTCGTCGGTGAGCACCCACACGTGCTGGTTCTTGGGCTGCATCAGCACGTCGGTGAGCGCTTTGAGATCGGCATGCGAATACGCAGCCCCCGTCGGATTGGACGGCGAGTTGAGGATCAGCCACTTGGTCTGCGGCGTGATCGCACGGTCGAGCACCTCCGCCTTCAGCCGAAACCCGTCTTCGATCTTCGTCGTCGCGAACACGGGCTTGCCGCCACCCAGCAACACGATGTCTGCGTACGACACCCAGCACGGCGCCGGGATCACCACCTCGTCACCCGGATTGAGGGTTGCGAGCAGAGCGTTGTAGAGCACCTGCTTGCCGCCGGTGCCGACCGACACCTGCGCCGCCGTGTAGTCGAGATTGTTGTCGCGCTTGAACTTGGCGACGATGGCCGCCTTGAGCTCGGGGATGCCGTCGACATCGGTGTATTTGGTTTTGCCGTCCTTGAGCGCCTTGATCGCCGCCAGCTTGATGTTCTCCGGCGTGTCGAAATCCGGCTCGCCCGCCGAGAGCGAGATGATGTCCCGGCCCTGCGCCTTGAGCTGGCGCGCCTTCATGGACACGGCGATGGTCGCGGACGGCTGGATGCGGTTCAGGCTGTCGGCAAAAAAGCCCATATCGGCAATCTTTCTCGGTTGAACGGAGGGACGCGAGCGGCCCTTTTCGAGCCTGCAAGCGGCGCGGACGCTACGCCGCGCGCGCCGGAAGTCAATATCCGCGGCACTTTTCCAAGGCCTTTTGCCCGAAAGAGGCACCTTTGCTCCGTCTTCGCCGCATCGGCGCCGCAGCCCGATGTCGATCGTGTCGCAACGGTCACAAACGCAAGATTATATTTTCCTGTCTACGGAATAGCTTTGCTTCGCCACATTCCGAGCAAACCCCCGCCACAGCACGGGATTGTCATCGCTCCCGGATCAAGCTGAGTTCGAATCTTAGGAAAGGAGGGGTCCCGTCGCATGCAGCGTAGTGAGCAATCTCCGCATTTCCGCAAGCACTTGCCTGATCTTCTGGCCGGGCTTGCCGTTTTCGCCATGATGCTGGGCCTGATGGGCTGGCACATCGGCATCGCCGCCGCCTCCGATGGCAAGACCATCGGCGCGGCTCTGGACCGCAACGCATCGGCCCTGCTGCTGGCGGGCGCCTTGGCCGCCATGACCATCTTCAACGTGGCCTTCGTCCGCCATCTGCGCCGCGTCTACGCGCTCCCGCGCCGTACTGCCGGCCGCCGCATCGCGCCGTCCAAAACGCGCGTCGGCACGTAAAACTGTATGACCCACAGATGTTTACCAACCGCCCGCCAAATTGAACGCACCTGGGCTCGCCCATGAACCAGGACCGCGCTATAAGCGTTACAGGATACCCTGACTGAGTCAGCAGAGACCCCAGAGTTCGACAAAGGCCCGCACATGATGCCCCGCCGCTTCGCTCTCCTCCGGACTCCGACTGCCCGCGCCGGCACCACCGGCCTCGCCCTTTTGACCCTGCTCGGGATCGGTATCGCCACCACGAACACGGAGGCCGTTGTCGCCGGTCGCTTTGCAGCGGCCCTGGAGGCGGCACCCCGGCAAACGGTGGCGGACCTCGGATCGGACCGGGCCCTGGTCTCCGGCAGCGAAGCTTATTGGCTGGACAAGCGCCGGCATGAAGCCGGCAATGGCGCGGCTCTCGAGCCGGCTGCATGGTCGGCGGCACCCGTCTCCGCCGGGATGGTCACAGTCGGTGACCATGTCACCATCTCGAACGCCAAAGGCAAACGCGTGCTGGAAGTGGTCGCCATCTCCGATATCGACCCGGTGTCCGATGCAGCCCGCACGAATCGCGCCGACGCACCGCGCAGGATTGCCATCACGTGCCGTGACCTGAGCACCCCGGACGGGCATCTGGTGACATTCGAGGGGCCGGCCGAAATGGCCCTCGGCACCGCAAAGTCAGCCCGCGCTCTCTGATCCCGCCACCGATCGCCTAAAGAGCATCGGATGGGCCCGGTCGCCGCCGGGCCTTCAAGGGCTGTGGCTTGGCGATCCCACGCGCCTGATGGTTACCTTACGAAAATCGCCGCCCCCGTTGCACCCGCTGACCGAGCCCCTATGATGCGGCCGCGGACGCCCCTTGGGACCGCCGCACCGGCACGCATGGAAACCCACCTCGAGTAACCAACGAACACAGGAACGGAGCTCGCGTCATGAGGCTCAATCCCCCGACGATCGTGATCTTCCTGATTTCGTTCGTGCTCGCCACGCTGGCGCTGATCACCAAGCTGGGCTTCATCCCCGTTCCGCGCTACCTGCCCCATCAGGAATTCTGGCTGTCGATCACAGCCTATCTGACATTGATGGTCGGCAATCTCGTGCGCGGTCTCTGACCGATCGCCCTACCACGCGATCGGCTTGCGATCCCGGAAGAAACCGCCGGTTGGACCGTCGTCCGGCAGCGTCGCCAGCCAGATCGCCGTGTCCGCCCCCTCCTCGGGACTCCGGTCCGCATTGGCGCCGCCCATATCCGTCCTGACCCATCCCGGGCACATGGCGTTGACTTTGATATCGCCGCCGCCGAGCTCTGCCGCCGCGATCCGCGTCAGCGCATTGAGCGCCGCCTTCGACATGCGATACGCCGGGTATCCGCTCCCCATGTCCGCGAGCTGCCCCGCGATGGACGACACATTGACGATGCGGCCGTACCCCTGCTCGCGCATCAGCGGCGCCGCCGCCTGAATGAGACGGATCGGCCCCATGAGATTGGTCTCCATGGTCCGCCGCAGCGTATCGGCCTTGAGGTCGAAAAGGCTGGCCTTGAACCCGCCGGGCCCATCGATGAGAACGGCCGCGTTGTTGACCAGCGCATCGAGTCGCCCGTAGATCCGCTTGACCTCGGCGACAGCCTGCGCCGCGCTTCCCTCCTGATCCACATCCAGCGCCACCACCGGAACGTCGAGCCCCTCCGATTGAAGTTTCTCAGCGGCCGCCAATCCGTCCTTCGTCTCGCGTGCCCCGATCACGGCCAGCACACCGAGCCGTGCAAGCCCGCGCACGATCTCGAATCCGATCCCCCGGTTTGCACCTGAGACCAGTGCGGTCCGTGTAACGGTCATGCCGAACTCCCCTGGCTGCGCAGGCAAAAATCACGGCTGGAACCTTAGCCAATTCGCGGTCCCACGCAATGCAAGGCGCACAAATCAAAAGGCCCGCCGGTTGGAGACAGCGGGCCTTCACGAATCTGATGCGCTCGAACGGCCTCAGCGGCCCGGCGGATAAAGCCAGCTCGGTCCGACCGAGTTGCCGCGCGAAGGCGGCGATGCCAGTCCGTTGTTCATGGCACCGGGACCGAAGTCGAGACCCTTGCTCGAAATCGACTCGCCGATCGGCGGCAGCACGGCATTCGGATCCATCGAACCGAATCCGATCGCGGGTGCAGCATTGGCAGACGGCGCCGCAGCCGCCGAGGGCTGAGACGAACTCCCGCCCTGGTTCTCATAGGTGAAAGCCAGCGCTCCCTCGGAGCCCGCGGCCATTGCCACGCCGCACGCGGCGGCCCAAATCGCAGATCTCATTGCCAATTCACCCCAGCTGATCGGCCTTTGAGCCCAAGATGGTACATGAATCGAGGCATTCAAAGGGCGCCCATTCCCCAAACCCCGCCGGCAGCCTCCAATTCCGGAAGGTGTGACCGTGTTGCAACGCAATCTGGGGGCGAAAGCGAGCAAAAGCCTGGCCTGCGGGTGAATTCCGGCTGCAGCGGTGACCGTCGCGCTAGCGGCGGCCGGATCCGCTATCGTCCGGACAATAATCGCGGGTGCGCTCGGGACCGAGGAACCGGCAGAGCTCGTACTTCTTGGCGGGATTGTTCCGCACCTCCGCATCCGAGACCCTGACGCCGTGCTTGCGTGCGATCTGCGCCAGATCCGCATCGTTGCAATAAGGCGTCGAGATCCAGTTGCCGTTGGAGTTCTGGAACCCATCGCGACAGACGATTTTTGCGTCCGCAGACGGCACCGCGATCAGGGATTGAACGGCCGCGAGCCCGAATATCGATAAGGCGAGAGCGAGAGGCTTCATCATGATGCATCTCCAGGTCTGGGGTGAGCCGGCACATGTCCTTGCAGATCTAGGTGGTCGGCTGTCGCCGCCTTCGCAAGAGAGCTTGCCGATCGGTAAGCCACCGGCCCCG
>NZ_CADEFI010000053.1:18420-20558 GCF_902826555.1 uncultured Hyphomicrobium sp.
CCGGCCCCGGGCATCACCACACCCCCGGGACCAGCCGGTAGCGCACGCGAGCGGCATAATCCGCATAGCCATCGAGCTCGCGTTTCAAGGTCTCCTCCTCGAGCACGGCTCTGATCGCCAGCATCAAGATCAGGACAATTCCGAGCCCGACCGCACACCACGAGCCGAGCAGCAGCCCCGTGCCGAGGATGAGTGCGATGGCGCCCCCATACATGGGATGGCGCACGCGCGCATAAGGCCCGGTCGAGATCACATGGTGATTGCGCTCCGTCTGGATTTTCACGACCGGCGCCGCAAACGTGTTGGCCTCCATGACGATGTGAAACACATAGAGACCGAACACGATTCCGATCGCACCCAAGGCCTCGAGCAAAAGCGGCATCTCCGAAGTGCGGAAGCGGACCGCGTCGAGCCCCGCGACCACGTACAGGGCGAGCCACAGCGCGAAAAAGACCGAGAGCAGGATCTTGTCCCAGCCCTTCTGCTCCGTTTGCACAGGCGGACCCAAGCGCTCCTGGAGCAGCGCCGGATCATGCCTGGCGATCACCAACCCGGACGCAAGTCCGAGCCCGCTGACCAGAAACAGATAGATCCAGCCCTGCGGCCAGTTGACGGTCCCCGCAGGCACGAACAACAGCGCCGCATTGACTGCGGTCCAGATGGCGGTCCGCTTGATGAGCTTCCCGACGACGGGATCGTCGCTCGCCATGGGAAATCGCCTCCAAGTTCGCGAACTCCACTCTCCGCAGGAATGTTTGCGACTGGTGCGATCGGTTTCAAGCGCAAAAAAAGGCCCGCAAGATGCGGGCCTAGCTAGGGAGGGAGGGAATTTGGGCAAAGCGGTCGGTCAGGCCTTCTTGTCAGCCTTCTCGAGCTTCTTGTGCGTGCTGGCGTGATGCACATGCTTCGCCATCGGCTGGCGATAGCCCACCTTGTGCTCGGCATGGCGCAAGCAGCTGCGGCGGAACGCGATGCGCGCCTTGCCGTGCAGGCCCTTGGCGTTGGCTTCCGCCGAGCACTGCAACGACGCCTGCGAGCGCGGATGCGCGCCCACCTTCTTGATGGTCGCGGCGGATGCCATTCCACCAGCGCCGATCGCCAGCATCAGGGCCGTCGTCATGAGCGCAATACGTTTGGACATGGGGGCATTTCCTCTCGAAAGATGGTCCTCGCCGCCGCAATTCTGCGGTCGGTCCCGGCCGGCACGGCGCCGAGGCGGTGCCCCCTACTAGACACCCCAATTCTCACACCCTCTTTGCCCGGTTCGTACGGATTGGTAAGGCAGCCCGGAAACCCCTATGAACGTGCCCTTCCCTCGCCCCGTTCGGCACGCCATATTCGGCCCATGGCCAAATCCTCCAAGTCACCCGGCGCCCCGAAAGCGCCGCGCCCCTCGCGCGGCCGGTCCGGCAAGCCGTCCGCCCCGCCGGTGGAAACCTCGGCCGGTACGCCCGGCTTCGGCGAGGCACCTCAGAGCGCATTTACGGCAACCGGACCCCTCGGCGACGGGACGAGCAAGCCCCTTCCGGCGCTACGTCAGCAAGGTCCGCTGCCGCCGCGCGCCGCCGCAGGCGAAAGCCTCGGCGACAGCCTGAATGCCATCCTGACGCGCCCCCACGAGCGTACCGACAGGGCCCGGGAAATCCTCGCGCGCCAGCCCATGATCGCCTCGCACCCGCTGGTCTCGGGCGCCATGCCGATGTTCATGCCGCATCGCCCCGAGCGGCCCGAGAAGAGCGAGGGCGGCCGCCGCTTCGACATCGTCTCCGAGTTCGAGCCCAAGGGCGACCAGCCGACCGCCATCGCCGACCTCGTCGCCGGCGTGAACGATCACGAACGCACGCAGGTTCTGCTCGGCGTCACCGGCTCCGGCAAGACCTTCACCATGGCTCAGGTCATCGAGGCGACCCAGCGCCCGGCCCTCATCCTGGCGCCCAACAAGACACTGGCCGCGCAGCTCTACGGCGAGATGAAGAGCTTCTTCCCGGAGAACGCAGTCGAGTACTTCGTTTCCTACTACGACTACTATCAGCCGGAGGCCTACGTCCCGCGCACCGACACCTACATCGAGAAGGAAGCCGACATCAACGAGCAGATCGACCGCATGCGCCACGCGGCGACGCGCGCCCTGCTCGAGC
>NZ_CADEFI010000054.1:0-8311 GCF_902826555.1 uncultured Hyphomicrobium sp.
CCGTTCGGAGCCGTGAACACGATGTCGTCGGTGATGACAATGAAGCTCTGGTGCGTCGCGCCCACGCTCTTGAGGCCGGCGGCCTTGATCGCGGGATGGTTGATCGGGCCGCGGCCGGCCGGAACACGCCATTTGTGATCGCCCGTGTTCATGTCGATCGCAGTGATGGTCGAGAACGGCGGCTTGAAGAGCGGCAGTCCGTCCGGTCCGCCGACGCCGGCCCACGTGCCGGTGTACTTGTGGGCGGACGTGCCCTCGACCTCTTTCTTCATCTTGATCGCGAACGGGATGGTGAAGGACGGCACGTAAAGGACGCCGGTCTTCGGATTGTGAGCCGCACCCGCCCAGCTCGCGCCGCCAAGCACACCCGGAACATTCAGCGTGCCGGCCTTATCGATCGTCGGAGGCGTAAACAGCGGGCCGTGGTTGTAGCGGTTGAGGATCTTCTTGGCCTCTTCCTTCAGCTCTGGGGTCAGGTCGATCAGGTCGGCCTCGCTGGCGCCCTGCTGGACGTACGGCGCGGGCTTCGACGGAACAGGCTGCGTGGGCGCATATTCCTCACCGGGAATATTGCCGGCCGGGACTGCCTTTTCCTCGATCGGCCAGATCGGCTTACCGGTGGCGCGGTCGAAGGCGTAGACGTAACCCTGCTTCGTCACCTGAACTGCGGCCTTGATCTTCTTGCCGTCGACGGTGATGTCCATCAGGTTCGGGTTCGTCGGCAGGTCGTAATCCCAAAGTCCGTGACGGACGATCTGGAAGTGCCAGGCGCGCTTGCCGGTTTTCGAATCCAGGGCAACGAGCGATTCCGCGAACAGGTTGTTGCCCAGGCGATGGCCGCCGTAGAAGTCGTTCGAGGGCGTCGACAGCGGCAAATAGACCGTTCCCGTCTCGTCGTCGCACGACGGGCGAGCCCAGAGGTTCGTGCCGCCCGTATCCTCAAGACCGCTCTTCCAGGTGTCAGCGCCATCCTCGCCGGCCAGCGGCGGGTTGTGGAACATCCAGACGCGCTTACCCGTCTTGAGGTCGAATGCGGGAATGTCGCCGGGCGGATGATACTTGAACGGCGGGCGGCCGGCGGCAAACGAATCGAGCACCGCGAGGCTCGGAATGATATTGCCGCCGCAAACGATCGGCGGCGAGCTTACGGTGACAAGGTCGCGCTGCACGGGACGGCGCTTATGGATCGTCAGGTCGACGCGGCCTTTCTCGCCCCAGCTCTCGACGGGCTTGCCCGTCTTCGCGTCGAGCATGATGAGAAAGGCATCCGGCGTGCCGGCGATGATGCGCTGCTCGCCGTCGACCTCAACGTACGTCAGGCCGCGGCTGATGAAGCCCAGGTTCGGCGCCTGCCCGGCCAGATAGCCCTGCGGGTCGTAGAGCCATTTTTCCTTGCCCGTCGCGCCATCGACGGCCGTGACGATGCCCAGCGGCGAGGTCGCATAGACCGTTCCGTCGATCGCGAGCGGCGTCGACTCGTTGACCCAGGTGCGAAGATCGGGATTTTCCGCCGCAAGGTTGTTGCCGGGCAGGGAGAGGCGCCAGGCGATCTTCATCTTCTTCACGGACTCCGCCGTCGCCTTGCCGTCTGCGACATACCGCGAGCCCGCTTTGTCGCCCGTGTACTCGGTCCAGTTTCCGCCCCCGGCCTCGGCCATACCGGCGCACACCGTCATGCACGCGGCTAGCGACCACCGCGCAAGCCCACTTCTTCCCTTGGAGAACATTTTCCTCGCCCTTCGCTGTTTCGTTCTTCTAGCGAACGCGCGGGGGCATTTTTAACAGATCCCCCCATTTTCGCGTCTGCAAGTCCGCGGCGATTTTCGTGTTCGCGCGATCCTTGCGAGGGAGAATGGGAGGCAAGCGTTATGCCAAAATGTTTTTCCTGCTCGAAGTGCAGCCCAGTGAGAAATGAAAGACGCGCTCCGGATATCGAGCGCGCGCTCTCAGCAAAACCACGCTCGTCGATACTGCGTTGATTACGCGCTGTTATTTTAGCAGCTCGACGTAAACCCATCGGATCGGCATTGGGATGCGGCGTCGAACATCCGACGCCCTACATTTCCCCCCATTGTTCGATGAGTTGCGGACAAAATGCGTCATGTGTTGCAATGATAAGATGCGCATATGGAAAACTTCCCGAAACGTAATGGAAAACTATAAATCTCGCCTAGGAAATTTTCCTATTTGGACTGCTGATTTTTTCTTATTTCTGATTTCCGACGGAGATCGACAACTCGGCGGGACGAATGCGGACGGGTGGCTCGGCTCACGCGAGCGCAGCGGAGAGGAGGTCCGCGAGGCGATCGAGATGATTGTGTCCGATGGGAGCGAGCGCGGTCGCCTTTTCGATCAGCGCTGCGGCGTCCGTGCTCGCGAGAGGCAGAACCGCAAGCCATCCGGCGGCGACAAGCCCGGCGATGGCTTCGTCGTCCTTGTTGGGCGCCACACTTGCGGGCGCGAGCGCAACGGCCGGGCGACGCGACAAGGCGGCTTCCGTCATCATGGACATCGAGTCGCTCGTGACAAGAAGCAGGTCGCAATCAAAGGCGGTATCGATGGAGCCCGGACCAGCCGTTCTATAGTCAATGACGGTGACGGCTCCGCCGCTCGCTTCGGCAAGCGGGAGCAGGTGTGCATAGGCCTCGTCGGGCGTGCGGGGCGAGGTGACGACGGTGACGTGGCCGCCCCATTGCACGACAAGCGCCTCCGTGAGGGCCGCGAGGCGCAACCAGTCGTCACCCGCGAACCTGGCGTAAGGCGTCGGCCCGCCTACAAGGAGGCTTACGCGAATGCCTTTTTCACCTCCGCGCGCAGGAAGCGGACGCGGCGCGGGAATTGGGTCGGGGTCGAAAGGTGTCGGCTTGGGGCCCGCCACGACCTTGGGCGGGGCCGCGACGGATGCATAGGGCGTGAGCACGAGCCGAAACGCGGCGAGCGGAAACCCGCGCGTCGAACCGCTGAATACATTCGGCGCGCCGAGGAGGCGGGCGAGGGCGACATTGGCGCCGAGCGTGGCGCCCCCCGAGGAAACGATGACGTCCGGTCTTCGCAGGGCGCCCGGATCGATGCCGTGAAGCAGGCGCAGCGTCCAGGCAGGCGGCAGCACCCGGCCGAGCTTCGGAACAAGCGCCTTCGGAAGGAATGCCGGCAGACGCAGCTCCAGCCGGTCGACGTCGACGGGTGCGTGCCGGCGCAGGGCCGCAACCACGCCTTCGCTCTGGCGGTAGTGACCCGGGCGGCCGTCCGAAATCAAAAGCACGCGTTTCAGCCGCACGGCCTTTCCGGACTCTGGTTGCTCGGCGTTCAGGCTGGCCTACCTTCCCTTGCCCGGGAACGCGGCGCATCGCCCGGCGGCGGCATATTCCGTGGCGACGGACAGCCTGTCTACCTACGGGCTCCAGGTTTTGCAGCGGGTCCCGACAGCAAGTTGGTAAATTTCGCCGGCGGCTCAAAATTGTCGTGCCGGAGCGTGGCCGGGAAGTCCTAGGCCGTGTGCCGTCTGATGGGCATACTCCCGCTCGTTTTCGCGTGTTCAGTTCTCCACGGGCCATTTTATCAGCCGGAATCCTGCCATGTCGCTTGGTGCGCGTGCGTTCGTGTTTGTCGTCTATGTGCTGCTCGGGCTTTCCTTCATCGCCGTGCCCGCGGTGCTGATCTCGGAGTTCGGGCTGGAGAAGGCGATTGCTTTCGCGACCTTCGACAGCCACCTGTTCCTGTTCTTCCCGACACTGGGCCTCGTGGCGCTGGCCGCTTTCTATCTTCCGTCCTGCGCCTTCGTGGATATGTACTGGCGCTATGTCTCGCTGGGACCGGCGCGCTTTCTGGCCGGGCTCATCCTGATCGCGGCAGGCGCCTACCACATCGCATCCGGGCTCTCCGCCAACCCGCACCGATCGGTCTGGGATCTCAAGCCGACGACGCTTGCGGCCGACAAAAGCGAGCCTGCAGGATGCGGGAAGCAAGGCGGCCCAGCCTGCGAGCGCGTGGCCCTCATCGACGGAGTGACCAACTTGCGCGCTGTGAGCCAGAAGCGGCTCGGCGTGCGCGAGTTCTATCGCTCCTGCGAGGATGAGCCGCTGATCGGCCACGACGGGACGAAGGAAGTCGAGCGGTTCTGCTTCGCCTCGACGCCGCTTTCGGAGGCACCCCCGCTCAGCACGGACGCGGCCTGCTGCACGGCGCAGCAGCGCTACCAGTCGGCGATCGACACGCGGTACGTCGACCCGGTGCAGCAGTCGATCACGGGGCGCGTGCACAAGCTCCTGCTGCCGGGGAAGGTGTTCTTCTTGTTCATCCTGCTGGCCATCAGCATCCTGCTCACTGTGCGGCACTCGGGCGTCAAGCGGCACTACCCGGACCAGCTTTCGCGTATCGAGATCGGCGTGCTGGTCGGCGCGGCAGCGATGATCTTCTTCCCGCTCATGAGCCAGGGCTACGTGCAATCCGCCGATGCCTTGTTCGGCGTACAGCAAAAGGGCGGCTTCCGGGCCATCGTGCCGCTCATGAGCTTCCTGTTCGGCGCGTGGGCGATGCTGCTGCTCCTGTTCTCGTTCCGCCAGCACGACCACGATCTCGAACTCGCGGCCAAGCTCGCCGGCGTCGCGGCCAGCACGATCGCGGTGTTCAAGTACGATATCCTGGTGGCGATCGTCGTCCGCTACCTGGGCTCAGGTGCGTCGGAGCTTTCCTTGCTTCTGCTGGTGGGTCTCGCGCTCTTGGCGGTGGTGGTGTTGCTGTCGCCGCTGGCGCGCAAGCTGGTGCTCGGCGCGGACATAAAGGAAAGCTGAACGGCAACGCCGCGCGCGCCGGACTGAACGGTCAGATTTTCGGCGGACGTCTCGCGGCGCTAGTGGCGCATATCCGCTTCGACGTCGTCCATGTGCGTTTTGATGACGCTCGCCGTCTCGTCGGCGAGTTTCTGGTTCAGCCGCGCGAAATACTGGAACTCCGCCTGGTACTGCTGCTGCGCGCGCTGGAAGAAATCCGAATACGCGGCGAACAGGTCCTGTACCGTCTTGCATTCCATAAAGCGCTGCGAAGCGGCCATGTCCTCGTTCAGGCGGCGATTGACGAAACCCAACCACTCGTTATTCGCCTTCGAGACCTGCTCGAGGAAGCGGCCGTTCAGCTCGGTCATGGCTGCCAACATCGGCCGGTTTATGCTCATCCAGGCCTCGAACGAGGCGAGACCAGGATTCTGGTCGGCTAGCGATCTTGACGCATTGGCATTCATCGTACGCTCCTCCACCAGTGATCCGACTTCCGACGCGTGATTGCTGCGCGATGCAACGCTGCGTAGACCAAACAGTGCATCATGCTTGCAATGCCCAACACTTCGGGTTGGTTGCATGCTCTCAACGGGCCAATGCCGGTGTCGGTTGTTTCGGCCTTCGGCCCGGCTCGTGCGCCTTCGGAATGGAAGATGCACGCACGTCACGTCGTCAGACGACGCTACTGTCGCGCCGCGCGCAGGGCGGCGCCTTTCACATTCCGAGTTATCCACAACATCCCGGCGCATTTGAGACACAAGCGCGCCATGCACCGGACTACGGAAAGAGATAGCGTTTGCAACGCATTTACAGCGAAACACGCGGATTCGAGCTTCAAAATCAACGCGATCCGTGAGCTATTGGGGGCGAATTGGCGGGCCGTCACAGTCCGCATTCCCGACAGGACCGGATGCTTGTGCATGATCCATTCTCTCGCCCGCGTCGCGGATCTCTGGATCAGCCGGCACGCCGCGCTCGATCGCAGCGCGCTTGCGGCCGTGAGCGGATTGGCTCCGGCTGTGGTCGTCACCGGCGCCTCGCGCGGCATCGGCCTCGCGCTTGCCCAGCGCTTCGCGGCGCGCGGGCCGGCGGTGGTTCTGATCGCTCGAGGAGAGGCCTCGCTCGGAGCAGCCGCAAAGGCCCTTTCCGACGCGACGGGCGTGCGCACGGTGCCGCTGGCGCTCGACATCACGTCGGCAGACGCGCCGCACCTGATCGAGGCCGCGCTCCGCGAGGCCGGACTTTACGCCGACGTGCTGGTCAACAATGCGGGAGTTGGCCTTGCCGGCCCGTTCGCCGAGCAAGCGATCGCCGACATCGAGCGTCTCCTCGCGCTCAACATCACGGCTGCGACGCGGCTCATGCATCACATGCTGCCGCCGATGCTGGCGCGAGGACGGGGCGGCGTCCTGAACGTCGGCTCGCTCGGCGGGCTCGTGCCCGGTCCGCACCAGGCGGTCTACTATGCGAGCAAGGCCTACCTGATCTCGTTGACGGAGGCGGTAGCGTATGAAGCGCGAGGACGGGGTGTGCGCATCGCAGCGGTTGCGCCGGGTCCGGTGGACACGGCGTTCCATCGCGCCATGCAGGCGGAGCGCGCGCTCTATCGCAGCCTTGTTCCAGCGATGAGCGCGGAGGCGGTCGCACGCAGCGCGTACCGCGGCTTCCTGCTCGGGCGCACGGTGATCGTGCCCGGCGTGCTGCCTTCGCTTGCCCAACTCGCCGTCAAGGTCCTGCCGCATGCCGTGAGCGTGCCGCTGGTCGGGGCGCTGCTGGCGGTCGAGAAGCGTGCCCCCGAACGCGACGCCTTATGACATGTGCGACCAAATGTACCGACCGCACAAATCGTTATGCCGACAAAGATCGTTTGCAGAGTTGAAACGATTTCGCGGTTTAATCCCCTCAAGCGCCAGGGATAGGTCCCGCGTACCTTGGTGTCGAGCGGCGGTCTGGCGAGAGCATGCGTTCTCGATAGGCTGCCGCCATTGTTTTCAGGGGTCGCGCGCCACCTGATGCTCAATCGATAACAGCTCTTAATAGATTGCAGGCGGCACCTCAGCCCGGCTTGCGGTTGATGCCCGCGCCTTTCTTCCGAGCCACCTCGCGGGCAAGCGCGTCGACAAGGTTTCTGTCGATCGGGGCCGGACGCCGACCAACCGGGCGATCGGGAGCGTCGGAAATCGCATTGTCGATGCTTACGGCGTCGCTTGCCGGAAACGTGGCCTCAAGCGCGCTGTCCAATTCCTTCTCCAGCTCCGCCTTCTTCTTTTTTTGAGTCGCGGCCGTCATGGATCGTCCTCCTCCCACTCATCTTATGGAGAAACGCGCGAGCTCGCTCGCCAGTTCCTGACGCAAAAGGCCCGCCCTCGGCGAGAGCGGGCCTGCTGGCCGAGATCCGGGCTCCCGTTAGCTACAGGCGACGGCGCAGGGCGCGATAGCCGGGCTCGACGGCCTCCGACAGACGATCGAGAAATTCGTTGCCACTCGAGCGGCGCGACGAGGAGAGCTTCCACAGCGCGCCGATGGCACAGGCGGCAACGACGACGGCGCCGATGGCGATATACGGTTGCTCCTGGACAAAGCGCTTGGTTGCGGCGGCGGCGTCGCTCGCGGTTTCGCCGGCTGCCTTCACGGCCTTGGCGCCCTCGGTCGCTACCGTATCGGCGACGTCCTCAGCTTTCTGCTTCAGGTTTCGAATGCTCTCCTGGCCTTCGCGGGCGCGCGACTCGACTGCGTCCTGATACGACTGATACGTCTGACCCATTTTTACGGCTCCTTGTTCGCGATTGCCTCAGGGGTGCGCTGACAACGCGCTGTTCAAAAAATCGTTCCGCAGCGCACGCGCATCATGTGCAATCGCCATCAGGCTTCCGGGTGTCGGGAATGGCTTTCTTTTTCCGCGCGCCGCCGGCGAAGCCGTGCTCGATGAATTCGTCGGCGGCCCCGGTCTTTTCCTCCGGGCGATACGACGTTCCTTCTCCGTACTGCTCGCGCTGGCCTTCGCCGTAGGTGAGTTTCTGATCTTTCGTTTCCTTGGCCGTATGGGCGGGTACGCGTTCGCGCGTCGGCAAGGCCATGAGTACTTCTCCGCTCAGCAAGTCTGCCAAGGGAAAATCCGTCAACCGGCATTTCGGTTCCGACGTTTTCCCGGTCCGATTGCCAGTGGGTGTGGTGCCTGCGCACTAGAGGCCTCCTGCAAACCCCGCCACTCTCGTGAGCACCGAATCGGGGGGCTCTCATGAGCAAAGAGACGGTTTGCTACCTCGTGCTTGGAGTCAGTCTCGGCGTCATTCTGCAGGGACTGACCAAGCGGCAGGGCACGTCGACCGAGCATCAGCCGCGGCCTGACGGCCCCGGCGAGGTGATCGATCTCGCCGCCTGGAAAGAGCTGCACGGGCGGAGTGTCGCGACCGGCGCCAAGTAGGCCGGCTCTCGCCTCTGCGTGAAAAAGCCCCGGCGCGGAGCCGGGGCTCGTGGGCTGTTGCGGATCAATCGTCGCAAACGATCCGCCAACGATGATAGCGATAGACCCGATAGCA
>NZ_CADEFI010000054.1:8411-19594 GCF_902826555.1 uncultured Hyphomicrobium sp.
TCGCCGTAGTAGGCCGGCGCATAGATGCCGAAGCCCGGGAAAAAATGATGGTGATGGTGGCCGATGTGGGCCGGGTGCATATGACCCGCGTACACAACGTGACCGGACGTATGGGGGCCGGATATATGCGGGCCAGCCATATGGACTCCGACAGGTCCGCCGCCGGCATACATGCCCTTGGCTTGTGCAGAGGCCGTTACGGCCGCCGCGCATAGCACTGCCGTCAGCGCCACGACGGCGCCTTTCATTGTCGTCATGAGATATCCTTTCCTGACTCGGCGACGGCGCTTCTCAAGGGGCGTGCGGACATCGCACGCTCGTGTGCGCTCGTCGTGCGGGGGCGCGCCCCGGCGCGCGGCCTCGCCCCTAATACGAGCGGCGGGCCGGTCTGGTTGCTTTACTTTTTGGACAACATGGCGAGCCTGCGGGGGCTTTCGCTCGAGTGCTCGCCACGGAGAAAAAATCGCGCGCGTCGAGTTGCTGTTCGGATAGTGGTGCGGCTGCACTAGCGGGAACGCGCGAAGCACTTTGACATGGGGTGTGCACGGCAGCACGGAGCAACCCCATGTCAAAGACCAAGGACCGCTTCTATGTGTACGGCGCACCGGTCAGCTTCCTCGTCGAATGCTATCGCTATCGGATGAACCGGCGTTTGCTCATTCTCTCTCTCCCCAAGGGGCATACGGCCCAGGTGATCAAGCTCGCGGAGTGGAAGGCTTCGCGCGAACTGCCGAACTAGGGGATCGGCATTCGCCTCGCTTTTGGTTTCGCCGGTGAAGGGCCGGCGGAGCCCGGGGAGCGATTGCGGGCTTCTCGAGCGACGCAACTAGAGTGCGAGCGCCTGCCAGATGGCGACAAGGGTTTGCCACAAGACTCTGCCGCCGATCAGAACAAGGGCGACGGCGAGGCCCAAAAAACCAAGCCCCGTGATCAGCCACGCGAGCATGCCAGCCCGTGTCGGCAGTTTGGACGCGTCGAAGTGATCGCCGAATAGCAAGAACGGCAACCCGATCACGAACAGGATGCCGCCCATCAATGCGATCTGACCTTCATAACTGAGGTTCATTAGGGCCGACCTCGCTCGCTCTGCCTTGGGACTTCCCGCGCGGGTCATGCAGCGCGCCGTATCTGCGATCCCACGCTTATCCGCCAACTGACGATGCGCAACTCACAAGTCGCCTTAAGGTTGCGTGGGTGCCGGTTTTTTCATGGGGCGCGGGAGGCACAATGCCGGAAGTGATGGTGCCGCAAACAGGACTCGAACCTGTGACCCCGTCATTACGAATGACGTGCTCTACCAACTGAGCTATTGCGGCTGCCCGCCTCCGAAGCCGTCCAATGGGCCCGGAAGGGCGCCTTGATAGGCTGAATTCGCCCCCTGTTCAAGGCCGAGTTGCGAGCGGGGCGGTGCGGCCCTCGGTCTGGTGCCGCAGGGGTGCGCGCCGAGCGTAGGCGTGGGAACCCTCCTTGGGTGCCAACGCGTTAACACGGCACGGTCCTCTCGCTCCAGCGTATCAAAAGGGGGAGCAGCCATGCCGTCGCGGAACCCGGTTCTGGACGATCTTATCCTGCGCATGCGCCAGCCCATCAATCTGCAGGACACCGCAGAGGAGGAGGCGCTGCGACTCATGGTGCGGCTGGGGCTCGGGCACCCCATGACGCTCGCGGCGGCGATGAAGGTGGTGGCGTCCGAGATGCCGCACGGGCGCGTCCGCGAGATCGAGGCGACGGCGCGTGCGCTTTACGCCAAGCTGCTGCGGCGGCACGACACGTCCGGGACAAGGCAGTGAGTGACCTCAATCAAAAAGAGCTGCCCGTCAGTCCAGCTGCCAGACGGAGGTGCGTTTGATCTCGGCATCCTCCAGCTCACGCGTGACCGGCACCTGATACTCGGCGGCGAGCGTGAAACGCCCGGCGGGGAAGTAGCTGCGTTTCGGGTCGCCAATCAGAACACGCGCTCCGCCGGCCGCGGCCTGCTCGATGTAGGCGGTGACGCGGGCCGCAAGCTCACGTTCGTAGAAGAGGTCGCCGACGAGGACCACGTCCGCGGGCTCCGGTGCATCGGCGAGGAGATCGTCGCGCGTCGTGTCGAACGTGACGCCGTTCGCTCCAGCGTTGAGACGGACGGCGGCAATGGCCAAGGCATCGATATCAGCCGCAAGCACCGAAGCGGCGCCGGCCAGCCCTGCTGCGATGGCGGTGAGCCCGGATCCCGTGCCGAGGTCCACGACCCGTTTCCCGGCCACGAGCGCCGGGTTGTCGAGCAGGTAGCGGGCGAGGGCCTGGCCGCCCGCCCAGGCGAAGGCCCAGTACGGCGGCGGGACATTCATCTCGCCCAGCTCCTCCTCGGTCTTTTGCCAGATGGGCACGCTTTCCTCGGCAAGGTGCAGGCGGATCTCCGGAACGAGCGGCGGCGTGAGGAGGCGCGTGTTGGCGACGATGAACGCCTCGGCGGCATGGGGATCTTCGACGGGTGAAAGCGCGGGCATCCGTTATTTTTTCTTGGCGCGCTTCTGCGCCGCGAGACCGCCCATGCGGCAGACCTCGGCCCATTCAGCCTCGGTCACCGGCTGCACGGAGAGGCGCGCCGTGCGGACGAGGGCCATGCCGGAGAGGCGCGGGTTGGCTTTGACGTCGGCCAACGTGACGGGACGCGGTACGGGCTCCACGGCGCGGACGTCGACGCATTTCCATTTGCCGGTGTCGTCGGTGGGATCGGCGTGCGCGAGCGCGATCACCTGGCAGATGCCGACCACCTCCTTGCCGATGTTCGAGTGATAGAAGAAGCCGAGGTCGCCCACCTGCATGGCTTTCATGTTGTTGCGGGCGGTGAAATTGCGCACGCCGGTCCACGGCTCGCCCTTGGCGCCTTTCTTGACAAGGTCGTCCCAGGAGAAGGCGTCGGGCTCGGACTTCAGAAGCCAATAGGCCATCGCAGTGCTCGTCTCGTGCTGGTGCGGTTTGTGCGCGACCTTACGCCAAATTCGAGGTGGCTCAAGGCCGCAAGCGCGCGCTCGACCGCGGTCTGCGATCGCGTCGAACCTCAGTCCTCGGCCTTGAAGGGCCGGCTCATGAGGCCCGTGATGGCGTCGTCGACCGTGATGCGGCCCTCGATGATGGCGTGCACCGCCGTGGTGATCGGCATGTCGATGCGCTTTTCCTGAGCCAGGCGTACGACGGCGGCGGCCGTGTACACGCCTTCGGTGACCGAGACGCGCGCGCCAAGCACAGCCTCCAGCGTCTCTCCTTGGCCAAGCGCGCGGCCGAGGCTCATGTTGCGAGACTGGGGGCTGCCGCAGGTCAGTACGAGATCACCAAGACCGGAGAGGCCCATCATGGTCTCGGGGCGCGCGCCCAGCGCCCGGCCCAGGCGGCGCATCTCGGCAAAGCCGCGCGTGACGAGGGCCGCGTGCGCGCTGGCGCCGAGGCCTTTGCCGTCGACGATGCCGGCGGCGATGGCGAGCACGTTCTTCAGGGCGCCGCCCAGCTCCACGCCGGCGATGTCGTCGGACCAATAGATGCGCAGCTGGCGGTCGCCGAGGCTCTCGACCAAGAGCTTGCCGAGGCGCTCGTCGCGGCAGGCGAGGGTGAGCGCGGCCGGGAGCCCGCGCGCGACATCAGCGGCGAAGCTCGGCCCCGACAGCACGGCGAGCGTCATGTCCGGGGCGGTCTCCGTGACGACCTCGCCCATCAGTTTGCCGCTCGCCTGCTCGATGCCCTTGGCGCAGACGACCAGGGGCTGTCCGGCGCGGGCGTGCCGGGAGAGGACGGACGCGATGGCGCGCACGTGCTGGGCGGGAGAGACGAGCAGGATGGCGTCGGCGGACGCGCAATCCTCCAATCTCTCCGTTGCCGTGAGGCGCGGATCCAGCGAAATGCCGGGCAGGAAGGCCCGGTTGACACGGCGCGTGTTGATGTCCGCGACCGTCTCGGGCTCGCGCGCCCAGAGCACGACATTGCGGCCGGCCAGCGTCAGGGTTTGTGCCAGCGCGGTGCCCCAGGCGCCGCCGCCGATCACACCGACGCGTTCCATGCTCATGGCGTTATGCCCTCTCTCCGCAATCGCCTACACATAGCATGGCGCGTCCTTGAGACGCTTGCATGGCGGGGCGTTTTCAACCGTCGCCGCGAGACCAGCGGCCGTTGGTTACCACGCCGGGCGTCCGATTTGCGTTCGGCCAGCGGGGCGGGCATTAATGGCGCCGTCTTTGCCTTTCCGTTTCCGGCCCGTTGGCCGCCCTAACACTCGGAGCCCTCGATTTGCAAGCTCGCACCCTCCGCATCGGCACGCGCGGCTCACCCTTGGCGCTGGCGCAAGCCCACGAGGTGCGGGCGCGGCTGATGGCGGCCCATGGGCTGGCGGAGAACGCGTTCGAGATCCGCGTCTACAAGACAACCGGCGATGCGATCCAGGACCGTCCGCTGGCCGAGGTGGGCGGCAAGGGGCTGTTCACCAAGGAGATCGAGGAGGCGCTGATCGCGCGCGAGATCGACCTCGCCGTGCACTCGATGAAGGACATGCAGACGCAGCTGCCGGATGGACTCCTGATCGGGTCCGTTCTGCCGCGCGAGGACGTGCGCGACGCCTTCATCTCTCTCAAATACGCTTCGCTCGCCGAGCTGCCCCATGGCGCGGTGGTCGGCACATCGAGTTTGAGGCGGCAGGCGCAGGTGACGCGCATCCGGCCCGACCTCAAGGTGGTCGGTTTCCGCGGAAATGTGCAGACGCGGCTCAGAAAGCTTTCCGAGGGCGTGGCGGATGCGACGCTGCTCGCGTGCGCGGGGCTGAAGCGGCTTGGGCTCGCCGAGCGCATCACGTCGGCCATCGAGACCGACGTCATTCTCCCTGCCGTCGCGCAAGGAGCCATCGCGCTCGAGATCCGCGAGGACGACGATGAGACGGCGGCACGGATCGCCCCTCTCAACGATGCGACAACAGCGGTGTGCGTGACGGCCGAGCGCGCCTTCCTCACACGCCTCGAAGGTTCATGCCGGACGCCGATCGCGGGACTCGCGAACCTTTCCGGTGGGGTGCTCACGTTGCGCGGCATGGTGTTCTCGGTCGATGGCGAGCAGTGTTTCGAGATCGAACGGGAGGGACCGGCCGCGCCCGCCGCCGCACTCGGACAATCGGCGGCCGATGCGCTGCTCGAACTGGGCGCTCACGCCCTCCTGACGCGACCGCTCTGATGCACATCCTGTCAACGAGGCCCGACACGGGGGCAGAGCCGGATCCGCTCGTAGCTGCGTTGCGCGCCCAGGGCCACCGCGTCACGCAGGCGCCCCTGCTCTCGGTGGTGCCCGTAGGCGGCATGCCGACGCTCAACGGGGTGCAGGCGCTGATCGTGACGAGCCGCAATGGCCTCAAGGCGGTGGCGCCGTTTGCGGGCACCGCACTCGGGCTGCCGCTGTACGCGGTCGGGCCGGGGACGGCCGCATTGGCGCGGAGCCACGGTTTTCGCACCGTCATCGAAGGGCCAGGGACCGGGCGAGCTCTGGCCGAGATCATCGCCAGCGAGGCCGATCCCGCGGCGGGCGCGCTCGTGCATCTTGCCGGCGAGACGCTGGCTTTCGACCTCAAGGGGGCGCTGGAGGACCGAGGATTCGCGGTTCGTACAGAGATTGTGTACAGGACGGAACCGGCGGGCGCGTTTCCCGGCGAGGTTGCTGAAATGTTTCGGCAGGGAGGCTTCGACGCTGTCGTGCTCATGTCGCCGAGAACGGCCAAGGTCTACGCGACCCTGATCGGCCACGCCGATCTCGGGGGGCAGGCCCGCAGAACGGTCCATTTCTGCCTTTCCGACGCGGTCGGTCAGGAACTGATCCCCCTCGGCGCCGTAAGGATTGCGGTCTCCCCCTTGCCCAACTCAGAAGAAATGCTTGCCCTCATCGCCCGCGAGGCGTCAGAATCCTCATGAGGCCCCTCTCACCCCCCGAGACCGGCCGCAAGCCCCTGGAGACCCTGCTTCCATGATCGACAAGCCCGATCCGAAGGATGCTGGCCGCAGCGATGCCCCCGGCGCGAAGCGTCCGCATGCGACGCTCGACCTCAAGGCCACGGAGGTGAAGCCGCCGTGGCAGGCCTCCGCAGCGAGCACATCCGCATCGAGCGCCTCGTCGTCGTCCGGTCCGGCAGCGACAGGCAGCAGCGCCGCTTCCACCGACAAGCCGGACGCGAGCGTGCCCGGCGCAACCTCCGCCGCCGAAAAATCGGCTCCAGCCAAGAGCGCCGCAGAGGCTGCGGCCAAACCGGCGGCTCCGAATGCAACGGGGAAGGCGGACGCAACGGCGAAGGCCGCTTCCAAGACGAGCAGCGGCGGCGCATCGGCCGGCAGCTTCTTTTCCCATCTCGCGGCCGGTGTCATCGGCGGCGCGCTCGTCTATGCCGGCACGGCCGCCCTCGGACCGAAGCCGTCCACGGTACAGACCGGCGTGACCGAGCAGCTCGCGGCGCGGGTGTCCGCGCTCGAAGCCAAGGGCGGCGCGGATCTCGACGCACTCAACGCCAAAATCGGCGATGCGGAGAGCCGGCTTGCGAAGCTCGACGAGCTTTCGCAAAGCCTCACCCAACTCCGCGACGCGCAGGGAGCGCTCGAAGCCCAGACGAAAACCTTGAGCGAGGCTAGCCAGCGCAGCGACGGCGCGGCCGAGGCCGAGCGGATCGGGAAGCTCGAAGAGCAGCTCAAGTTGATCGCGTCGGGCAGCACGAGCGCGGAGGGAGGCGTGCCGCAGCTAGCCGCCATCTCCAGCAAGATCGCCGATGTCGAAACATCGCTCGCGGGGCAGATCGCGGAGCTGCGCAAGGGGTTGCCGACCGATGTTACGACGCGCATCGCCTCGACGCAGGAGTCGAGCGAGGCTGCACGGGCGGCGGCAACGCGCCTCGACCGTGAGCTTTCGCAGGTGCGCCAGGAGCTTCAGCGCGGAACGCAAAAGGCCGATACCGCCAAGGCCGACACCGACCGGCTCGCGGCGGACGTCGAGGCGTCCAAGGCCGAGACGGCGAAGCTTTCGAGCTCCATCGGCGAGTTCAGAAGCTCCATCGACTCGCAGCTCAAGTCGTTTGCCAAGCCGCAGGACGTGACCAATGCCGTCGGCCCGGTGAACAGCAAGATCGCCGAACTCGAGCAGACGCTGAAAAGCGTGGTCAGCAACGAGCAAAGCCGACGTCAGAACGCCGAGCGGATCGTGCTTTCGCTCGAGCTCTCGAACCTCAAGCGTGCGCTCGATCGCGGGCAGGGGCAAGGCTACGCCGCCGAGCTTGAAGAGGTGCGCAAGGCGTCCGCCGGGCAGCTCGACCTGGCACCGCTCGAGCGCTTCAAAAATACGGGCGTGGCGACGGTGGCGCAGCTCAAGTCGGAGTTCCGCCCGCTCATCAGCGCCGTTATCGACGCTGACCTCGAGCCCTCCGACGGCTCGGTGATCGATCGCCTGCTGGCGGGCGCAAAGTCCGTCGTGCGCGTGCGCAAAGTCAGCCACGAGGCGGACGACACGAGCACGGAAGCGATCGTGGGGCGCATGGAAGCGGCGCTCAACGACGGCCAGCTCGGAGAAGCGCTGGCGCAGGCCAAAAACCTGCCGCAACGCGCACGCGTGCCGATCGACGACTGGCTGATCAAGCTCACGGCCCGCGACACGGTCGACCAGGCGATCGCCGCCGTGGAGACGAAGCTCAAGGCGTCGCTCGCAGGCGCTCCCGAAACGCCGGCGCCCGCAGCGCCCGCTCCCGTCCAGAACTGAGAGGATCGCGACCGATGACGCGACTCGTGCTTTTCCTTCTCGGCGTGATCCTGCTCGCCAGCGGCCTCGCCTGGCTCGCGGACCGGCCGGGCTCGCTGCTCATCACATGGCAAGGCTACGAGATCGAGACCAGCGTGTTCCGCGCGGTGATCCTGTTCGCGGCCGTGATCGGACTGGCGCTTCTCGCGTGGGCGGTCATGAGCCAGATCTGGTCGAGTCCCGCGGCCGTCAGCCATTTTCTCACGCGCCGCCGGCAGCGGCGCGGCCTCGATGCGCTATCCTCCGGCATGATCGCCATCGGCGCCGGCGACCGCTCGACGGCCACGCGCTATGCGCTGCAGGCCCGTAAATCCCTGCCCAACGAGCCATTGACTCATCTTTTGCGCGCGCAGGCGGCGCAGCTTTCCGGCGACAAGGCGACGGCGCGGCGTATCTTCGAGGCCATGCTCGCGTCGCCCGATACCGAGCAGCTTGGGCTGCGCGGGCTTTTTCTCGAGGCCGGGCGCGAAGGAGAACGCGAAGCGCAGCAGCAGTTCGCGGAGCGGGCGCTGCGGCTCAACCCGAAGCTCTCATGGCCGGTCGAGGCGCTGTTCGAGTTGCAGTGCAAGGCCGGCGACTGGGCCGGGGCGCTGGCAACGCTGGCGCTTGCCAAGCGGCACGGCCATGTGGAACGGCCGGTGGTCGACCGGCGCCGGGCCGTGCTCCTGGCGGCACAAGCACAGGCGCTGGAAGAGGACGATCCCGAGAAGGCGCTGACGCTGGCGCTCGAAGCGCACGGGCTTGCGCCTTCGCTCATTCCGGCGGCGGCGGTGGCGGGACGCCTGCTTGCCGCGCGCGGAAACACGCCGCGCGCCGCCAAGATCATTCAGAAGACATGGACCAAGGCGCCGCACCCGGAGCTGGCGACCGCCTATGCCTACGCGCGCATCGGCGATAGTCCGCGCGACCGGCTCGACCGCGTGAAGCATCTGTTCTCGCTCAACCCGATGTCGATCGAAAGCTCGATCGCGGTGGCCGTCGCGGCCATCGAGGCGCACGATTACGCTGAGGCGCGCCGCATCCTGCAGCCGTTTCTCGAGCAGGGGCTAACGCGACGCGTTGCGGCCCTGATGGCGCGCATCGAAGCCGAGGAAAGCGGCGACAAGGGACGTGCGCGGGAGTGGCTGGCGCGCGCCGTGACGGCGCCGCGCGATGCGGCCTGGATCGCCGACGGCGTGACGTCCGACCGCTGGGCGGCGATCTCGCCGGTGTCCGGCGTGCTGGACGCGTTCGAATGGCGCGTTCCCGCGGACGAAGCAGAGGGCGGCGAGGAGCGCATTCTGGGCGCGGATCTCACCGAGTTCATCGCGTCGGGCGAGCCCGATACCGTGATCGTCAAGGCGGAGCCTGTGGTGGCGGTGCCGGAGGCGAAGCCGCAGCCCAAAGCTGCCGCTGCCGAAGCGCCTGCTGCAGCGGCGACCGTCGCGAAAGAGGCTCCCACAACGGCAGCCCCGGCGGAGCCGACGTCGAAGCCCGCCAAGCGCGCGCCCGATCGCAGCCGCGAGGCGGAGCCGCGCACCGAACGCACGAGGATCTTCACATCGCCGCACGCGCCCGACGATCCCGGGCCTGCGGCCGACGAGGAAGAAACTCCCCCGACCGGACTCGGTCTCAGGGCGACAGCCGGCAGCTTGAAGCCGGGCTTGACCTGATTTCCTGCCGGTCCCGGCCCCTTTGCTTGATCTCGGTCAAAATGCAGCAAATCGCATTCGACCAAGGGGGAAGTTGTCGCTCGCCTTGCGAGTGCCCATAATGCCGAACCAGAACAATAAATCGATCCGGGAGGATTAACGATGTCGGAGAAGGCGTATGCCGTCACGCCCGAATGGGCGAGCCGTGCCTGGCTCGACGATGCCAAATACAAGGCTCTCTACGAGCAGTCGGTGACGGACCCGCAAGGCTTTTGGGCCGAGAACAGCCGGCGCCTCGACTGGATCAAAGCGCCGACCAAAATCAAGAACACAAGCTTCGGGCCGGGCGACGTCTCTATCAAATGGTTCGAGGACGGAACGCTCAATTTGTCGGCGAACTGCATCGACCGGCATCTCGCGACGCGCGGCGATCAAGTGGCGATCATCTGGGAGGGCGACGACCCGACCGAGGATCAGACCATCACCTACCGGCAGCTGCACGAGCGGGTCTCGAAGTTCGCCAACGTGCTCAAGGCGAACGGCGTCAAGAAGGGCGACCGCATCACAATCTATCTGCCGATGATCCCGGAGGCGGCATATGCGATGTTGGCATCCGCCCGCCTCGGCGCCATCCATTCGATCGTCTTCGCCGGCTTCTCGCCGGACAGTCTCGCCGGGCGCATCGAGGACGCGGGCTCGACGTTTATCATCACCGCCGACGAAGGCGTGCGCGGCGGCAAGACCGTGGGTCTCAAGAAGAATACCGACGAGGCGCTCAAGAAATGCGCCAAGGGCGGCGAGAAGGTGCTCGTCGTGCGCCGGACGGGAAATCCGGTGGCATGGACGGGTGGACGCGACCTGTGGCTGCACGAAGAGCTGGAGAAAGTCACCGCCGACTGCCCGCCGGTGGAGATGAATGCCGAAGATCCGCTGTTCATCCTCTATACGTCGGGCTCGACAGGAAAGCCCAAGGGCGTGGTGCACACGACCGGCGGCTACCTCCTGTTCGCGGCGATGACACATCAGTACGTGTTCGACTACCACGACGGCGAGATCTATTGGTGCACGGCTGACGTGGGCTGGGTCACCGGGCACAGCTACATCGTCTACGGACCGCTCGCGAATGGCGCCACGACGCTGATGTTCGAAGGCGTGCCAACCTACCCCACGGCCTCGCGCTTCTGGCACGTGGTGGACAAGTGGAAGGTGAATACGTTCTACACGGCGCCGACGGCCATCCGCTCGCTCATGGGCGCGGGCGACGATTTCGTGACGCGCGCCGACCGTTCGTCGCTGAGGCTGCTCGGCAGCGTCGGCGAGCCGATCAACCCGGAAGCCTGGGAGTGGTACTACCGGGTGGTCGGAGATAGCCGCTGCCCAATCGTGGATACGTGGTGGCAAACCGAGACCGGCGGCATCCTCATCACGCCACTGCCGGGCGCGACGGTGCTCAAGCCGGGCTCCGCGACGCGGCCGTTCTTCGGCGTGCAGCCAGCGCTGGTCGACGAGAAGGGCGGCGTCATCGAGGGCGCGACGCAGGGCAACCTGGTGCTGCTCGACAGCTGGCCCGGACAGGCGCGCACGCTCTACGGCGATCATGACCGTTTCGTGCAGACCTATTTCTCGACCTATCCGGGTACCTACTTCACCGGAGACGGATGCCGCCGCGACGAGGACGGCTACTACTGGATCACGGGACGCGTCGATGACGTGATCAACGTCTCGGGGCACCGCATGGGCACTGCCGAGGTGGAGAGCGCGCTGGTCGCCCAT
>NZ_CADEFI010000055.1 GCF_902826555.1 uncultured Hyphomicrobium sp.
GGCCGCGGCGAGCGCGAGCAGCGTCGCGAGCAGGAACCGCGCGGCCGTGACCGGCACGGCCGACAGGAACAGCGGCCGGAGGCACGCGGCGAGCGCCGCGAGCACGCTCACGATGGGAGCCGTCAGCGCGACCAGCGCAACACCCATGCCGCCAACGGAGGCGGGCGTCGCGACGCCGCCGATCATCGCCGCGGGCAAGAGCAGCGCCGTCCCGACGCGCCGCGTGGCGAGGCGGATGCACCCCGCGCGCTTCAGGATGTCGGCTTCCTCGCCCGCCCCGCGCATGGACCCCGTCGCGAGCAGGATCGGGCTCATCACCACGGGCGGCCGCACGGCAACGAGCAACGGGGCCATCGCGGCCGCGGCAACGGCGGGCACGAGCGTCCCCAGCGGCAGAGCGTCGACGGCGCGCGCCGCGGCCGCGACGCCGGCTGACGAGAGGCGAGCGACGGAATTCGATAGAACGGCAACGGCCGACGCGCGCCAACGTCGCGTCCGGCGGTTCGCCCATGCAATGGAGAGGATCTATGGCGCGCAAGAAACCTAACCCGAAAGCCGAGTTCGTGCTCTTCAACGTCGTCTACCAGGACGGCTCGCAAACCTCGAACCGCAAGGTGCCGAGTGACCTCCTCGGAGGTCTCGACGGCGACGAGCCGGCACGCGCCGCCATCGAAGAGCAGGATCGCGAGATCGCCGAGCGTTCCGGCCGGCCGCGCGGCCCCATCAAGGCCATCGAGCGCGCCTGACGCGTTGCCCCGCTCACGAAATGCAAAAAAAAAACGGCCGCTCCATCGAGCGGCCGTTTTGAATTTGGAATGGCTTGGCTTCAGGCCACTGCGACATCGGCCAGCGCGACCAAGCGGCGCTGGTTCTCGTCCCAAAGCCTGAGCTTCACGCACTTGAAGCTCTCCCAGAGCGTGATGCGATGCACATTGGCGAGCTCCGGGAAATCCCGCAGCACCTGCGGCAGCCGATAGTAGGGAATGCGGCTGTAGAGGTGGTGGACGTGGTGCACGCCGATGTTGGCCGTAAGCCACGGCAGCACGCCCGGCAGATCGTAGTGCGAGCTGCCGTGCAAAGCCGCCTCATGCACATTCCACTCCTGCTTCTCGTCCCAGATCGTATCCTCGAACTGATGCTGGATATAGAACAGCCACACACCGATCGACGACGCGATGATGACGATCGGCAGCTCCACGGCAAGAAACGGCTTCCAGCCGACGAGCCATATCATCGCCCCGAAGAGGACGATCAGCCCGATGTTGGTTCCGATGACGCTCGCCCACGAGCGCCAGTCTGCACCCTTGAGCATACTGAACGGCAGCCTGTGCTGGACGACGAACAAAAGCGCAGGCCCCACTCCGAACAGGATCAACGGATGCCGGTACGTCCGGTAAAGGAACCGGCGCCATGGCGAAAGCGCGCGGTATTCGCGTACCGTCAACGTATCGATGTCTCCCGTTCCGCGATCTTCCAGGCTGCCGTGAGTGGCATGATGGATGGCATGGCTGCGCTTCCACGCGTCGTAGGGCGTGAGCGTCAGCACGCCCATGACGCGGCCGACCCAGTCGTTGGTAAGCTTCTTCCGGAACAGTGCCCCGTGTCCGCAGTCGTGCTGGATCAGGAATACGCGCACCAGAAAGAAAGCTGCCGGAATGGCAATCAGCAGCGTGAGCCAATACCCGACCCCAAGCGCTGCCCAGGCGGCAGCCCAGAGCAAGGCAAAAGGTACGAGCGTGACGAAGAGTTCAAAAACGCTGCGCTTGAGATCAGGCTGGCGATAGCGCTGCAGGATCTCGATCCAATCGCGCGCCTTGGCCGGCGCCGCCGACGGATCGGACGCGAGTAGGTTTGCCAAGTGTCCCCCCGTGAATTCGCGGTCGAGCCCGCCCGCCGAGGCGACTCCCCTGTGTTGCCGGGGCACACTTGCAGGACACCGCGCATTCCGCAAGTGGCGCCGAGAAATTCCACGGCCCTGGTACATAAAAAGCCAAGTCATTGCCCGAAGAGCACCAAATTCACCATGGTGCAGCGCACGCAATGACACATTCGTCACAGAGTTTTCACGAAGTAAGTGCTGCGAAACCAGGCAGCCTCACGGGTAGAGCCGCGCTTTCGTCCACGGCTCGGTGGCGCCTTGGCGCCGGAATACCACCCGGTCGTGCAGGCGGAATGGCCGGTTGTGCCAGAGCTCAATCTCGACGGGTGTCAGACGAAAGCCGGACCAATGCGGCGGGCGCGGAATGTCGCCGATGCCAAACTTGGCCGTGTACTGGGCGATTTTCTTCTCGAACGCGAGACGGCTTTCGAGCGCACGCGACTGGTCGGAAGCCCATGCGCCGATCCTCGACAGGCGCGGGCGCGTTGCGAAGTACGCGTCAGCTTCCTCCGGCGAAACGGCCGTGACGCTGCCTCGTGCGCGGACCTGCCGTTGCAGGCTCTTCCAATGAAACAGAACCGCCGCCTTGCCCGACGCAGCAAGCTCCCGTCCCTTTGCACTTTCAAGGTTCGTGTAGAAGACGAACCCGCGCTCGGGATGCTCTGCGCCATCGACGCCCTTGAGAAGCACCATACGCACGTTCGGCAGTCCCGCCTCGTCGACGGTCGCGAGCGCCATGGCCGTCGGGTCGTTGGGTTCGGATGCCGTCGCCTCCACGAGCCAGGCCTCGAACAACGCAAAGGGATCCTCTGCAGCCGTGAAGTCGGGTGTCCCGCTCTCGTCCTGAAAGTCCTCGCCCACCTATGACCTGCCTGCTGTGTGCGTCCTGCGCCTCAAAAATCGGGACGCACCTTTAGCACCTTTTAACCACGATCGGCCACGATGCAGGGGCAGGCCTCCCCCAGTACGGGCGGGCAGCGTGTTTGTCGTGTCCAGGAGTTCTGTCATGCGTCACGTCCCCGCTTTGGAAACCGTCGTTCTGGCAGTCGCAACCGCCGTGCTGCTGATGGCCCTCGTGTTCCTTTCGGAAAACCCGGCGTTCGCAGCGGAGCGCCCGTCCGGCGCGCCCACCTGCACATGCCCCGAGGCCGAGCGCAAGGCCATGCGCCCCAAGTTCGCCGACTTCGGAAGCGTCCTCGACGAGGCCGACGAGATCGCCGCCCTCGAGAGCATCCAGGTCGGTTTGAGCCGCATGGACGACGGCTCGCCCTTCGTATGGAAGCGTTCCAACGGGCGCCTTTCGGGCATCGTGCGCCCCACGAGTTCCTTCCGCAACGCGACGGGCGCGCTTTGCCGCCATGTCGTCGTGCTCTTGACGACCGGCTACAAAACAAGAACCGCCGAAGGTGTCGCCTGCCGCGCCTCCAATCGCCGCTGGGTACTCGAAGGTTGAGCACGGGCATAACCGCGGGCGAGGCCGTAGATTTAGCTAACCACATGACAAAAAAAGGTTTTATTGACGCCTGCCCGATCCGGGCAAGGCCCGTCTCCTTGCGCCCGTCCGCCGCCCGCGGGCCCGTTGAGGATGCGGCTTAGCCGCCATCTGGACCCGCATTTCCTTTTGTGTAGGATGCGCGCAAATTTCCGCACAAAGGGATCGCGAGAAAATGACCGAAACGGCGTCGGGAGCAGGACAACTTGCCGGCACATTTATGGCTGGCAAGCGCGGCCTCATCATGGGCGTCGCGAACAACCGCTCCATCGCCTGGGGCATTGCCAAGGCCGTCGTGGCTCAGGGCGCCGAGGTGGCACTGACCTACCAGGGCGATGCACTGAAAAAGCGTGTCGAGCCGCTCGCCGCCGAGCTGGGCTCCAAGGTCGTTCTCCCGTGCGACGTGGCCGACAAAGCCTCCATGGACGCCCTTTTCGCCGAATTGGCCAAGACCTGGGGCCGCCTGGACTTCCTCGTCCACGCCATTGCGTTCTCGGACAAGAACGAACTCGACGGCCGCTACGTGGACACGACGGAAGCTAACTTCACCCAGACCATGCTGGTTTCGGTTTTCTCGCTGACGGCCCTCGCCCAGCGCGCCGAAAAGCTGATGACCAACGGCGGCTCCATCGTCACGCTGACGTACTACGGAGCCGAGAAGGTCATGCCGCACTACAACGTCATGGGCGTCGCCAAGGCCGGGCTTGAAGCATCCGTGCGCTATCTCGCCTCCGACCTCGGCAAGAACGCCATCCGCGTCAACGCCATCTCTGCTGGCCCCATCAAGACGCTCGCCGCCGCTGGAATTTCCGACTTCCGCTACATATTGAAATGGAACGAGTACAATTCGCCGCTCCGCCGCACGGTCACCATTGAGGACGTCGGCGGCGCTGGTGTCTACCTCCTGTCCGACCTCTCGAAGGGCGTGACGGGTGAAGTCCATCACGTGGACGCCGGCTATCACGTGCAGGGCATGAAGAACGAGGACGCGCCCGATATCTCAGTCGTCAAGAACGACCCCTGACATCGGCGCCGCGCATTGGTCGTTCGATCTTGCGGGCACCGTTTTGGCAAGATCATTCCATGCCGGACCACCCCACGATCTATTTCATCCGCCACGGCGAGACGGACTGGAATCGTGACCGGCGCTATCAGGGCCAGAAGGACATCCCGCTCAACGAGACCGGCCGCGCACAGGCACACCGCAACGGCATCGCACTCCGCGCTTACTTGCCCGCCATTGCCGAAGCCGAGTTCATCGCCAGCCCGCTGAGCCGCACACGCGAGACCATGCAGATCCTGCGTGGTGAGCTCGGCCTTGCGCCCGAGGCCTACGCCATCGACCCGCGTTTGATCGAGCTCTCATACGGCGTCTGGGAAGGCACGCTCCAGGACGACATCCTGGCAAACGACCGCGACGCCGTTGCGGCGCGCAAAAAGGATGCCTTTGGCTGGCGCCCCGACGGCGGCGAGAGCTACGCCGACCTCCTCGCCCGCGTGACGGGCTGGGCCGCGAACGTCCGCAAGGACTGTGTCGTCGTCTCGCACGGCGGCGTCTCGCGCTGCCTGCGCGCCCATGTGCTGGGGCTAGACCCCGAGCTGATCCCGAGCCTCGAAAGCCCCCAGGACCGGGTGCTGATCCTAACGCCCGGCGCAATGCGCTGGCTCTGATCCAATTCCCCTCTCCCTTGGGAGAGGGATAGGGTGAGGGGGCTCGTCGCTTCGGCGTCCGCCGCTCGGAAAACAAAAAAGAAGAGCCGGAGCAGCGGCTGCTCCGGCTCTTCTCATGCAAACAACAAGGTGCAGATCTCTCGACCACGGTTGCTCAGACCGTGAGGAGCGATCCGCTGAAACACAAAGACGCGGCACATTCCACCCTTGAGCGCCGCCCCGGACAATGCGCCGGAAGCGGCCCCCGTGCGTCGTATGCAGCCTCCTTTCGGGAACGCACAAACGCAGGGCAATAGCCTGCTTACCTGCGTCGCGGCGTGTTGCAAAACAATTCCGAGCGATGTCCTTTCTTGCTCCCCGGCTCCCACCCACTTATGAGTGGGCGGGTAGTGCGGGCGACTGCGAAAAGTTGCCGATGCTATCGAATTGAATCTCCGGGCAGCCCGTCAGAGCAGCCCGCAAAGCGGCGGCCATGTCACACAACACCTTCGGCCATCTCTTCCGCATGACGACCTGGGGCGAAAGCCACGGCGCAGCCATCGGCTGCGTTGTGGACGGTTGCCCGCCGGGCATTCCGCTGACGGCTGACGAGATCCAGGTTCATCTCGACCGGCGCAAGCCCGGCCAATCGCGCTTCACCACCCAGCGCCGCGAGGCCGACGCCGTCGAGATTCTCTCCGGTGTCTTCCCCAATGCGGAAGGCCAGCAGGTGACAACCGGCACGCCGATCTCGCTCCTGATCCACAACACGGATCAGCGCAGCAAGGACTACGGCGAGATCAAGGAGGCGTTCCGCCCCGGCCACGCCGACTACACGTACTGGGCCAAGTACGGCATCCGCGATTTTCGCGGCGGCGGACGCTCCTCCGCTCGCGAAACGGCCATGCGCGTTGCTGCCGGAGCCATCGCCCGCAAGGTGCTCGGCCCCGAAGTGGTCATTCGCGGCGCGCTGGTGCAGGTCGGCGAGCTCAAGGTCGACCGCTCACGCTGGGACTGGGAAACCGTCAACTCCAATCCGTTCTTCTCGCCCGATCCCTGCATGGTGCCCGAATGGAGCACCTACCTCGATGGCGTGCGCAAGAACGGCTCCTCCGTGGGCGCCATCATCGAGGTGGTGGCGGAAGGAGTGCCGGTGGGCCTCGGTGCACCGATCTACGGCAAGCTCGACCAGGACCTCGCGTCCGCCATGATGAGTATCAACGCGGTGAAGGGCGTCGAGATCGGCGCCGGCATGGGCGCAGCCGAGCTGACCGGCGAGGCCAACGCCGACGAGATCCGCATCGGCCCGGACGGCAAGCCGCGCTTCCTCTCCAACAATGCCGGCGGCATCCTGGGCGGCATCTCGACCGGACAGCCGGTCGTCTGCCGCTTTGCCGTCAAGCCCACGTCATCAATCCTCACTCCGCGCCAGACCATCGACGCTAAAGGCCACGAGACGGAGATCGTCACCAAGGGCCGCCACGATCCGTGCGTCGGCATCCGCGCCGTGCCGGTAGGCGAAGCCATGATGGCCCTCGTCCTCGCCGACCACCTCCTCCGCCATCGCGCGCAAGTCGGCTGAGCGGCCGTGCGGTAAAGCGGACGCCCGACACCCGTTCGCTAGGCGACGAGCGTCTTCGACGCCTCCATGATCTTGCGCGTCGAATCGTTGGCGGATTCCGTCGCATTGACGATCTTCGTCATGTTGTCGGTCATGGCTTGGACGCTGTTGGACGCCGTAATCATGTTGGACGAGATTTCCTGAGTGACTGCGCTCTGCTCCTCGATCGCAGCCGCGATGCCGGTCGCGATATCGTTGATCGAGTTGATGACGACCGTGATCTCCTGGATGGCCATGACGGCGTTTCCCGTCCCGTCCTGAACAGTGCCGATCTGCGCCCCGATCTCTGCCGTGGCCTTCGCCGTCTGACTGGCAAGCGTCTTCACCTCGGACGCCACCACAGCAAATCCCTTGCCCGCTTCGCCAGCGCGCGCAGCCTCGATGGTAGCGTTGAGCGCCAAAAGATTGGTTTGAGATGCGATGGTATTGATCAGATTGACCACCTGCCCGATGCGATCGGCGGAGCCAGCCAGCCCGCCCACGATCTCATTGGTCCTTTTGCCGAGCGCGACCGCGTTGTTCGTGACACGCGCCGCCTCGTCGACCCGCCGGCTGATCTCGCGCACCGATTGCACGAGTTCTTCCGCGGCCGATGCGACAGCCTGCACGTTGGCGGATGTCTGCGAAGAGGAATTGGCGGCGCTCGCGATCTGCCGTGTCGTCTCGGAGATGGCATCGGAGACCTTGCCGAGATCGACGTCGATCGTCTGCTTGAGCGCCACCTTCATTTCGACCTGTCGCGTGATGTCGGTACAGAACTTGACCACCTTGAACGGACGGCCAGACGGATCGAAGATCGGATTGTAGGTTGCCTGCAGCCACAGCTCTCCGCCGCCCTTGCGGATGCGACGGAACTGCCCCGCCTGGAACTCGCCGCGCTTCAGCGCCTCCCAGAACGCCAGGTATGCGGCACTCGCGCGCTCCGCTTCGGCGACGAACATACGGTGATGCCGGCCTTTGATCTCGTCCAGCGTGTAGTCGACGGCGGCGAGGAAGTTCGGGTTCGCGCTCTGTATGGTGCCATCGAGATCGAAATGGATCACCGCGCTCGACTTGTCGATCGCCGCAATCTGCCCCTCGAAATCCGCAGTCTGGAGCTTGCGCGCGGTGACGTCGGTACAGAACTTGACGACCCTATAGGGTTTCTTATGGTCATCGAACAAGGGATTGTAGGTCGCCTGGATCCAGATTTCGCGGCCCCCTTTGCCGACACGCTTGTACTCGGCAGACCGGAACTCGCCCCTGTTGAGGCCGGCCCAGAACTGCGCATAGGCCGGACTTGCACGCTCCTCGGGCGAGACGAAGAGGCTGTGATGCCGGCCCTGGACCTCGGCCAGCGTGTAACCCACGGCGTCGAGAAAGTTCTGGTTCGCAGTCACGATCGTCCCATCGAGATTGAACTCGATGACGGCCTGAGAGCGGTCGAGTGCATCGAGCTTCGCTTGAAGCTCGTTCTGCTTTTGGGAAAACATCGCGCAAGCCCTTCCAATCTCGCGTTGCTGCCGACCCGCCAGGGTTCGCGGCGTAACAAGATCAGTGAGCTGATTCGCGGTTGCATTTCAGTAAATACGCAACCGAAGCGCGATGCGTCGGTGCACGATAATATCAAGGATAACGAACAGAACGAAGCCGTCAGCTCGGCGATCCGGCTCCCCGGCCGGCGAGAATATCCCACGCCACGTTGAGCTGTTTCAGCCGCACTTCGCGCATCGCCCGGTCGGCCGCGTCGCGCGCATGATCGGGGTTCCAAGCCAGCCGCAGACCGTCGATGATCTTCTTGATTGCCACCTCGTTGAGGTCCGGCGCAACGCCGATACCGAGCACGCCGAGCGCCTCTTCGCGGGTGCGCGGAACGGCATCGCCGACAGGAGCCGGCGGCCCTGGCGGCAAACTGGATGGCGGTTCGAGCTCGCGTCCCGGCGCAGTCGGTGGGATCACGGCGGGCAGCATGCCGAGCGTCGCAGGATTCCCCGGCGAGGTGCGCGCGTCAAAGGAAACGGCGGCAATATCGCGGGAGAGAGGCGAAAGGGATCGCGCACGCCGCCGCCGATACGCGACCGCGGCCGCCAGCAGCGCCAAAGCTGCGACGCCTCCCGCCGCGAGAAGCCCGGCATCGACATGTCCGGGGACGCGGACGACAGTCACGGGAATAGCGGATGTCAGACCGGCATCGGGATCCGCGGGCGGTGACGGTAGAGTTTCAGCAGGCGGCACGTGCAGCTCCGCAACCGGTGGGCTTTGAGCCGAAGTCGAAGCCGAAGGCGCGGGCGATGGTTCCGCTTTTGTAGCGTTGGCGTCGGCGGGAGACTCCACCGGCGAAGCACCCTCTCCGTTGATGATCTTGGGAATGAGAGGGGCCGCGCCGGCAACCGCACTGCCCGCTGCCGATGCGTCCGAGGACGCCTCCTTGGGCGCGGTCGCTGGCACGGGAGGAGGAGGCGGAGAAACTGGGGCTTTTTCCACCGGGCGGCTTGCGCGCTCCGGAGCGGCAGGAAGCGGCTCCGCACGGGCCGCCTTCTCGACCGGCGGAGCAACCCCACCGGGAGGTGACGCCTTCGCAATCGCCTTCGGCGGCTTCGAAGACGCGGCGACAAAGATGCCGTCGATGCCGAGCATCGGCGCGAACCCTCGAGGCATAGCAACGATAGCGGGCGGCGCCTCGGCCATGCGCTCTTCACAGTAGCGGCGAAATGCACCATCCGGCCGCCGCAGCTCGCGCTCCTCCAATCTCGCGCAAGGCGCATTGGCCGGCATGTCCCATTGCGGCGGCATCTCAATCTCGAGGCGCCCGTTCGCGACGTGACTGCGCCCCCCTTGATGCGCGTCCGCAGCCGCGGCGACCGACATCCAGGGAACGCGCACGCCATCGCAATCGAGGTCGAACCGATGCACGGTCCACTTGCGGCACATGTCGGGATTGATGCGCGAACAGGCCTGGAACTCCTGCTGCTCGCGCCGCCCAATCACGGCATGGCCCTGGTCTTCGGACGGGGTCAGCACGGGCCGCCCGCCGACCACCCGGCACGAATAAGGCATGACGAGCAGCTCATCTGCCCCCGCACGGCCGGAAACCATGGAAGCCGTCGTGGCGGCGATCAGCAGCACGGCAATGCCGCGAGATGTGGAGAGTCGCATCGGCCCCTGCCCCGACAGCTTCGGATTCGGGTTCAGATACCCGCCAGACCTGGGCACATTTACGGCAATGCAGACAAGAATTTTGTAATCAAATGGATCACTTAGACGCATCTCATCGGATAAGCGCGTCCAAAGACAACCTTCCGCATGCAAATACTCCGATCTGTTCGCCCACCCCCGCACATTTCAGCTAGGGGCCACGGCCCACCGCGTGCGCACAGTGACGGCACCACCCATGAAACAAAATCCGGCACGAACTGTTTACAGCTATCAGGCTGCGAGCCTCAGCGCGCAATCCGTCAAGCGAGCGTCTCAGTCACAAGGCCACGAACCGTGTCGGATTGGGTGTTCATACGTCGCGTCTTGGTGGTCTTTGCGATCGGCGCATTGGCTCTCGCGCTCTGGACGCTGTCCGATCTTCTCCTCCTGATATTCGCAGCCGTGCTGACGGCGATCGCACTGCGCGCCCTCATGGCGCCGATCTGCGAAGCCACCGGCATGCGGGAGGTATTTGCACTCATTTTCACCTCGGCTCTAATCCTCCTTCTTGCGGCTGCACTCGTGTTTCAGTTCGGCTCGCGGCTTTCGGAGCAAACGGCATATGTGCTTCAGAACGCACCCGCCGCATTTCGATCGCTGGTCCAGGCGCTCGACATCGACTTCGACTCTTTATCGAGGGATTTCGGCGGCTCCGCTCTCGGAGAGATCGCAGCGCGCGCCGTGACCATCGGATCCAGCATTGTCGAAGCCGTGGCGGCTTTCATCCTGGTGGTGGTCGGCGGCCTCTATCTCGCCGCGGCACCGAACTCTTACCGAAACGGCTTCATCGCGTTGTTCCCGGAACGTTGGCGCAAAATCGTATTGTCGACGACCGAAGACAGCGCGTTTGCCCTCAGCCGCTGGCTCAAGGCGCAGCTCATCGCCATGGCCATTGTCGGCGCGATGACGGGTATCGGCATGTGGCTTGTCGGCGTTCCTTCCCCGCTGGCACTCGGCTTGATCGCCGGCGCGACCGAGTTTATTCCCATCGCCGGTCCGGTTATTGGCGCGATACCAGCACTCCTTCTCGCCTCTGCGCAGGGGTGGGAGTTGACGGTTGCCGCGCTTGCAGTTGCCGTTGTCGTGCAGCAGCTCGAGAACAACCTCATCATGCCGTTCGTCGTCGGACGCGTCGTCGAGCTGCCGGCCGCTGTCGGGCTTTTCGCGACCGTGGCCATGGGAATTCTGTTCGGGCCGCTGGGATTTCTCCTCGGCTATCCGCTCGCCATCGTGGCGGATGTGGCGATCCGGCGGCTCTATGTCCGCGAAGCGCTCGGCAAGCGCGTCGAGATTCCCGCCGAAAGGGAACGCCACGCCGAAGCCAAAGCCGGCGCGTCAACCTGATCGAGACTTCGCCTTCGCCGAGGACAACTCATCACCTCAGCCGTCTTGCACGGTCCGTCATGCGGGCCGCGCCTCAAAACCTTCTCACCCGACTTGCTCCGCCTCGAGCACAGTGCGCAACTTTTCCGATAGCTCCTCGAGCGAAAACGGCTTTGCCAGAAAATTCACACCAGGGTCCAGCACACCATTGTGCACAACGGCGTTTTTGGTGAAGCCGGTCATGAACAGCACCTTGATCCCCGGCCTCAGGATCACCGCCTCGTCGGCGAGTTTCCGGCCGTTCATCTCCGGCATGACGATGTCGGTGAGCAGCAGGTCGACAACCGCATCGCCATTCAACACTTTGAGCGCCTCTTGCGCACTCCGCGCTTCGCGCACGGAATAGCCGAGTTCACGCAGCCCCGCTGCCGTGAGCTCCAGAACTCTGATCTCGTCCTCCACCAGGAGGATGGATTCGGTTCCGTTGCGGGTTTTTGCCGGGAGCTGAATTTCATTTGGAGCTGCCGGCGCCGCATAATGGCGAGGCAGATAAATCTTCATCGTCGTGCCTTGCTGCAGCTCCGAATAAACCTTCACGTGACCGCCGCTCTGCTTGACGAACCCATAGACCTGCGAGAGACCGAGTCCGGTGCCCTTGCTCTGATCCTTCGTCGTGAAAAAGGGATCGAAGGCCTTGGTCATCACTTCAGGCGTCATCCCCGTTCCGGTATCGCTGACGGCGATCAGCACGTATTGCCCGGCAGGAACCCCGGGATGTGCACGCGAATAGTGATCGTCCAAATGGCAGTTTGCCGTCTCGATCGTGAGCCGGCCGCCATCCGGCATCGCATCGCGTGAATTCACGCAAAGATTGAGTATGGTGCTTTCCAGCTGCACGGGGTCCGCATGGGTGAGCCAGAGACCGCCACCAAGAATGGTCTCGACATTGATCGATCCACCGATAGCGCGCCGGATGAGCTCCGAAATTCCGGCGACAAACTTGTTGGCGTCGATCGGCTTCGGGTCCAGAGGCTGCTGGCGCGAGAATGCGAGCAACCGCTTGACCAGCGTGGAAGCCCGATTGGCGCCGTCGAGCGCACCGTCGAGAAACTCGTTGGCCCCCTCCTCGCCCCTCGACAAACGTTTTTTCGCTAAGCTGATACCACTGATGATAACGGCCAGCATGTTGTTGAAGTCGTGCGCAATACCGCCGGTCAGGTTTCCTACGGCTTCCGCCTTGTGCATCTGACGGATCTGTTGCTCGGCCGCGTCGCGCTCCGCAACGGAATCCGTGAGCAATCGATGAGCTTCAGCGAGATTGGACGCGCCACGACGCGTATTCACGATCCAAATCGCCAGTGCGACGAGCGTCGCCACGAACGCCAGGCCGACCGCCGTGCCCAGAACCCGAACCGTCCTCAACGCCGCCGCTTCACGCGCCATCAGAAGCTTTTTTTCGGCTTCGCTCATGGCATCGAAGCGGTTGCCGATGCCGTCCATCAGGCGTCGGCCTTCGCCGGTCAGGACTTTCCCGCGGGCCGCCTCGAATCCGAGCGAGCGCCGGAGATTGATCGTCTCTTCTGCGAATGCCATTCGCTCGTCGATGAGGGGGCGCGTCTCGGCCAAAGCTTGGAGTTGGTCGGGGTTGTCGATCATCAAGGTGCCCACGCGATCGAGCGCGACGGGCAGCCTGCTCCTCGCTTCGAGATACGGAGCGAGGAACGCCTCGTCGCCCGTGAGGACGAAGCTGCGTTGGCCAACCTCCGCATCCTGAAGAAGCGACCAGGCCTCCGACAGAGCCGTCTCGACTTCAAGTGTGTGGTGCACCCACCGCGATTGGTCGAGGTAACGGCCGCCGATCCAAAGCGTCGCCGCAAAGATCAAAAAAAGGATCGCGCCCGCCGCCTCTGGAACGCGGCTCGCAACCACCTTGCTCACTCTATGCGGCATTCACCCTCGATCCCGGGAAAATCCTCCAAGTTCGATCATACACGAGCATTTATAGGGCACCAGCTGGCACCGAGCCGCTCTCTCCGGATCTGGCGTTAAAAGAAAGAAGATCCCCTATAGAAGGGAGATCACGAATAAACCACGAAAGGACGCTCCTAACCGTCATGTTTGTTACGCATGGGCTTGGCTTTTGCGCATCTCGGAAGCCGGCCGTCCATCGATTGGAGCGCTCTGGATCGCTTCGAAGACACTCGAACGCTCCCAGGGAACAAGAATGGCCGGCGCGCGTTCTTGCTCTTGCCGCACTCGGGGGGAGATGGTTGACCCTCTAAATTGACTCGGCATGAGCGAGAGGCTTCCACCATGTCAAAGTGGGCTGCAGCGCTGAAGGGCGTGCTGCCCGGCGGAACGGGCGAGAGCGTAGGACCGCCCCGAACTGATGCAAAGTCCCACCGATCGGACGACGCGTCGGCTGCCGACCCGCACGAAGCTGATCGGCCGCATTCCTATGCACCCGTCGTTTGGCTGCTCGGCAAGGTGCAGAGCGGAAAAACGTCGGTCATCCGCGCGATTACCGGTAGCAGTGACGCCGAGATCGGCGACGGATTCCGCCCATGTACACGCACCTCACGCCTCTACGCGTTCCCGCAAGACATGCCGGTCTTGCGTTTCCTCGACACACGCGGGCTCGGCGAGGTCGACTACGATCCCGCAGAGGATATGGCGTTCAACGAGCGCACCGCCCACATCGTCCTCGTGACCATGCGCGCCATGGACACCGACCAACGCGCGCTCTTCGAAGCCGTGAGACAGATCCGAGTGCGCCATCCCGAGTGGCCGATCGTAATCGCGCAAACGAGCCTGCACGAGGCCTACCCTCCCGGCGGGGACCACATCCTGCCTTATGCCTTCGAGGCGAGCGCGCCACGCGATGCGATCGCCCGCATCCCGCCCGATCTGATGCGTGCTCTTGCCCACCAACGCACGCTCTTCGACAAGCTGCCGGGCCGCGGCGCCCTTCTGTTCGTGCCCATCGATCTCACGCGACCCGAGGACGCCCTGCCTCCGGCCGACTATGGCCTCGACGCGCTGACTGAAGCCCTCGCCATCGTCGCCCCCGCGGGCATGTTGTCGGCGCTCGCGGCGATGCCCGGCTTCAAAGTAGACCCGAAAGCCCGTTCCGCAGACCCCGTCGTGATGGGCCACGCCATGGCCGCAGCCGGCAGTGACCTCGTTCCGATCCCTGTCGCGGGCGCCATCGCCGCATCCACCATTCAGGCGCGCATGCTGAGCCAGCTCGGAAGGCTATATGGCATTCAGTGGGACCGGCGTGCCTACACCGAGCTCACGGCCGCCATCGGCGCCGGAACTGCGGCCAAGGTCGCGGCCGGCATCGGCTTGCGCCAGCTCGCCAAGCTGCTGCCCGTCTACGGCCAGACGGCCGGAGCCGCCGCATCGGCGGCCGCGAGCTTTGCCGTCACGTACGCGCTCGGCAAGGCGGCCGTGTATTACCTCCACAGCCGACGCCTCGGAACCACGGACCGCGGCGGAATCGCTGCCGCATACCAGGAAGCCCTGCGCGAGGCGTTCCGCATGGCCCGCGACCGCAACAGGGTGCCCGAGCAGCACGGCGGGTCTCGCCCATGAGCAACACGCGACCGACGCCGACCCGCGCCAGGCGCACCGCGTCACTGATCCTCATCGCCATCGGCCTGCTCATCCCGGCCCTGTCGCTGATCCCGCTCGGCAGCCTCTGGCTGTGGCAGAATGGGCTGCTTCTCTACTGGACGGCATTTGCACTCGCCTCCGTCGCCATCGTATACATCGCCCAGCGACGGCTCCTGCCGCAGCCGCACTCCGCGGCAACGCCAACGACGGAACGTCCACTCGAGGACGATACGGCGCGCGATGCCTTGCAATTCGGCTGGTCGCCTGCGGAAGAGCAAGCCTGGAAGGATGTGAAAGCGCTGGCGCGGCGCACCGACCCCGACGGCATCGCCAGCCCCGACGATCTCCTGAAGCTCGCTCGGGACACCGTCGCCGTCGTCGCTCAACGCGTTCACGCCGATCGGCAGGACCCGCTGTGGCAGTTCACGACCCCGGAGGCACTTGCCATCACCGAACGGGTCTCACGGCGCCTGCGCCAGTTCGTGCTCGAGCGCGTGCCGTTCGGAGATCGCCTGACGATCGCCCAGGCCCTCGCCGTCTATCGCTGGCGCGGCGCCATCGACTGGGCGGAGCGCGCTTATGATGTCTGGCGGGTTGTCCGCCTCGTCAATCCCGCGACCGCCGCCGCCAACGAGGCGCGCGAGCAGCTTTCGAAAGCCATGATGGAATGGGGACGCGATGCCGTTTCCCGCCGGCTGACCGAGGCCTACGTCGAGGAGATCGGCCGCGCAGCCATCGATCTCTACGGAGGCCGGCTGCGCATCTCGCCGGATGCACTCACGGGATATATGTCCGAGAAAACGGTCGCCGATCAGGAGACACTTGGCGAGGCGCGGGCCGAGCCTTTGCGCATCCTCGTAGCCGGCCAAACCGGCGCCGGCAAATCGAGCCTCGTCAACACGCTCGCAAACGGGCTTCGCGCCGCCACCGACGCGCTGCCCGCCACGTCCGTTTACGCGCCCTACGTCCTTCAGCACGAAGGTCTCCCGGCTGCGATCATCATCGACAGTCCCGGCCTCGGCTCCGATCCCGGCGCGATCGGCGAGCTTGTAAAGAAGGCAGCCGACAGCGACCTCATCCTCTGGGTCGTGGCCGCCCATCGCGCCGACCGCGCCGTCGACCGCAAGGCACTCGACGCCTTGCGATCACACTTTTCCGCCCGCCTCAACCGGCGGCGCCCCCCGATGATTCTCGTAACGACACATATCGATCGGCTGCGGCCCTTCGGCGAGTGGGATCCTCCTTATGATTTATCCGACAACAGCCGGGAGAAGGCCCGCAACATCCGCGACGCCGTAACAGCGGCGTCCGTCGACCTGGGATTCGCCGCCGACGAGGCCGTGCCTGTGAGCCTCGCGAGCGCCACGCAGGCCTACAACGTCGAACGTGTTTGGCAACGCATCTCGGACGCCCTTCCGGAAGCCACCCGCGCGCAATTGCTGCGCGCACTGCATGATCTCAAGTCGGCCTGGAACTGGAAATCGGTCTGGTCCCAGGCAGCCGGAGCGGGCCGCACCATTGCGGGCGCCTTGAAGAAGGAGGTCAAGCGCAGCGACCCAGGCACCTCGAAAAATAACAACGCCTCGATGCAGAGTAAGAGCCATGACAATAGCCGCTGAAGTGACCTCTAACGCCAAACTTCGCGCTGCTCAGGAGGATCAACGCCGGGAGGAAGAAGCGGAGCAACGGTCGACCGCCGAGACCTGGCAGCTGATCGCCGACGTCTCCGTCACGGGCCTGTTTGCGCTCGCTATTCTCGCCGCGCTTTACCTGATGAAGGAGGTCATAGTCCCCGTCATCCTGGCGTGGGTCGTCGCCAACATCCTCCTTCCGGTTGTCGGCTGGCTGGAGCGCCGCGGATTGGGTCGCATTCCGGCGGTCGGCCTGGTCACGCTGGCCATGCTCGCGGTTCTATTGTCCGTCATCGCGCTGCTGTCGCTACCGCTCACCTATTGGCTCGGCCGCGCCACAGAGCTCGGCGCAATGATCCGCGAAAAGCTCCAGTCCATGGCCGGACCACTCGACTTCCTGAAGGAGCTTTCGAGCGCCATTGGTCAGGTCACGGGAAGCGCAGGGTCGGGCCTTCATGTGGAGGAAGGCAGCAACATCGTCAGCAGCATCGTTGCCATCCTGACGCCCGCCGTCACCCAGGGCATTCTATTTCTGGGAGCGCTCATCTTTTACATGATCTACCAGAAGCAGATCAAAAACCGGTCTGTTCTCGTGCTGCCGAACCGGGAAGCGAGACTGACGGCGCTCCGAATTTTTGCCGATGTCGAACGCAACACGACGATCTATTTCGGCACCTTCACCATCGTCAATCTGTGCCTCGGCCTGGTGACGACAATGCTGGCCTACGCCGTGGGGCTTCCTAACCCCATGCTGTGGGGCGTTCTGGCCGCGGTTCTCAATTACATCCCCTACATCGGCGTCGCCATCATGGTCGGCGTCCTGTTTCTGATCGGTCTGTTCACGTTTGCCAGCACGTCGGAAGCCATTGTCGCGCCCCTCGTCTACGTCGCCATGACGACGGTCGAAGGTCACTTCATTACGCCGGCACTCATGGGGCGTCGAATGACGTTGAACCCGTTCGCAGTGTTCCTCGCGATCGGCTTCTGGACCTGGATGTGGGGACCCATTGGCGCCTTTGTCGCCGTCCCGATTCTGATGACGACCATCGTGACGTTCCGCCATCTCTTCCCGGAAGACGCACCCGAGCTGCCGGGCTGAGATCGCATGAAACCAACGGCCCCATACGGCGTTTAGCACCCGGGCCCCAAACGGCCCCCACCAAACCGAGGAGCATTCACATGGCCCAGCCCGCATCGAGCACCAGCACCCGTAACGCCGCAGACGAGCTCGCCGACAAGGCCGTCAACTTGGCGGAAAAAACCAGCGAAAAAATTGAGCGGACCGTTCAAGACCTCGCCAATCAGGGCCGCCAGGCCAGCGATCAGGTCCAGGTTGTTGCCGAGAACTTCAAGACCGCAGTCGACAAGTCCGTGAAGGACCAGCCTTTGACGACGCTCGCCATTGCCGCCGGTGTTGGCTTCGTGATCGGCGCTTTGTGGAAGTCGTAAGCATCGGCGTAGCCGCGCTCGCCAGCACCCTGCTCTGATCCGAGGGGAGAACCGCTAAATGTTCCAAGGTCTTTTCAAGCGTGCCGAGCGCTCGATTGACCAAGCGGTGTCGAAAATCGTGGCACGCGCCATGGTAGCCGTGCCACTGCTGATCGCCACCGGATTTGCGACGGCCGCGCTGACGGTCAAGCTCGTCGAGCTCTACGGCGAGATTACGGGCTACGCCCTGATGGCCGCGCTCTTCGCCGTTGTCAGCCTCCTCACCGTGGCCATCGTCGGCATCAACGGCACGGGCGCACCCCAAGAGGAGCGAGCGGCCGAAACCGAGAAGGCAGCGGAGACCACGGGGTCAAGCGACGAGCAGGTTTCGGATGTCGGCGATCTTCTCACGCCAGAGCTGAAATCTCTGCTGGCCAGCGCGGCACCTGTTGCGGTCCCCGGATTGTTGCGAGGAGTGGGACGAAACCTGCCGTTGATCTTCATCCTGGCCATCGTAGCGTTTGTCATCTCGCAGTTTGCCGAAAGCCCCGAGAGCGAAGGGCCAGACGAAAGCGGAGACACAAACGCGACCGGCGATACGCCGGATCCCTCCGTCGCCGTAACAAACGCACCCGCGTCAGCCGCGGCCGCCGCGTAGGGAGCCCTCGCCGTGCGGCCCCCGGCGGGGCTGAGTGCCGCGCCGAGGGCAGACCTTATTAGAATTTCGACGTGGCGGTGACCAGGAACGACCGACCCGGCTCGTAGAGCGGCACGGTTGGCTCCAATGGATCGTTGATCCATTCCTGCCCGTAGCTCGCGCGATCCGAATACATCTCGTCGAAGATATTGCGCACATCGGCGCGCAACGTGAATATCGAACGGAAGCTCCGGCTTGTACTCCACGAACGCGTTGAAGACCTTGTAGCTCGGGAACGGACCGCTCCCAACTGCAACGCGGTCGTACGACGGAGCGATCACCGCATCGCCGCCGACGACACGCCCGTTCCGACGAAGGTGGGCTCGTGAGATAGTAGCCATTGAAGGCATCGGCGGGCTCTCCGTCGATCGAGGTATCGATATTGGCGTATCCCACCCGGCCGGCGGCTCGGATTGTTTTATCTTTAGCGCCGCCGTGACCCGGGCGCTCGACGGCGAAGCTGGCGATTGCCTGCGGAAGTATTCGGCATCCCGCGACGGCAATCGAGCTGCCGTCGAGCCATGTCGCAATGCTGGCCTATTCCAAGGAGGTGGCCGGCTGATCATCAAGGCGGCGGAGCGAAAGGAATCGTTGGCGATCCCGGCAGGATTTGAACCTGCGACCCCCAGATTAGGAATCTGG
>NZ_CADEFI010000056.1 GCF_902826555.1 uncultured Hyphomicrobium sp.
AAGCCGGCGAGCCGTGCGACGGCCCCGCCCATCTTGATCAGCTTGGCGAGCACCGGCGTCGGGAGCTGCAGCACCTCGTCGAAGCTTCGCGCCACGCCTTCGGTGAAGTCGAGCATGGTGCGAAATCGTCGGCGCACCTCGCCCGAAACGCGCGCGTCGCCTTCGGCCGCAGCGAGACACTGGCGAAGCGCCGCGATGGCCGGATCGATCTCCCGCGTCTTGCGCCCGGCCGCGATACGCCGGACCATCTCGAACACGTCCGCTTCGGCCTCGTAGAAATCCCGACGGTCGCCCAGCACCGACACGCGCCGGATCAGCGACCAGGCGATGAGCTCCCTGAGCGAGTTGGAGACATTGGAACGCGCGAGGCGGAGCCGCTCGGCGATCTCCTCCGCCGAAAGCGGCCGGTCCGAGACATAGAGCAAAGCGTGGATCTGAGAGACCGATCGGTTGACGCCCCAAACCTCTCCCATCTCGCCCCAGGCGACCACGAAGCGCTCGACGGCGGGCGGCAGAGCTACGGTTTTTACTGTAGTTTCTGTCATGACAGAAACAAAAGAACAAAAATCCACCGCCGTCAAGGCAACGACCGGCATCGGGAGACAAGCGCCAGACAATCGGATCGACGAAGGAAAGCCAGGACCGGATCACCGGTTCGCAAAAAATATAGTCGCTCCGGTTCCGAAACGGTGCCCCGCGCCAGGCCGTAGCTCGCCCATCGCACGGCTGCGGGACGCAAGGCTCACGCACCGTAGCCGCGCGGTAGGCAACACACACAAGGAGAAACCATCATGTCCAAGCTTCTGAAGGCTCTCGCCCTCGTTGGCGCCGTCGCTATGGCCGTCCCGGCCTTCGCGAAAAGCACCGTCATGGTCGGCGGTGAAGAGATGTTTCCCACCAAAACCATCGTCGAGAACGCCGTGAAATCGGCCGATCACACCACCCTCGTCACGGCGGTCAAGGCTGCAGGCCTCGTGGATACCCTGTCCGGCAAGGGACCGTTCACGGTATTCGCGCCCGTCAACTCGGCTTTCGCCGCGCTCCCGGCAGGCACGGTCGACACCCTCCTGAAGCCGGAGAATAAAAGCCAGCTCACGGGCGTCCTGACCTATCACGTCGTAGCCGGCCGCGTGACGGCGGACGACCTCAAGTGGTGGATCAAGAAAGGCCATGGCACGGCCGAGCTGAAGACGGTTGCCGGCGGCAAGCTGTGGGCCTCGATGAACGGCCCCAACAACATCGTCTTGAAGGACGAGCACGGCGGCTGGGCCAACATCACGATCTATGACGTGATGCAGTCGAACGGCGTCATTCATGCCATCGACAAGGTGCTGCTGCCCAACTCTTGATACCTGAGAAGCGTGACGACAACGGGCCCGCGCGACATCGCCGGGCCCGTGATCTTGGGCGGAAGGGGACGCGCGGAGAGGAATTGCCCAGTTCTTGGCCGCCAATCGATGAGAGGTGCACAGCTCTGAGGCACGTGATAATGCAATAGGCAGCAGCACCGAGCCTCCACCCTGGATTTGCTGGTATTTTTTGGTACCCCAAGATTGGCCCGGCTCTTGCCATAAGTGAACCATGGAGCAGATCAGGGCCGCCGATTTGAAGCCAGCCTTTGACGAAATGAATGGCTTGGGAGAGGGTGTCCGCGAACCCTATGCCGCCGTATCCGAATGGCTCAAGTCCCTGCGTGTCGAGGACTTGAGGAAGAAGAGCGCCGAGGCCGAACTCTTGTTCCGGCGGACCGGCATCACCTTCAACGTTTACGGCGACGCCGAGGCCTCGGAGCGCCTCATTCCCTTTGACATCATCCCGCGCATCATCGCCGCCTCCGAATGGCGCCGCCTGACGTCCGGTATCGAGCAGCGCGTGAAGGCGCTCAACGCCTTCATGTACGACATCTACCACCGCCAGGAGATCATCAAGGCAGGGCGTATCCCGGCGGAGCTCGTGATCCAGAACAGCGCCTTCGTGCCGGAAATGATCGGTGTCGAGCCCGCGCTCGGCATCTACTCGCACATCATCGGCATCGACCTCGTGCGCACGAGCGAGAACGAATTCTACGTTCTCGAGGACAACACGCGCACGCCGTCCGGCGTCTCCTACATGCTGGAGAACCGGGAAACGATGATGCACATGTTCCCGAACCTGTTCGCCGAGAACCGTGTCGCTCCCGTCGAGACCTACGCCGACAACCTCAGAAAGACACTGGAGAGCGTCGCCCCCGAGAACCTGGACACCGATCCCGTCATCGCCGTGCTGACGCCAGGCATCTACAACAGCGCATATTTCGAGCACGCGTTCCTGGCCGACCAGATGGGCGTGGAGCTCGTCGAGGCACCGGACCTCGTCGTGATGGACGGCTTCCTCAACATGAAGACGACGCAGGGCCTGACCCGTGTCGACGTTCTCTACAGGCGCGTGGACGACACCTTCCTCGACCCGCTCACATTCAATCCCGACTCCGTCCTCGGCGTGCCCGGCCTCTTCGATGTCTATCGCGCCGGCAACGTGACGATCGTCAACGCTCCAGGCGCCGGCATTGCCGACGACAAGGCGATCTATAGCTACATCCCGGAGATCATCGAATTCTACATGGGCCGCCCGCCCATCCTGAAGAATGTCCCAACTTACAATTGCCGGAAACCCGACGCCTTGAAATACGTGCTCGACAACATGGAAGAGCTCGTCGTCAAGGAGGTGCACGGTTCCGGCGGCTACGGCATGCTGGTTGGCCCCGCTTCCACCAAGGAAGAGGTGGACGCCTTCCGCTTGCGCGTGAAGGCGAAGCCCGAGAACTACATCGCACAGCCCACGCTCGCGCTGTCGACCTGCCCGACACTGACCGAGGACGGTATCGCCCCCCGCCATCTCGATCTGAGACCTTTCGTGCTGATTGGCGACGAAGTGCGGCTCGTTCCCGGCGGACTGACGCGCGTGGCGCTGCGCAAGGGCTCGCTCGTCGTCAATTCGAGCCAAGGAGGCGGTACGAAGGACACGTGGGTTCTCCAAGACTGAACCGGCCAAGAACCAAGAACGACAATCGACGGAAACGCCGCAGGGGTCGCACGGAAAAATGCTAGGGCGCACGGCAAACGATCTCTTCTGGCTCTCCCGCTACATCGAGCGCGCCGAGAACATGGCGCGGCTTATCGAAGCCGGCTATCGCATCGCGCTTCTGCCGCGCGTCGGCGGCGACGACGGCAAGCAGGAATGGGCCTCCACCCTCGAAAGCGCCGGCTGCGCCGCCCAATACAATGCCAAGTACGGCGAGATCGACACCCGCAACGTGGTCGACTTCCTGCTCTTCGACATCTCCAATCCGTCGAGCATCCACGCCTGCCTCGCAACCGCCCGGCGCAACGCTCGCGCCCAGCGCACGGGTTTGACGCGCGAGATGTGGGAATCGCTCAACGGCTCCTGGCTCGAGTTCCAGTCCATTCGCCCGGACACGCTGCGCCCCGACGCCCTTCCGCGCATTCTCGATTGGATCAAGGAGCGCTCGGCTGCGTACCGCGGCGCGCTTCTCAACACCATCCTGCGCAACGACACGTACTATTTCAGCCAGCTCGGCACGTTTCTCGAGCGCGCCGACAACACCGCGCGCATCCTGGACGTGAAGTATTACGTGCTGCTCCCTTCGACCAACATGATCGGCAGCGGCGTCGACAATGCACAGTGGGAATCCATCCTGAGATCGGTCTCCGCCCACAGGAGCTATCGCTGGGTCTATAAGGACAGCTACAGGTCCTGGCGCATCGCCGACTACCTCATCCTCAATCGCGCTATGCCACGCTCGCTCAGCGCCTGTTACGGCGAGATCGACGCCGCGCTCGACGGGCTCTCCGCCCTCTATGGCGAGCAGAAGCCGTGCCTCGACACGGCCAAATCGACCCTTTCCCTGCTCAAGAAAGGTGACATCGACACCATCTTCCAATCCGGGCTCCATGAGTTCCTGCTCGAGTTCATCGCGCGCAACAACCGCGTCGGACAGGAAATCTCCGAGGCCTACCACTTCAATTCTTGAGGGGCGGATGCTGATCGAGATTCGCCATATCACGACCTATAAATACGAGACGCCGGCGCGTTACTCGATCCGAAGCCTGCGCCTGACGCCGCCTTCGTTCGACGGTCAGGACGTCATCACCTGGAACATCGCCGCACCCGGGTTCGACGACCACATCGAGCACCGCGACGGCTTCGGAAATCTCGTCCAGCTCACCGCCGTCAGTGGCCCTCACGAGGGGGTCACCATCGAAGCCTCGGGCTTGGTCGAGACGGAGGACCGCAGCGGTATCGTGCGCGGCCTGACCGAGGTTGCTCCCCGGCGCGTCTTCCTGCGCGAGACCGACAAAACGACGCCCGATAAGGGGATCCGGGAGCTTGCCCGCAGCGTCAGCAACGGCAAGGTTCCGAAGGATGTGCTCGACTGCATGCACGCCTTGATGCGTGCCGTGTCCGATGCCGTCGAGTACGAGATCGGCGCCACCCATGAGCACACCAGCGCCGCCGAGGCCCTGACCGCCGGCAAAGGCGTCTGCCAGGATCACGCTCACATTTTCATCTCGGCGGCCCGCGTAATCGGCATCCCTGCCCGTTACGTTAACGGCTACTTCCTCTCGGGCACCATCGCCCCTTCCGAAGCCCATCATGCCTGGGCCGAAGCCTGGATCGACGGCCTCGGCTGGGTGGGTTTCGACCCCGCCAACGGCATGTGCCCCACCGATCGCTACGTCCGCCTGGCTTGCGGATTCGATGCCGCGTCCGCCGCCCCCATAAGAGGTACGCAGAGGGGTGGCGCCAACGAAGCCCTTGACGTCAAGGTCGAAGTTGAGCAGCAAGGCGGTCAGCAACAACAGCAGCAATAGTTCGGCTGCCCAATAACAAGAAGGACGCTCGCGATGACCTATTGCGTCGCGATGAGGCTGGATCGCGGCCTTGTCTTCGCTGCCGACACGCGCACCAACGCGGGTGTCGACAACGTGGCCCAGTATCGCAAGCTCCATTTCTGGCGTCAGCCGGGCGACCGGGTGATCGTGCTCCTGTCGGCTGGCAATCTCGCTGTCACACAATCCGTCGTCAGCAATTTGAACGAGCAACTCGCGACGCCGGAGCCGGCAGGCGCCACACTTTTCACCGTACCGTCGATGTTTCGCGCCGCACGTCTCGTCGGCGATGCCGTGCGCGAGGTGCGCCGCATAGACGGTGCAGCGCTCGAGATGAGCAAGGCGGGCTTCGCCGCGTCGTTCATTCTCGGCGGCCAGATCGGCACCGAACGTCCCCGCCTCTACCAGATCTACGCCGAAGGTAACTTCATCGAGGCGACCGACGACACCCCGTTCCTGCAGATCGGCGAGCACAAGTACGGCAAGCCCATCCTTGACCGCGTCGCTCGCCCGGAGATGAGCCTGGGCGAAGCGGCCAAGCTCATTCTGCTCTCGTTCGACTCCACGTTACGCTCGAACCTTTCGGTCGGCATGCCGATCGATATTCTTCTCTACGAACGCGACAGCCTCGATGTCCGCCGGGAGAAGCGCATTTTCCAGGACGACGAATATTTCAAGAAGCTCTCCGGTGCCTGGTCCGACGCGCTCCGCTCGGCATTCCGCAACATCGAGGAATTCAAGATCTAGACCATGATCGCTTCGCACCCGCACCGAGCAATTGGGTCGGGCACGTGTTGCAATCGGTCAGTTCTGCACCGAGTCGGCGCAGGCTATCGCACGCACCGGCAAAACCCGGCCAATGCGCAAGAGCGCCGTCGAGACAGGCGAATGTTCTCGCCAGCATCAGCGACGAGGCAAACAGCGCCCCCGCGCTGAGCCCCCCGTTGAGGACGAGCATCGCACCTAGACCGACGCCAGCCGACTGCAACATCAATCGCGCGCCTTTTCCCAGCGCTTGCGCCGAAATCAGGGTGACGGCAGCAAGGTACGTCATCTCCGCGTAGGAGCGCGACAGGGCACGCCAGCGAGGCACGAGATCAGCTTCGCAGAGCGGTCGAGGCACGCGCGAGCCCGACACGCGAAACGCCCGCGCCAGCGCATAGCGACTGGCACGCACATGAAGGATATCCGACCAGCCATCGCGCTCGTGCACCGCCGATAGGAGTGCGAGCGCCGCAAGCAGAAGTGTTCCCGCAAACCCGAAAAGGCCGAGCGCGGGATGCACGAGGAATAGCGCGAGAAGAAATACCGGCAGCCAAGTTACATCGAGCACGGCGCCAAGTCCGACTCCCGTCAGGAAGTTGCGGACCCGCTCCACGTCATCGAGCAGACCCGATCCCCAGTCGGTTTCCTCGCGCTCGAACGCTTTGAGCAACTGACCGTCGAGGCGCTCCACGAGACCAAGCCCCGCCCGGCAGATCAATCGGGCCCGTAAGTGGTCGAGCACCGAGAACGACATGTGGAGCACGCAAGCCAGCGCCGTCAGTCCCGCGAGCGCCACCGCGCTTCCCGTCGGCAGCGCGTAGTCGTAGACCGCGATCATGTAGAGCGAAGCCGAGAGCTGGAGCACCGTGAGAAGCCCGGATATGGCCAGCACGTGACCGATGAGCCGCCCCCCAATCGCTCGGATCAGAGCCAAGACCGGCGATAACGAGCAAGTCACCGAAGTTGCAGCGCCATTTGCAAGGCGCTCGACGAATACCATGCCACACCTAATACGTGCACTAAAGATATAATACACGTAAAAAGATATACGTATGATTGCTAAGAAATGTTCATCAGAACAAGATTCTCATAAGCGTTGCCCTAAGCTCATCTTGCGAAAATCGCCGGCTCACCCCCGAATAGGGAAACACAAAAAACGGCTTCGGCGGCCGCCCGCGGCCGCAACGGAAGCTCCAGACCGGCGCCAGGGAGGGCACGGCGACATGACAGACCCGATCGATCTGGGGGCTTTCCTCGATCGCTGGGCGCAAGGAAGCTCCTCGAGAGCCGATGTCGCCATTACCGTTGTCCGCCTGTCCGAAGCCTGTTGCCGCATCGGCAGCCTCGTGAACCTTGGACCGCTGGCCGGAGCTCTCGGCAGCGAAACCGGCCGTCAGAGCGGTGCCGATCCGCAAAAGGAAGTCGACGTCCGCGCCAACGACCTCATCGTCGCTGCGCTCAAGGATGCGCCCGTTGCCACGCTGGGTTCGGAGGAGCTTGAGTGGGCGCTGCCGATCAACCCCGGTGCCCCGCTAGCCGTCGCCGTCGATCCCATCGACGGCTCATCCAACATCGACGCCAACATGTCGGTGGGAACCATCTTCACCGTATTGCCCGCCCGCGCCAACGGCGCCGACACATCGAGCTTTCTGCAATCGGGCGCGGCTCAGCTCGCTGCCGGATTTGCGGTCTACGGACCTTACACGTCGCTGATTTTGACGGTCGGCACCGGCACCCATGTGTTCACGCTGCAGCGCACGACCGGGCAGTTCGTCCTCACGTCGGCCGAGGTCGAGATTCCTGCGGCCACACGCGAGTACGCCATCAATGCTTCCAACTACCGCCACTGGGACGATTCCATACGCACCTACGTGGATGATTGCCTGCGCGGATTCGAAGGGCCGCGCGGCAAGAATTTCAACATGCGCTGGACGGCCTCTCCGGTCGCAGACATCTACCGCCTTCTTAACCGCGGTGGCATTTTCCTCTATCCCGGCGATCTCCGAGAAAACTACACCAAGGGCCGCCTCCGCCTCGTCTACGAAGCCAATCCGCTGGCGTGGATCATCGAGCAGGCGGGCGGCGCGGCAACAAACGGAACCGAGCGCATTCTCGACCTCGAGCCGACATCTCTTCACCAACGCACGCCTTTCATGGGCGGCTCGAAGACGGAGGTGGAGTATCTTGTGCGCCTCCACCAGGACCCGCACGGCGCCGGCGAGCGCTCACCGTTGTTCGGGCGCCGGGGACTGTTCAGGACCTGACCGGAAGAGCCGCCGCCCACCATCGAGTTGCATCCACCCACGCAAGGCCATCAAGAAAAAAATGTCCGCCAAACATCCCATCATTTCAGTGACCGGCTCCTCCGGCGCAGGCACCACCAGCGTGCAGCGCACGTTCGAGCAGATTTTCCGGCGCGAGAAGATTTCGGCGGTTTTCATCGAGGGCGACGCCTTTCATCGCTACAACCGCGATGAAATGACAGCGGCCATGAAAGAAGCGGCGGCCCAGGGAAACCCCAACCTCAGCCACTTCGGCGAGGACGCCAATCTGCTCGAGGAGCTTGAGCTGCTCTTCAAGTCCTATGGCGAGATCGGCACCGGCCGCGCCCGCCATTACGTCCACGATCATGCCGACGCCGAGCTCTACAATGCCCCGCCCGGCACCTTTACGGCCTGGGAGGAGGTGCCATACGGCACCGACCTCATGATCTACGAGGGCCTTCACGGCGCTGCGATCACCAAGAAGGTCAATATCGCGCGCCACGCCGACCTGCGCATCGGCGTCGTGCCGGTGATCAATCTCGAATGGATTCAGAAGATCCACCGGGACAAGGAGACGCGCGGCTACTCCCCGGAAGCGATCACGGACGTCATCCTGCACCGCATGCCGGAGTACGTGAAATACATCTGCCCGCAGTTCACCGAGACCGACATCAACTTCCAGCGCATCCCGACCGTCGACACGTCCAATCCGTTCGTCGCGCGCTGGATTCCGACACCGGACGAATCGATGGTCGTCATCCGCTTCAAGAATCCGCGCGGCATCGACTTCTCCTACCTGCTGTCCATGATCAAGGGCAGCTTCATGTCCCGCGCCAACTCGATCGTCATCCCGGGCGGCAGCCTGGACCTTGCCATGCAGCTGATCCTCACGCCGATGATCCTGCAGCTCATCGAGCGCAAACGCCGCACCTTCTTCTGAACGGGCACCGTGGTCCGTTTTCCGATGAGGCGACACGTCTGCTTGTCGCGCGTGTGCGCCGGACCCTAAAACATCGCATCGCTTTGTAACGAAGCCGCTCGCTGAGCGGTATGACCCCGGGGGCGGAAAGCTGTGTCGATGATCGAGCGCGTGGTGAAGGAAATTGCCGACGAGATGCGGCAACGGCCCGACCGCGGCGAGGTCGCGAGCTATATCCCCGAGCTTGCGCGCGTCGACCCGGGCGCATTCGGCCTGGCGGTGATCGATGCCGAGGGCAACGTCGCTGCCGCGGGCGACGCCGACGTGCCATTCTCCATCCAAAGCATCTCGAAGGTCTTCACGCTCACCCTCGCCCTCGGCAAAGCCGGCGACCGGCTATGGCGCCGTGTCGGCCGCGAGCCGTCCGGCAGCGCGTTCAACTCCATCGTCCAGCTCGAGCACGAGCGCGGCATCCCACGCAATCCCTTCATCAATGCCGGCGCCATCGCCGTGACCGACCTCATTCTGTCCGGGCATCAGCCGCGCGAAGCCCTGGGCGAGATCCTGCGCTTCATGCAGTTCCTGTCTGACGATGCCAACATCACCATCGACCGGGCGGTGGCCGCATCCGAGCAACGCACGGGCTTCCGCAATGCGGCCCTTGCCAACTACATGAAATCGTTCGGCGTGCTGGAAAACCCGGTGGAGTTCACGCTCGGCGTCTATTTTCACCACTGCGCCATCGCCATGACCTGCAAGCAGCTGGCAATGGCAGGGCGTTTCCTCGCCCATTCGGGCATCAATCCGGCGACCGGCGCGCTGGTCGTGCATCCGGATCGAGCCAAGCGCATCAACGCAGTCATGCTGACCTGCGGTCACTACGATGGATCGGGCGAGTTTGCTTACCGGGTGGGCCTGCCGGGCAAGAGCGGAGTCGGCGGCGGCATTCTGGCGATCGCCCCCGGAAAGGCTTCGATCGCCGTATGGTCTCCGGGCCTGGATGCGGCCGGCAATTCCCACTTGGGTCGGGTAGCGCTCGAGGCGCTGACGAAACGACTGGGATGGTCGATCTTCGGGGTTTGAAGCGCGCCTTTGGGATACGCGCTTCAAACGTTGCTGTGAGCTGCCATTACTGCTTCCCGACCGGGTCGGTGTCGCGAATGGCCTCTTCGTGATACCAGCTGCCGCCGATGACGGCGCGCCCGGCAACAGCAGCCTGCATCTCATCGAGCGGCTTGACGATCGGCCGGCCGGTGCGCAGAGCAGCGCGTCCGCCGGCAGGGAATTGGTAGATCTTCGCAGTCTCGCGATTAGCAATTGAAGTCATCGTGTCGTCTCTCTCTTCGAAGTTTGGCTGACGCTTGGAAATCATAGCGTCGATTTGGCGTATTTTGCCTGAAGTTCGCACAGATTGCTCGTTAAAAATCATCGATTGCCTAAACTATAGGCATGATTGTTATTGCTTAGTTGGGTAGCATTTTTTGCGGCGGCGAGATCTTCTTTCTGCCCTCTCACTGATCACTCAACTCGCAAAGCGCGTGTTTTGTTCGCTAGCAAACAACGCTCTTTCCTTTGGGGAACACGATAGGCGGATGAAGTTCGGCGGATCGCAGACAGATGATCGCCGTCTCCGCACCGGGATCTGGGCCTGGTGCGTCCGCCTCGGCGACTTGAACGCCATCCCGATCAGCGAATCCAACACGGACCCTTGAGCCTTGGCCGTCGGTGGCAAGGCTTCGAACTTCGCGATTCAACCGAGGAGCAATCGATGACGAAGTATAAGCTCGAATACATCTGGCTCGACGGCTATACGCCCGTCCCCAACCTGCGCGGCAAGACGCAGATCAAGGAGTTCAGCGCATTCCCTGATCTCGCTGATCTCCCGCTCTGGGGCTTCGACGGCAGCTCGACAAAGCAGGCCGAGGGCCACAGCTCCGACTGCGTGTTGAAGCCGGTTGCCCACTATCCCGACCCCGCCCGTACCAACGGCGTGCTCGTCATGTGCGAAGTCATGATGCCCGACGGCGTCACGCCGCATAGCACGAACAAGCGCGCCACCATTCTCGACGACGCAGGCGCCTGGTTCGGCTTCGAGCAGGAGTACTTCTTCTACAAGGACGGCCGCCCGCTCGGCTTCCCCGCAGCCGGCTATCCGGCCCCGCAGGGCGAATACTACACCGGCGTCGGCTACAAGAACGTCGGCGACGTCGCGCGCGCGATCGTCGAGGAGCACCTCGACCTCTGCCTCGCGGCCGGCATCAACCACGAAGGCATCAACGCCGAGGTGGCCAAGGGTCAGTGGGAATTCCAGATCTTCGGCAAGGGCTCCAAGAAGGCCGCCGACGAGATGTGGATGGCGCGCTACCTGCTCCTCCGTCTCACGGAGAAGTACGGCATCGATATCGAGTTCCACTGCAAGCCGCTGGGCGACACCGACTGGAACGGCTCCGGCATGCACGCCAACTTCTCGACCGAGTATCTGCGCACGGTCGGCGGCAAGCCGTACTTCGAGGCGCTGATGGCCCAGTTTGACAAGAACCTGATGGACCACATCAACGTCTACGGTCCGGACAACGATAAGCGCCTGACCGGCAAGCACGAGACGGCGCCGTGGAACAAGTTCAGCTACGGCGTTGCCGACCGCGGCGCTTCGATCCGCGTCCCGCACTCGTTCGTCAAGAACGGCTACAAGGGCTACCTCGAGGATCGCCGTCCGAACTCGCAGGGCGACCCCTACCAGATCGCATCCCAGATCCTGAAGACGATCTCGGAGGTTCCTGCCGCTGCCGCGAAGGCCGCCTAAAGCCTCATCGCACGTAATTGCCCGCCCGAGGATGCTTCCCCAATCGGCATCCTCGGGCGGTTTCTTTTCTGCGGATGAGATGGGGCGGATCGCACCCCCGCCCGCACACCTTCGCCAGGAATTTGGCGCTAGCTGATCCTCCACAAAGGACCGCAGCTAGTCTGCCGCCGCTCCCTCGCCCACCAACGCAAACGGCGCCCAGTAGGACGGATGCGCGACGAGCGGATCGCTCGAGTCGGCCAGCTTCAGCATCGAGCGCCGCATCGCTTCGGCACGACTGAGCTTGTGGTCCTTGGCGATCGCGTCGAGCGCACTCGTCACAAGCTCGACCGCGGCGCGTTCGCGCACGCGCCAATGGGAAACGAGGAGCGCGTGCGCCCCTGCATAGAAAAACGCCCGCGCAAGCCCTGAGAGCGCTTCCGCGTTGGCGGCGCCGCCCGCCGCCGTATTGCAGGCGGACAGGATGACCCAGTCCGCGTTGAGCTTGAGCGCGGCAACCTCCGAAGCCGACAAATAGCCGTCATCGGCATCGGAGCCCTTGGCCGGTGGCGTCAACACGAGCCCGGGCTCCGCCGTCGCATTGAGCTCGCCCCCGACCACGCCATGCGTCGCGAAATTGACGACCGAGTAGGATGCAAGCGCACCTGACGCATCGAGCGCCTTGATCCGGCTCTCGGTGGCGTTCTTGGCCAGGAAGACATCCGCCTCATCGGCGCCAACGTCCTTCGCCACATCGCAAACCAGATCCGCCGTCTGCGGCACCGGCTTGAGCCGTCGGAGCATTTCGACGTCCACTCCGTCCTGCGCTCGGGCCTGACCATCGCCAACGCCCATGAAATTATCCGAGAGCGGCGAGACGACACGCAGTTTGGCAACCGTCGCGCAATCGGTCATGAGCGCGGCAAGCGACGCCGCCGCCTTGTCGTCGGACTTGCCGTTGCCGCTCAACACCGGATTTGCGAACGCGAGGTAAGGCTTGCGCTCGCCGGCACCCGCATACTTGCGGTCGCGCAGCGCCTTGAGGCTCGCGACCGACGGCAGCACGGTGATGGCATGCTTGCGCGCAAGCCAGGCAGTCTTACTGCCTACCCCGCTTGCGTCGGTCACGAGCACCTGGAGCGGGAGCTGCTGCAACGCCCCGGAGGCGACCACAAAAAGCTCCTTCCCCTCGATCAGGTCTTGCACGCCCGCGAACAGAGCCTTGTAGAGCGCATGCGCACGCGTCGTGTCGAACGGCGCTGGCGCGTCAGGTCGGGAGGCAGAGCGATCGCATTTTTCTCCCTTCTCGGTTCCGACGGAGAGCAGATCGAGACCGCACCTTAACGCCGCGACTTCCAGCGCAAGCGCGTCGGTTCCGAGTTCCGACTTGACCCACCTCATGTCCGACTTCGTCACGACCCAGATGAACGTCTCCTCCGGAACCGGCTTTGAGTCCTTGGTGTCGAGGAGCAGAACCAATGCCTCGCCGTCGTGCAACAAGGCCTGCACCTCCGTCACCGTGCTCGGCACGGGCTGCGCGAGCGTCGCATAATCGGGAAATTCCTTCGCTAGGCGGCTATCGATTTGCACCAAGGCCTTGTCGATCGCCGCCAACCGATCGGCCAAAGCCTTCTCGACCTCCGGCTTCCGTTGCTCCGGCGGCACGGACCTGGAGGAGATCAATCGCGTCTCTTTGGCTTGCCACTCGCTGACGAGATCCTGGCGCTGCCGGACGAGCTTGGCCAACGGTCCCTCGCCGTGCACAGAACGCACCGACATTTGCGCAACGGCCGTAGCCGCCTTGGAGCCTTGCGCCCATTGCGACGTCTCGAAGGCCTCGTGGGCAGTCTCGTCGCTCGGCTCACCGCTTGCGCCGGGAAGACGAAAGCTCGCCTTCACCAGACGCCCGAACATCGAATACGTCAGCTCCGCCTCGCGATCGCCCGTCGTCGACAAACTGGTTTCTGCCGCCCGCCGGGCGCTGCGTTTGATGACGATCGCCGCGCTTTTCTGGAGGTATTCTTTGGCTTTGACCCAATCGCTCTTGGTCATGTAAAGCTGCCCAATGTTATCGAACAGTACGGCGACACTGGGGTGCTCTTGTCCGTGCACATCGCTGATGATCTTGAGGGCGCGCATGAATAGCGGCTCGGCTTCCGCGATCCGCCCGGACCGCATCAGAAGGAACGCCAGATTGTTCAGCGCATAAACGAGTTCCGGATGCGATTTTCCGAGCGCCTTTTCATGGATGGCGAGAGCCCGCCTGAAAAAGGGCTCCGCTTCCGACGAGCGCCCGATCTCTTTATAGACCAACGCCAGATTATCCAAGCTGCTGGCAACCGTCGGATGATCGGGACCGAGGGCCTTTTCGTTGATCCTGAGAGCGCGTTCGAAGAGCGGCGCCGCTTCGTTGAATCGGCGCTGGTTGAGAAAGTTCGACGCCAGATTGTTTAGGGTAATGGCCACCTTCGGATGGTCAGGGCCATAGACGCGCTCCCGAATGGCAAGGGTGCGTGCACCAAGTGCATCAGACTGCTCGTAGCTTCCCCGGTGCCCGTAGAGCGATGCAAGATTGCCGAGCATGCTGGCCAGCGTGGGATCGTCCGGCCCTCGCTCCTGTTCGATCATCGCCACCGCGCGTTTGAACAGGACCTCGGCTTCGCTATAGCGCGCCTGCCGGTAGTAAACGAGCGCGAGGTTGTTGTAGTCCGTCGCCAGGTCCGTGTCGGCACCCTCTTTTTCTCCCATGGTAATCAAACGTTTGTATTGCTCTTCCGCCTCTTGCAGGCGCCCCATGAGGTCGAACAGGAGACCGATCTCCCCAAGTGAGACCGCGATGTCGCGATGACCTGCCGGGAGCACCTTCTTTCGCAGAGCCAGAGAGCGTTCGAGCGCATCCTCCGCCTCGGAATAGCGGCCCGTTTCCCGGTAAAGCTTTCCCACTTTCAGCAGAACCTCGGCGATCGCCGCGTCGTCTTTGGCGGACGACTTCGAACGTATGGCAAGGCTGCGTGTATAAAGATGCTCCGCGTCCTCATACCGCGCCGAAGCAGTATAGGAATCCGCGAGCTTCAGCAGCGTGTCCGCGACAGCACTGTCCTTGGGCCCGAACTTTTTCTCTACGAACGCCAGCGACCGCTTGTAGAGAGCTTGCGCCTCCGCCTCCCGATGTTGATCGGCATACGCATCGGCCAATCGATCGACGGCCACATCCGTGTCTTCGTGATCGGGGCCCAGCGCCGCCTCACGGATCTTGAGCACACGCAGCAACAGCGGTTCCGCATCCGCTGGCCTCCGCTGGTCGGAATAAAGATCTGCCAGACGGATTAAGCTCTCCGTCACGCCCACATCATCGGCTCCACTGAGTTTTTCCTGGATGGAAATCGAGCGCTTGAACGCGGCCTCTGCCTGATCGAAACGCCGTTCGGCCGTGTGGATGGAGCCGAGCCAATCGATAGCGATTGCGTAGTGGTCGCTTTCCTCCCCGTCCGACTTGCGGGCAAGCTCGGCATATCGCTCGGCAGCCAGCAGAGCCTCGGGGTACTTTTTCGCGTCGTAAAGCTGACCGACCTTCTCGTTTAGCTCGTCGAGCATATCCGCCCGGGCGGGTAGAGACGCCACTCCGACCAGCGCGAAAGTAAGCAGCAGCAAGATTGCGCGACACCGCATCTCCGCCCCCGAAATATGAACTAAAAATGATCAATATCGACGAGCATCCGCACGGAGGCAAGCTGCGTGCGGCGTTTCCCGCACCGCATCTTCCGCGTTTTCCCACCTCGGCCCTTGCCGGGCGGCACTGCGCCGTGTAGGGCAGAGGCACGAAAACCCGAACGGAGGCGGAGACCGATGCCCCGGCCGCTCATCATCGCGCCATCGATCCTGTCAGCGGATTTCTCCAAGCTCGGCGCGGAGGTTACTGCCGTCGACACGGCAGGCGCGGACTGGATCCATCTCGACGTCATGGACGGTCACTTCGTCCCTAACATCACCTTCGGTCCACCTGTCATTAGCGCCATTCGCTCGAGTTCGAAGAAGACCTTCGACTGCCACCTCATGATCGCGCCCGCCGACTGCTACCTGGACGCCTTCGCCAAGGCCGGGGCCGAGATCATTACGGTGCACGCCGAGGCGGGCCCCCATCTCGACCGCTCGCTGCAGGCCATCCGGGCGCTCGGCTGCCGCGCCGGCGTCTCCCTCAATCCGGGCACGCACGAGAGCGCCATCGAGCACGTGCTCGACCGCCTCGACCTCATCCTCCTGATGACGGTCAATCCCGGTTTCGGCGGTCAGGCCTTCATCCCGGCGCAGCTCGAGAAGATCCGCCGCGTGCGGTCCATGATCGGTGATCGCCCCATCGACCTCGAGGTCGACGGCGGCGTGACGCCGGAGACGGCCGCTCTGGTTGCGGAAGCGGGTGCCAACGTGCTCGTCGCCGGATCGGCGGTATTCAAGGGCGGCAACAAGGAAAGCTACGCCGCCAACATTAAAGCCATCCGCACCGCTGCTGAAAAGGCCCGCGCGCCGAAATCCGCAGCGTAGTCGACCCGAACCGTCGGAATCCGCGAGGTCTCATGTTTCCGCTTTCGCACATGCTGAAGTCGTTCGTCCGTCGCGGCACCTTGAAGGTGATCGACGCCGAAGGTCGCATGCATGTTTTCGGTGGCCGCGAGCCTGGTCCGGACGTCACCATGCGCCTCACCGATCCGACGCTCTACCGCACCCTCTTCACGAATCCGGAGCTGGCCGCGGGTGAAGCCTACATGGACGGCCGCATGAGCTTCGAGAACTCGACGCTACGCGACTTTCTGACCTTGTTCTCGATCAACCGCCTCTCGCTCGGCTCCTACCCGCTGCAAAAGGTGTTGCGCACGGTCTCGCGCGGACTGAAGCGCTTCCAGCAGGCGAACCCGGTCGGCCAAGCGCAGCGCAACGTCGCCCATCACTACGACATCGGCAACGAGTTCTACCGCCTCTTCCTCGACAAGGGCATGCAGTACTCCTGCGCCTACTTCACGAGCGACGAGAACACCCTCGAGGAAGCACAGTTGAACAAGCTGCGCCTCATCGCTTCCAAGCTGGACCTGAAACCCGGCCAGAAGGTGCTCGACATCGGCTGCGGCTGGGGCGACATGGTGCTTTATTTGGCGCGCATGGCCGACATCAAGGCGGTCGGCGTCACGCTCTCGAAGGAGCAGTGCAAGCTCGCCAACGAGAAGGCCAAGGCGCTCGGCCTCGCCGACCGCGTTCGCTTCGAGCTGCGCGACTATCGCGACCTCACCGAGAAATTCGACCGTATCGTCTCGGTCGGCATGTTCGAGCACGTCGGCGTCCACCACTATGGCGAGTTCTTCGCCAAGGTGAACGATCTCCTGACCGACGACGGTGTCATGCTCCTGCATTCCATCGGCCACATGAG
>NZ_CADEFI010000057.1 GCF_902826555.1 uncultured Hyphomicrobium sp.
CCCTTATGCCCGCATCAACACCATCGTGTGCGATGCCGGCGGCACGGAAGCCGTGATCGAGCTTCTGGCCCGGGCCGACGATGAATTCGCACGCCGCACCACGGTCGTGCTCGCGCCCGAAGGGACGGTCGGACAAGAAAGCAGTGCCCTCGTGCAGCGTCTCCAGCCCGCCAAGGTGGAGGTCGTGGCCAACCTTGCGGCAGCCATTGCTCGTTTGAACGACATTCTTTCATCCGCGACCATGGGGCTGCGCCTTTACGCGGCCGGCACGGAGCCGCTGATCGGCTCGGTGGTTCAGGCCGGCATCGACAACTTCATCGACCCGCTGTCCGTTCGCACCGAGCATCGCGGCTCGCTCAAGCGCCGCGTCCAGTGCGTCCACTGCAAGGGTATGACCGAGAACGTCACCACCAACCCCGTGACGTGCGCTCAATGCGGACTACTTCTGATGGTGCGCGATCATTATTCGCGGCGCCTCGCGGCGTTTCAGGGCGTCTGCATCAACGCCGAGGCTCCCCAAGAGAGGCCCGAACCGAAGGTGGAGTTTCAATGACAGCTTCGTTCCTGCGCCGCGTGCGCGTTGCCGAGATCGAGCCTGTTGCGAGCCGCATCAAGCGCTTTCGCTTGGTGAGCACTGACGGCCGTCCCTTGTCCGAATTTTCCGGCGGCTCGCATATCACCGTTTGCATGCAGTCGCCCGACCGGCTGATCCGCAATCCTTACTCCCTGATGGGCAGCCCGACCGATCCGTCGAGCTACCAGATCAGCGTGCTCAAGGTCGACGACTCCCGCGGCGGCTCGCACTTCATGCACGACCGTGTTGAGGTCGGCACGGAGCTTCAGATCAGCGAGCCGTTGAATTTGTTCCCCCCGGCGAAGCTCGCACGCAAGCACATCCTCGTGGCCGGCGGCATCGGCATTACGCCGTTCATGTCGATGATGAGCGAGCTCGACGCGCTGGGTGCGGACTTTGAGCTGCACTACGGAGTGCGATCGCTGGGCGAGGGCGCGTATTGCAGGCTGCTGCAGACGCACTACGGTTCGCGCATCCACGTCTATGCGCAGGACAATGGCGAGCTGGTTCCGCTGGAGCGCGTGCTCGGCAGTCAGCCGCTTGGCGCGCACGTGTACGTTTGCGGCCCAAAGCCCATGATCGATTGGGCGCTGCGCACGGCGACGCTGGCCGGCTGGCCCGACGAGAATATCCACTCCGAGCAGTTTGCGGCTCCGCCAGCCGGTAAGCCATTCGCCGTCAAGCTCGCGCGTTCGGAGCGCGAGATCACGGTCGGTGGCCACCAGAGCATCCTCGAGGCACTCGAGCAGGAGGGGATCGATGCGCCATTCCTGTGCCGCGGCGGTGCCTGTGGTCAGTGCGAGACCGGCGTTTCGGCTTGCGACGGCTACATCGAGCACAACGACCATTATCTGACCGACGCCGAGAAGGCGTCCGGCAAGAAGATCATGATCTGCATGTCCCGCATTTCGGGGGACTCCATCACGCTCGACCTTTGAACGCTTCGAGACTTCGCATCCTGGGAGACAACGACATGGTGCTGGCATTCAAGCAAGAGACGTTCCGGGACGACTTCACGTTCTCGAACAGCCCGGAGTCGATCCGGCGCTTTCCGTTCCCGTTCCACGAGGACAAGTACATGTATGCGGTCAATATCGAGCCGCACGTGCTTGGTCCGAAAGGAAGCGTCTACGAGTTCCCGATCGACATCGACGAGCACTACGTCTCCGAGATGCGCGATCGCGAGCTGGTACTCGCCGCCGATCCCGGCCGCTGCCAGGCCCTTCCGCACATGATGACCGCTCAGTGGGACATGCTCGAGCTGCTCATGACCTCGATGGCGCATGACTACCCGGAGCATTTCACGCTCACGCGCGACGGCGACCGCTGGCACTGGATCAACCGCCCGCTCGGCATCGACCAGAAGTTCACCTTCGGCGATCACAAGACGCTGCCCTACGAGCCGATGGAATACATCGGGCGCCAATGCCAGGGCGACTTCTCGATCCAGGATCAGCGCGACGGCCAGCTCTACATGGATGCCGGCCTCATCACCACGCAGGCCGACTGGTCGCTCGATTTCGACATCGGCATGAACTTCTTCGAATGGCACGGACCCGTGCCGCTCGCCCACGAGAAAGGCGTCTTCGAGCGCGCGCTGAAGTTCCTGCTCAACCTGCAGGTCGGCCGCCCGGTCCGGCGCCTCAACTGGACCATGACCATCAACTCGCGCCTCGATACCAGCCCCGAGAACTATCACAAGTGGGGCATCGACCGCACGACTGTGACGCCCGAGAACGTCGGCGACAAGGTCCATCTCCGCGTCGAGCTGCAGGGCCTTTGGCGGCTGCCGCGCTCGAATGCCATCCTGTTCTCGATCCGCTGCTACCTGATCAAGATGAGAGAGCTGGTGACGGTGCCGAAGTGGGGCCGCAGGCTGCCGCGCGTGCTTGAAACGTTGCCGCCCGAGATCGCCGACTACAAGGGCCTCTCGCGCTACCGCCAGATGACCATCGACTGGCTCAAGACGTACGACGACGGCGCGCCGACGTCGCCCGGCTTCGGTCCGGACTGACGCCGCGAGGGGCCATTTCGATTTCACAAAATCCGCAGAGCAAACATCAAAACAGCAATCAGCCGGGAGGTATCTTCCATGACCCTGAGCAAGGAAACGAGGCAATCGGTTCTGAACGACCGCCACATCGCGCTTGGCGCCGACATGACGACGACGTCATGGAACGACATGCCGATCCCGCAGAACTACGCCACCGATCCGTACGACGAGGTCACGGTCATCCGCTCCAAGGCCGGCTTGATCGAGGTGACGGCGCTCAAGATCCTGAACGTCACCGGGCCTGACGCGCTGAAGTTCCTCAACTACTTCCTGACCTCCGACATCTCCAAGGCCAAGACGGGCGATTCCCACATCTCGAACATCGTCAACGCGGACGGCGCGCTGATCGACGACGTGCTCGTCTACGTCGATGGCCCCAACGAGTATCGCCTGTCGCACGGCGGCGGCGCGCTGGAGGAGGCCCTGCCTGCGGTTGCCTCGAAATTCGACGTATCGGTCAAGCGCGACAACGACGTGCACATTCTGTCGCTGCAGGGTCCGGTCGCACTCGAGGTGCTGGCCCCGCACACGCCGCTCGATCTCGCCGCCCTTCCTTATTTCAACCACGCCAAGACGACGCTGTTCGGCAAGTCCGTCAGCCTCGCCCGCGGCGGCTACTCGGCTGAGCGCGGCTATGAGGTCTTCTGCTCGGCGGCGGACGCGCACTACATCTGGGACAAGATCCTCGAGGTCGGCAAGGAGAAGGGCGTCATTCCCGTTTCCTGGGCCTCCCTCGACATCGTGCGCGTGGAAGGCGGTCTCCTGTTCTTCCCCTTCGACATGACGCATGGCGACACCACGCCGTGGGAGGTTAAGGCCGATTGGACGGTCGATCTCTCGAAGCCGGACTTCGTCGGCAAGAGCGCGGTTGCCGCCAAGAAGGGCAAGGAGCGCTCGTTCATCACCGGTCTGGAGGTCGACTCTGATCGCGCCATCGAGCCGCTGTCCAAGATCACGGTCGGAGGCAAGCAGGTCGGCGTCGTGACGAGCACGACCTACTCGAAGCATCTCATGAAATCGCTCGCGATGGCCCAGATCGAGCCGGGCTACACCAAGCTCGGGACCGAGGTCGTCGTGCACGACAAAGGCGAGTGGCCCGCGACCGTAGTCCGGATGCCGTTCTACGATCCGCTGCGCCAGCGCACGCATCCCAAATAGGGCCCGCGCTCCCGTTCTCATCGAACAAGGCCGACAAGAGTTAGGAAGGAAAGAGAATGTCCAGTCAACGCATTGCAGTTATCGGCGCCGGGCCGAGCGGACTCGCGGTTCTACGTGCGTTCGAAAGTGCACGCCTCAAGGGCGCAACCATCCCGGAAATCGTCTGTTACGAGCGCCAGGCGGATAGCGGCGGCATCTGGAACTATACGTGGCGCACCGGCACGGACGAATATGGCGAGCCCGTTCACGCCAGCATGTACCGCTACCTGTGGTCGAACGGCCCCAAGGAGTGCCTCGAGTTCTCGGACTATTCCTTCGAGGAGCACTTTGGCCGCCCGATCCCGTCGTTTCCGCCGCGCGCCGTGCTGCACGACTATATCAAGGGTCGTATCGAGCGGAACGGCATCTCGCACTACATCAAGCTCAATCACGCCGTCCGTTGGGTGTCCTACAATCCGAAGACCGAGAAGTTCACGGTCACGGTCAAGGATCTGGTGCAGGACACATTATCGTCTGATGAATTCGACTACGTGTTCTGCGCCAGCGGTCACTTCTCGGTGCCGAACATTCCGGACTTTCCAGGTCTTGCCAAGTTCCCCGGCCGCGTCCTGCATTCGCATGACTTCCGCTCGGCGGATGAGTTTGCCGGCAAGGACGTGCTGTGCGTCGGCGCGAGCTATTCGTCGGAAGACATCGGCATCCAGTGCCACAAATACGGCGCCAAATCCGTCACCTTCTCCTATCGCACGCGCGCGATGGGTTTCAATTGGCCGGAGAGCTTCTCTGAGCGTCCGCTGCTGGAGAAAGTCGAAGGCAAGACGTGCTACTTCAAGGACGGCACCAAGAAAGACATCGATGCCATCATCCTGTGCACGGGCTATCTGCACCATCACCCTTTCCTGGAGGACAGCCTGCGCCTCAAGACGCGCAACCGTCTCTATCCGCCGAGCGTCTACAAGGGCATCTTCTGGTGGGGCAATCCGAAGCTGATGTTCATCGGCATGCAGGACCAATTCTACACCTTTAACATGTTCGATGCGCAGGCGTGGTACGCACGCGACGTCGTGCTCGGCCGCATCAAACTGCCGAAGTACGATGAGATGGCCGCCGACATCCAGAAATGGATCAAGCTGGAAGAGGCTGTAGAAGACCCTTCGCAGGCTATCGACTTCCAGACCGAGTACGTCCGCGACCTCATCGCCCCCACCGACTACCCGCGCCTCGACGTCGATGGTGTCGCCAAGATGTTCAAGGAGTGGGAGCATCACAAGATGGATAACATCTTGACCTATCGCGATCAGTCGCACCGCTCCTTGCTCACCGGCACGGTGGCGCCCGTCCATCACACGCCGTGGATGAAAGCTCTCGACGACTCGATGGAAGCCTTCCTCAACCAGCCGGGAACCAAGGCCGCGGCTGAGTAGCCGATCGCCATCGGGTGCTGGGCTGAAAATGCCGGCTGCGCGTAAAGCGTGGCCGGCATCCTGCAGCATTCCTGAAGCGAGCGCCCTTGCAACGAGGACGTCATGAGCGCGACCATACTCACGTCACCAGTGAAGCCTCGGATTTTCGTGCCGGGGAAAGCAGCACTCGACCCGGGCGTCGAGCGCTACGTCATGAAAGGCGGCGGCACCGCCGCTTTCGAGCTCGATGCGGGCGACCGCATCGAGCTTGCGTCCCTCGAAGGCGGCCAGCCTGTCGAGGTGGCCGTGTTCGGCGCGAAGGGAAAGAGCGACCTCGGGGCGCTCGGCCTCAAAGGCATGGCCAAGCCGGCCGGAATTCAACGCGCGCTCGAGGCCGACGGCGAGGACGCGGCGCGTGTCCGCTTCGGCCTCTATCGGCGCGGATTGGATCTCGGCCGCGCCAAGGCCGCGCACGTGCTCACACCCGATGCAGGCCCGGGCGAGATCGTGACGCTCGAAGCCGAGCGCAGCGTCTTTGTCGTGTTCGGCGCCCCCGCCGAGCCCATGGTCGTCTGGGACCAGACGCCGCCGAGCGACGTCCTGATCTTCATCCAGCGCGCCAACCCACGCCTCCTCAACACGGCGCGACTGCCGGACCCGTTGGCCGAGCCGCGTCTCGATATCCTCGTCAACATCGCGAGCGCCGAAAGCTTCGAGGTCTACGAAGGCGAGTACATCCAGATCATCGATGTCCAGGGCCGCCAATGCTCCGACTTCCTGGCCTTCAACCGCAAGGCGCTGGATGAGGGACGCGAGCAGGGCCTCGACTCGGTGACCACGCGCACGCTCAACGGCGCCGCCTATCCCGCGCCGGGTCTGCATTCCAAGTTCTTCGACAAGGATCGCAACGCGCTGGTCGAGATCGTGCAGGACACCGTCGGCCGTCACGACACGTTCAACCTCGCCTGCACGACGCGCTACTACGAGGACATGGGCTACTTCGGTCACCCGAACTGCACGGACAACTTCAACGGCACGCTCAAGTCCTACACGCCCATCAGCGCGTTGAGCGGCTGGCCGGCCATCAACTTCTTCTACAACACCAACGTCGACAGCCATAACCACATCTGGTCCGACGAGCCGTGGTCCCGCCCCGGCGACTACGTGGTCATGCGCGCGCTGACCGATCTCGTCTGCGCCGCCTCGTCATGTCCGTCGGACATCGACGCCTCCAACGGCTGGCACCTCACCGAGATCCAGGTCCGGGTCTACGCGAAGGACACACCTTTCAAACGTTCGATCGGATACAGAATGTCCCCAGACGCTCCCCTGCAACTCACCCGCGAGAGCGGCTTCCACCCGCGCACGTCCGCGCTGACGCGCGCCTTCGGCGAGTATCGCGGCTTCTGGGTGCCGCACCATTTCGCCAATGCCGGCGCCATCGAGGAGTACTGGGCGTGCCGCGAGAAGGCCGTCATCATGGACCTCTCGCCGCTGCGCAAGATGGAGGTGCTGGGTCCCGACTCGGAGCAGTTCCTGCAGGGCATCGTCACGCGTGACGTGAGGAAGCTGTCCGTCGGCCAGGTGTTCTACACCACCATGTGCTACGAGCACGGCGGCATGGTCGACGACGGCACGCTGTTCCGGCTTGGCGAGAACAACTTCCGCTGGATCGGCGGCGACGACGCGAGTCTGATCTGGCTAAAGGAGCAGGCGGCGAAGTCGGGCTTGAACCTCAATCTCAAGACGGCGACGTCTGAGGTCCACAACGTGGCGGTTCAGGGCCCCAAGTCGCGCGAGATCCTGCGCCAGGTTGTCGGCACGCCGCCGGGCCGCCCGACCATCGATGAGCTGGGTCTCTTCCGCTTCACCATTGGACGCATCGGTGGTGTCGCCGGCATCCCCGTGCTCGTCTCCCGCACCGGCTACACTGGCGAGCTGGGCTACGAGGTCTTTTGTCATCCCAAGGACGCGCCGAAGGTCTGGGACGCCATTATGGAGGTTGGCAAGCCGCTGGGCCTGCAACCGTTCGGCTTCGACGCCCTCGACATGGTGCGCATCGAGGCGGGTCTCGTCTTCGGCGGTCACGACTTCGACACCACCACCGATCCCTTCGAGGCCGGCATCGCCTTCACCGTGCCCGCGAAGAAAGAGGAGGACTACATCGGCAAGGCCGCGCTCGAGAAGCGCCGCGCCAACCCGCTGCGCAAGCTCGTGGGGCTTGAGATTGCCGGCAACGAGAAGCCGTCTCACGGCGATCCTGTCTTCGTCGGGCGCGCGCAAGTCGGCATCGTGACCAGTGCCATGCGCTCTCCGCTTTTGAAGAAGACGCTCGCGTTCGCGCGCGTGGACGTCACGCATTCGGCACTCGACGCCAAGCTTGAGGTTGGCCGTCTCGATGGGCAGCAGAAGCGCCTGAAAGCGACCGTCGTCCCGTTCCCGTTCTACGATCCGGAGAAGAAGCGCGTTCGCATGTAAACGCGGCACCACCTCATGGAATGGCGTCACGGTACGAGTTGGCGTCCCCCTCCCGCAGGACTGAGCCCTGCGGGTTACCTGGACACCTCGGCGAAGGTCGAGGTGTCCATTTTTTATCGATCAGGCGAGCTTCATCAGCACCAACCCGGCGAGGATCATCGCCGCGGCGCCGGCGCGCAGCGCCTGCAGCGGCTCGCCGAGAAGCAATACGCCGACGACGAATGCGCCGATCGCCCCGATCCCCGTCCACACGGGATAGGCGGTGCCAAGCGGCAGCGACTTCATGGCCAGCGCCAGCAGCACGAGGCTCGCCAGCAGTGCGGTGATCGTGATGACGGTCGGCACGAGCCGCGTGAAGCCGTCGGACTGCTTCATCGCAAGCGCCCAGACGATTTCGAGAACACCGGCGAGAAGAAGATAGATCCAGGCCAGCATCGGCGACCTCCTCCATGTTGTCCGGGTCGTCCCGGAGTGATGCCCATGGCGGGGGAGGTCGTGGCCTCGCGCTCCCAACATAGCGCGTGATGGAGCGCGATCAAGGCGGTCAGGCGGTTGTGGACACCGGAGGCGGGCAGAACATAAAGTAGCTCCATGGAGCACGGCGTAGTGTTCTACATGCTGTTGGGAGCCGCGGTGGTCCTCGTTCCGGCGGTCGCGGATCGCCTGCTCAAGGGGCGCGTAGCGGACGGCGTGCGCATCGCGCTGGGTTTCCTGGCCGCCGTCTTGACGGCCGTCGTCCTCGTTTGGGCCGCCGGGCTGCTGGGATTGTGATCGGGCGGCGCATTTCCGGGTGGCCCCGAGTTTGCCGGTTTGACGGAGGGGGAAAATCGGCTAGAACGCCCATCCTGGAACGCGGGTGTAGCTCAATGGTAGAGCAGCAGCCTTCCAAGCTGAATACGAGGGTTCGATTCCCTTCACCCGCTCCACCACTTAGCCTTGGCGTAGCGAACCGCCGTCGCTAGTCTGCTCAGTGACGGCTGCCGTTTCGGCCTCCAGCAGCGTCACGACGCAGGCTTCCCGCGTCAGTACGGGTGTGCGCTTCAATTTTCGCATGCAGCCCTCAGATCATGTCGCCCTCGCTGGAGGGCTTGTCGGGACGCCACAGCTTCACGCAGACCCGCTCGCCATGGTGTATGAAGTAGGCGGGGGCGGCGTCGGCATCCCATGAGCGGATTTGATCGATGAGCTCGACGAGGGGCCTGGACGGGTCGAGCTTGGCGTGCTCGGAAACGATGCGGTTCGGTAGTTCCGGATCGACAAATTCGGACTGTGGCTTGAGGCATTCGTCGCCGTGCTGCTCGTAGAGCGCAAGCGCCTCACAGACGACGTCGGGCTCGATTTCAAGGCCCCGGCGTTGGATTGAGCGCCACGTATCGAAGGGGCCGATAGGATAGCTGCGTTGTGTCACGATTGGCCCGGTGTCGAGCCCGGCATCCAGGGCGTGGACGGTGATTCCGTTTTCGGTGTCTCCTCGCTCGATCATCCACGGCGCGGTGCCCCCGCGATAGCGCGGCAGGAGAGTGCCGTGCACGTTGAGAAACACTTTCGCCGCATCGAGAACGAACGGCGGCAGCAGCGTGTTGAACCCGACGCTCAGGCACACCTCGTCTCGGACGATCTCGGCAACGTTCGGCAGGTCGGCGCGACGGATGATGTTCACGTCGAGCCCATAGCCGCGCGCCGCGTCGATGGTCGGCGTGACCTTCGGATATTTCTCTGGGTTGTTGACGTAGACGGCGGCGATCTCGTGTCCGTCCTCGACGAGGCGATGAAGGACGCGTTCACGCGGACCGCCAGAAAAATAGAACAACCGCATTGATTAGCCCCCGCTTTTTGCGGGGCGGACGCTACCACGGATCACACGCCGTCTGAAGCGGTGCGACCCCCTTGCTGCTTTACATCGGTCGACGTGCCCGGAAACAGATCTGCGACTGGTCGGCATTGAGCATGATCTCTTCGAGATTGAGTTCCTCAAGCCAGCCGCGAACCTCCTCGATGGTATGTCGCCATGCGAACTTCGGATAATACCAGTCGTAATTCACATGTACGTTCTCTTTCCAGCTGAAAGAGTCCCGCCAGTAGCATTTGAAGAAATTGTAGTAGATCAGCCGCTGCAAGTCGTGGGTTCCGGCCTCTAGCCCCAACGTCGACACCTGGGGTATCGTGATCTTCGCCTTGAGGTCGGAAAGTGCTTTGCCCAACTGGGTGAGGCTTTCCATCTCACGCCAAGCTTCCTCGGGCGTAAATTTTTGCAGCTCTTCCCGGATGTGGTCGTCCGCGAATTCCCGCATTGGCGCCTTTTTTCGATACACGCTTACGATGATCTCGCCGGCGGGCGCCAACATCGACGCCAGCTTGGCCAGAGAGCGCTTCGTGTCTGGCGTGTGATGGAGAACGCCGAGCGAAATGATGCTGTCGAACGACTCCGGCATGTCCGCCGACATGATGTCGACCTGGCGGATGGTGACGTTGGGCAGGTCAGCTGTGTGAGCAATCGCTGATTGGACAGCATCCGACACATCGATGCCCGTGACGTGCGTCTCGGGGCATAGCTGCGCAATCTTGCGCGTCTCGCGGCCGTTGCCGCATCCAGCGTCCAAGACGCGCCGAAACTGATTGAAGTAGCTCTTGTACTCTAGGTTGTCCCGGAACCCCATCAGAGGCAGGAACCACTTTTCGAACTCTTCGGCGGTAGAGCCGGACATCCCCCAGTCTTTGTCGTGGGTCCACTTGTAGCCGAACGCCTTCGCTACCTGCTCCTGCGACATTTATCTCACCTTGGATTGCGTCTATCCGACTGCGCGAAATTGGTTTGTGGATACGCCAAGGCACCTACTCCGTCAAACATCTGATCCTCGCCAGTGCTCGAGACGTTGCACAGGATGGGCTACTCGCTCGAGCATCTCGACAGTGCGCTGCCGCGCCGTGCAGAGGATGCTGAGGAGGCGCTCGCGGAGGCCAAGAGGGTGACACCTCTGCCGCCGCGAGATACGCGGCCGCTCGCCCGCTCCTGTTCAACGTTCGACGCCGGATCTCTTTCCGATCTATGCGTCGTTTGTGAAATTCCGTATCGTCGCCCGGCAACTCAGCGGGGGCTCGGAATGCTCGTCACTACGACCAACGAACTCGAGGGCTATCGGGTCGTGAAGCACCTCGGCATTGTGCGCGGCCTCACGGTCCGATCGAGGAGCGTCGTCGGCAACATCGGCGCCTCCATCCAGATCCTCTTCGGCGGCAACATTTCCGTCTACACAAAGCTCGCCGAGCAGACCCGCAAGGAAGCCTACGAGCTCCTGGTCCAGCATGCGGAGGAGGCGGGCGCCAATGCCATCCTCGGCATGCGCTACGACGCCAACGAAATCGCCTCGGCAGTTACTGAGGTATTGGCCTACGGGACCGCCGTCGTGGTTGAGAAAACCGACTTGTAAATCGAGCCCGCGCACCGATATCCGGGGCCTCCGGGCCCGTTCCGGAATAAGACTTCGGTGCAAAGCCAAAGATTATGCGTGTCCGCCGCAATAAAGTCGTCTTCAGGCGGTGACAAACCTAAAAAGTTCGGCTAAGGATGCCGCCCCCGCATTAGGCATGTGCGCCTTTCGCGTCGATAAGGCGTGTATGAGCCGTGCGATAGGGGAGTAGCTCAATTGGCAGAGCGTCGGTCTCCAAAACCGAAGGCTGGGGGTTCGAGACCCTCCTCCCCTGCCATGAGGTGTTTTGGAGTGGACCAGTGAAGAGGGCGCCTGGTCCCGCTCAGCAACGCACCCCAAGGGCAGGGGATGCGTCAATTTGTCGCATGGCGCTCAGGAAGCGGTTTTGATGTCGAAGTTCAATCCGTTCGAATTTGTCCAAGAGGTACGGCAGGAGGTTTCCAAAGTCACCTGGCCAACGTGGAAGGAAGTGTGGATTACCACGCTCATGGTCCTCGTCATGGTGGCTCTGGCTTCGGTGTTTTTCCTCATTACGGATCAGGTGCTTGGGCGCGTGGTCAACTGGGTGCTTGGGCTCGGCGCTTGAGCGTCGGGCAAGAGAGCCGGCTCGCGGGCGCCCCCTCGCGACGGCACGACACGAAAGACGATTTGAGAATGGCCAAGCGCTGGTACATCGTTCACGCCTACACCAACTTCGAGCGCAAGGTGGCTGATGCCATCAAGGAGCGCGCGCGGTCGGCCGGGATCGACCATCTGTTCGACGAGGTGGTGGTGCCGACCGAGGAGGTCGTGGAAGTAAAGCGCGGTCGCAAGGTGCAGGCTGAGCGCAAATTTCTGCCGGGCTACGTGCTGGTCAACATGGAGATGACGGACGCCGCGTTCGTCCTCATCAAGAACACGCCGAAGGTGACGGGCTTTCTGGGGGCCGACAACAAGCCGATCCCGATCTCTGACGACGAGGCCGCCCGCATCCTCAACCAGGTGAAGGAAGGCGTCGAGCGCCCGAAGCCTTCGATCATCTACGAGGTAGGCGAGCAGGTGAAGGTGGTCGACGGTCCCTTCGCCTCCTTCCAGGGCGAGGTCGAGGAAGTGGACGGCGAGCGTTCGCGCCTCAAGGTGGGCGTCTCGATCTTCGGCCGCAAGACACCGGTCGAGCTGGAATTTGGACAGGTGGAGAAGGTGCCCGCTTAGGCGACAACGGAATTCGAGAGCTTCCGGCGCGATTGCAGCGCCGGTCGAGGGCGGAGGAGCTGGGCTGACCGGCAAATCCGCTCAAATCCGCGGGAGGGTACGAGCGCAAGCAGAGACCCGCTGACCGCTAACCCTGGGAAGCACGAGTCTTCCCGAGAACTTAGGGGATACGATGGCAAAGAAGATCGACGGCTACATCAACCTTCAGGTCCCGGCGGGAGCGGCCAATCCGTCTCCGCCGATCGGCCCTGCGCTTGGCCAGCGCGGCGTCAACATTATGGAATTCTGCAAGTCCTTCAACGCCAAGACGAAGGACCTCGAGCAGGGTACACCGATTCCGGTGAAGATCACGGTCTATTCGGACCGCTCCTTCACCTTCGAGATGCGGACGCCGCCGGCGACCTATCTCATCAAGAAAGCGGCAGGCATGAAGCCCACCGGCAAGCCGGGCTCGGGCTCGAAGGCGCCGGGCCGCGACGTTGCGGGGTCCATCACCATGGCGCAGCTGCGCGACATCGCGAAGCTGAAGATCAAGGACATGAACACCGACAATCTGGATCAGGCCACGAAGACGATCGCTGGCTCCGCCCGCTCGATGGGCCTCAAGGTGGTGGAGTAGAGACATGGCGAAAGAAGCAACAGCCAAGAAGGCATCCGTCTCTGCCGAGCAGATCGCTGCCACGCGTCTCGCTGGCGGCAAGCGCAACGCCGAGATCCAGAAGGGCATCAACGCCAACAAGGCCTATGGCGTCGACGAGGCCGTCCGTCTCGTCAAGTCGCGCGCCAAGGCGAAGTTCGACGAGACGATCGAGGTCGCCATGAATCTCGGCGTCGATCCGAAGCACGCCGACCAGATGGTCCGCGGCGTCTGCAACCTGCCCAACGGCTCCGGCCGTACGGCGCGCGTTGCCGTGTTCGCACGCGGTCCCAAGGCCGAGGAGGCCAAGGCCGCCGGTGCCGATGTCGTCGGCGCCGAGGACCTGGTCGACATCGTGTCCAAGGGCACCATCAACTTCGACCGCTGCATTGCCACGCCCGACATGATGGGCCTCGTCGGCCGTCTCGGTAAGGTCCTCGGCCCCCGTGGCCTGATGCCGAACCCGCGCGTCGGCACGGTGACCATGGACGTCGCCACGGCCGTCAAGGGCGCCAAGGGCGGCTCGGTCGAGTTCCGCGTCGAGAAGGCCGGCATCGTCCACGCCGGCGTCGGCAAGGCGAGCTTCACGGAGCAGGCCCTGGTCGAGAACATTCGTGCGTTTGTCGACGCCGTGTCCAAGGCCAAGCCCGCGGGCTCCAAGGGCACGTACATCAAGAAGGTGTCGCTCTCCTCGACCATGGGGCCGGGCGTCAAGATCGACACCGGAACCGTCGTCGCGGCGACGCCCGCGGCGTAAGCCGCGGCGGCAAGGACCACGATCGCCGGGGACCCCATCGGTCCGCGGCGTGAAGCATCGGTCCGAAACACAGAATTCCGTGTCGAGGGGCTTCGGCCTCCGGCGCGGATCTCTCGCCCAAGCCTCACCGGGCAGAAGGCGGGAGACCTGTCCAAGATTGATGGGCGCCGATCCGGCTTGCCGGTGACGCTTAATCCTCGCGACGCGAGGGCCCGCATGAGACGGGAGACCACCCGGATTTTTGCGCCGCAAGGCGCCGAGTTCCGGTTTGAGCCTTCTGGGTCAGCACCGCGCCGCGCCTATTTTGCGGACGGTCGGGACAGGACGAGCGTCGCAGCAATCCCCGATCCGGGGAAAGCGCTGCGGCAAGGTGCAACCCGCGAGGGGCCCCTGAAACGGGTCTTTCGCAACCAGGAGTGAGCAGGTGGATAGAGCCGCAAAAAAGGCGCTCGTGACGTCTCTCCACGACGTGTTGAAAGACACGGGCGTGGTCGTCGTCGCCCACAACACCGGCATGGTGGCCGCTCAATCGGCAGATTTCCGCAAGCGCGTCAAAGAGGCGGGCGGATCTGTCAAAGTGGCCAAGAACAAGCTGGTGAAGCTCGCGCTCAAGGACACCAAAGCCGAAGGCATTTCCGATCTCTTCACCGGGCCGACCGTGTTGGCCTTTTCGAAGGATCCGATTGCCGCGGCCCGGGTCGCCGTCAAGTACGCCAAGGAGAACGAGAAGCTCGTGATCCTCGGCGGCGCGATGGGTGCCTCCGTCCTCGACGCGAACGGCGTCAAAGCACTCGCCGAACTGCCTTCGCTTGATGAGCTCCGGGCTAAGCTGATCGGTCTCTTGAACGCGCCGGCGACGAAAATCGCCCGCACGGTCAAAGAGCCCGGCGCAAAGCTCGCGCGCGTCATCCAGGCCAAGGCATCGCAAGGCGACGCTGCATAACGCCAGTGTGGAACTGCTGAAAACCGGCGCTTCCAGCGGAAATGAGCAAGCTGGGACAAAGCGCCTCTCTCGAAGGCTAAACCGGAAGGACTATATACAATGTCGGATCTCGCAAAGATCGTTGATGACCTGTCGAAGCTGACCGTTCTCGAAGCAGCCGAGCTCGCCAAACTTCTCGAGGAGAAGTGGGGCGTGTCGGCTGCTGCTGCCGTTGCTGTTGCCGCAGCTCCCGCTGCCGGCGGCGCCGCGGCTGCAGTCGAGGAGCAGACCGAGTTCACCGTTGTCCTGAAGTCGGGCGGCGACAAGAAGATCAACGTGATCAAGGAAGTCCGCGCCATCACGGGCCTTGGCCTCAAGGAAGCCAAGGACCTCGTCGAGGCCGGCGGCAAGACCGTGAAGGAAGGCGTCTCGAAGGACGAGGCTGCCAAGATCAAGAAGCAGCTTGAGGACCAGGGCGCGGTCGTCGAGCTGAAGTAAGGCAGTTGGGCAGTAGGCAGTTGGGCAATCGGGACACCGATCGCTCCGACGGCCTACTGCCTGCTCATGACTGCCTCGAAGACGGTTTTCCGGAGGTTCTCGCGAGGGTTTTACCCGCGCAGAGGGCCTCCGGTGAGCCGTTTAAGAGGTTCAGGACCATGATCGCTTCAGGCCTTATCGGCCTGAAGCGTGAATCATCGGTCCAGATGGAGACCATGAGCGCTTCGGACCCCATCAGTCCGAGGCGTGAATCATCGGTCGCAGTGAAAACTAGGGCGAGAACGCAAAGCGATCTCGTTCCGGAACGAAGCGCAGGGGATGGCGACCTCGGCGCAGGGCAAGAAGGACGGAGCGGTCGTGCAGCCCCCTGGCACGACCCCGGCGAGATGAGGAGCGGACATGGCTGAGACGTTCAACGGCCGTAAGCGTATTCGGAAGCAATTCGGTTCCATCCGCGAGGTCGCGGAGATGCCGAATCTCATCGAGGTTCAGAAGAGCTCCTACGACGACTTCCTGATGGTCAAGGAGCCGCCCGGCGGCCGTCCCGACGACCACGGCCTGCAGGCCGTCTTCAAGTCCGTGTTTCCGATCTCCGATTTCTCGGGTCGCGCGACGCTCGAGTTCGTGCGCTACGAGTTCGAGCCGCCGAAGTATGACGTCGACGAGTGTATGCAGCGTGACATGACCTACTCGGCGCCGCTGAAGGTCAAGCTGCGCCTGATCGTGTTCGATGTGAACGAGGAGACGGGCTCCAAGTCGATCAAGGACGTCAAGGAGCAGGACGTCTACATGGGCGACATGCCGCTCATGAC
>NZ_CADEFI010000058.1 GCF_902826555.1 uncultured Hyphomicrobium sp.
AATCCCCACGACCGCCGCGCCGGCCAGAGCCAGCACGACCGCCGCGATCCGGAGGAGCTTGGCAGCGGACCGTCGCGGTCCGTGCGCGCCCCGCATCTGTTTGATCGCCTGAATGAGTTCCGCGACGTCGCGGCCGAAGCGCTCGTGCGAGACGTCGTGCTTCTGATGCAGCACGAGCGGTCGGATGTCCTCGGGCAGCCTGTCGGCGGCCGGCACCGGCACGCGCTCGATGAGCACCGGGATGACGATGACCCCGCGCTCGAGCGCTTCCGCGATCTCCTCGCGCACATAGTCGCGCCCGCCCGATCTCGCGCGTTCCGCTAGCAGCGGCTCCCATTGCGGGCCGATCACCGCGAGCAGCACGTCGCACTCATTGAGCGCCTTAGCCAGCTCCTGGTCGAAGCGCTGGCCGGCCATCAGGTTGTCGACGTCCATGAACACGTTGGAGGCGCCGAACGCCGCCGCCAGCCGGTCGCGCATCCGCGCCGCATCCGCGCGCGTATCCTCGCGCCGGTAATTGATAAAGATCTTGCCGGCCATCGCCCCCCCCTGGGAATGTGGCAAGAGATTAACTCATTGGTCGGAGGGAAACCAAGGGGCCGGTTGGAGCGGCTGCATATTGTACGAATGGATGCAGGAACCGGTGAACGACACCGGGCGTGCAAGTTGCTCCTCTATCTGCATGCGCGGCGGTTGAATTGAGTCCGCTTCGGGTCAGGAGCGGATATTCTGTTCGGTCACTTCCCCGCTCACATTTTTTCGCCGGGCAAGCGGCTCGCTTGTTTCACCCAGGCGGTGAATTGGGCTTCGTCGATCGCGGCGTGCTCGTGGATGTCGAGGTAGCGCACGTCCTTCTGCTTCGACGTGCCGGGCGGCACGGGACGCAGCGACGCGCCGCGGAAGAACGCGACTTTGACGTACCTCGCGAAGCAGTGAAAGCTCAGGAACCAGGTGTTGTCCTGGTCCTCTCCTGCCGCTCCGTAAAGTGGCGAGTTCCATTTGACGGCCTTGCGCACGCCCGGGATAGCGCGCGCAATGAGGGCGTCGAGGCGGCGGCCGACGTCGGCTTTCCAGCCCGGCATGGCGGCGATGTAGGCCTGAACGGGCGCGTCGCCATACGCCTTCGCGATCTGAGGGTTGCCGCCTGACAGGAGCACCGGCTCGGCTGTCTTGCGGGACTGCGGCTTGGATGCGGTCTCCTGCGGCCTCGCCGCCTTTGCGGCGCTTCGCGCTGCGGCGGCCTTTTTGGGTGATTTCGCCGGCTTTCTCGGCTTTGCGTTGGGCATTGCGCGTCCTCCCGTCGGTCAACGCGTAAAGCAGCTTCAGGCCTTGCTCATGGCGTGGCGCGCACGCCGCCTTCGCCCACCACCACGAACGGGGCCCAGACCGACGGGTGGGCGGCCCAGGGTCGCTTGGGATCGCTCATCAACGCCAGCATGGCGTGGCGGAAGGCTTCGGAGCGGCCGATGGACGGGTCGTTGCGCATCTCGGCGAAGGTCTGGGTTGCGATTGCAGCGGCGGCATCCTCGCGCACCGGCCAGTGCGACACGAGAAGCGCGCGAGCTCCCGCGTAGAAGAAGGCACGCGCGAGGCCGGACAGCGCCTCGGCGCTATTGGCGTCGCTGGCCGCGGTGTTGCAGGCCGAGAGGACGACCCAATCGGCGTCGAGCTTCAATGCCGCGACCTCGGACGCCGAGAGATAGCCGTCGTCGATCTCCGTGCCGCTTTTCGGCGGCGTCAGGATCAGGCCCGGCTCAGCGCCGCCGGTCAGCTCTCCGGCGACGGCGCCGTGCGTTGCGAAGTTGATCACGGCGTAGGAGGCGAGCACGCCGGAGGCGCTCAGGTCCTTGACGCTCGCCTCGGTCGCACGCGCGCCGAGGCGGATGTCGTCCTCGCTCGCGCCCACCGCCTTGGCGACGTTGCAGGCGAGATCGGCCGTCTGCGGTACCGGGGTCAACTTGCGCAGATAGGATACGTCGGCCTCTCCGCCCAGGACCGCCGGCTCCGACGTGGCGGCGAAGGCTTCGCTCATGGCGGCGATGTCGTTGATCTGCGTAACCGCTTCGCAGTCCCGCTTGGCTGCCGCGAGCGCGGCTCGCTTCTTGTCTTCGTCGCTCCCCTGCCCCTCGAGGAGCGGATTGGCGAACGCCGCGTAGGAGCGAAGCGCCGCCGCCGGCCTGGCGTTCCGGCGCAGCGCTGCGAGGCTGGTGACGGACGGCAGTACGGTCATGGCGTGCCTCTTGGCGAGCCAAGGCACATTCGCATAGTCATCGGGCGACGCGGGTTTGTCGGTCACGAGAACCTGGAACGGAAGCTGCGTCAGGGGACCGGACGGCACGATCAGGAGGTGCTTCTCCGCGATAAGGTCGTGCATGCCGCCGAACAGGGCGGTGTAGAGGGCGTGCGAGCGCTCGAGATCGAACGGCAGCGTGGCCGGCCGCGGGGCCTCGGAAGCGAGACCGAGCGACGTGTTGCAGGAGGCGCGTCGGCCGCCACGCCATGCGTCATGATCGAGGCCGCAGCGGAGTGCCGCGATGGTCGTCCGCAATGCCTCTGTGCCCATATCGGTGCGCCCCCGGCGGTGATCCGTCCTGGTTACAACCCATATGAAGGTCTCTTCCGGCAGAGGGCTCAGAGCCTCGTCGGTGTCCATGAACAAGACCAGGGCTTCGTCGTCGCGGAGCTGGCCCTGCACGTCGGCGAGAGACATCGGCTTCGGGCTTGCAAGGGCGGCGTAGTCCGGAAACTCGGTCGCGAACCGCGCGTCGATCTCGGCGAGCCGTGCGTCGATTGCCGCGATGCGGGCCGCTATCGCCCCCTCGGCTTGGGCGGAGCGTCTATCCGGCAGCTGGCTCCTTGCCGCGATCAGGCTCTTGTCCTTGGCCTGCCATTCGGCGACGAGATCCTGGCGTTCGCGCACCAAGGCCGCGAGCGCGGCGTCGCCTTTCGCGCTTCGGGCCGCCATCTGTGAGAGCGTGTCCGCTGCGTCCGAGGTCTGCACCCATTGCGCCGTCTCGAACATCTCCTCCGCGAGCTTTTCTCGCTCCGCGCCTTGATCCGCTCCGATGCGCGCGTCGACCTTGATCAACCCGTGAAATTGCCAGCTATGGCGCGTCGCTTCGCTGTGGGCTTGCTCATGGCTGCCGTCGGTGAGCCCACGTTCGGTGCGCCGCCGGATCACAGCGGTGCTTTGGCGCCAGTAGTCCGCCGCGACAGCCCATTTCTCCTGCAACAGAGCGAGCCCGGCCAGGTTGTCCAGGCTGTGATTGACGTCGGGGTGGTCCCGGCCCAGCACAGCCATGCGCTTGGTCAAGGCGCGCTTGTACATGGACTCCGCTTCATCGTAGCGAGCCTCGGCGCGGTAAAGCTCGGCGAGATTCGTGAGCGTCATAGCAACATTCGGATGGTCCTGGCCAAGCAATTTCTCGAAGATGGCGAGGCTTCGCTTGTAGAGCGGCTCGGCCTCGGCGAGGCGGCCTTGCAGTCGATAGATGGCCGCCAGATTGTTGAGGCTCTGGGCGACATCCGGGTGCTCACCGCCGAGGAGCTTCTCGCGCATGGCGAGGCTGCGTCTGGATAATGGCTCAGCCTCATTGTATCGGCCCTGGCTCCGGTACATCTCGCCGAGGTTGGTGAGGTTCTGGGCGATGTTGGGATGCTCCGGTCCGAGGTTCGCTTCCCAAATTGCGAGGCTGCGCTTCCAGAGGGGCTCGGCATCCGGATAGCGCCCCTGGACGAAATACAGCAACGCGAGATTGTTGAGCACAGTGGCAACATCGGCGTGGTTGGGCCCGAGCGCCGCCTCGCGGATGGCAAGGCTGCGCTTGTACAGTGGCTCGGCGTCGGCGTAGCGGCCTTGAAGCCGGTACAGCGATCCGAGGTTGTTCAGGCTGATGGCGACATGAAGGTGCTCGCGTCCGAGGGCCGTTTCGCGCATGGCGAGGCTGCGCTTGTACATGGCCTCAGCGTCGGCGTAGCGGGCCAGTGCGCGATAGATCGTGGCGAGGTCGTTGAGACTGGTGGCGACCTCGGGATGGCTCGGTCCGAGCTTGGCTTCGCGGAGCGCCAGCAAGCGCTCGGAAATGGGTGCCGCTTCGGCGTATTTCCCTTGCCCCGAAAGCCGGGCGGCCTCGGCATTCAGCGCGTCGATGCTGTTGGTATCCTGTGCTGCGGCTGGTGCTCCAAAAAAGACACTACCCGCAACAATCAAGCCGGCTAGCCGGCCTCCCCATGCCAGTCTCATGACTTGATCTCACAATCTCTAAAACAATGGCTGTGAGAGTGTCAGGAGTGGGTTTCGACCACAAGGGGTGGAGTTCAGTCAGGGGACGCGTGTGCGGGGCGCAGAGCGTTCCCCTGCTCGGTCCAAGGGCGGATCCCGCGGCTCGCGGCGACCGTCTCGATGCGTGCGATGCGCGCTGTTCCGCCGGGTGTGTCGTTGGCGAGATAGATCGCATGCGTGCCCTCGCGGCGCATCGTCCAGCGGTCGATCACGGCGCGGGGTTCGGTGCAGCTCCGCGGCAGGCTGACCTCGGCAATGACGATGCCGGCTCTCGCGCAATCGTCGGCTGCCGCCGCGGGATGGCGCGCGACGGCGATCTGCACACCTTTCGCGCGCGCGGTGCATCCCACGCCGTCGCAGCGGAAGGATCGGCTCTTCAGGACATCGGCGGTCTTGCGGCCGTCGCCGTCGTGCTGCAGCCAGCGCGAGAGCTCGAAGCTGCCGCTGCGCGCGCCTCTCGCTGCGAGCCGTCCATCGGCGCCACGCACGGCCACCATCTCCCCGCCGCGTCCAGCGAGAATATCGGGGCGCTCGCCGCCTCCGGCGATCAGAATGCCGCCGCCGACGGCCGCGAGCCCCAAGGCGCGCCACCGCGTCTGCCAGAGTGTCAGCCACAATCCGCCCGCAACCATGAGCGCAAAGCTCGCCGTGGAGATCTCCGCAATGTGGATGACGGCACCGGGGAGCGCGGCGACCCAATAGGCGGTGGCGGTCATGGCGTCGATGCCCTTGGCCATGGCGGCCAGCGGAAACGCCTCGAGGCCGAGCGGCATCAGCACCAGGGTCATCAATGCTGCCGGCATCACGACCAGGTTGCAGATCGGAACTGCAATCAGGTTGGCGAGCAAGGCGTGCTGCTGGCTCTGGTGGAAATGATAGGCGCCAAACGGCGCCACGGCGACGCTGGCGATGACGGTCGAGAGGAGGATGCCGCCGAGGAAGAAGGCGACGGCGCGCAGCCATCCGCGGCGATCCTGCTCCTCGGTGCGCTCGCGGGCCGCCTCGTAGGCCGCGATCAGCGATACCACGGCGGCGAACGACATCTGGAACCCGGCGTCGAGCACGCTCTCCGGAAAGCACACCAGGATCACGAGCGCAGCGATGGCGACATTGCGCATGGCGAGCGCCTGCCGGTCCAGCATGACGGCGACGAACATGATGGCGATCATGAGGAAGGCGCGCAGCGTCGGCACCGAGGGTGCGGAGATCAGGAGATAGCCTCCGGCGCCCGCAAGGGCCGCTGCGGCCGCCCATTTCTTGGTCGAGAAGCGGAGCGCGACGGCGGGAAACGCAGCGAGCGCGAGGCGCACGGCGGCATAGACCGAGCCCGCCATGATGACCATGTGCAGGCCGGAGATGGAGAGGATGTGGACGAGCCCCGAGTCGCGGTAGGCGGCGTTGGTCTCTTCCGTGATGCCGCCGCGCTCGCCCGTGATGAGCGAGACGGCGATGGCGCCGCTCTCGCCCGGCACTGCGGCGCGGATCCGCTCGGCAATGGACTGGCGCAAGCGCTCGAGCCATTCTCGCGACGCCTGGACGAGCCCGGCCCCGCGCTCTGCGGCAGGCGCGACGATCTCCGGCGCCTGGATCGCGTAGCCGGTTGCACCCAGTCCCTGAAACCACGCCCAGCGCGCGAAGTCATAGCCGCCCGGCAGCGCCGGTGGTGACGGCGGCCGCAACGTGGCCCGTAAGCGGATCAGGTCGCCCGGCTTCAAGGCTTCGCGCCGGGTCATCACGCGCACGCGGATGCGCTGGGGTCGCTCGGCAGCGGCAACGCGGGCAATGTCCGTCACGCGGATCGAGAGCCGTTCTCCCCGGCCCGGTCGCGGCTCGACAAGCTCGACGACGCCCGTGACGTCGGCGCGGCGCATCTCGTGGGCGAGCACCGGCGCGCGAACCCATTCGCTTCGAACCTTGGCGACCGTGAACCCGAGGGCGGCGGCCAGCAGCGCCAAGGCCGCAGCGTGGGCCAGGCTCGCCTTGCGACAGGCGGTAGCGAGGCCGAGAGCCGCGACCGAGAGGGCGGCAGCGGTCGCAAAGCCCGGCTCGACGCGCAAGGCGAAATAGGCCGCAATGCCGGCCCCGAAGGCCGCCGGGAGCCAGACGAACCAGCGTGCGCGCTCCTTTTCGAGCTGGTCGGCCAGCCTGCCCTGACCCAGGAGCTGCGCGAACGCCCGGGCCGCGTTTCCCAGCGCCGCGATGACGGGCCGTGCCGGCCGCTCCCCTCTGCGCGGTGCGTCCACCCTCCCCCCACTTTTGTCCCTGCCGGAGCGCTGGTCTCAGCCTCGCGGCTCATGCTACATGGCGGGCCAAACCACAGAAACCCGAGCCTCAATACCTATGACCGAGATACAACGGCCGCAGGGCCGCGCTCCCGTCGTGCGCTTCGCCCCCTCGCCCACCGGATACCTGCACATCGGCGGGGCCCGGACGGCACTCTTCAACTGGCTCTACGCGCGGGGGCGCGGCGGCAAGTATCTGTTGCGCATCGAGGATACCGACCGCGAGCGCAACAATCCGGAAGCGGTGGCGGCGATCCTCGACGGGCTCACCTGGCTCGGCCTCGACTGGGACGGCGAGCCGGTCTCGCAGTTCTCCCGCGCCGACCGGCATCGCGAGGTTGCGGAGGCGCTGCTCGGAAACGGCGGAGCTTACCGCTGCTACATGACGCCGGCCGAAATCGATGCCATGCGTAAGCAGGCCGAAGCCGAGAAGCGGCCGCTGACGATCCTGTCGCCCTGGCGCGACCGCGATCCCTCCGAGGCGCCGGCGGGCGTGCCCTTCGTCATCCGCCTCAAGGCACCGCGCGAGGGCGAGACGGTGGTGGACGATCACGTGCAGGGGCGTGTCGTGTTCCAGAACAAGGAGCTCGACGACCTCATCATTCTGCGCAGCGACGGCAACCCGACGTACAATCTCGCGGTGGTGGTCGACGACCACGACATGGGCGTGACGCACGTCGTCCGCGGCGTAGATCACCTGACGAACGCGGCGCGGCAGACGCAGATCTACCGCGGCATGGGCTGGGACGTGCCGGACTGGGCGCACGTGCCGCTGATCCACGGCGCGGACGGGGCCAAGCTCTCGAAGCGTCATGGTGCGCAGGGTGTGGAGGACTACCGCGCCATGGGCTACCTGCCGGCCGCACTGCGGAATTATCTCGTGCGTCTCGGATGGAGCCACGGCGACGACGAGATCATGTCGACCGAGCAGCTCGTGCAATGGTTCGACATCGACGGCATCAACAAGAGTGCGGCGCGCTTCGACTTCAAGAAGCTCGACGATCTCAACGGCCATTATCTGAGGGGCGCTTCCGATGCCGAGCTCCTGGCCGGGATCCAGGGGCTGCTGCCGCATCTCGACTTTGCGGCGCTCGACGCCATCGAGGTCGATCCCAAGGCGCCGGTCCGCTCCGACGTCGCGCTCTCACGCGAGGTGGCGGCTCAGGTTCCGGGCACGGTGAAAGGCACGGATCTCGCTCGCCTTTTCGAAGCCAAGGGCTGGGATGCCCTGCAGGCCGCCCTGCCCGCGCTCAAGGAGCGGGCAAAAACCTTGGCCGAACTCGTGGGGCAAGCGCTGTTCATCGTTGCCACGCGTCCGCTGGATCTCGATGACAAGGCGAAGAAGCTGATGGATGCTGACGCAAAGACGATTCTGGCGGCGTTGCTGCCCCGGCTCGAAGCAACGAGCACCTGGACGGCGCCGGCGCTCGAAGAGCTGGTGCGCACCTATGTGGATGAGACCGGTGTCAAGCTCGGCAAGGTTGCGCAGCCGCTGCGGTCGGCGTTGACAGGGCGTACGGTTTCGCCTCCGGTGTTCGACGTCATGAGCGTCCTGGGGCGGGAGGAATCGCTGGCCCGCATTGCCGACCACGTCGCCTGATGCGTTTTCGAGCTTTTGCCTAAAGTCGAGTCCGCAAAACAACGTTTCCGGCTCCCTAGGGATTTGGATATACTGCGCTGCAGCATTCCCTTATGACGCAAGCCCCGCTCGCGTTTGTCCGTCTAATGATTAACCAAGATCCAGAGACCAAGGAGAAGCGGCATGAGCATCCATGACAGCTCCACCCCAGGCGCGGACGCCACCCGCCAGGCAGAGCTCAAGCTCAACGGCAAGTCGGTGCCGCTGCCCGTGCGAAGCGGCACCATCGGTCCGGACGTGATGGACATCGGCACCGTGTACCGCGACACGGGCTGCTTCACCTACGATCCCGGGTTCACCTCCACCGCGAACTGCTCTTCCGCCATCACCTTCATCGACGGCGACAAAGGCGAGCTGCTCTATCGCGGCTATTCGATCGACGAGCTGGCGGAGAACTCGAACTTCCTCGCCACCTGCTATCTGCTTCTGCACGGCGAGCTGCCGACTAACGAGGAATTCAAGGCGTTCCGCCACACCATCACGCGCCACACGATGGTGCACGAGCAGATGACGCGCTTCTTTACCGGGTTCCGGCGCGACGCGCATCCGATGGCGATCATGGTGGCGGTGGTTGGCGCGCTGAGCGCCTTCTATCACGACAGCACCGACATCAACGATACGAAGCAGCGCGAGACGGCGAGCCATCGCATGATCGCGAAAATGCCGACGATCGCCGCCATGGCCTACAAATATTCGATCGGGCAGCCGTTCATCTATCCGCGCAACGATCTCGATTACACGTCGAACTTCCTGCAGATGTGCTTCTCGGTGCCGTGCGAGCCGTACATCGTCAATCCGATTGTGGCGCGCGCGCTCGACCGCATCTTCATCCTGCATGCCGACCACGAGCAGAACGCTTCGACCTCGACGGTGCGGCTCGCGGGCTCGTCCGGCGCCAATCCCTTCGCGTGCATCGCGGCCGGCATCGCCTGCCTCTGGGGCCCCGCGCACGGCGGCGCCAACGAAGCCGCTCTCAACATGCTGGAAGAGATCGGCACCGTCGACCGCATCCCGGAGTACATCAAGAAGGCCAAGGACAAGACCTCGGGCTTCCGACTGATGGGCTTCGGCCATCGCGTCTACAAGAACTACGATCCGCGCGCCAAGGTGATGCAGAAGACCTGCCACCAGGTTCTCGACGAGCTCGACAAGCGCAACGAGCCGCTGCTTGCGGTGGCCATGGAGCTCGAGCGCATCGCGCTGCAGGACGAGTACTTCGTGTCGAAGAAGCTCTATCCCAACATCGACTTCTACTCGGGCATCACGCTGCGCGCGATGGGCTTCCCGGTCTCCATGTTCACGGTGTTGTTCGCTGTCGCGCGCACTGTCGGCTGGATCGCGCAGTGGAAGGAAATGATCGAGGATCCGGAGCAGCGCATCGGACGCCCGCGGCAGCTTTACATCGGCCCTTCGCGGCGGCCGTTCCCGAAGCCCGGCGCGTGATGCTAAAGCGCGATTGGCATTGATTGAATCGCAATCGCGCTTCAGGTCTTCGATGAAACCGATGATTCACGCTTCGGACTTTCGCCGCGCTGCCGATTGACGTCGCGCCATAGGCGGCGCGACGATCGGAGCGACCAGGCCCGAAGCGATCATGGCCTACGCCGGCATTCGGCGCTTCAACGCATAGTCGAGAACGATATCAGCGGCAGCCTCACTCGGGCTGCCGCTTTCTATATGCATGAGGCCAGGAATGCGCGCGAGCTGTGCGAGCTGCGCGCGTCGCTGGGGCGTGTCCTTCAGCAGCGGCTCGATCGAATTCGCGAGATTTTCCGGCGAGCTCCGCTCCTGATGGAATTCGGGAATTGCGTTCTCGCCCAAGACGAGATTGGCAAGCACGGTCGTCGGCGCTTTGATCATGCGACGCAGAAAAGGCGCTGCGAGCGGATCGACCCGGTAGGCCACCACCGTCGGCGTGCCGGCCAGCGCCAGCTCGAGGGTCACGGTGCCCGACGCGGCAAGCGCGGCGCGCGCGAGCTTGAAGGCGCGGAACTTGTCCTCCTCGTCTTCGACGATGTGCGGACGCACGGGCCAGCCTCTGCGCAACCGCTCGATCAAGGCGTGGACGTGGGGTACGCAGGGTACGATCACCTCCGGCGCGGGGCCGCGCTCCGCGAGAATGCGCAGCGTGTCGCCAAACGGCTCCATGAGGCGACCGACCTCGGACGAGCGACTGCCGGGCAACACGACGACCACGGGACGCTTCGGATCGAGCCCGAGGCGTTTCGCGAGCGGCGCCGGGTCGAGCGCGTCGAGCCACTCGATGCGCTCGCTCAAGGCGTGGCCGACATACGAGCACAGCGGACCACCGAGACGCGCGTGCACGTCCGGCTCAAACGGCAGGAGGCCGAGGATGTGGTCGACATAGGGGCGCATCTTCCTGGCGCGTCCCGGGCGCCATGCCCAAACGCTCGGGCTCACGTAATCGACGATCGGGATATCCGGGCGGCGCTTCCGGATGCGCTTGGCGATCGGATGCGTGAACTCCGGACTGTCGATGATGACGACCGCGTGCGGGGCGAAGCGAAGTGCGCTGTCAACGGTCGTGTATACGCGACGCACGATGCGCGGCAGGTGCCTCAGGATGGAAAGCGGTCCCATGACGGCTACGTCGGACAGGGGAAAGTCCGACGTGAAGCCGCCTTGCCGCTCCATCTCCGTCCCGCCGACTCCCGCGAGCACGAGGCGGTCGCCGAGGCGGGTGCGCAGCGCAGCGATCAACTTGGCGCCGAGCGCGTCGCCGGAATGCTCGCCTGCGATCAGAAACAGGCGGACGGGATCGTTCGGGCCCGGTGGCGTCGTGGTCATGATGCGGTTCCTGCTGCGGATACGCGCCTGAGGACGACAATTCCGATCCGATCCGCGGCTTCGACGATATCCTTCGCCAAGGCGCCGTCGGCTCCCTCCGGTTCGGCCACGGCAATGCCGGCATATCCTGCCGATGCGACGGCCTGAAGAAACGCCATCGTGAGGTCCTGCACTCTCGCGAGCCCGACGACGCCGCGACGGTTGTGCGTCAGGCTTGCCCACTGGCGGAGCCCGGCCGCGCGCTCAAGAGTTGCACCGGCGCCTTCTCCGCCCGCCTCCACCGCCAGCACGTGGTTGCGCACGACAACGACGGCGTCTCCGGATCCGAACGGCGCGAGCGCGTCGAGGGTCGCGATGGCCTTTACCGCATCGTGTAGGACGTGGCCTCCGGGCGACGACCTGCCGATCATGCGGAAGGGAATCGCGACCTTGCGCGGATCGAAGCGGAGCTGGCTTTCACCGACCGCTCCGTCCGTCACGCCCTCGATGAAGACGTTTGCGGCCTCGGCGGCGGCGAGCGTACGCGTGCGATCGGCGACGAGCACGCGTCCCGCCTCAACCGCAATGCCGGCGAGGCCCGCAGCGCGTGCGCCTTCGACGGTGGCCGGTCCGATGGTCGGCAAGTCGATGCGCATATCCTGGCCCGGCTTCGAACGTTTGACGAGCGCGCCGCCTGCCCTCCCCTCGCGGGTGCCCGCCCGCCTGGCCGCAGCACGGGCGATCATACGGTCGGTCCCCTCGGCGCCCTCGATGGCCTCGATGCGGCCCCCGGCGACGATGACGCTCTGGCCGATGTCGTAGCGGCCGAGCGCGCGCACCAATTCGAGCCCTTTGGCAATATCCGCGCGATCGCCGGGCGACGCCTGCGCTTTGCCCATGGGCCCTGCGCCGATCACGAGCTCGGGTGCGGCTTCGCCCGGCGCGATCACCTTCAGTCCCTGCTGCTCGAAAAAGCGGACGACACGGCGCAGAACGCCATCGTCGCCGCCGGCAGCGACGATGCGCAGGATCTTCGGCAAATAGCGAAACAGGCCGAGGTCGGGTCTCAGGCCCTTGAGCTCGGGCCGGTGGACATGGCCGACGATGACGAGGTGCGTGGTGCGTGCTTCCTTCAGGGCGCGGATCATGGCGCCGATCTGGCCCCAGTTCACCACCGTGACGGGATGGGGGGCAAAATCCGCATTCGCCTCGCCGTCGATGGCGACGATGGAAACCGGTATCCCGCGCGACGCCGCGCTGTCGGCGATCTCGCGCGGGAGCACGCCGCCTCCGGCCAGTATTCCGAGCCGCCGCTCCGTCGCGCCCATGGTGTCCCCTGCTACCGCGTCAGGGGATGGCTATAGACAGGCATGGCGCGGCGGGCAACAGGCAGCAGCGCAAACATGAAAAGCCGGCAGCAGACCCGTGTCCTGCTGCCGGCTATCCGGTCCCCGCTGCCGATCTCAGAGCGTGGCCCCTAGATATCGAGCGTGTGGTCGCGCTCCCACTGCGTGAAGTGGGTGCAGAAGTTGTTCCACTCGCCGGTCTTGAGCTTGATGTAAGCGGCCGAGAAGTCGTTGCCGAGGGCCTGTTTCAGCCCGGCATCCTTGTCGAAGTTGCGGATGGCATCGAGCAGATTGAGCGGCAGCTTCGGCGCGTCTTTGACGGTATGGCCTTCCTGGTACATGTCGATGTCGAGGCGCTTGCCGGGGTGGGCGTTGCGCTCGATGCCGTCGAGGCCGGCGGCAATGATGACAGCCTGGAGGAGGTAGGGGTTCGCCGCGCCGTCGGGCAGGCGCAGCTCGAAGCGGCCCTTGCCCGGCACGCGCACCATGTGGGTGCGGTTGTTGCCGGTCCAGGTGACGCTGTTCGGCGACCACGTGGCGCCCGAGAGCGTGCGCGGCGCGTTGATGCGCTTATAGGAGTTGACGGTCGGGTTGGTGATGGCGGCGAGGGCTTCGGCGTGCTGCATGATGCCGCCGAGGAAGTTGTAGCCCTGCTTCGAGAGGCCCATCTCGTCGCTGTTGTCGTAGAACATGTTGGTCTTGCCGGTCGCGGCATCCCAGACCGAGATGTGGGCGTGGCAGCCGTTGCCGGTGAGCGTCGGGAAAGGCTTCGGCATGAACGTGGCGCGCAGCCCGTGCTTCTCGGCAATGGTCTTGACCATGTACTTGAAGAACGAGTGGCGGTCGGCCGTGATCATCGCGTCGTCGAAGTTCCAGTTCATCTCGAACTGGCCGTTGGCGTCCTCGTGATCGTTCTGATACGGGCCCCAGCCGAGCTCCAGCATGTAATCGCAGATCTCGGAGATGACGTCGTAGCGGCGCGTCAGGGCCTGCTGGTCGTAACACGGCTTCGATGCCTGGTCCTTGGCATCCGAGATCACCGTGCCGCATGGGCTGATGAGGAAATATTCGCATTCGACGCCGGTCTTGACGCGCAGCCCCTTCTCGGCCGCCTTGTCGACGAGGTTCTTCAACACGACGCGTGGCGCTTGCGCGACGTGCTTGTCCTCCATGACGAGGTAGGAGGGGACCCAGGCGACGTCGGGCTTCCAGGGAAGCTGGATCAGGCCGGTGGGGTCGGGCATGCCGAACATGTCCGGATGCGCGGGCGTCATGTCGAGCCACGTAGCAAAGCCCGCAAAACCCGCTCCGTCCTTCTGGATCTCGGCGATCGCCGCGGCGGGAACCAGCTTTGCGCGCTGGAAACCGAAGAGATCGGTGAACGAGATCATGAAGTAACGGATGCCGCGCTCTTTCGCGACTTGGGCCAGATCCTGTGACATTTCCATTCCCCCAACTTTCGGGTTGATGCTCGACTGTTGTTTTCTCCAGAACCTGGAAAACATGTTCAAGTCTTTCGACGGCGCCTCAAGACGACGCTCCGAACCTTGGGGGAACGGAGCGTCTATCCTGTCTAGAGATTGGTCTGGCCCGGGATCCAGCTCGTCCCAGCGAGCGGCACGCGCGCCATGGCGGCGGCCTCGATGGTGAGAGCGCAGAGATCCTCCGGCTCGAGATTGTGGACGTGGTTGTGTCCCGCCGCTCGGGCGATGGTCTGCAGCTCGAGCGTCATGACCTTGAGGTAGTTTGCGAGCCGGCGGCCGGCACGGATCGGATCGAGGCGCTTGGAAAGCTCAGGATCCTGAGTGGTGATGCCCGCGGGATCGCGCCCCTCGTGCCAATCATCGTAGGCGCCTGCCGTGGTGTTGAGCTTCTGGTACTCGTCCTCGAGCGCGGGATCGTTATCGCCCAGCGCCACGAGAGCCGCCGTGCCGATGGCCACGGCGTCGGCGCCGAGGGCCAGAGCCTTGGCGCAGTCGGCGCCGTTCCGGATGCCGCCGGAGACGATGAGCTGCACCTTGCGGTGCATGCCGAGATCCTGCAGCGCCTGCACGGCGGGGCGGATACAGGCCAGCGTCGGCTGGCCGACGTGCTCGATGAACACTTCCTGCGTGGCGGCGGTGCCGCCCTGCATGCCATCGACGACGACGACGTCGGCGCCGGCCTTGACCGCGAGCGCCACGTCATAATAGGGGCGCGCGCCGCCGACCTTGATGTAGATCGGCTTCTCCCAGTTGGTGATCTCGCGCAGCTCGAGGATCTTGATCTCGAGATCGTCGGGACCGGTCCAATCGGGGTGACGGCACGAGGAGCGCTGGTCGATGCCTTTCGGCAGCGTGCGCATCTCGGCGACGCGGTCGGAAATCTTCTGGCCGAGCAGCATGCCGCCGCCGCCGGGCTTAGCGCCCTGTCCGACGACAACCTCGATGGCATCGGCGCGACGCAGGTCGTCCGGGTTCATGCCGTAGCGCGACGGCAGATACTGGTAGACCAGCGTCTGGGAATGGCCGCGCTCCTCGGGCGTCATGCCGCCGTCGCCGGTGGTGGTCGACGTGCCGGAGAGCGTGGCGCCGCGGCCAAGCGCTTCCTTGGCATTGGCGGAGAGCGAGCCGAAGCTCATGCCGGCGATGGTGATCGGAATCTTGAGCTCGATCGGCT
>NZ_CADEFI010000059.1 GCF_902826555.1 uncultured Hyphomicrobium sp.
AGGGTTTCCCCTTCTCGACCTCGACCATCACCACTTGCAGCTTGTCGGCATTCGGATGGCGCTTCGCTTCCACGATCCGCGCCACGCGGAATGAACCAAGCTTTTCGCCCGGATCCTCGACACTCTCGACCTCGAGGCCGATAGCCGACAGCTTGGTTGCGATCTCCTCGACCGTCGCCTTGGTCTTGAGATGATCCTTGAGCCAGGACAGCGTGAATTTCATTTATCAATCCTGAAATTTATAGGTGTCCTTTAGGATCCGATAGAGTTGGTGGGCTGCCTGTTCCCCGAATTGAAGTGTTTGGCTCTGCTTTCCAGGCTTTGCGCGATCTTCAGATCCGGCGGTATCAATCTGAACAATTAGCGCCCCGCTTTCCGATGAGAAGACCTTTGCCTTTGCGACCAGCTGAGTCGGTTGAATTTTGCCCGTACCAGGCTTTGCTTCTATTGAAGTCACCCAAGCCATGAGCCGACTCCTTTCTATGAACCCTCAGCCCGACAGACCGCCGCCGAGCGTCGGCACGTCGAGCACGGAAAAGCCGTAGTGGCGCAGCCAGCGCAGATCCGCCGAGAAGAACGCGCGCAGATCCGGCACGCCGTATTTCAGCATCGTCAACCGGTCGAGCCCCATGCCGAACGCAAAGCCCTGGTAGACCTCGGGATCGAGCCCGCAGTTGCGGAGCACGTTCGGATGCACCATGCCGCAGCCGAGAATCTCGAGCCACTGGCCCGGCTTGCCGATCGCCTCCGCTCCGATGTCCACTTCCATCGACGGCTCGGTGAACGGGAAATGCGAGGCGCGGAAGCGCATCTTGACGTCGGAGACCTCGAAGAATGCCTTGCAGAACTCCTCGAGCACCCACTTGAGATGCCCCATGTGCGTGCTCTCGTCGATGACGAGGCCCTCGATCTGATGGAACATCGGCGTGTGCGTCTGGTCGCTGTCGCAGCGATAGACGCGCCCCGGCGCGATGATGCGGATCGGCGGCTTGCGGCTCTGCATGGTGCGGATCTGCACCGGGCTCGTGTGCGTGCGCAGAAGCAGCCGCGAACCGTCCGCTTTGGGCGGGAAATAGAACGTGTCGTGCTCCTGCCGCGCCGGGTGCTCGGGCGGAATGTTGAGCTTGCCGAAGTTCATCTCGTCGGTTTCGATATCCGGCCCCTCGGCCACGTCGAACCCGAGATCGGCGAAGATCTCCACGCACTCGTCGAACACCTGGCTGACAGGGTGGATGCGGCCGAGCGCTTCCGGCCCCGGCCGCACGGGCAGCGTCACATCGGCGAACTCGCTCTGGAGCCTGATGTCGAGCGCCAGCGCCTCGAGCTCGGCGCGGCGTGCGTCGAGCGACTGCGTAACCGCATCCTTCACTGCGTTGGTGGCGGCGCCGAAGCTCTTGCGCTCCTCGGCCGGCAGCGTGCCGAGCTTCGCCATTTGCTGGGCGACACGGCCTTTCTTGCCGAGCGCAGCAACGCGCACGGCTTCGATCTGAGTAAGATCCTTGGCGGCGGCGATCTCGGCCAGAAGTTCGGCCTTGAGCACTTCGAGTTCGGTCGTGCCGGTCATCACGCGACCCTCAAGCTGACGGTCCAGAGAGGAGACAAGGCCGATCATCCGGCGAGCGTGGTGCGCGACGGCCGGAACCCAGGGCCTCCGCCCGAGAGTGGAAAGCTGGGGTCCGGGCCTGCGCCCGGGATGACGGTCTCGACTTAGGCCGCGCTCTTGGCGGCGGCGGCAGCCTGATCGACCAGCGCTTTGAACGCCGCCGCATCATGCACGGCGAGATCGGCCAGCACCTTGCGGTCGATGTCGATCCCGGCCTTCGAGAGGCCGTGAATAAATCGGCCGTAGGTCAGACCATGCTCGCGGGTGGCAGCATTGATGCGCTGGATCCAGAGAGCGCGGAACGTGCGCTTCTTGCGCTTGCGATCGCGGTAGCCGTACTGCAGAGCCTTCTCGACAGCCTGCTTGGCAATGCGGATGGTGCTCTTGCGGCGGCCATAATAGCCTTTGGCGGCCTTCAGAACCTTTTTATGCTTGGCGTGTGCGGTGACACCGCGTTTGACGCGAGCCATGGGTCTACTTCCTTATGACTGGTGTGTGGGATGCGCGTCTCAGCGCGCGTAGGGCATGTACTTCTTGACGATCTTGGCGTCGCTGTCGTTGAGCACCATGGTGCCCCGCGCATCGCGAATGAACTTCGCGTGACGCTTGATCATGCCGTGTCTTTTGCCCTGGGCTGCCGCTTTGACTTTGCCGGTGCCAGTCATCTTGAAGCGCTTTTTGGCGCCGCTCTTGGTCTTCATCTTGGGCATTTTGCTCTCCTCGAGTTGGAAAGCGGCCCCGCTTGCCCCGCCTGAAAGAATGGCAGGGCGACCCGGCGCCGGCCTAAGCCTATGCGCAGAGATGCTTTTTTTGCGGAAACCGCGGATAGTAAAAGCATGAAAGCCGCCACGGCATGCCCCGCCGGGCGGCTCAGCGCGGACTTATACGGGCGGACTTTTCCATTTGCAACAGCGAGTTCCCGAGCCCCCGCACCCCAACCGGACACACCCGACAGGCAAGGTGCGCAGTCCACGGATCTTACGCGCAGAATATCCAACGCACTTAGAAGTTTAACCGAGCGGCCTAGACCAAACTCTAGGACTGACTTTGCTCTAGTTTAATACCTGTGTGACAGGGACAGCATTGGCATGGCTAGTCCAGGGAGCGCGAGAGACTTGCTGCAGAAGTAGCAATATTTACCCATGCTGTTCAATTTTACGGACCGGCAATGCTCTAGAGACGCTAATCTTTGTACCGGGCGCAACATCTTGCCTTTATAGAAAAGCCGGTTCATATAAGGCCATCGAACACGCCTTGGTTCACTCTGCGACAGCGGGCCACGCTGAAACTGGAAGTCTCCATCGCGCGATTTGATGACATCTCCGGTCATCGGGTCCGGGGATATGACGATCTGCTTTGGAGGCACTATAATGGCGAACGGCACCGTAAAGTGGTTCAACGGTCAAAAGGGGTACGGCTTCATTCAGCCCGAAGAAGGCGGCGCTGATGTTTTCGTGCACATCTCGGCCGTGGAGCGCGCCGGTCTGCAGACTCTTCGCGAAGGCCAGAAGATTTCTTACGAGACCGAGCGTGGGCGCAACGGCAAGATCGCTGCCGTGAACCTGCGTCCGCTCTAAGACAATAGAGAAGACGGATGAGCACGGGGAGCGGAGGCATCTGCTCCCCGTTGCTTTTGCGAGAACGCAATCATTGTTTTTCGGCGATCGGGATCGCCTAGGGAGTGTGAATGGCGAAAGAAGAGATGCTCGAGTTCGAAGGGGTGGTGGAAGAGGTGCTTCCCGACGCCCGCTGCCGCGTGAAGCTCGACAACGGACATGAAGTGATCGCCTACACGTCCGGGCGCATGAAGAAGAACCGCATTCGCATCCTCGCGGGCGACAAGGTCACTGTCGAGATGACGCCGTACGATCTCACCAAGGGGCGCATCAATTTCCGCCACAAGGACGCCCGCTCCGGCCCTCCGTCGTCATCGATGGGTCCTGGCGGCGGCCCGCGCCGGCCACGATAGAACGACATGAGCCGGCTACCTCGCGTCCGCGCAGGAGCCGGCAACTCTCAATCGTTGAATCGGACTACGGGTATGCGAACCCGAAGCGAAAGCGCGCGAGCTTGCCGCGCTGAAACTCATACTCGGCGTAATAGACGGGATAACCGAACGTTTTGAGATCCGGATCGCGGTCGGCAGCCTCGATCTCATACTCGATAAACAGCTCCGACCCGGTCTTCTGGCGCGTCTTGACGCAAGTCCCGAACAACGACTGCACCTGCGCGACGCTCATGCCGAGCTCCACACCGCGACCGGTCTTGAAGACCTCGACGGGAAGATCCTTGAGCGCAATCGCCTCCGCCCCGGCGACGCGTACCTCCACCTCCGCGTATTCGTCGTCGACTGCGCCGTAGTGGGCGAATAGCACCAGCTCCTGCGCGCCGTTCGTCGACACGAACCGCGCGTGCGGAAGATCTTCCTCGCCCTCTGCGAGCTTTGCGCCTGCTCCGACAAGCTTGATTGCGCTATCGCTGTCGAGCAGCGTCATGCCACTGATCGAAAGGTCCGGGCCCTTCATGCGGCACTTTGCGAGCGCCTCTCCGGAGAAGAGGACACAGGCAAGGATTGCCACGACGCAACCGCTGATCCTCGAACGAAATGGCATCGAAAGCCTGACCCCGCCAATCCGGCCGATGAAGATTGTCCGTACGCAGCTCGCCGTCCGTACAGACGTCCGCCAAGCGATCCGGGAAAGCAGAGAGAATAGTCATTTCGACTTGCGTGGCCAGCGCAAATTCCACTTTCGCCGCGCGAGCGCGCGTCCGGCGACAGACGGCCTTCTCTATCAAGAGGATGGCAAGAAGGCAGGCGCTAAACGACGCGCGCGCGTCCCATGCGAAGACCGCGCGCAACCGTCTCGTCACGCTGGTGCGTCTGCGCGAGCGCGCTCTCGATGTTGGCGAGAAAAAGCTTAGCGGCCGCTTCCCACCGGAATGCGAGCGCCGCCTGCCGCACACGCGCACGATCGAGTCCGCGAGCGGCAAGCACCGCAGCCCCCAAGTCGTTGTCGAGAATGCCCGACACGCCCTGCGTAATGAGATCCTTTGGCCCAATGACCGGAAAAGCCGCCACCGGCAAACCTGAAGCCATGGCCTCCAGCATCACCATGCCGAACGTGTCGGTAAGGCTCGGAAACACGAATACGTCCGCCGAAGCGTAGCACGCGGCGAGCCCCTCGCCCTCGCGGACACCCGTGAAAACGACCGACGGATAGCGCGCTTCGAGCTCGGCGAGCTGCGGACCGTCGCCGACCACCACCTTGACGCCCGGCAACTCGAGCTTGAGGAACGTTTCGATGTTTTTCTCGACGGCCACACGGCCCGCGTAGAGAAACACCGAGCCATCGCCAAAAAGTCGTGCCGTTCCCGGGCGATAGAGCTGCGTATCGACGCCGCGTGTCCAAGGCAGCAATCGCTCGAAACCGCGCCGGCGCAAATCCGCCGCAAGGCTCTCCGTCGCCACCATCATGCCCGCGCTGCGCTTGTGAAACCGCCTCTGAAAGGCATAGACCCAGGATTCCGGCACCGGCCACCGTGCGCTGACGTAGTCCGCGAAGCGGGTATGAAAGCTGGTGGTGAAAGGCAGCCGGCGACGTTTGCAATACGCTCTCGCCATCCAGCCGACGGGCCCCTCCGTAGCGATATGGATCGCATCGACCTGCGCCTCTTCGATCAACCGCGCGCAGCGTTTCCAATCGGGGACGGCGAGCCCGATCTCGGGATAGCTCGGGCAGGGGACGCAACGGAAATTCTGCGGCCCCAGCACCACCAGTTCCGAGCCGATCAATTCGAGTTCGTGCGCAAGCCGCTGATAGGTCCTCACGACGCCGTTGATCTGAGGGACCCAGGCGTCGGTTGCGAGCAGGATGCGCATCACGCCGCCTGAAGCGCCGGATCCGCCACGGGGCGCTCCGCCCGCTCACGCACGACGTCGAGCCAACGGATCAGCTCGATCTCGCCTGTGTGGGTTTCGCCCACCGCCGTGCAGCTCTCGACCCAATCTCCCGTGTTGATGTAATGCACGCCGGAGATATCGCGGCTCGCGGCATGGTGGATATGCCCGCAGATGACGCCATCCACCTCATGCCGGCGCGCTTCCTCCGCGAGGTTTTTCTCAAACTCGCCGATGAAGCTCACCGCCGTTTTCACGCGATGCTTGAGATAGGCCGAGAGCGACCAGTATCCGAGCCCCAGCCGCCGCCGGATGAAGTTGAGGGGCCAGTTGGTCCACAGGGCAAGCTCGTAGCCGCGATCGCCGAGAAACGCGAGCCAGCGCGCGTAGCGCACCACGACGTCGTACTCGTCGCCATGCATCACGACAAAGCGGCGCCCATCGGCCATCGTGTGCAACGCCTGACGCTCGATCTCGATGCCGCCGAAGTGCATTCCCGCATAGTCGCGGATGCCTTCATCGTGGTTGCCGGGGATATAGACGATGCGGGTCCCCTTGCGGGACTTACGCAAGAGCTTCTGCAGCACGTCGTTATGCGTCTGCGGCCAGACCGCCCCGCGCTTGATGCGCCAGAAATCGAGGATGTCGCCGACCAGATAGATCGTCTCGGCGTCGTTGTACTTGAGGAAGTCGAGGAGCATTTCAGCCTGGGAAGCACGTGTGCCGAGATGCACATCCGAGATGAATAGCGTCCGGTATAAGCGTTCCGTCCCCATGCGATGAGCCTCCGTCCGCATGCCAGCGGGTCCCCTGCGGCTCTTACAAGGGATTTGCATTTCAGGAGTATGACAATGCCCCCGCCTGCGGCGCTGACGCCATGGGGATGGGAAAAAGCGAAGGTTAACTCAGTAAATCCGCACCGGAAAATAGCGCTCAACCAGCTCTTGGAAGCGACCGCTCTGGCGCACCCGTTTCAGCGCATTGTTGATGAGGATCTTGATCTGGGGGTCGTTGCGCGGCAGCGCCACCGCCAGCCCGTCACCGAAGTACTTGGGCTCCAAAAAGGCTTCGCCTTTGAATTCGCAGCATTGGCGCGAGAGCGACCCATTGAGCCAGAAGGCCAGGCTGATGGCATCGTCGAATACGAGATCGACTTTTTCTTGCTGCAGCGCCTCACGGGCAAGCTCGGGATTCTCGAACACGACGATCCGGCTGTCGCGGTAGAACGCCTTGACGAAGGCTTCGTGCGCCGTACCCTTGGCAACCCCGATCGTGACGCCGTCGAGCTCGTCCGGACCGACGTCGGTCACGTCTCCGCCTTTGCGGGCCGCAAACCGGCCTGGCGTGTAGAAATAGCGATCCGAGAAATCCACTTCCGCAAGCCCGCCCGCCGTGACGCGGTGCGCGGCGATCACGGCATCGGCGTCACCCCGGCGGAGCCCGATGATGAGTTCTTCCCACGGGCGCACCTTGATATCGCACGCGGCGCCGGCCTCGAGACAGATCGCGCGCGCGAGATCCACGTTGAACCCGGAGAGAACACCCTCGTCGTCGTAATAGTTGAACGGCGGAAACTCGCCCTCCGTAAGAAACCGGATCACGAAGCGGCGGGGCTCGGCCGGTTGCGCAGCGCCATCCGGGCTTGACGCCGCGGGCTCCGCGTCCTGCGCACGCGACACGTCGGCCGAACCGATTGCCACCGAAAAGGAAAGTGACGCCGCCACGAGCAAAGCCGTGAACGCCCTCAAGGCGAGCGCTCCGCAACGAGCGGAGCGTGGCATGGTCGTGGATGTCATGATGCGGCAGGCCTCGCGATGAGCATGGCTGAGAATCCTATTCAACATCGAACGCATTATGGCAAGATCATTACGGGAGCGAGCGGTGTGAAACACGCTCGCCCCACAAAAAGAGCGACTGCTGGGGGATAATCCAGGTGCAGGAGCGACTTGATGGCCGCGCCAACGCGCAGCGCCAAGCTCCGGGCTTGCGCGCAGGCCTGCACCCGCCGCTTCCCCTCGTCCCGTGGCCAAAACCGCAGCCGGCCGATGCGCGCAGTGCCGCCCAAATCTCCGAAACACGCGATCGGCAGGATCTCGACCACGCCATCAACCACCTGCGTGGGCACCAGCCGGAGTTTTCTGCCGGACAGCCCATCTGGGCGTGGCAAAAGGCGATGCTCCTTCTGTTTGTTCCGGCATTCGTGATCGGCGGCATCGCCCTTCCGGAGCAGGCCGTCTTTGCTCTTGCCGCTCTCCTCGTACTACCGTTCTTCTGCGTCGTGGCGTTGCGGACCGCCGCGCTCTGGCATGCCTTCTCGGGGCCAGCCGCCAAGCCCGCCACACGCCCCGAGAACGACGCAACGAGCGCACTCCTTCCACGGTATTCGCTTCTGGTCCCAATCTATGACGAAGCCTCCATCGTGCCGGACCTCGTGGCGGCGCTTGGCGCCATCGACTACCCGCGCGACAGGCTCGAGGTGTTGCTGATCCTCGAGAGCCTCGACAGCGAGACCCGCGATGCCGTGGCCGCGGTGGCGCTGCCGCCGCATATGGCCGTCGTCGTGGTGCCGGACGGCAACCCGCGTACCAAGCCTCGCGCGCTCAACTTCGCCTTGCGCCGCGCAACCGGCGATCTTGTCGTCGTCTATGACGCCGAGGACGTGCCGGAGCCGGACCAGCTCCGCCGCGCCGCGAGCTTGCTCGCATCCGATCCGGGCCTTGGCTGCGTGCAGGCCCGGCTCAACGTGCTGAACGACAACGAGTCGTGGCTGACGCGCCAGTTCGCGATCGAGTACACCGTGCTGTTCGATTGCCTGTTGCCGACGCTCGAGCGCTTCGGCCTGCCAGTCCCGCTCGGCGGAACGTCGAACCACTTCCCGCGCGCGGTTCTCGACGACGTCGGCGGCTGGGACCCGTTCAACGTGACCGAGGATGCCGACCTCGGCATCCGGCTTGCCCGCCGCGGGCGGTCGGTCAAGGTGCTCGCGTCGACGACGTGGGAGGAAGCGCCCGCCAACTTCAGGACCTGGCGCAACCAGCGTACCCGTTGGCTCAAAGGCTGGATACAGACTTACCTCGTGCACATGCGTAATCCTCTGCGCACGGCGCGGGATCTCGGCTGGCTGCAGTTTTTCGGGCTACAGGTGCTGATGGGCGGCCTCATCCTTTCGACGCTGGTCCACCCCTGGTTTTACGTCGTCGCCATCGCCGAGGCCGCCTATGGCCCGCTGCAAACGCTGGACCACCACGCGCTTTCGGAAGCGGTCACCGTTCTTGGCCTCGTCAACCTCGTCCTTGGATACGTATCGGGAGTTGCCCTCGGCTGCGTGGCCGTCGCCGGGCGCGGACGAAGCGGCCTCGCGCTTTGGGCGCTCCTCATGCCCGCCTATTGGCTCCTGATCTCGCTCGCAGCCTACCGCGCTCTGTTTCAGATCGTGACCGCGCCCTACCGTTGGGAGAAGACCCAGCATCGCCCGCGCGCCACATTCACTCATCCGCCTCATTGAGCCCGCGTACCGGCCGGCATCGGCACAAACGAATGCGCCGCCCGATCCCTGGACCGAACGGCGTCAATCTCGTGCGTTGCAAGGCGGGTGCGGAGGCTAGAGTGCTTCCGGAAAAGTGGGACCCGGTTTTCCGACAAAGAAGCACGGCAAAGAATACACCTAGGATCGTTCTCCGATTCCACCAAAACCGGAACGACCCTAGCGGCCGATCCCCAGCGAGGCGAGCTCGACCTGGCACTTCTTGCCGAGCTGGAAGTACTTCACCAGCACGCAGCGCTTCACCTTCGCGACCGTCGGATTCTGCCCGATGCAGAGGCGCCGGACATCGGTTTCGCACGCGGCGCGGAGCGACGGCGTAACCTCCGGCGGCATCTTGAACTCCTCGGCAACGGCCACGGTCGCTGCGACCATACCCGCACAGGCCAACAGGGACCGTTTTGCGATCATTATTTTACCCCTCGTCTTGCCACGGATGACCCGCCCGTTTCACTGCATAATAGAGGCCAAATTGTGCACCGCGATAACCCATTGGGGGAAAACGGTTAAAGCTGAAAAATTGTGCCGATTCGGCCACACGTTGGCGCACTCCGTCGGGCGTGCCTGATCGGGCATCGCGAAAGGAAGCGCTAGAGGCTTGGAGTCAGGGAAGAATCCGAGCCGCTTGCGGCGGGGTTCCGCAGTGGCGCTGAGACCGATCGGCAACTGGGGAGACGTCACGGTACGGCCGGATACCGCCACAGCAAAAAGCCCGCGACATTTTTTATGCCGCGGGCTTCGTCAATGTATCGGGGAGCCGCTGTCAGCCGGCCGTGACGCCGGTCGGCATGGCGCAGGCGACACCCGTCCCGCCGAGGCCACAATAACCGTGCGGGACCTTCGCCAGGTACTGCTGGTGATAGTCCTCGGCGAAGTAGAACTCCGGCGCCGAGAGGATCTCGGTCGTGATGGGGCCGAACCCGCCCGCCGTGAGCCGCTGCTGATAGGCCGCCTTCGACGCCTCGGCCGCCGCCCGCTGCGCATCCGAGAAAACGTAGATGCCCGAACGGTACTGCGTGCCGACGTCGTTGCCCTGCCGCATGCCCTGCGTCGGATTGTGGCTCTCCCAGAACGTCTTGAGCAGCGCGTCATAGGAGACGACCTTGGGATCGAACACCACGAGCACCACCTCGTTATGTCCCGTCCTGCCGGTGCAGACCTCCTCGTAGGTCGCATTCGGCGTGAGCCCGCCGGCGTAGCCGACGGCCGTCACCCAGATGCCGGCGCCGAGCTGCCAGAACTTGCGTTCCGCCCCCCAGAAACATCCGATCCCGAACATGGCCGTCTCGAGCCCGGCCGGGTAGGGTCCCTTGAGCGGCCGCCCGAAAACGAAGTGCTCCTCGGCGGTCGGCAGGGGAGCCGGGCGCCCTTTGAGCGCGGTTTCCACGGTCGGCATCTCGGTCTTCTTCTTGGCGAACAGCATTTTGACACCTGTCTGGAATGGATTCGTAGAACGTGAAGCTATACGGACAGCACCCGCCGGCGTTGCACGGGCGGCGGTCACGTTTTCGAGAGGCGCAGCAGCGTCCAGGGAGAGAATGACATGGAAACCCTTGGTTGGATCGCATCTTGGCTGCTGTCGATCGGCGGCCTCGTGCTGTCCCTGGTCTGGTTTCTGATCGGCGGCTGGGTTTCCACGCTCCTGCAAATCACCGTTCTGATCTTCGCCATCTACGGCATGAAGTATGGGTGGCGCCGCGCCCCGTTCGAGATCTGGCGCCGAACCCAGTCCTTTGCCCGCTTTTTCTGGAGCTGGATCCGCGCCCGCGAGCCCGACGCGCGACCCGACGTCGAAATACGTGAAGTGATCCGCGAGGTCAGGGTCCGCGAGCCAGGCGACATCAATCTGTCCACCGCCATGTCGCTCATGGTCATCGCCGGTTTCCTGGCCGTGGCTCACCTCTAGCATCCCCGATAGCGTTGCCGATATTCAATCGACCATTGGATCTATTGTCGGTCCACGTGGCGATCCATAGACAGGTGGATTGACTTGGCGCCGAGGTTCCTCATGCACCGCTTCCGTACGCTGCTTCTTTGCGCGCTCTTTTCAACGCTGGCAGGACCGGCTTGCGCCGAGCCGATAACGGATCGGCGGTTGAAAGCGGCCGGCGCCGATGAATCGAATTGGCTGGTCCACGGCCGCGACTACACCAACCAGCGCTTCTCGCCGCTCGAGGCGATCAATACGGGATCAGTCAAGTCTCTGGTCCCGAAGTGGATCTACCAGACCGGGATCTCTGCCACGTTCCAGACCACACCGCTCATCGCCGACGGGATCATGTATCTCTCCGCGCCCTTCTCGCACGTGATCGCGGTGAACGCGGAAACGGGTCGAGAGATTTGGCGATACGAGCACAAGAGGAAGACCGAGAAGCTGTGCTGCGGCCCGGCCAACCGCGGCGTCGCGATCAGCGAGGGTTTGGTTTTCGTCGCTACGATCGATGCACGGCTGGTCGCTCTCGACGCGACCACCGGCAAGGTGGCATGGGACATCGCACTCGCCGAGCCCGGCGAAGCCGTCGCCACCGAGGACAAGCGCGCACGGGGTGAAGGCAACGTTCTGTCCGATCGCGCCGTGACAGGCTCGACCGGCGTCGGCGCCGCGTCCGCACCGCTGGTCTACGATGGTAAGGTGTTCGCCGGCATCACCGGCGTCGGCTACGGCCTGCACCTCGATGCCGCGCGTCCCGGCATGCCCCTCGGCGCCGTGATCGGCGTCGCCGGCCGCTATGGCCGCCCCGGTTTCCTGGCGGCCTACGATGCGAAGACCGGCGCGAAAGTCTGGCAGTTCGACACCACCCAGAAAGGCTGGGAAGGCGAGTTCCGCGCAACCACACCCGATGGCGTGAAGCTGCCGCGCGATATCGAGGCGGAAAAGGCAGCCGCAGAAAAGTTCTCTGACGCCTGGAAGTACGGAGGCGGATCCATATGGCATTCGCCGGCTGTGGATGCCGAGAGAGGCCTCCTTTTCTTCGGCATCGGAAATCCCTCTCCTCAGTCGATCGGCGACACGCGCCCAGGTGACAACCTCTTCACCTCCTCGCTGGTTGCCGTCGAAGCGAAGACCGGCAAGCTCGTGTGGCACTATCAGCAGATACCTCACGACCTCTGGGGCTACGACGTCGCGAGCCCGCCAGCGCTGTTCGACGTGACAATCGATGGAGCAACGGTTCCCGCCGTCGGTCAGGCGAGCAAGCTTGGCTGGTACTACGTGCACGACCGGCGGGACGGAAAGCTGCTCTTCAAATCAGAGGCCTTCGTTCCGCAATCCAATCTGTTCGCAAAACCGTCGCTGGAAGGTGTGGAAATCGCACCCGGCGCCGCCGGCGGGTCGAACTGGTCGCCCACTGCGGTCGACGAGAAGCGTGGCCTGGCCTACGTCGCCGCCTTGCATCTCCCGATGCGCTATGTGATCCGCGAGATCCCCGCCGATGGAGACAAGCCCGCGATCAAGACGTCGGCCTTCGAAACCATCGACGGCGTCGAGCACTGGGGCACCCTGACAGCCATCGACCTCAAGGCATCCGGCAAGATCGCGTGGCAGCAGAAAACCGGCGATCCGCTGATTGGCGGCGTGCTGGCGACAGCCGGCGGCCTTGTATTCACCGGAGAAGGCAAAGGCGATCTCTCGGCCTTCGACGCCAGTTCCGGCAACCGCCTGTGGTCCTTCAACTGCGGCGCGGGCGTGAACGCACCACCCGTGACATATGCCGTCGGCGGCAAGCAATTCGTCGCCGTGGCGGCCGGCGGCAACCAGCTCTTCGGCTTCCGCCAAGGCGGAGCAGTGATTGCATTCGGATTGCCGGACTGAACTCGGACGCGCAGGTCAGCATTGTCCCACGCTCGAAGCCGCCCCTGACCGATGAAGTCCGGAATCGTACGTGCGCGCCGAGAGGCTCGCGCGCAGCAACAGTCTCGTCGAGCTCGCCGGGAGCCGGCAGACAGAGCATCGTGCCGTCGCCGAAACAGGAATCGCGAAAGCCGTGGTGACACGGGGGTCTCATCCGCATCGCGCAGCGCCCAAGTTGCCGGATCGCTCAGCCGGCACCATGACGCGCCGATCCAGAACAACAGGGTAGCGTCTTCACGCCGGAACAGTGGTTATCCGCGATGAACGCAGACTGCCACACGAGCCTTGCCAAGACGCAAAAACGCCGCCCGGGCGTGAGCCAGGGCGGCGTTTTGATCGTCATGTGAAGAGGATGTCGATGCAGAGCATCGCGCATTGATGAATTCGATTTTCGCGTCACGATTTCGCAGACCTGGCGACGACCTACTCTCCCGCGTCTTAAGACGAAGTACCATTGGCGCTGGGGCGTTTCACGGCCGAGTTCGGAATGGGATCGGGTGCAGCCACCCCGCCATAATCACCAGGTCGGCGAAAGCGTGAGGCGAAAAAATTCTGGTCTTTCAGTGCTCCTACGCTCATCAGGCGGCGCTATGTACACCGCGCCTTTTCGGACCAAAGGTCCGCGGCTCGCGAATGCGAGCCCGGCGCGAGCGCCGCCCTCCCGGAGCGGCCTGCGGCCGCGTGAGGGATAAGATGAGCATTGCTTAATGAGAGCGATCGAAGTTCGATCGAGCTATTAGTACCGGTAAGCTACATGCATTGCTGCACTTCCACACCCGGCCTATCAACGTTGTGGTCTACAACGGCTCTCAAGGGAGAAATAATCTCGAGGTGGGTTTCCCGCTTAGATGCCTTCAGCGGTTATCCCGTCCGCACATAGCTACCCTGCTGTGCCGCTGGCGCGACAACAGGTCCACCAGAGGTGCGTCCAACCCGGTCCTCTCGTACTAAGGTCAGATCCTCTCAATTCTCCAACGCCTACGGCAGATAGGGACCGAACTGTCTCGCGACGTTCTGAACCCAGCTCACGTACCTCTTTAAATGGCGAACAGCCATACCCTTGGGACCTGCTCCAGCCCCAGGATGAGATGAGCCGACATCGAGGTGCCAAACGATTCCGTCGATATGGACTCTTGGGAATCATCAGCCTGTTATCCCCGGCGTACCTTTTATCCGTTGAGCGATGGCCCTTCCACGAGGGACCACCGGATCACTATGGCCGTCTTTCGACTCTGCTCGACTTGTCAGTCTCGCAGTCAGGCGGGCTTATGCCATTGCACTCGACGGTTGATTTCCGACCAACCTGAGCCCACCTTCGCACGCCTCCGTTACCATTTAGGAGGCGACCGCCCCAGTCAAACTGCCTACCATACAATGTCCCGGAACCGGATAACGGCTCGCGGTTAGACAACCATGTTCATAAGGGTGGTATTTCACATTGCGGCTCCACAAGAGCTGGCGCCCCTGCTTCAAAGCCTACCACCTATCCTACACATGCAAACACGATTGCCAGTGTAAAGCTACAGTAAAGGTGCACGGGGTCTTTCCGTCTAACCGCAGGAACCCCGCATCTTCACG
>NZ_CADEFI010000060.1:0-4497 GCF_902826555.1 uncultured Hyphomicrobium sp.
CGCCGGCGGACAAGCCGCGCGGCGTGGGCCAGCATCCGCATCGCGGGTTCGAGACCGTGACCATCGTCTACCAAGGCGAGCTCGAGCATCGCGACTCGACCGGCAACGGCGGCAAGATCGGTCCCGGCGACGTGCAGTGGATGACGGCGGCGTCCGGCATTCTCCACGAGGAGTTCCACTCGAAGGCGTTCACCCGCAAGGGCGGTACGCTGGAGATGGTGCAGCTCTGGGTCAACCTGCCGGCCAAGGACAAGGCGGCGGCTCCGGGCTACCAGACGCTCCTCAACGCCGATATTCCGTCCGTCGATCTCGCGGATGGAGTGGGCCGCATGCGGGTGATTGCCGGCGCATACGAGGCTCGGAAGGGACCGGCGCGGACGTTCACGCCGATCAACATCTGGGACCTCAAGCTCAACCGCGACAAGACGGCGACGCTCAGCCTGCCCGAGGGCCACACGGTGGCTCTGGCGGTGCTCAGCGGCACGGTCCTCGTCAACGGCGAGGAGGTGGTGCGGAGCGCGCAGCTCGTGACGTTCGATCGGACGGGCGGCGACATTACGCTCGAAGCCAACAACGACGTCACCGTGCTCGTTCTCTCGGGTGAACCGATCAACGAGCAGGTGGTGGCACACGGTCCGTTCGTGATGAACACGGTCGGCGAGATCAAGAAGGCCATGCTCGATTTCGAGCAGGGCCGCTTCGGCACCATGGAAGAGACCGTGCACTAGAGCGCGGTCGCGCCAAGGCCCCGGTCGGTTAAGGCCGGGGCCTTTTTTTTGCTTACTCGGCGGCGCCGCGAAGATCGCCCATCTGGCGCTCGAAGAGGTGCCGGTAGCGACCACCCGCCCGGCGCATGAGCTCGACGTGCGGTCCGTCCTCCACGATACGCCCCTGATCGAACACGAGGATCCGATCCAGAGCCCGCACAGTCGACAGGCGGTGGGCGATGACGATCGCCGTGCGGCCCTTGAGCAAGCGCTCGATGGCCGCCTGGATGAGCTGCTCCGACTCCGAGTCGAGGCTCGACGTCGCCTCGTCCAGGATCAGGATCGGCGCATCGACCAGGAACGCCCGCGCCAGCGCGATGCGCTGACGCTCGCCGCCCGACAGCTTTACGCCACGCTCGCCGACGAGCGTGTGATAGCCCTTCGGCAGGCGGGCAATGAAGTCGTGCGCATTGGCAAGCCGCGCCGCGCGCTCGATCTCCGCCTCGGATGCTCCGGGCCGCCCGTAGCCGATATTCTCGGCCAGCGTGCGGTGGAACAGGATCGGATCCTGCGGAACGATGGCGATCTGCGCACGCAGCGACTGCTGCGTCACCTCCGCCACGTCCTGCCCGTCGATCAGAACGCGACCGCCCGTGACATCGTAGAGCCGCTGGATCAGCTTGACGAACGTCGTCTTGCCGGATCCCGAGTGACCGACGAGGCCGACGCGCTCGCCGGCCCGGATCGTGACCGAGAGGTCGCGATAGAGCGGCGTCTCGTGGGCGCCGTAGTGGAAGCCGACGTTGTCGAAGCGCACCTCTCCAGCCGTGATCCTTACCGACACGGCGCCGGCGCGGTCCACGACGCCGATGGGCGTCGCATGCAATTCCACCAGCTCGTCCATGTCGTTCACGGAGCGCTGCAGGTTGTGCACGTGCATGCCGACATCGCGCAGATAGCCGTGCACGACGAAGTACGTCGTCAGCATGTACGTCACGTCGCCGGGCGTCGCCCTGCCAACCCACCAGAGCCAGAGGCCAGCGCCGGCCAAGAGCGAGCGCACGAGCAGCAGCACCACGTGCTGGCTCGTGCCCGACAGCGTGTGGCGATACCACGTGCGCCAGATGCGCCGCTTCCACCGCGCGACGACGCCGGCGAGGCGTGCGTCCTCGCGGTCCTCGGCGCCATAGGCCTTGACCACGGCGTTACAGCCCAGCGCATCCGCCAGCGTGCCGCCGATGCGCGTATCCCACGCATTTGAAAGTCTGGCGGCGGGCGCGATGTAGAACATGGCCAGCGCCACGACGAGACCCATGAGCGGCCATTGCACGGCCAGCACCACCGTCGTCGCCATGAGCACGAACGCCGACGGCAACAGGGCCAGCAGCAGGGTGTCGTTCAGCATGTCGACAGCCCACATGCCGCGCGTCACCTTGCGCATCACCGAGCCCGAGAAGCTGTTGGCATGCCAATCCGTGGAGAAACGCTGCACGCGGGCGAACGTCTCCTGCGCGATGTCCGCCATCATGCCGAGCGACAGCGGGATCACGCCGAGCCAGCCCCAATGGCGCAACGCCACCATGCCGGCGCCGAGGGCGACCATGGCGGCGAACGCCTCGAGCGCGCGCGACAGCGCAACGTCTCGCGCCTGATCGGCAAGCAAGAGCGCATCGACGAGACGGCCCGAGAAGAACGGGATGAATACGTCCGCCAGCGTGGCGAGCAGGATCGCGCCGGCAATCCTGGCAACCAGGAGCTTGCGGCGGCGCCAATGGTCCAATGTGTAGGCGAGCACGGCCCTCATGGCCGCACGTCCGCCGTTGCGGTTTTCCGTCGTCATTTCAATCACGGCGCGCGAGCGCCGTCTCCAGAGGTCGGGGATACAATGGACACACGCCGGGCGTGCATCAGCGGTCCGAAAGCGAATTTGGGATTGGCCAAGGGGCCGGCACGCCGCTTGGCGGCGCAAGGGACGGTCGAGCTAAGAGAGCTGGACGGTCCAAGCCGGGCAAAGGCGCAAACGTGTGACGATCATGCAGTCCTCCCCGGTTGAGTTGAAGTCGCGCGGGTTCTAGCAGCTGCCCGCAAAAGAGGCAAGGCGTCCCGCGCTCACATTTTCCTTATCGCAGGGTCATCCGGCGATTTCATGACGCGGCGCTCGCCCACTCACATAGAACGAGAGCGCAACCGCCGGCGCGTTCCCGCACTCGTCGCACATCACACAATGCTGCGGACGAGGCCGCCTTCGGCGCGGATGGACGCGCCGTTGATGGCGGAGGCGCGGTCAGAGCAGACGAAAGCGACTGTGTCTCCGATCTCCCTGGGGTCGATGAGGCGGCCGATCAGCGAGCTCGGGCGGTTGTCGGCGATGAATCTCCGCTCGGCATCGACGCCCTTCAGGTCCGGATAGATGCTGCCGATGAACTCCTCGACGCCGGGCGTGCGCGTCGGGCCCGGCAAGACAGAGTTGACGGTGACGTTGGTATTCTTGGTCAGCTCGGCAAGCGAGCGGGCGATCGAGAGCTGCATGGTTTTCGTGGCGCTATAGTGCGCCATCTCGGGCGCGGGGCTGACGCCGGACTCGCTCGAGATGAAGACGACGCGGCCGTGGCCGCGCTCCAGCATGTCCTTGAGATAGTGACGCGAGAGGCGCACGCCGCTCATGATGTTGATATCGAACAGGCGCTGCCAGGCCTCGTCCGTCTCGTCGAAAAAGCCCACCGCTTCATAGATGCCGAGGTTGTTGACCAGGATGTCGACCGACGGCACCGCAGCGATGGTGGCTGCGCAGCCCTCGGCCGTGCCGTTGTCGGCTGCCAGCGGAACGAGATCGGCCTTGGGGAGGCCGGCACGGATATCGGCGATGGCCGTGTCGACGCTCGCCTTGCTGCGTCCGTTGATGATGACGCGGGCGCCGTCTGCGGCCAGCGAACGGGCGATCTCGAGGCCGATGCCTCCGGACGAGGCCGTAACGAGCGCAGTCTTGTCGGCGAGATCCAGGTTCATTGAGGTTTCCTGACGGGTCGGTTTCAATTGCTTCCGGGACTACTACGCGGCATGAACGGCGCCAGATCAACATCGGAGTGCTCAGATCGGGATCACGCTGCCGGGAACGCATTTTCCGTGCACATGTCTTAGTGTATGAAGCGCGCCGCCGCTGCGGCCAAGCTCTCGACCTGTCTTGCAACGAGTTCTCCCAATGTCCCACGACGTGCTGCTCGCCCTCGCCGGATTTGCGGTCGCCGCGTCCATCACTCCCGGGCCAAACAATCTCCTGGTGCTGACCTCGGGGCTCAATCACGGCGTCGGTCGGACGCTGCCGCTGATCGCCGGTATCAGCGGCGGCTTCGCGTTCATGCTGGTCGCCCTCGGAATCGGGCTCGGAACGGCGATGCGCACGACCCCCAGCCTGCACGCTGCCGCAAAGATCTCCGGTCTCGCCATCATGCTGTGGCTGGCCTGGAAAATCGCATCGAGCCCTGCGGAACCTAACGCAGCGCCGGATGCGCGAGCGGCACAACCGATTTCATCCTTGACCGGCGCGCTGTTCCAATGGATCAACCCTAAGGCCTGGGCCATCGCGCTCTCTGCAATCGCGGCGTTCTCGGATCCTCACGCGGCGCTGACAAGCCTGGCTTGGGTCTCGGGCGCCTTCTTCGTCGTGGCGTTCGCTTCTCTCAGTGCATGGGCGGCGTTCGGCAGTCTCATGCGGCGGGCCATCGACAGTCCCGGAAAACTGCGCACCTTCAATATTGTCATGGCGCTGCTCTTGATCGCGAGCGCGCTGCCC
>NZ_CADEFI010000060.1:4597-12969 GCF_902826555.1 uncultured Hyphomicrobium sp.
ACTGCGCACCTTCAATATTGTCATGGCGCTGCTCTTGATCGCGAGCGCGCTGCCCTTCGACTTTAGTCCAACAACGTCCCGAAGGCTTTGGGTGGCCGTCTCGTCGTACGAACTGCCTATTGTTTGTAGGCTGCCCGTTAGATAATCAGTGGCTTCCTTCCGGGCGCTCAGCGAATCACTTAGTTTGCCGACGTTCATAAGTTGAAGGTTCGTCAGACCTCACTGATTGCACTGAATAAATTCGACAAGAAACGATCCATGCTTCGCGCCCGCCCGCAAATTTCGGGATGTGTTTAGCGCGCGGAACAAAGTCACTGGTCGGACAATCAGCGGCCGCCCTTCGAATTATGGTCGTTTTTATCACATGTGTCCGATGCCGCATTTGTTGTAGATCTCGTTGCGAGTGCCATCCCCGTTCCATCCTGCTCCGTCCTGCAAAGTGTTTTCTGATGATCTCACTCAGAGACTTGACAGTAACCCAGCGCACCATGCTGGCAGCCGGGGGCACGGCGGTTCTTGTCATTCTCGCGATGCTTCTCGCCGCCTCCGACTTGGACCTCACCCCTTTCCGCACGCTGCGTGAAGTTCATTTCAGCGGAGATGGAACGGTCGTCGAGACGCGCTACAATCCCATCGCCCTGCTCGGCATCGCAGCCATCGGCGTGGCTGTGCTGGCGCTTCTCGGATTGATTCTGCTCGGTTTCGTGCGCCTGCTTTCGAATGTCTTCGGCGGCGCGTTCGGCGGCAGCAGCAAAGCCGTGATGCAGGCCAGCAGCAAGCTCGATCAAGAGCTCTCGAAAGTTCTCGGCAGCATCCGAGCTCACATCACGACCAACGACAGCTACGCCAAATCGCTAGCCAATGCTCAGGCGCGCCTCGGAGCGCTCCCCGAATCCGAGCAAGTGCGCGTGATCGTGAGCTTGCTGGTCGCGGAAAACGAGCGCATGCGGAACGACAGCAATGCGCTCAAAACCCGGCTTGAAGATTCGCAAAAGCAGATCCAGTCACTGCGGTCGAGCCTGACCGAAGCCGAGGAAGTGGTCCTGAAGGACCCTCTGACGGGCACCGGCAACCGGCGTCAGTTCGATGTGACCATGGAAAAGGCCATCCAAGAGTGCCAGACCAAAGTCACGCCGCTGTCCCTCGTCATGTGCGACATCGACCACTTCAAGAGGGTCAATGACGCGTTCGGCCATCAAGTCGGCGACGAGCTCATCAAGATGTTCGCGCGCGTCATCGAGGGCAGTGTGCGCGACGCCGATACCGTGATCCGCTATGGCGGCGAGGAATTCGCCGTTATCCTGCCTATGACGGACCAGGACGGCGCGCGCGTCATAGCAGAGCGGATCCGGCGTCAGTTCGAAAGCAAGCGGCTGACCATCCGCGAGACAAATCAGAAGATCGGCCAGCTCACGGCATCATTCGGCGTCGCCCAGTATCGCACCGGCGACGATGTGGAAGCGCTGGTGCAACGCGCCGACGCAAAGCTCTACGACGCCAAATCCTCGGGACGCAACCGCGTTGCCGTCTTCGGCGAGTGACCACGGCCCCCGTCAGACGACCGCTGAACGCGATGAACTGGGCTGTCTGCCGCCGGTGATCCGGGTTTCGCCGGCCGGTGCCGCACCTGTCACCTTGGCGTAGGCTTCGATAGGCAGGGGCTTGCCGATCAGGTAGCCCTGGACCTCGTTGCATCCCTGCTGCTGCAGCTCCGCGAGCTGCGCCTCGGTCTCAACGCCCTCGGCCACCACGGGCCGGCCCAGAGCCCGGCCGAGCCCCATGATCGTGCTGACGATGGCGGCGGCATCCTTGTTGCTCACCATGTCCTCGATGAAGCTGCGGTCGATCTTGATGCGATCGAACGGGAACGAACGGAGCGTGCTGAGCGACGAGTAGCCGGTGCCGAAGTCGTCCATCGCCACGCCGACGCCCAGGGCCTTCAATTTCTGCAACGTCCGCAACGCCGTTTCGGAATCGTAGATGAACAGGCTTTCCGTGACCTCGAGCTCGAGCCTCGAGGGATCCACCCCGGTGCCCATGAGCGCGCTTTCGACCAGGTGTGCAAAATCCGCGTGTACGATCTGCGCCGGAGAAACGTTGACCGCGACGCGCAGATGGCTCGGCCATTTGGCTGCCTGCTCCAGGGCCTGCAGCAGCACGAACGCTCCGATATCTCCGATCGCACCACACGCCTCGGCGGCGGGAATGAACTTGTTCGGGGGCACGTACCCATGGATCGGATGGTTCCAGCGCAGCAGCGCCTCGAAGCCCTTCACCGTACAGGTGCTCGCGTCCGCCTGCGGCTGGAAAACCAGAGAGAGCTGGCCCGCCACGACGGCCATGGCAACGTCGCGCTCGAAGGCCCGGCGCGCGCGCGCTTCTGCATCGATCTTCGCCGTATAGAATGCGTGTCCCGCGCGTCCGGAGAGCTTGACCTCCGCCAAGGCGGCATCTGCCTTGGCAACCAATGCATCGAAGTCCGTTCCATCGTGGGGAAAGCGGGAAATGCCGATCGAAACGCCAATCCGCACCACCGCTTCGCCTTCGAGGCGATATGGCTTGCCGAGCGCCTTTTCCAGGGCCGCGACTGCAGCCGCGAGCGCGGCCTCGTCGCCACTGTTGGTCTTTACGATCAAGAATTCATCCGCGCCGAGCCTCGCTGTGAGGTCGGCGTCGTCACACGTGGTGCGGATGCGAGCGGCAACGGCTCGCAAGAGCTGATCGCTGATCTTGTGACCGCGCGTGGCGTTGATGACGCGGAAGCCGTTGATGTCGACGTAGATCAGAGCCACCTCCTTGCTGCACTCACTGGCGCGCGCAAGGATCTCGGGGAATTTCTCTGCGAGCAGGGCTCTGTTGGCAAGCCCCGTCAGCGGATCGACATAGGCGAGGCGCCGCATTCGACCTTGCGTCGCCCAGTGCTCGATTGCGATCGCGCACAAATGCGCGCAGTGATCGACGATGCGTTTCTCAAGGCTGCTCGCCCGCCGCGCCCGGCGGAAATAGAAGGCGAACGTGCCGACGACGCGATCCTGATGGGATTTGATCGGGCTCGACCAGCATGCCTTGAGACCGAGCGACAGGGCTGCATCCCTGAAATCGGCCCAGCGCGGATCGGACTTGATGTTGACGACCTCGACGGGATGGCCGAAGTAGGCCGCACTGCCGCAGGAGCCGACCATGGGGCCGATGGCGGCTCCGTCGATCCCTTGCGAGTAGGCGTCGGGGAGCGACGGCGCCGCGAGCGGGCGCAGGCGTCCGGAAGAGTCGACCCGCAAGACAGAGCAGATGGCGTTGGGGGCAACCTCCTGGGCGCGCGTGCAGAGAAGATGCATGACATCGGCCAGCGCGTCGCCGGAAGCGATCCGGACGAGAATCTCGTGCTGGATGTCTTTGAGCCGGTCTTCGACGTTCCGGCCGCGCGATTTCCTGCCGCTCACCGTGTCCCTCTCCCGCCATCTCTCCAGAGGCTTGGGGGCACCCTTTCAGCCGCTCCGCACCGGAGACGAGACCTCCTTGGGCGGCTCTGGGATACGCCGGGATATTTATCCCATGGCAACGGTTGCCGAAGTTATAATTCGTTTGTGCAAACAGTAGGCACAGTTCGTATTCTAATATTCCGTATTAAGATATGAGCGCGCCTTGCATTGCCTGGCGCCGTTTTCTCCCGCCGATGCTGCGGTTCCGGCCCGTTAACGGCTCGTTCATCTCAAAAGTGCGAAACCGCAACAGGGCTGCTCCAGCGAGCTGCCGCGCCTGTGATGCGTGGAGGGAACTCGCATGACGAGATTTCTGCGACTGGCCGCTTCCGGTCCGGCCTATGGACTGCGGTTGATCATGCGATCCTTGTTTGCCAGCCCGGCCCAGTCCACCGTCCGCGAGACGCAGGACAGCAATCGCGCCGCCAATGCAGCGCTCGACCGGGTCGAGCTCTAGGGTCCCGGCGTTGCAGGCCCGGTATCCCCGAGCCTGCATGTTTCGTGTGTCAGAGGCAGCCCAATCCCGGGTAGCCGCAGACATATAGATCCAGCATCTTGTTGACGCAGCACGCCTGGTCCGCTCCGCAGCGCCACGTCTTGCTCTTTCCAGCCGTGGTCTTGGCCTTGCAGGTCTTGAAGCCCTTGGCCGCAACTGCCGCCGACTGCTCCGGGGCCCGGAGCGCATCGAATGCCAACGTACCGGCGAGGGCCAGAACGGCGGCGAGGCCCAAGGAGACGATTGCGCGTTTCATATCAACACTCCCAATAGTTGTTTGCGCAATTCCAGGATGCTCCCAAACGGCGCACCTTACCAGCGTTGCCTCTGCAATAACGACAGCCCGCCCTCGAGGCGCGGACTTTGCGCAACAAGGAGCGGGCTGTCATCTGACCGTCGAAAAACGCGGCTTGCTTCGTTCTAGTTGCGTCCCTTGTCGACCAGCTTGTTCTTGGCGATCCAGGGCATCATGGCGCGCAGCTTGGCGCCGACCTCTTCGATCTGGTGGCTGTCGTTCAAGCGGCGGATGCCTTTGAAGCGCGCGGCGCCGGCCTTGTACTCCTGCATCCAATCGGAGGTGAACTTGCCGGTCTGGATGTCGGCGAGAACGCGCTTCATCTCGGCCTTGGTCTCGGCGGTGATGACGCGCGGCCCGGTCACGTACTCACCCCACTCGGCCGTGTTGGAGATCGAGTAGTTCATGTTGGCGATGCCGCCCTCGTAGATCAGGTCGACGATCAGCTTCACTTCGTGGAGGCACTCGAAGTATGCCATCTCAGGCGCGTAGCCGGCTTCCACAAGCGTCTCAAAGCCGGCACGGATCAGCTCGACAAGGCCGCCGCAGAGCACCGCCTGCTCACCGAACAGGTCGGTCTCGCACTCTTCCTTGAACGTGGTCTCGATGACACCCGACCGGCCGCCACCGACGCCCGAGGCGTAGGAGAGAGCGATGTCGTGTGCATTACCCGACGCATCCTGATGGATGGCGATCAAGCACGGCACGCCGCCGCCCTTCTGATACTCACCGCGCACCGTGTGGCCGGGCCCTTTCGGCGCGATCATGATGACGTCGATCGTCGACTTCGGCTCGATCAGATTGAAATGAATGTTGAGACCATGTGCGAACGCGACCGCCGCACCATCGCGGATATTGGGGGCGATCTCCGAACGGTAGATGTCGGCCTGGAGCTCATCCGGCGTCGCCATCATCATCAGGTCGGCCCAGGACGCGGCCTCGGCGACCGAAAGCACGTGCAGGCCGTCGGCCTCGACCTTCTTCGCGGTCGGCGAGCCCGGCTTCAGCGCAATGCGGATGTCCTTGACGCCGGAATCCTTGAGGTTCAGCGCGTGCGCGCGGCCCTGGCTGCCATAGCCGACGACGGCAACTCTCTTCGACTTGATCAGATTAATGTCGGCATCACGATCGTAATAGACGCGCATCGGTCTCTCTTGCGGTTCGGTTTGCGATTAACGGTGAGTGGAGGCGGCGTATGCGGCGCCCGGAATTGGTCGGAGAGCGGGCGCCCCCGAAAAGCTGGCGGACGTTACACCGGCGGTCGGCGCCGATTCAACCGGCAAAAAGGCGGGATCTGCGACCGCGCGGTCTCGCCTCGGCCGATTTGCGGCGCCCAACCACCCGCGTCCGGTGCTGCGGAGGATTAACGTATCCGAAAGGCGCCGTGCGCGAGAATAGGCCGGAATCGCCATTCTGACAGCGTTCTCGCCATGCATCATTTTCGACAAGCAGCTCTTGTTGGCATTTTCGGCCTCGCCTCGGCGCTCGCGGGCTGTGGCGACAGCGGGGGCGGGAGTACGTCCAAGGCTTCCGACGCGCGCGGCGTGATCGTCAGCGCCTCCGATTGCGTCTCGTTCGGCGCCGATGCGGTCCAGGCCTGCTCGGCCGCGATCGAGCGGGCGGTGGCGAGCCACGAGGCTTCCTCCGCCTCCTACAGCAATATCGAGGCTTGCGAAGGCGCGGTCGGCCTCAACCAGTGCGAGCGCTCCGCATCGGGCAAGTATCGCGCGCGGCTGTCCGCATTCATGGTGACGGTCGGCGGAGATCAGGCGCGCGCCGAGCCGCTCTATCCGGTCAAAGACGGCGGCGTCGGCTTCCAGACCGCGAGCGCCAGCAAGCTCATGGCCACCGACCGGAGCGTGACCTTCTCGCGTCTCGCCCTTTCGGTCGCGGAGTCGCAAGCCAGCTCCGGCAAGAAGGGCAAGGGTAAGCTCTACTGAGCGACGACGGCTCATCACATCGCTACCGCGCCGCGGCCGATAGCAGCGATACCGGTGCGTGAAACCTCGACCAGGCCAAGCTCCGTCATCAACTGAATGAAGGTCTCGATCTTGCCGGGCTTGCCGGTGACCTCGAAGACGAAGTGCTCGATCGACGTGTCGACGACCTGGGCGCGGAAGATCTCTGCCATGCGCAGCGCCTCGATGCGCTTCTCACCCTTGCCTGCAACCTTCACCAGCGCCAGCTCGCGCTCCAGCGACACGCCCTCGGACGTGAGATCGCGCACGCGGTGGATGGGGACGAGGCGCTCAAGCTGATGCTTGATCTGCTCTAGAACGGCAGGCGTGCCACGCGTGATGATGGTGATGCGGGAGAGATGCTTCTCGTGTTCCGTCTCCGTCACCGTCAAGCTGTCGATGTTGTAGCCGCGGCCCGAGAACAACCCGATCACGCGCGCGAGCACGCCCGGCTCGTTGTCGACGAGCACCGAGAGCGTGCGCGTTTCGACCTCCTGCTTCAGCGCCGGGCCAGCGTAGTGGGTCTGCGGGTTGGTATTGATCATTGGGGCTTCTTCTCTTTGGATTTCTCTCGCTCGTGCGCTCTCACGGCTTCCGGGAAGACGATGGTGAGAAACACGGGAAGACCGTGCTCGTCGGTCAGCTTCTTCACGTTTTCGGCGTAGGCTTGCGATTTCTGATACTGGCCGAAGGCCTGCGCGACACGCCGGCCCATGCTTTCGGCCAGCATATGTGGCGTCGGCACGCCCGCTTTCTCCAACGCGTCGGGCGGCATGCGGGAGTAAACCTGGATGAGCGTCCGCGTCTCGAGGTAGTCCTGCACGATGCAGGCCTCAAAGCCTTCGCCATAAGTCGAGGCCAGGCTGTGGGTCTTGTAGCAATTCTCGATCAGCTCGTAGGCCGCCTTGGCGCCGCGCGCACGGTGCAGGCGGCCGAGACGCTCGGCAGCGCCTTTGATTCCCGCAATCTGGTCCCAGGCCGGCTTCTCCGATGCCGCGTCCGGCGTCTGGCCGACGGCAGGCGCGACGTGCGCACCGGCGCCAACCAGTGCCGCCGTGGCGACCGCAAATGCGGCGCGACGCTCCCGGGCGAACCGCCTCACACCAGCACCTTGCCTTCCTTGCCGATCGCCTTCTGCACATCTTCGTCCGAGACGTTCTCTCCGAGCAGCATCTCGTTGTGCGCCTTGCCGGACGGGATCATCGGGAAGCAGTTGGCAAGCTTGGCGACGCGGCAATCGAAGATCACCGGGCCCTTGTGATTGATCATCTCGCGGATGGCGTCGTCGAGATCGGCGGGGTGGTCGCAGCGCATGCCCGTCCATCCGTAGGCGTCGGCCAGCTTGACGAAATCGGGGAGCGCCTCGGTGTAGCTTTCAGACAGACGGTTGCCGTGCAGAAGCTGCTGCCACTGGCGCACCATGCCCATGTACTCGTTATTGAGGATGAACACCTTGACCGGCAGGCGATATTGGACCGCGGTCGAGCACTCCTGGATGTTCATCAGGATGGAGGCGTCGCCGGCAACGTCGATGACGAGCGCCTTGGGATGCGCGAGCTGCACGCCGATGGCGGCGGGGAGCCCATAGCCCATGGTGCCGAGACCGCCGGACGTCATCCAGCGGTTCGGTTCCTCGAAATTGATGAACTGCGCCGCCCACATCTGGTGCTGACCGACCTCGGTCGTGATGTACGTGTCGCGATCCTTGGTGAGCTCGTTGAGGCGCTGGCAGGCGTACTGCGGCATGATGAACTCGGACGAGTTCTTGTAGGCGAGCGACTTCCTGGCACGCCAGCCGTCGATCTCCTTCCACCACGACTTCAGCGCCGCCTTGTCGACCTGCGGCGCCTTGGTCTTCCAGACGCGCAGCATCTCCTCGAGCACATAGGCGCAATCGCCGATGATCGGCAGATCGGCATGGATGTTCTTGTTGATCGACGACGGGTCGATGTCGACGTGGATCTTCTTCGAGCCGGGCGAGAAGGCGTCGATGCGGCCAGTGATGCGGTCGTCGAAGCGCGCGCCGATGTTGATCATGACGTCGCAGTCATGCATCGCCAGGTTGGCTTCGTAGGTACCGTGCATGCCAAGCATGCCGAGCCACTGCTTGTCGGACGCGGGATAAGCGCCGAGGCCCATCAGGG
>NZ_CADEFI010000061.1:144-12626 GCF_902826555.1 uncultured Hyphomicrobium sp.
GCGCGAGGAAGTCGTGCCGAAGGCGCGCGAGGAAGTCGTGCCGAAGGCGCGCGAGGAAGTCGTGCCGAAGGCGCGCGAGAAAGAAGGTACGCCGAAGGCGCGCGAAGATGCCCTCACGCCGAAGGCGGCATCGGAAGAGGGCGAGGGGTCTCCCGCCGGCGGAGCTGGGCCGCAAGCTTCGGCCACAGGAGATTGAGCGCGAGTCCCGCCATGACGAGCCCGGCCGCCGCGAGCTTCCAGCTCTGCAGTGGCTCTCCGAGCCAGAGCGCCGACGCACCCATGCCGAAAATCGGCACCAGCAGCGCCATCGGCGCGATCGTCGCCACGGGATAGCGAGAGAGCAGCCAGCCCCACATGGCGTAGCCGAACATGGTGTTGCCGACGGACTGCCAGAGCACGGCCGCCCACGTCCCCGCATCCGCGTTGGCGAGGCCGTCGCGCATCGCCGGCCAGCCTTCGAAGACAAGCGAGAGCAGAAGCAGCGGCGGCACGGTGAACAGGCTCGCCCACACCACATAGGCGACCATGTCCACGCCCGGCGTCGCGCGCACGACGATGTTGCTTCCGGCCCAGGAGGCCGCGGCCACCAGAACGAGCGCCAGCCCGAGCCCGGTCGTGCTGCCGTCCGTGTGTAGGAGAATGATCGAAAGCCCAACCAGCGTGATCAGCAGCGCCGCGACCTGGAACGGCCGCACGCGCTCACCCGACAGCACCATGGCAAGCCCGATCGTGAAGAACACCTGTGTCTGCACCACGAGCGAGGCGAGGCCCGGCGTGATGTGCCCGTTCATGGCGATGAAAAGCACGCCGAACTGCCCGGCGCCGACCAGCAACCCATAGGCCGCAAGATTACGCCACGGAACGTCGGGCCGCTTGAGGAACAACGCTGCAGGGAGAAAGGCACAGAGGAAGCGCAGAGCCGCGAACAGGAGCGGCGGCAGGTGCTCGAGCCCGATATGGATGACGACGAAGTTGGAGCCCCAGACAGCCGTAACCGCCAGCGCGAGAAGTGCATGGCGCAGCGACAGACTGTCGGCGGGGAGGCTCATTGTCGAGCTTTCATGGGGAAAAGAAAAACCGGAACGGGCGGTCGGTTTCGTACGACCGTCCCCGTATACGGTGGCGGCCGCCTTTTAGTTTACAGGCACCGTCACGGGAACTGCGCGCGGCTGCCGGCTGGTCGCGAAGCCGTGCATCTTGAGCCCCCACTGCAGCGCCACGATGAAGCCCTTCACGGGCTGCAGAAGGCCGAGCGTGAGGATCACTGTCAGCGGCAGCCAGATCGAGAGATGCAGCCAGGCCGGCCAGGCGTAATTGAACTCCGCCCACAGCACGCCCCCGACCACAATGTGCCCGACGATCGACATCACGATATAGGCCGGCATGTCGTCCGCGCGGTGATGGGAAAATTCCTCGTGGCAGACTTCGCACGTGTCGGCCACCTTGAGATATTTGCGGAACAGCCGCCCCTCTCCGCACTTGGGGCACTTGCAGGAGGCCCCGCGTACGAGCGCGGTCGTCATGGTGGGCTCTGCTGCGGCGGTCATGGGATCCTCCCGTGTGCGTGTTGTCGTTCGATGACGAAAGTGATAAACGCGATTGTATGGAACGGCAACGCGCGATGTGACCCACTTGTATGGAATGGACACCTACAATTAGCGACCGCCAGGGACCATTGTACCAACGGATCGTCGGCGCGCTCCAGGACGACATCGCGTCCGGCCGGCTGCACCAGGGCCAGAGCCTTCCGACCCATCGCGCGCTCGCCAAAGCCCTCGGCATCGACCTGACGACCGTGACGCGGGCCTATGCCGAAGCCCAGCGTCAGGGACTGACGGAAGCCACCGTTGGACGCGGAACTTTCGTCAAGGCGCGCCAGCAGCCCGGACCGCGTGGGCCGGCAGCGCCTGGTATCGATCTGTCCATGAACCTGCCGCCGCAGCCGGCCGAGGCCGATCTCGACGGACGCCTCGCACAGACGCTGGCCGCCGTGCGCGCCGAGTCCGGTCTCGCGGCCTATCTGACCTATCAGCAGCCGGGCGGCACCGCGGCCGAGCGCCAGGCGGCCGCGGAATGGATGCAGCGACTCGTGCCCGGCCTGACGCCCGACCGCCTCGTCCTCGCGCCCGGCACGCAGGCGGCGCTCTATTGCATCCTCCTCGCTCACATCGCGCCCGGAGACACAGTCATCACCGAGCGTCTGACCTATCCCGGCTTCAAGGCCGCGGCGGCGGCGGCCGGCGTACGCCTGATCGGCATCGACATGGATGAGGAGGGCATCGCGCCGGCGGGCCTCGATCGCGCCGCCCGGGCCGGCGCGGCGAAAGCTGTCTACCTGATGCCGACGCTTCACAATCCGACCACGGCCACCATGTCGGCCGAACGGCGCGCGCGCATTGCCGAGATCATCAGCAAGCGGGGCTTGATGCTGATCGAGGACGACCCGTACTCGTTCCTGGCGCCCGGCCCGCCACCGATTTCGGCGCTCGTCCCTGAGCGCGCCTATCTCGCAGCCAGCCTTTCGAAATGCCTCGCACCGGGCTTCCGCACGTCGCTGGTCGCCGTTCCGGACAGCGCGGCAGCCGTACGCATCGCGAGCCTCTTCCGTGCCACGCTGCAGATGCCGGCTCCGCTCATGGCGGCCGTTGCGACGCGCTGGTTGCGTGACGGCACGGCGAACGCCGTCGTTGAAGCCGTACGCGCCGAGGCGGCCGCGCGTCAGGTGCTCGCCCGCGAGGTGTTGGGGCGCCACCCCTACGCCGGGCATCCGAACGGGCACCACATCTGGTTGCCGCTTCCCGCGAGCTGGCCGGCCGAGCGCTTTGCCGCCCACCTGCACGGGAAGGGCCTTGCCGTCGTGACCGGCGAGGCCTTTGCAACCGATGCCACGCCTCCGAACGCCATTCGCCTCGCGCTCGGCGCCGCGCGCGGGCGCGCTCAACTTTCCAAGGCACTCGAGATCCTGTCCGATGCGCTGAGTGTCCGCGCGCCCGACGACAACGTCGTGTGAGACGCCGGTAAAATGAAAAAGGGCGGCACCTGGCCGCCCTTGGTCGTGGTTGCGTTGCACGCCAAGCCTAGGCCACGCGCACGGTGTCGAGGAACTTCTCGACCTCGGTCTTGAGGTTGCGGCTCTGCCCGGACAGCGATTGCGCCGACGACAGCACTTCGCCGGACGCGGCTCCGGTTTCGGATGCGCCGCGGCTCACATCGGTGATGCTGGAGGCGACCTCGGCTGTGCCTTTTGCGGCTTCCAGGACGTTGCGGCTGATTTCCTGCGTCGTCTCGCCCTGCTGCTCCACTGCCGCGGAAATGGTGCCGGCAATCTCCGACATTTTATTGATCGTTGTCGTGATCTCGTTGATGGCGACGACGGCATCGCGGGTCGCCGACTGCATGTTCGAGATCTGCGTCGCGATGTCGTTCGTGGCCTTTGCCGTCTGCGAGGCGAGCGCCTTCACTTCCTGAGCCACCACCGCGAAGCCTTTACCGGCGTCGCCGGCACGAGCCGCTTCGATCGTGGCGTTGAGGGCAAGCAGGTTGGTCTGGCCGGCGATCGTGTTGATGAGGCCGATGACGTCGCCGATCCGATCCGCCGACTGTGAAAGCTCGGTCACGCGGGCGTTTGTCGTCTCGGCCTGTTTGACTGCTTCGCTTGCAATGGAACTGCTGGTCTCGACCTGCCGGCTGATCTCGAGCACCGTCGCGGCAAGCTGCTCGGACGCAGCGGCCACGCCGCGCACGTTGGCGGATGTCTGCTCCGAGGCTGCGGCAACGATACCGGAGCGCTCTTGTGTCGAATCCGCCGTCTGCGTGAGTGCGTTCGCGGCCATCTCGAGCTGCATAGAGGAATCCGAAACGCTCTCGACGATGCTACCGACGGCAGCCTGGAACTCCGAAGCAAGGCGTTGCATGTCTGCCTTGCGCAGCTCCGCTGCGCGCTCCTCGGCGACCTTCTGCTCCTCGCGCAGATGCAGCGTCTCTTCGGCGTTGTCGCGGAACACCTGCACCGCATGCGCCATGGATCCCACTTCGTCCTTGCGTCCGGCGCCCGGAATCGTCAAGCCGCGCTCCCCATTGGCGAGGCGCAACATGCAGTCGGTGATGGCGGCGAGGGGATGCGCGACGCCGAACGCTGCCGTCCAGAGCGCAAAGCCGATGGAAAGCGTCGCCAGGATCAGCGCCAGGACCAGCCCCCATTGCGCCTGATGGAAACTCGACGCCGAGGACCGGAACAGACGGTCCGCCTCGTCGATCTGCAGCGACACGAGCTTGCTGATGGCATCGCTCAGGGGATCGACGACGGGATAGAGTTGATCGACGACGAAGGTATCGAGCTTCGCCCGGTCGTGACTTCTGAGGATCTGCTCGAGATCGGCGACCGCAACATCCGCTTGCGACATGAGCCGCTCGGCGTCGCTGGCCAAACCTTGTTCGTCGGCTGTCGTCGTGTGGACTTTGTAGGCGGCCCAACGCTGGGCGATATCGCCGGTCAACTTGGCGACGGCTTCGAGCCCTGCATCCCACCCGATATTGCCATTGCGCACCTTGTGGGCCGTGTCGACGATATTCACCGCATAGAGATCGGCGACGACCTTGAGTTCTCGGAGCGGCTTGACGCGGTCGACGAACACGCTGTGCAGCCCGGTGTTTGCGACGTTGGCGGCGTAGTAGCCGATACCGGCGACGAACACGAGCGCGGCAAAAACGGCGCCGAGGGCGGAGAAAAGACGTCCCTTGATGGAATGCATGACGGCAGGCCTTAAGATTTATGGCGTAGGCGGATCACTCTCAAGGTATGCCGCTATACTAAAATATTCGCTAAACTTGATAATATGCGGAATTAACTCCGTAAAATAACATTATTATATGCAACAAAACTTCGAGAGAGCGCGCGCCACCGAAAGACATGACGCCCCGCCACGGTGTTGCGTGGCGGGGCGTCAAAGCCATCCTCGATGGGGATCGGCGCCGAGCCGATCAGACGGGCTCCAGCTCCAGCGCCGCACGCGCATCCTCGGCGCGCTCGTAGACCCGCGTCTCGAGCCCCCGCCGTCTCAACGCGTCCTGCAGCTTCTGGCGCGTGATGGCGCTCGTCGCATAGCGCGCCATGCGCTCGTAGTGGTTCTTGTTCACATACGCGACCATGTCCGCGTAGTCGTCATAGAGATCCTCGGCGATGCGGCATCCGTCCTGGTTGACCACCGCATTGACGCGCCGGCCTGCCGCCTTGCAGGCGTCGACGATCGCCGTTTTGAGATCGCTGACGTCGCTCTTCTTGCGCGCGCTCCAGGCTGCGAGATTGAGCGACAGCAGGTTCTTGGCCGGATCGTAGTTGATGCGATCCTTGAGCTTGAGGTTGAGAAGATCGGACAGCAGATCCATCGGCTCGTCACGGAAGATCGCCGGATTCATCGTCACGGGCTTGTGAATGTGCGGTTTGAACGCCATGTGCGGAAGGATGTCCCGCTCGATGTCGATGCCGGGTGCCACCTCGATCAGCTCGAGACCGTGGTCGGTGAGCTGGAACACGCAGCGCTCCGTGACATAGATGACGGGCTGCCCTTTCTGCGCGGCATACGTTCCCGAGAACGTCACCTGCTCGACCTGCTTCACGAACTTCCGGGCGCGCCCTTCCTTGACGATTTTGAGCTTGCCGTCCTCGATCGCGATCTCGAGCCCGCCCGCCGTGAACGTCCCGGCGAACACCACCGCCCGCGCGTTCTGCGAGATGTCGATAAAGCCGCCGCAGCCGTTGAGCTTGCCGCCGAACTTGCTCGTGTTGACGTTGCCGAGACTATCGCATTCCGCCATGCCGAGGCAGGTGAGATCGAGCCCGCCGCCATGGTAGAAGTCGAACATCTGGTTCTGGTCGAGGATCGAATGCGCATTGGCCGAGGAGCCGAAGCTCGATCCGCCGGCCAGCACGCCGCCGACCGCGCCGGCTTCCGTCGTCATGACGAGATAGGGCGTCACCTTCTCCTCGTTGGCGACGTTGGCGACGCCGTCGGGCGCACCGACACCGAGATTGATGACGCCGTTGGGCGGCAGCTCGAAGGCGGCACGGCGCGCAATGATCTTGCGCTCGTCGAGCTCCATGCAGGGCAGGTTGTCGACCGTGACGCGCACCTCGCCGGCAAGTGCCGGATCGTAGATGACGCCGTAGTTCATGCGGTGCATCTCGGGCGGATCGGCGACCACGACCGCATCGACCAGGATGCCCGGCACCTTGACGTTCTTGGGTTTGATCGACCCGTCCGCGACCAGGCGCTCGACCTGGGCGATGACGACGCCGCCGTTGTTGTGCGCGGCCATGGCCTGCGCCAGCACGTCGAGCGTCAGCGCTTCCTTCTCCATGCTGAGGTTACCGAGCGGATCGGCGCTGGTCGCACGGATGAGCACCGCGTTGATCGGCGTCGCCTTGTAGAACAGCCACTCCTTGCCATCGACCTCGACCAGCTTGACGAGGTCTTCCTTGGTGACCGTGTTGACCTTGCCGCCGCCGAGCCGCGGATCGACATAGGTGTGCAGGCCGACGCGCGTGAAAAGCCCCGGACTTCCCGAGGCGCAGCTGCGATAGAGCTTCGAGATGACGCCCTGGGGCAGATTGTAGCCCTGGATCTTGTTGTTCTGGGCCGCCTCCGCGACCTTGGGCATGCGGCCGAAGTTGGCAGCAATGACGCGCTTCAGAAGGCCTTCGTGGTGAAGCCGCCCGGTGCCGAGGCCTTTGCTGTCGCCAGCACCCGCGCACATGATGAGCGTGAGGTCCCGCGGGGCCCCGGATGCCACGAAACGCTTCTCGAGGGCTGCGTGCAGCATTTCGGGAATGCAGCTTTGCACGAAGCCAGTCGTCGCGATGACGTCGTTGTCGTTGATGAGCGCGATGGCGTCATCGGCCGACATGACCTTGGTATTTGGCATGGCAATGTTTCCCCCGGGGTGGCCTCCACGTTTTTTAGTGACCCTGGCGAGTTGGCCCCGCCGGGGCTCTGTGGAGTGCCCGACCTTAGTCGATTGGTATAAAGGACGCCCGCGGGGGCCGGCAACTATCGGAAAACGCAGCCAATCGTCCTACTCGATGGGGTGATTTGGAACCTACCCACCCCCCAGCCGTCCGGCCGCAACCGCGGCCACCGCGCCGGATCGGGGAGGGAAACCCGAGCCACACCTTTGCCGAAATTGAACAGGCATTTGCGTGCCGGGAGTTCCAAGGGGAAGAGGGGACAGTATGAGCGTATCGAGAGGGGGCGGCCTGCCACAGGACGCGGCCGACATCACCACGGACAACGCGCGCCAGTTTTCAGGGAGCCTCGCCGCCACGCTGCTGTCGGCTGTCGCCGTGCTGTTTTCGGGCTATAGCCTTTGGGATAGTGCGCTGCGGAGCGCCGACTTGCGGGTCTACGTGCCCCGCGTGATCTACTACGCCGCGCCGTACACCAATTCGAACTTCGAGATGATCCAGGTGCCCGTCACCATCACCAACGCGGGCGCCCAGACCGGCACCGTCCTGCATTTCGATCTTGCCGTCACCGATCCGCGGACCAAGCAGACCAAGCACTTCTATGCAGCCGAGGTCGGCGTCTGGTCCATGGAGCGCACCCGCACGCGCAGCTACACGGGCTTCGCGCCGCTCTCGCTCGCAGGCCGCGAGAGCCGCACGGAATCGATCCTTTTCTATACCCGCGGCGACAACGAGAAGCCCGAGCAGATCATCCGCGAGGTGGGGCCTTACGAGCTGACGCTCACGGCCACGCTGGCGAGGGACACGGGCGGGCTGTCCGGCCTATCGGGCGGAGCCGCAGATACGAAGCCGATCACCGTGACGTTCGAGCGTGAGCTGCCCTTCTACGACGCGCGCGCCTTCGAGAACGGCACCATCTTCATGCCGAGCAAAGACTGGACCTCCTCCTCGAACTAGGCTGAATATCAGAAGCTTGCAGCGGTTGTTGCGAGCGATCCGGCCAGCCCCGAAACGAGCCGCCTTGCCCCGATTGGCCCAAGTCGCCGAAGCGAGGAGCTGCTGCCGGAAATACCGCAGCTCTCGCCGAGCACGCGTGCCGGCTTGCTGCCGTGACGCCTCCGAGTCATGATGCGGACGATTTGTATCATCCGATTGCGGAAGTCCGGTCATGGCGCGTCTCGCAACGCTCGTGGCGTGGGGTGTGTTGGCATGGTGGCTCGTGCTCGATCCGGCCGCCAAGGCTCAGACGAACCCTGAGCAAGCCGATCAAATCGGCGCTCTCAATCGCCAAGCCGTCGAGCTGGCCCAGATGGGCAGGTATGTCGAAGCCGTCGGAATGGCTCGGCAAGCGCTGGCGCTTTCGGAGCAGCTCAATGGTCCCGACCATCCGTCGGTGGGCAAAGCCCTCGTCAGTCTCGCCGAACTTGACCGGCGACTGGGCAGGTACGACGAGGCCGAGGCTCTCTACAGGCGCGCCACGACGATCCTCGAAAAGCTCCCGGCGTCGGGCAACGTCACACTCGGCACGCTCTACAACAACCTCGCTGGGCTTTTCGAGACCATGGGCCGCTACTCGGAAGCCGAGCCGCTTTATCTGCGCTCGATTTCCGTGTTCCAGGAAGCGCTCGACCCGCAGCATCCCAACGTCGGCCTGCTCTTCAACAATCTCGCCGAGCTTTACAAGAAGCAGGGACGCCACATCGAAGCCGAGCGACACTACAAGCGTGCGCTCGAAATTTTCGAGAATGCCCTTGGCTTCGACCACGCCAACGTCGGTCAAACGCTGGACAACTTGGCCGGACTGTATCAGGTCCAGGGCCGCGAAAGCGACGCCGAGTCGCTCCACAAGCGCGCCATCTCGATCCTGGAAGCAGCGCTCGGCCCCGACAATCCCGAGGTCGGCATTGCTCTCAGCAATCTTGCGAGCCTCTATAACAGCCAAGGTCGATATGCCGAGGCCGAACCGCTCTACGAGCGCGACCTTGCCATCACGGAGCTGACCGTTGGTCCCGACCATCCGTCGGTCGCGCAGGCGCTGCAAAGGCTGGCTTGGCTGTACGAGAACCAGGGCCGATACGCAGATGCCGAGCCGCTCTGCAAGCGCGCGCTCGCAATCGTCGAAGCGTCTCTCAGGCCGGACCATCCGCTGCTGGGAGAGGTTCTCAACACCTATGGATGGCTCTACAGCAGCCAAGCCCGGTATGCGGAGGCCAAGCCGCTTTATGAACGTGCACTCGAGGTGCGCAAACGGTCGTTGAGCGCGGACAACCCCGACGTCGAACAGTCCCTCAACAATCTTGCCGGCCTCTATTTCCAGCAATCCGATTGGAAGCACGCCGCCGAATATTGGCAGCAAGCCGCCGATCTGGTTGCCCGTCGCTCGAAGCGTGGAATGGAAACTTTGAGCGCGGGCACGACAGGCCTGAGCCAAAGCGACGCGCAACTCAAGAGTCATCGATTTAGCGGTCTGGTCAAAGTCAAATATCGAATGGCCGCTACGGACAAGTCGGATGTTGGCGCCGAAATGTTCGACGTTGCGCAATGGGCCCGCAGCTCGCGAGCGGCCGCATCGCTGGCGCAAATGGCTGCCCGTGGAGCGGTTGCCGACGCAAAGCTCGCCGCCGGAGTACGGGAGCGACAGGACCTGGCCAGCGAGTGGCAGCAGCGCGATACGCTACGCATCGCGGCCGTATCGCAGGCGCCTGAAAAGCGCGACAGGGAGGCCGAGGACGTCAATATTGCGCGGCTCGGCGCGATCGATGCTCGGATCGCTGCAATCGACACGCAGATCGCGAACGGATTCCCGGATTATGCAGCTCTGGCAAATCCGCTTCCGCTAAGCATCGCTGATGTGCAGTCCCGGCTCCGCGACGACGAAACCCTCGTGCTGTTCCTCGACACGCCGGAATGGAAACCTACTCCGGAAGAAACCTTCATTTGGGCCGTGACCAAGACGGAGAGTCGCTGGGTCCACTCCGATCTCGGCACACCGTCGCTGAAGCAAGAGGTTGCGGCGCTACGCTGCGGGCTGGATGGTGGCGGATGGAGTGCGAAGGATCCGCGCTGCGTGGAGCTTCTCGACACGACGTATACGGCGGCCGACCACAAAGCCGGCAAACCGCTGCCCTTCGATCACGCGCGCTCGCACGCGCTGTATAGAACGCTTTTCGGCGAGATCGAGGACCTGATCAAGGACAAGCATCTGCTCATCGTGCCGTCGGGGCCGCTGCAACAGTTGCCGTTTCAGGTGTTGGTCACGAAGCTGCCGCAAGACGGCAAAGAGGCAAAGATCGCCTGGCTGATCCGCAACCACGCCATCACCGTGCTGCCGTCGGTGTCGAGCCTCAACGCACTGCGGGGCAATCCGCACCAGGAGACGCGAAACCGCAGGCCCTATCTGGCGTTCGCCAATCCGCTGCTCGACGGCGAGACGGGCGATGCCGACGACCAGCGTCGGGCGGGGGAGGCGGCAAGAAAGACGGACTGCGCTACGGTAGAAAAGCTGCGCCAAATCGAAGCCGCGGCCCGCGATTTTGCAGCCTGGAGCGGACGAGAGGTTGATCTCGGCGGGTTGGCTGATCTGAACAAGCTTCGCAAGCTGCCGCCGGTGCCGCAGACCGCCGACTTGTCCTGCGACGTGGCGCGGGCTCTCGGCGCCAGCGAGCAGGACGTCAAGCTCGGGCTCCAGGCCACCGAAACCACGGTCAAGGCGATGAACGCGTCCGAGACTTTGACGTCTTACGTCGTCGTCAGCTTTGCAACCCATGGTGCCGTTGCCGGCGAGTTGGGAGGAAGCGCCGCCGAGCCGGGTCTTGTCCTGACGCCTCCCTCCGAAGCAAGCGAAGCCGACGATGGCTATCTCGCGGCGTCCGAGGTCGCGGGACTGAAGCTTAACGCGGACTGGGTGATCCTGTCGGCTTGCAACACCGCTGCGGGCGGCGCGAAAAGCTCGGAAGCCCTCTCTGGACTTGCCCGCGCCTTTTTCTATGCCGGGGCGCATTCGCTCCTCGTCTCGCATTGGTCGGTGCAGGAGAAGGCCGCTGTGGCTCTGGTGACGAAAGCCCTCACCTCGCCGGAGCTCAAGACACTGGGTCGCGCCGAGGCCATGCGACGCGCCATGCTGGAGATGGCTGACAGCACTGACGCAGCGACCGCCCATCCCGGCTACTGGGCGCCCTTCGTGATTGTAGGCGAGGGCAGCGCTGGACTGTGAGATCGGGTCCGCCCGCTCCCCCGATCGGAACGCGGCGCATGGCGGGGCACACCCCACTTCGTAAGGTGACCCAAGGGCGTCCCCGCATTGACTCGCGCCGGGACGCGGAGATAGTTAACGCCGCTCTGCTTGGCGCGCGCGAGGAGTCCGATGAGACGCATTCTGACGGTGGTCGCCGCCGTGCTGGCCCTCTTGCCGGTTTGGAGAGACTTGGCGCTCGCCCAGCAATCAGGCGCCTTCTCGACCACGGCCAAGAACGCGATCCTCATGGATTACGATTCGGGCTCGATCATCTATCAGAAGGCCGCCGACGAGCTGGTAGCCCCCGCCAGCATGAGCAAGCTCATGACGCTGGCCGTGCTCTTCAAGGCGCTGAAGGAAGGCAAGCTCAAGCCCGAGGATGAGTTCCAGACCAGCGAGAACGCCTGGCGCACGGGCGGCGCGCCGTCCGGCACAGCGGCGATGTTCATCCCGATTCACAACAAGACCCCGATCAGCGAGCTGATTCAGGGTCTCGCCGTCCAGTCCGGCAACGATGCCGCCATCACCGTCGCCGAGGGCATGGCGGGATCGGTCGCAAACTTCGCCAAGATGATGGAAGCCGAGGCCCGGCGTATCGGCCTCGAGAAGTCGACCTTCCGCAACGCCACCGGGCTGCAGGACCCCGAGCACTTGATGACGGCACGCGAGCTCGCCGAGCTGGCCCGCTACATCATCAAGACCTACCCGGACCAGTACAAGGTCTTCAGCCAGCGCGAGTTCGCTTACCGCAAGCACAAATTCTACAATCGCAACCCGCTGCTGTCCGCCGACATCGGCGTCGACGGCATGAAGACCGGCCACACGGCCGAGGCCGGTTACGGCATGGTGGTCTCCGCGGTGCAGGACGGGCGTCGCCTGATCGGCGTCGTCATGGGGTTCGAATCCGAAAAGGAACGCCAGAACGAGACGCGGCGCATGCTGGAGTGGGGTGCCAAGAGCGTGTCGAGTGCCAAGCTGTTCGACGCCGGCGAGCCGATCGGCTATGCGCGCGTCTGGGGCGGAACGGATTTCTACGTGCCGCTGACTGGCGACGGCGATCTCGAGGTCATCCTCCCAAAATATCCGGCCAACCAGAAGCTGCGCGGAGAGATCGTCTACGAAGGCCCGCTGAAGCCCCCGGTGAGGAAAGGCGATCAGGTCGCCATGTTCCGCGTCACCGCAACCGCTCCCGGAACTTCCGAGCCGATCGCCGTCAGCGAAACCCCGCTTTACGCAGAGGCGGATGTCGACGAGGCGAGCTTCTACTGGCGCGGCGTCGATTCGCTC
>NZ_CADEFI010000062.1 GCF_902826555.1 uncultured Hyphomicrobium sp.
GTGCGCTGGCCGCGGACCGGCAGGCCCTTGCGGTGACGCAGGCCGCGGTAGCAGCCCAGGTCCATCAAGCGCTTGATATTCATGCCAACTTCGCGCCGGAGATCGCCCTCGACGACGTAGTCGCGGTCGATCGCTTCGCGGATCTGGAGCACTTCAGCGTCGGTCAACTGGTTTACGCGGCGCTCCAGCGGGATGCCGACCCGCTTGCAGATGTCCGCAGCGAACTTGGGCCCGATGCCATGAATGTACTGAAGCGCGATCAGAACACGCTTCTGCGTCGGGATATTCACACCAGCTATGCGAGCCACTTCCGTCTCCTGGAGGCTTTAGTCAACGACCGCGACGCGGCCCATCTATCTGTTATTCAACGAAAAAACACGGAGCAACCTGATCCGGGCGAAGATCGCCGCACGGACAGGCCTTCCGTTTCATCGTCCTGAAAGCGCGGTGTTTTAGCTTGGTCATAATACTTCGTCAACCTGCGCCTTGATCTTGTGACATCTTTTCCTGCCCTTCATGCCGCCAGCAAACCGTCAATCTGCCGAGCAACCTCCTCGATGGGGGCCATCCCGTCGATGGTGCGTAGTTTGCCCTGGGCGAAGTAGTAGCCGATGAGGGGCGAGGTTTCCTTGTAATAGGCCATGAGGCGGGTCTTCAGCGCTTCGGCGTTGTCGTCGGCGCGCGGGGTGCCGCCAGCGGCAATGGTCTCGCGCGCCCGGTTCTCGATGCGCGCCAGCAGCGCCTCGTCGTCCACCTTGAGCTCGATGACGGCATCGAGGACCGTGCCCTTGGAGTCGAGGAGCTCGTCGAGGGCGGCCGCCTGCTTCAGCGTGCGGGGGAAGCCGTCCAGAATGAAGCCGCCCGCACAGTCGGGCTGCTCGATGCGCTCGGCGATGATGCCGATCACGATGTCATCCGAAACGAGGCCGCCGCTCTTCATGATGGCTTCAGCCTTGCGGCCGATGTCGGTGCCGGCCTTGACCGCGGCGCGCAGCATCTCACCGGTCGAGAGCTGGACCAGGCCTTTGCGTTTGGCGAGCGCCTCGGCCTGCGTACCCTTGCCAGCGCCGGGCGGTCCCAGAAGGATCAGCTTCATCGACGACCGCCTCTCGAGGTGGCGCCGCGCAGCTTGGCCTTCTTGATCAAGCCCTCGTACTGGTGGGCCAGCAGATGGCTCTGGATCTGAGACACCGTATCCATGGTGACGCTGACCGCGATCAGAAGCGAGGTGCCGCCGAAGTAGAACGGCACGGCCGCGTAAGAGGTCAGGATCTCCGGCATGACGCAGACGGCGGCCAGATAGAGGGCGCCGACCACGGTGATGCGCGTGAGAACGTAGTCGATGTACTCGGCCGTCTTCTCGCCGGGACGGATACCCGGCAGGAAGCCACCGTGCTTCCTCAGGTTGTCGGCGGTGTCCTTCGGATTGAAGACGACGGCCGTGTAGAAGAAGGCGAAGAAGATGATCATCGCCACGTAAATGGCGATATGCAGCGGTTGGCCATTGCCGAGCGCAGCGACGACGTTCTGCAGCCACTCCGGACCGCCACCCTGGGCGGAGGAGAACTGCGCGGCGGTGATCGGCAGCAGCAGCAGCGAGGAGGCGAAGATCGGCGGAATGACGCCCGCGGAGTTGAGCTTCAGCGGCAGATGCGAGGCATCGCCCTGGAACATGCGGTTGCCAACCTGTCGTTTTGGATACTGAATCAGCAGTCGCCGCTGCGCGCGCTCGATGAAAACGATGGCGGCGACGACGGCCAGCATCAGCGCCAGAAGCGCCAACAGGAGGAACGTCGAGAGGGCGCCGGTGCGGGCCATCTCGAACAGGCCGACAAGCGCGGACGGAAGGCCGGCCACGATACCGGCGAAGATGATGAGCGAGATGCCGTTGCCGACGCCGCGCTGCGTGATCTGCTCGCCGAGCCACATCAGGAACATGGTGCCGCCGACCAGCGTGATAACGGTGGTGGCGCGGAAGAACCAGCCGGGATCGCCGACAACGGAACCCGCCTCGGAGCGCGATCCCTCGAGGCCGATGGCGATGCCGTAAGCCTGGAAAGCCGCCAGCACCAGCGTCAGATAGCGGGTGTACTGGTTGATCTGCTTCCTGCCGGACTCGCCTTCCTTCTTCAGCGCCTCGAGCTTGGGCGACATCGAGGTCATGAGCTGAATGATGATCGAGGCCGAGATGTACGGCATGATGTTCAGGGCGAAGATCGCCATACGCTCGACGGCGCCGCCGGCGAACACGTTGAACATGCCGAGGATGCCGGACGACTGCGACTTGAACGCCGCGGCGAAGGCGGCGGCGTCGACGCCCGGAATCGGAATGAAGGTGCCGAGACGATAGATAACGAGCGCGCCAAGCGTGAACCAAATGCGGTTCTTCAAATCCTGGGCCTTGGCGAAGGCGCCAAGGTTGAGATTTGCGGCAAGCTGCTCGGCAGCGGAAACCATCTCGTTCTCTCCCGGCTCTGTTCGAGCCCCTTACTTGGTGTCCGGCGGCCGCCGCGTCGAGCCCCCCGCGTCCCTCAGGTTTTCCAGCGGCCCAGTTGCCGGTGGCGCCGCCTTATTCCTCGGCGGCGGCCGTCCCGGGCTTTTTGGCGGTGCCCGCCTTCTTGGCCGCAGACTTCTTGCGCTTGGCCTCGTCGGCCGCCAGCACCTTCTTCTCGATCAGGCTGACGGAGCCGCCCGCCTTCTCGATGGCCGCCTTTGCGGTCGCGGAGGCATGGTTCACGGTCAGGGTCAGCTTGGCCTTGATCTCGCCCGTGCCCAGGAGGCGCAGGCCGTCCTTGGGGCGACGCAGGATGCCGGCATCGACCAGGGCCGTCACGTCGACCGACTGACCGGCCTTGAGCTTGCCCTCATCGACGGCCTTCTGCAGCGCGCCGACGTTGATCTCGTTCCAGTCCTTGCGGTTGAGCTTGTTGAAGCCGCGCTTCGGCAGTCGCCGATGCAGCGGCATCTGGCCGCCCTCGAAACCGCCGATGGCGACACCGGTGCGTGCCGTCTGGCCCTTGCCGCCGCGTCCGCCGGTCTTGCCGACGCCGGAGCCGATGCCGCGGCCGATGCGCACGCGGAACTTGCGGGCACCGGGATTGTCTTTGATGTCGTTCAGCCGCATGGGCCTCGAGCTCCTTGTTCGTCCTTCACGGCAGACAGCGCGTAAGGCGCCTGCCTCAGGCCTTCTCGTCGACGACGCGAACGAGATGGGGGATAGAGTTGATCATGCCGCGCACGGCCGGCGTGTCCTCGAGAACGCGGCGGCGGTGCAGCTTGTTGAGGCCAAGACCGATCAGGGTCTTGGTCTGGAGTTCAGGCCGGCGATTTGCGCTCGCAAACTGCTCGACCGTGATCGTCTTCTTGGCTGCCATGGTGTCGTACCTTCTCGAATCTCTGGCTCTTGCCCAGGCGCTTACGCCTCGGCCGCGACCTCGGCGCCGGAGCCATCGCGACGGCGGGCGACGATCTCGGACACCTTCTTGTTGCGGCGCGCGGCGACGGAGCGGGGGTTCTCCTGCTCCTTCAGCGCGTCGAACGTGGCGCGAACGACGTTGTAGGGGTTGGTGGAGCCGAGCGACTTGGCGACCACGTCATGGACGCCCAGCATCTCGAACACAGCGCGCATGGCGCCACCGGCGATGATGCCGGTACCGGCCGGGGCCGAGCGCAGCACGACCTTGCCCGAACCGTGGCGGCCTTCGCTGTCGTGATGCAGCGTGCGCGCATCGCGCAGGGGCACGCGGATCAGGTTGCGGCGGGCGGCCTCGGTCGCCTTGCGGATCGCCTCAGGCACCTCGCGGGCCTTGCCATGGCCGAAGCCGACGCGGCCCTTCAGGTCGCCGACGACCACGAGGGCCGCGAAACCGAAGCGCTTGCCGCCCTTCACAACCTTGGCGACGCGATTGATATGGACGAGCTTGTCGGAAAATTCGCTGTCGCGCTCTTCCCGCTCCCGCTCGCGTCCGCGTCCTCTTTCGGGTCCACGTGCCACTGTCAAATTCCTTTCATCAGAAGCTGAGGCCGCTCTCGCGTGCGGCATCGGCGAGCGCCTTGACGCGCCCATGATAGATGTAGCCCCCGCGATCGAACACGACCACCTTGACGCCAGCCTTCAGCGCGCGCTCGGCAACCAGCTTGCCAATGGCGGCCGCGGCGGCCTTGTCGGCGCCGGTCTTGAGGGAGGAGCGCAGATCCTTCTCGAGGCTCGAAGCGGACGCAAGCGTCTTGCCGTCGGCGTCGTCGATGATCTGAGCGTAGATGTGCTTCGAGGAGCGATGCACGGAGAGCCGCGGACGGCCCTCGGCACGCGCCTTCAGCGTCCGGCGCACGCGTGCGCGGCGCTTGTCGAACTGTTTCAATGCGGTGTTGGCCATGGCCTCGGTCCTACTTCTTCTTGCCTTCCTTGCGGTAGACGTACTCGCCCTTGAACCGCACGCCCTTACCCTGGTAGGGCTCCGGCTTGCGGGAGGCGCGGATGTCAGCCGCGACTTGGCCGACGAGCTGCTTGTCGATGCCGGAGACCGTCACGACCTCCTGCTTGGCACCGCCGACTTTAACCTCGACGCCGGGCGGGATCGTGTGCTCGACGTCATGGCTGAAACCGATCGACATCGTGAGCTTGTCCTTGCCCTTCATGGCGGCCTTGAAGCCGACGCCATGAATCTCGAGCGTGTGGCTGTAGCCCTCGGTCACGCCCGTGATCAGGTTCTGCACCATCGTGCGCGACATGCCCCACATGGAGCGCGCCTTCTTGGTGTCCTCGACCAGCTCCAGCTCGATGCCGTCGGCGGTCTTCTCGACCTTGATTTCCTCAGGCAGGGTGAAGGAGAGCTCGCCCTTGGCGCCCTTCATTTTTACCGTCTGACCCGAGACCGTCGCCGTGACAGCGGCGGGAACGGGAACCGGCTTCTTTCCGATGCGTGACATTGGTCTTGTCCTCGCGCGCGCGGCCGAAGCCGGCGCTTTTCCTTAGAATACGTTGCAGATAACCTCGCCGCCGACGTTCTCCTCCTTGGCGCGCGCATCCGACATCACGCCCTTGGGCGTGGAGAGGATGGAGACGCCGAGACCGTTGGCAACGCTCTTCAGGTCGCGGACCGGCGAATAGACGCGCCGGCCGGGGGTCGAGACGCGGCTGATCTCCTTGATCGCCGGCTGACCGTTGAAATACTTGAGCTCGATCTCGAACTCGGGGAGCGCGCCCTTCTGCTCAACACGCGTGTAGCCGCGGATGTAGCCTTCCTCGACAAGCACGTCGAGGACGCGGGCGCGCATGTTGGAGGCGGGCGTCACCACCTTCGGGCGGCGACGGAGCTGCGCATTGCGGATGCGTGTCAGCATATCGCCGATGGGATCATTCACTGCCATGTGCTTCAGCCCTTCCTTACCAGCTCGACTTGACCATGCCGGGGATCAGCCCCTGCGAGGCCAGCTCACGGAGCTGGTTGCGGCACATCTTGAGCTTGCGATAGTTGCCACGGGCGCGGCCCGTGATCTCGCAACGGTTGCGAATGCGAACCGCCGAGCCGTTACGCGGCATCTCGGCGAGCTTCAGGCGCGCAGCAAAGCGCTCCTCTGCCGGACGCTTCAGGTCGTCGGCGATCGCTTTCAGGCGCTTGCGCTTGGCGGCATGCTGGGCGACCAGCTTGCGGCGGCGGTTGTTCTTCTCGATAGAGCTCGTCTTAGCCATTCATGTCCTCCAAAGGCCTTTCGGGGATGCCCGAGGTCCTCTAGCTGCGGAAAGGAAAATTGAAACCGCGAAGCAGCTCGCGCGCCTCGTCGTCGGAACCGGCGGACGTGCATACGATCACGTCCAGACCCCAAACCTGGTCAACCTTGTCGTAGTCGATCTCCGGGAACACGATGTGCTCCTTCAGACCGCAGGCGAAGTTGCCGCGGCCGTCAAAGCTCTTCGGGTTCAGCCCGCGGAAGTCCTTCACGCGCGGCAGCGCGATGGTGACGAAGCGGTCCAGGAACTCGTACATGCGGTCGCCGCGGAGCGTGACCTTGCAGCCCAGCGTCATGCCCTCGCGCACCTTGAAGGTGGCGATGGACTTGGTCGACTTGGTGAGCTGCGGCTTCTGACCGGCGATGAGCGCAAGGTCGGACGCGGCGCTGTCGACCTTCTTGCGGTCGGCCGTCGCCTCGCCCACGCCCATGTTGATGACGATCTTCTCGATCTTCGGAATCTGCATCGGGTTCGCGTAGGCGAACTTCTCCTTGAGCTGGCCGCGGACGACCTTCTCGTAATGCGTTTTCAAGCGCGGCTTGTAGTCAGCCGGACGCGGCTTCCACTCGCGCGGAGCAGCCGCAGCCTTCGCGGCCTTGGCACCCTTGGCTTCCTTGCCGGGCTTGCCGGCGGGCGGGCCGCCAGCCTTTGCCGGCTTCTGGGCTTTCTCTTTGTCGGCCATGACTTACTTCTTCTCCGGAATGATCTCGCCCGAGCGCTTGGCGAAGCGGACCTTCTTGCCGTCCTCCAAGACGCGGAAGCCGACGCGGGTCGGTTTGCCGTCCTTGGGATCCTCGAGGGCAAGATTCGAAATCTGGATCGCGGCCTCTTTCGAGATGATGCCGCCTTCCTGCGAAGCCGTCTGGCGCTGGTGACGGCGCACGACGTTGATGCCGCGAACGAGGGCGCGGTTCTCCTTCGGGCGCACCTCGATCACCTCGCCGCGCTTGCCTTTATCGCGGCCGGTGAGGACGACGACGCTGTCGCCCTTTTTGATCTTGAGCGACGCCATTACAGCACCTCCGGCGCGAGCGAGACGATCTTCATATGGTTCTTGGAGCGCAGCTCGCGCGTGACCGGTCCGAAGATGCGCGTGCCAACCGGCTCGCCCTGGTTGTTGATCAAAACGGCAGCGTTGCGGTCGAAGCGGATCAACGAGCCGTCGGGACGGCGCACGCCCTTGGCGACGCGCACGATCACGGCCTTCATGACCTGGCCCTTCTTCACGCGGCCCTTCGGAATCGCCTCCTTCACCGACACGACGATGGTGTCGCCGATGGTGGCGTATTTGCGCTTCGAGCCGCCCAGCACCTTGATGCACTGAACGCGACGCGCGCCCGAATTGTCAGCGACGTCGAGATTGGTTTCCATCTGGATCATCGCACCGTCTCTCTTCCTGCCGCCTAGATCGCGGCTTCAAATCGTGTTTCGTTCCGGTGCCGGTTCCGGCCGTGCGGCCTAGCACCACCTAAAATCAAGCCTTCTCCAGCGCCACCCAGCGCTTCAACTTCGAGATCGGCGCCGACTCCTGGATCTCCACGCGGTCGCCTTCCTTGAAGACGTTCTTCTCGTCGTGGGCGTGGTACTTCTTCGTACGGCGCACCGTCTTCTTCAGCAGCGGATGCGTGTAACGGCGCTCCACCTCGACGACGATCGTCTTGTCGTTCTTGTTCGAAACAACCACACCCTGCAGGACGCGCTTCGGCATCGCTCTATCTCCTTACGCGCCAGTCTTCGATTTGACGTTGGCCTTGGCAGAGGATCCGCCCTTCTTCTGGCCGGCAAGCGTCAGCACGCGCGCGATGTCGCGGCGAACCTGACGTACGCGCGAGGTGTTCTCGAGCTGCCCAGACGCCTTCTGAAAGCGCAGATTGAACTGCTCCTTCTTGAGCTTCGCCAACTGATCGTCGAGCTGATCGAGCGACATGCTCTTCAAATCACCCGCCTTCATCGTCGTAATCCTCATCCTTCCCGCGCCGGCTACCCTCAGCCGATGCGCGTTACAATCCGTGTCTTGATGCCGAGCTTCGCGGCGCCGAGGAGTAGGGCTTCACGTGCGACCTGGTCGGGAACGCCGTCCAGCTCGAACATGATGCGGCCCGGCTTCACGCGCGAAACCCAGAGCTCGATGCCGCCCTTGCCGGAGCCCATACGGACTTCGGCCGGCTTCTTGGTGACCGGCACGTCCGGGAAGATGCGGATCCAGACGCGACCGGCGCGCTTCATGTGACGCGTGATGGCGCGGCGAGCCGCCTCGATCTGACGTGCGGTGACGCGCTCGGGCTCAACGGCCTTGAGGCCGTGCGAGCCAAAGTTCAGTGTCGTGCCGCCTTTCGCAGTGCCGTGAATGCGGCCTTTGAACTGCTTGCGGAACTTGGTTTTCTTCGGTGACAGCATGGTCCTGCTCCGTCAGCCCTGATCAGGCCGTCTCCCCTTCCTTGCCGGCGTCGGCGGCACCGCCGCCGCGCGGTCCACCCCGGTCGCCCCTGGGGCCACGACGCTCGCGACGCTCGCCGCCATCCTCGCGCTCGCGACGCGGGCGGCCGCCGGTGCCGTCGCCGGCTCCCTCGGTCGCACGACGCTCGGAGGCCATCGGGTCGTGCTCCATGAGCTCGCCCTTGAAGATCCAGACCTTGATGCCGATGACGCCATAGGCGGTCTGCGCGACGCCGTAGCCGAAGTCGATGTCGGCGCGCAGCGTGTGCAGCGGCACGCGGCCCTCGCGGTACCACTCCGTACGCGCGATCTCGGCGCCGCCAAGACGGCCGGCGACGTTGATACGGATGCCGACAGCGCCGGCCCGCAGCGCGGTCTGCACGGCGCGCTTCATGGCGCGGCGGAAAGCGACGCGGCGCTCGAGCTGCTGGGCAATGTTCTCGGCGACCAGCGTGGCGTCGATGTCGGGCTTACGCACCTCGAGGAGGTTCAGGTGAACCTCGGAGGAGGTAAAACGCGACAGCTCGGTGCGCAGCTTCTCGATGTCGGCGCCCTTCTTGCCGATCAGCACGCCCGGACGAGCCGTGTGCACCGTGACGCGGCACTTCTTGTGCGGGCGCTCGATGACAACCTTGGAGATGCCAGCCGTGCGCTGCATCTTCATGATGTGCTCGCGGATGGCGAAGTCCTCGTGGAGCAGCTTGCCGTACTCGCCACGACGGGCGAACCAGCGGCTGTCCCAAGTGCGGTTGATGCCGACGCGCAGGCCGACGGGATTGACTTTGTGACCCATTACTCGGCCTCCTTCTCAGCCGCAGCAGCCTTGCTCTTGCCGGCCGGCTTCTTGGCCGCGGCCTTCTTGCCGGCGCCCTTGGACTTCGCCTTGGGCTTCTCGGCTTCAGCCTCGGTCTCGCGAACGACGACCGTGATCTGCGAAAACGGCTTCATGATCGAGAAGCCGCGGCCGCGGCCGCGGGCCGCGAAGCGCTTCATGACCAGGTTCTTGCCGACGTAGGCTTCCGCCACGATCAGCGCGTTGACGTCGAGATCATGGTTGTTCTCGGCGTTGGCGACGGCGCTCATCACGACCTTGCGGACGTCCTGGGCGATGCGCTTCCTCGAGAACTCGAGGTCGGCGAGCGCCTTGTCGACCTTCTTGCCGCGGATCAGGCCCGCGACGAGGTTCAACTTCTGCGGCGAGACGCGAAGGTTCTTCGCGATCGCTCGCGCCTCTTTATCGGAGAGGCTTCTTTCCCGGCTCGGCTTGCCCATTATTTCTTACCCACCGCTGCTTTCTTGTCGCCGCCATGACCGTGGAACACGCGCGACGGCGAGAACTCGCCGAGCTTGTGCCCGATCATGTCCTCGGTGACGTTCACCGGAACGTGCTTCTGGCCGTTGTAGACGCCGAAGGTCAGCCCGACGAACTGAGGCAGGATCGTTGAGCGACGGCTCCAGGTCTTGATGACCTCATTGCGCCCGGACGAACGCACCTTCTCCGCCTTCTTGAGAAGGAAGCCGTCGACGAACGGGCCTTTCCAAACTGCGCGTGTCACTCTCTAGTCTCCTCGGCCGTCTGCTCGCGGCTAAAGTTGTACGGATCTGTACTACTTGCTCTTCGAGCGGCTTCTGACGATGAACTTGTCGGTCTGCTTGTTCTTGCGGGTCTTGTAGCCCTTGGTCGGCTTGCCCCACGGCGTCGCCCAGTGCTTACCACCCTTGGTGCGGCCACCGTTCGGATGGTCGATCGGGTTCATGGCGATCGAGCGCACGGTGGAGCGGATGCCCTTCCAGCGCGTGCGGCCCGCCTTGCCGACGACCTCGTTGGTGTGATCCGGGTTCGAGACGGCACCGACGGAGGCCATGCAGTCGGCGCGAACCTTGCGGGTCTCGCCGGAGCTGAGCTTCAGAACTGCCCATCCCGAGTCACGGCCGACGAGCTGCACGAAGGCACCGGCCGAGCGTGCGAGCTGGCCACCGCCGCCGGGCTTCAGCTCGACGTTGTGGACGATGGTTCCGATCGGCATGCCGGACAGCGGCATGGCATTGCCCGGCTTCACGTCGACCTTGACGCCCGAGACGACCTGATCACCGACCGCCAGGCGCTGCGGCGCCAGGATGTAGGACAGGTGGCCGTCGGCGTACTTGATCAGCGCGATGAAGGCCGTGCGGTTCGGATCGTACTCGAGACGCTCGACGGTGGCGACGACATCGTGCTTGCGGCGACGGAAGTCGATCTTGCGATACGACTGCTTGTGGCCACCGCCGATATGACGCGTCGTGATGCGGCCGTCGCTGTTGCGGCCGCCCGTCTTCAGCTTGCCTTCGGTCAGCATCTTGACCGGCGCACCCTTCCAGAGGTGTGAGCGATCGACCTGAACCAGGTGCCGGAGACCCGGGGATGTCGGACGGAATGTCTTCAATGCCATTGGATCGGCTCTCCTTTAAAGGCCCGTCGTGACGTCGATCGAGTGGCCTTCCTCGAGCGTCACGATGGCCTTCTTGACGTCGCTCAGCTGGGCGCGGATGCCGCGGAACGTGCGGCGCTTGCCCTTGCGAACGAGGGTGTTTACAGCCTTGACCTTCACATTGAAGAGGCTCTCGACGGCAGCCTTGATGTCGGTCTTGTTGGCCCCCGAGGCGACCTTGAAGATCACCTGGTTGGCCTCGGAGACCTGCGTCGCCTTCTCGGTGATGACCGGCGAAAGGATGACGTCGTAGGCTTTGAGCTTGTTCATCACTTCGCCTCCGAGGCTTTGGCCTTGACGTCGGCGAAGCGCACATCGAGCGCCTCGACCGCGGCCTTGGTCAACACGAGCTTCTCGCGGCGCAGGATGTCATAGACGTTGATGCCGGCGATCGGCAGCACGTCGATGTGCGGGATGTTGCGCGCGGCGCGGGCGAACGCGTCATCGAGCGCGGCGCCATCGATGATCAGCGCGCTCTTCCAACCGAGAGAGGCGAACTGCTTTTTCAGCGCACCGGTCTTGCCATCCGAAGCGGCGGTATCGATCACGACGATCTCGCCGGCCTTGGCCTTGGCGGAGAGGGCGTGACGGAGCGCCAGCGCGCGGAACTTCTTGGTCAGGTCGATGGCGTGGCTGCGCGGCTTGGGACCGAACGCCTTGCCGCCACCGCGCCACTGCGGAACCGACTTGTCGCCGTGACGGGCGCCGCCGGTTCCCTTCTGCTTGTACATCTTCTTGCCGGTGACCGAGACTTCCGAGCGGTCCTGCGCATGATGCGTGCCGGCCATGCGCTTCAGCTGCTGCCAGCGCACCATGCGGTGCAGAATGTCGGAACGGGGCTCGAGCCCGTAAATGGCATCGGCGAGTTCGACCTCGCCGGCCTTCTTCGCTTCGAGCGTGGTGACGGTGGCTTTCATCACGCCTTCTCCTTGCTGGCAGCCGGCTTGAATGCGCCGGGCTTCGGCACATCGGCGTGGGCCTTTTTCTTGACGGCGTCGCGCACGATCACCCAGCCGCCCTTGGAGCCGGGAACGGCGCCGCGGATCATCAGGAGGCCGCGCTCGACATCGATCTTGGCGACGACGAGGTTCTGGGTGGTGATGCGCTCGTCACCCATGTGGCCGGCCATCTTCTTGCCCTTGAACACCTTGCCGGGGTCCTGGCGCTGGCCGGTCG
>NZ_CADEFI010000063.1 GCF_902826555.1 uncultured Hyphomicrobium sp.
CCTCTTCTGGGCACCACGGCTTTCCTAAGCCGTCGTACGTTTTTCAGGACGGCGTTCGTTCGCGACCCGGTCGCGACCGACGCGATATCCGGACAGAAAGTCGGTGCATTAGAGCTCCGCACTGACCGCTACCCAGCCCGCACCGCCGATATAGACGTTGCCGATCGACCCGGCCGTCCCAGAGAACGATGTCCCGGCAGTGAACCGCAGGAGTGTAGCCGTTGGGCTTGACGCGCCGCCGTCCGAGACGGTGAGCGCACCGCTGATCGTTGCAAAGCCGCCTGCGACATTGTCGAAAAACCCAATTTGATTGTTCGCCCCGGGGCTGCTCGACGCCCACGTCGGCCCGGACGTGAGCATGACCGGTGTCGTCCGCATCGGCACCGGGAACTTGATCGGTGCATCACAAATCGTCGTGACCACACGTTGGGAAAGAAAGTTGCCGAGCGTATTGCCACCATTGCCCCGGATGATGTCCTGGAAGTAGCGCCAGCAAAGATCCATCTCCTGCTGCGGGTTTCGCATGATCCATGCTGTGGCCGACGCCCCGGCTTCGAGCTTCCACCGCCAGTCGAGGGTCGCGGTCTGCGCCGCCGTCGCATCCGTCCAGATCATCAGGATCAGGTTGTTGCAGGACGACGAGATCGCAGCCGAGAGCGTGAAGTCCGTCAGCGTATTGGACGATAGCGCCAGGGAACCTGCGCCCGACACCGTGAGGTTCGAGCCGAGAAAGAAGTTGCCGGCCGTGAAGGTGCCGTTGGTCCACGAATTGACCACATCCGAGGTCACGGTGTCCGCGGTCCCGGTCCATTCGAGAACGGCCCAGCGAATTGTGGCCGCTGCGGACGACCGCACCTTGCCCGAGAGCGTGACCGTCGAGCCCCGATGCAGCTTGCTGTCGCGCGCTTCGAGGATCGTGGCGGCGCCCATGCGCTGCGCCGACGCCTGGCTTTGCGTCATGCGGAACAGATACGGCACCCCGTCTGCCGCGTCGGTCACCGTCGAAACGGCGATGGTGCTGGTCTGCGTCAGGACGTAGTGCCGGTCCCAGGCATAGGTGTCGTCGGCGATGCCGGAGCCGGCGACGCGCTGGTTGATCGCCCCGTCCCCGTTGATGATCAGGTTGGGGTTGATGCCGCCCCCGACGCTCGCCAGCGCCGCTCCCGAGGCGCGTTGATAGGCGAGACATCTCCAGTTCCCGGACTCGTCCGATGCGAAGATGCCGGTATCGCCGGCCACCGTCGCGATATTGCCGGCACCTGGCAAGACGAGCGACGTCGCGTTGTGTGTCAACGTCAGCGCGCCGGCGAAGGTGACGAAACGCAGCTCGTTCGCAGCCGATCCGAAGCTCGTGATCGTCGTCGTTCCGGTAACGCGCGCCCTTTGCGCCGCCGCGGCACCGATATCGCATGTCGCAGCAGAGGCAATGTCCACTTGCCCCGCCTTGGACCGCACCGCTCCGGACGATCGGTCGATGACGAGGCCCTCGTGCCACGTGCTCCCGTCCGGGCTCACCTTGACGTGAAAGTCGTCGTCGCCGGCCAGGCCGAACTCCGCGCGCCCCGAGAACGCCGTCTGGAACACCACGCTCGCCGTATCGCCGGCCGTGTCCTTGTTGATCTTGAGCTGGTGCCCTTCGCCCTCGTGGCTGAAAAGCGAGGCCGGGCTCGAGACGGACAAGCGGTTGGTGGTATCCGCCGTGGCATTGACGCCGACCAGCGACACGGGATTGACGTCGCCGCTTCCACCGCCACCGCCCGAACCAGCCGAGAAGTAAGTCCATTCGCTCGTCGAGCCGGGCGTGGCGCCATCAGGCTCGTTGTCGAGATTGTCATCGATATTCGAAAGAAACGCGGAGCCTTCGTGCTCGACGAGATCGCCCGTCGAATAGGTCGTCGCGCTGCTCCAGGCACCCTTTGGCACAAGCGCTGCCCCGCCGCCTCCCGGCGCGGGAATCCACGCCCCTCCTGAAAAGAGATAGCTCTGGCTTTCGTCATCGACCCACGCCAGCCAGCCTGCAACCGGCACATAGAAGGCCCAGGCCCCGTCTTGCCAGGCCGCAAGGTGCGATGCGTGACCTGCCCACGCTCCGCTCGGGCTCCCTGCGATGATGTAGCGGCTCCCTTCGACGGGCGATCCCGGCGGTGTGGCGAGATCCTTGTCCAGCACGGCAAGTTGGACGATGGCATCGAGCGCACGCAGCGCTTCGTTGTGCGTCACATGCTTCTGGGACTGCGCCGCAAGGATATAGGGGAGCTTGAGATTCGCCGTTTCGTCCATGGGACCCGATGCTCGTTCGTGGGTCCCCCCTGCGCCCACTATCGCCGAGCGCATTCGGGCGAGGATAAAGTGCGAGGCGCCGAGATTTCCGCGGACGACATCACACGCGCCCTTGCTTTTGCTGGCCGGAACCGTTACACCCGCGCACAAGAGGGTCTAATTCCGCAATAAATTTCAATGAGTTACGAACTGCGCGGTGATCCGTCATTTCGATCGAGGACACACACCCATGTCGCCGCCAATCATCAAGCTGCACAAAGGCGATCTTCCGGCCGGCCTCACGTTCAAGAGCAGCGTCGCCATCGACACCGAGACCCTCGGGCTCAACCCCCAGCGCGACCGCCTCTGCCTGGTCCAGCTCTCGGCAGGCGACGGCACCGCCCATCTCGTGCAGCCCGATCCCGCGACCTACGACGCCCCGCGGCTCAAGGCGTTGCTGACGGACCCGTCCGTCCTCAAGATCTTTCACTTCGCCCGTTTTGATCTGGCCGTGATCGAGAAATACCTGGGCGTCGTGGTCAGGCCGGTCTATTGCACCAAGATCGTCTCCAAGCTGGTGCGCACCTACACTGACCGCCACGGTCTCAAGGACATCACAGCCGAGCTTCTGGGAATTGAGCTTTCCAAACAGCAGCAGAGCTCGGACTGGGCCGCCGAGACGCTGAGCCAGCAGCAGCAAGCCTACGCTGCCGCCGACGTTCTTCACCTGCACGCCCTGAAGGAAAAACTCGACGCCATGCTGGCGCGCGAGGGGCGCCAAGACTTTGCCAAAGCGGCTTTCGAGTTCCTGCCCGTCCGCGCCAAGCTCGACCTGGCCGGCTACGGCGAAGACGACATCTTCGCCCATTAACGAGCGAGATCAAAGCCCTAGGTAGCAAGACCGCTAGCGTGGCCCGCCGTGTCGGGCTAAGGACGTAACAGTCCCAATGTCACCCTAATTTCCAGCAATTGTCGTCGCACCTTCGCACGTGCACACTGCAAATCAATCATCCGCGGCGGGGACCACTGGCCCCTCGCGGACCGGCACGCAGCCGGTGCCACTATTCCTTTGCAATGTGCGGCCCTCGCCGCGCGGCAGTCTGGTTCGGATCAGCCAATGAATGATGTCGAGGGCGGGGAACCCCGATGGTCATGACCGTGGACGAAAACACGCACGTTTCGGCTGCCCGCCGCACCGGCGACGGCGTGGTGACGGATGTCGACCGCACGAGCGAGTTCCACAGAGCCAGGTACCGCACTCGTCTGGTGCGCACCCTGCGCGTCCTTTTCCCGCTCGGCGCAGTAAGCCTGCTCGGCGTCTATGGCCTTTCCATCGCCGTCACGGCTGGCCTCGTCGGCAAGGACGCGTTGCCGGGTGGCATCGCCATTCGCAAGATCCTCCCCGAGGATTTGTCCATGAAGAACCCCCGCTACGAAGGGTTCGGCAAGGATGGCAGCAGCTACGTCTTCACCGCCAAGACGGCCGAGCAGGACCTGACGCTGCCCAATGTCGTCAAGCTCAACAGCATCGTCGGCGAGCTGTATCAGGCAGACAAAACGCGCACGGACATCACGGCCGTCCGCGGCGTCTTCAACAACGAGAAAAGTCTTCTCGACCTCTACGAGGAGATCAACGTCGATTCACAAAGCGGCCTCAAGGCCCGTCTCACTCAGGCGACAATCCTCACCAAGGAAGACCTCCTGACATCGAACGAGCCCGTTCTGGTCGAGTTTCCGAACGGCTCCATCCGCTCGAAGCAGATGACACTGCGCCAGAAAGCGCGTGAGGCCACCTTCGTCGAGGAGGTTGCCGTCGTACTGACCCCGCCGCCCGACGAGAAAAAGACCACGGCCGAAGCCACTCCCGAAAAGGCCGCCGACAGCGGCGCACTGTTCACGCCCTCGAACGGGCCGATCAACATCGACGCCAACCGTCTCGACATCGATGACACGGGCAAGCGCGCCTTGTTCACCGGCAGCGTGACCGCTCAGCAGGCGGGCTCCAATCTCACCACGCCCGAGCTCGAGGTCTTCTATGAAGGAGAAGGCATGATGGGCGGCAGCCCCGCCGCCAAGGCCCCGCCGGCTGCAGCCGGTGCATCGCCGGGCGGCAAGGTGAAGCGCATCGTCGCCAAGAAGCCGGTCGTCATGAAGCGCGAGAATGGCGACGTCGTGACCAGTGACACGGCCGACTTTGACGCCCTGGGCGAGACCGCCGTGCTCTCCGGCGAGGTCATTATGACCTCCGGTACCGACCGTCGCGCGGCCGGCGAGCGCGTCGAGATCGACGAAAAATCGGGCGCCATCGTTCTCGTCGGAAATGTAGTCGTGACACAGGGCGGAAACGAGTTGCGCGGTGGCCGTCTCGCCATCGATCGTCACGACGGCACGGCGCAGCTGACCACCCCGCCCGAGGCTGCCCTGGGGCCCGGACGTATCGCCGCGCGCTTGCTTCGCGGCACCGACGCCAAGGGCGCCGGCAAGAACAAGACGCCGGGCGCCGACGCGGAGAAAGGCGAAGGCAGCGGTCTCGGCTCGTTCAAAACCGACCCGACCGCCCCCGTGAACATCACGGCGGACTCTCTCGACGTCGATGACAAAAAGAAGCTTGCGATATTTCGCGGCGACGTAGACGCGAAACAGGACACCTTCGGCATGCGTTGCGCCGAGCTCACGGCCTATTACAAGGGTGAAGCAGGCCTGGTCGACGCGGCCAACCCGAGCGCAGCGTCAGTTGACGGCGAAAAAAAGGGCGCCGAGCTGACCCGCATCGAGGCCAGAAGAGAGGTCTACGTGACGTCCAAGGACGGCCAGTCCGCCACCGGCGACTGGGCCGACTTCGATGCCAAGACCAACAAGGTCACGATGGGCGGCAACGTCGTGCTGTCGAAGGGCAAGAGCATGGTCCGCGGCACCCGCCTGCTGATCGACATGACGACCGGCGAGAGTAAGATCGACACCGCGCCGCAAAAGAGCCCGGCCAATCCCCCAGGCGGCGGTTGGGTCACGAAAGCGCCGGCCGAGCCGGCCGCCGAGAGCCAGGGGCGCGCCAGCGCCGTGTTCTTCCCGCAGGAGCTGAAGGAGGGTGAAAAGTCCGGCAAAGAGAAATCCAAAGCTGCAACGCCGGCGGATGGATGGTCTGCGACCGAAAATCCGGAAACACCGGCTGGCCCGGCGAATTGACACCCGTTATCGAAAGCAGCTCGAATACGAGAACCCAAGTTTCCCGATGAAGTCCAATCACGGCAGACTGCCAACATGAAGTTGTGGCCCCTGAAACGAGCTCCGGCCGCGCATGCGCCCGATCCATACGCCGCCCAAAACGGCGCGGCATCGAACGGATACGCTTACGGCCAGGCCATGACGCCTGAGCAGCAGTACTACGCCTCCCACCAGGGCTGGCTCGTGGCTGACAACGTCCAGAAAAGCTACAAGAAGCGCATGGTCGTGCGCGGCGTGAGCCTCGCCGTGGGCCGCGGCGAATCTGTCGGCTTGCTCGGTCCCAACGGCGCCGGCAAGACCACCGTATTCTACATGATCACCGGCCTCGTACCGGCCGACGCGGGACGCATCACCATCGACGGCGAGGACGTCACGCCGCTTCCGATGTACCGGCGCGCACGCCTCGGTATCGGCTACCTGCCGCAGGAGGCTTCGATCTTCCGCGGCCTCACCGTCGAGCAGAACATCATGGCTGTGCTGGAGCTGGTGGAGCCGAACAGAAAGCGGCGTCAGGAGCAGCTCGACAGCCTGCTCGAGGAGTTCCACATCACGCGCTTGAGAAAGTCGCCCTCCATGGCGCTTTCCGGCGGTGAGCGCCGCCGCTGTGAAATCGCCCGCGCGCTGGCTTCTCGCCCGTCCTTCATCCTGCTCGACGAGCCGTTCGCCGGTATCGACCCCATCGCGGTCGGCGACATCCAGCAATTGGTGCGCCATCTGACGGACCGCGGGATCGGCGTCCTCATCACGGACCACAACGTCCGCGAGACGCTGAGCCTGATCGACCGCGCCTACATCATCTACGATGGTCAGGTTTTGACACAAGGTAAGCCGGCGGAAATCATAGCCAACGAAGATGTCCGGCGCGTCTACCTCGGGGATATGTTCGTTAACACCCGCTAGCTAGGCTGCCCCGAGGACTCACTTTGGGACAGACCTTCGGTCAGGACCGGTAGAAAGCCTTGCGCGACGTCGAGGCTCGGTGCATGACCATCACAATGAACCTCGTCATGCAAGAGAGATGCCGATCTCGACCAAGCCGCGCCCCGTGCGCGTCGGCAAACCGGCGCATGCGCGGGCCGGAGCCTGAGGTTGGCCCATGGCGCTAACCGCAAAGCTCGAGCTCAGGCAGGGCCAGCAGCTGGTGATGACGCCCCAGCTGCAACAGGCTATCCGCCTGCTTCAGCTGTCGAATCTCGAGCTGGGCCAGTTCGTCGAAACCGAGCTTGAGCGCAATCCACTTCTCGAAATGGACGAGGCCCCCGAAGCCGGGCCGAAAGTCGAGCACAACGCCGAAGATGCGCCTTCAGAGCGCACCGAACGGACCGGCGAGGACGAATGGCTCGACCTCGCTAAGCCCGTGGCCGATGCCGAGGGCGGCCTCGACGGCGACTACGACGGATCGTTCTCCGATAGCACACCGTCGCCGGGTGTGCCGGACGGAGTGGATTCCGGATGGGCGAACCTGCGTCAGCGCACCGGCACGTTCAACGGCGAGGAAATCAACCCTGAGGCGTTTGTCTCGAGCGAGCCCTCGTTGCGCGATCACCTCTCCGAGCAATTGCCGCTCGCGATCCACGATCACGTTGAGCGCCTTATCGGGCAGCATCTGATCGACATGGTGGACGAGGCCGGCTACCTGCACGCCGAGCTCGATCAGCTGGCAGTCAAGCTCGGCGCACCGCTTGCACTCGTCGAGAAAGTCCTGGCGACGTTGCAGACGCTGGATCCTGCCGGCGTCTTTGCGCGCTCGCTCGCGGAATGCTTGGCGCTTCAGCTCAAGGAGCAGAACCGCTACGATCCTCAGATCGCCGCGCTACTCGACAATCTCGACTTGCTCGCCGCCCACAACATGACCGGCTTGCGCAAGGTCATCGGCGCCGACATGAGCGAAATCACCGACATGATCGAGGAGATCAAGCGCCTCAACCCGAAACCGGGTCTCAAATTCGGCTCCGTTCAGCTTCAGCCCGTGGTGCCGGACGTCCTCATCCGCAGCGCATCCGACGGAAGCTGGCTGATCGAGCTCAACAGCGACACTCTTCCTCGCGTGCTCGTCAACCGCACCTACTTCGCCGAGGTCAACAAGACGACGCGCACCGAGAAGGACCGCGGCTATCTGCTCGAGTGCCTGCAGACAGCGAACTGGCTCGTCAAAAGTCTCGACCAGCGCGCACGAACGATCCTGAAAGTCGCCGAAGAGATCGTCCGCCAGCAGGACGGCTTTTTCACCCACGGCGTGCAGTACTTGAGGCCTCTGAACCTCAAAACCGTTGCCGACGCCATCTCGATGCACGAGTCGACGGTCTCGCGCGTCACCTCGAACAAGTACATGGCAACCCCGCGCGGCATCTTCGAACTCAAGTACTTCTTCACCTCCGCCATTCAGGCCGCAGGAGATGGCGAGGCCCACTCGTCGGAAGCTGTCCGCCACCGCATCCGCCAGATGATCGAGGGCGAAAGCGCGAGATCGATTCTGTCCGACGACAAACTGGTCGAGAAACTGAACGCCGAAGGCATCGACATCGCACGGCGCACGGTCGCAAAGTATCGCGAAGCCATGCGGATACCGTCATCCGTGCAACGGCGCCGCGAAAAGCGCCTCGCCGAACGCGCCGGACGATAGACGCGTCCTGCGGCAAGCGGAGAGCCGCGCAAGGAGCTGTTCGCAAGCGCCCACCTCTACCGCGCCGCAGGATTGACTCCCCAGACAGTCCGCACTAGCGTCCCCGATAGATGCGTTGCCCGCGGAATCGGACAGGCAAGCTTCTGGAAATGCTACAAAAACCAGATACTACGGGTCGCTTGAGGCGATCGGGGGAGGCGTCAACGCGTCTCACATATCAGGAGTGTGCCGGATTGCATTTCCAACTGGCCCGGGTACAGATCGGTACGGCGCGGCGCGCAATGAATCGCCATGATTGCCCATTACGTACGCACGTCGCGGCGCATTGAACGATGTAGATGCAGCGGCTGAGCCGCTATTGCCGGGTTTGCGGGCCGGTTGACCGGAAAAATCGATGTCGGGGACGCCGGAGACGGCGGTGAAAAAAGGGATAGGCCTCGGACAATCAGCAAGACACGTGCTTTGAGTACCGAAACTGACATCCGTTAACACTGACCGGACGCCGGTCGGCACGATTGCTGCAAGATAAACATATGCATAAGTAGGAGCGTATCGGAGCGTTTGGGATAGAACGCACGACTGAGGCCCATGCCGGGTTGCCGAGCTGGGTCGCGGGCGCGCCAACGAGTGAATGATGGTCGGCAGGACAAGTAGGCCGATCACTGAGCCGATGGGACCGGACAAAATGGATTTGAGCGATCTGTTGGCACCTGGCGGGATCTTCCCCGCCTTTGAAGCGACGAGCAAGAAGCAGGCGCTTCTCGATCTCTCCACGCATGCGGCCGAGATCACCGGTCTCGATACCCGCGTGATCTACGAAACGCTGCTCCAGCGCGAACGCTTGGGCTCGACCGGGCTTGGGCGCGGCATCGCCGTCCCTCATGTCAAGCTCAAGGGCCTTTCCGGCATTGTCTGCGTTTTTGCGCGGCTGAAATCGTCGATCGATTTCGAGAGCCAGGACGGCGAGCCGGTCGACCTCGTCTTCCTCCTTCTGGCTCCCGACCACGCCGGCGGCGATCACCTAAAGGCACTGGCCCGCATCTCGCGGCTCGTACGCGAGCCCGCGGCGCTCGAAAGCCTGCGTGCCGCCACCGATCTCGCGAGCCTGAAACGTGCGCTCACGCTTCCGGCCGCGTCCCACGCGGCCTGACGGCGTCGCCTATCCATAGATTGCAAGCGCAGCGAGCCCGATCGTCCCGACAATGATCCGCCACCAGGCGAAAGGCGTGAAGCCGTGGCGCCCGATGAAATCGAGCGCCACCTTGACGACTGCGACCGCCGTCACGAACGCTGCCACGAAACCGACCCCGATCGGCAACGCGTCCGCCGCCTGGAGCCGCTCCCAGTTCTTGTAAAGGTCGAGCGCGAAAGCGCCGGCCATGGTCGGCATGGCGAGGAAGAACGAGAATTCTGCAGCCGTCCTCTTGTCGGCTCCGAGCAGCAAACCGCCGACGATCGTCGAGCCCGAGCGCGACACGCCGGGAATGAGTGCGAGGCACTGGAAGAGACCGATTCCGAGCGCCCGCTCGGCCGGAACGCTGGTGACGTCATGGTAGCGCGGATTGAGCGCCATCTTGTCGATCGCAAGCAGCACAAAACCACCCAGGATCAGCATCGCGCACACCAGCATCGGCGTCTCGAACAGCACGTCCTTGATGAAGTCATGAAGCAACGCGCCGATCAGCGCCGCCGGCAGAAACGCGATAGCGAGCGAGATTGCGAAACGCTGGATTTGCGGATCGCTCGGCAGCGCGCACACCATCTGCAGGAGCCGCTGGAAATAAACGACCAGGATCGCCAGGATCGCGCCGAGCTGGATCAGCACCTCGAATGTCTTGCCGGGGGAATCGAAGCCCAGAAAATGCCCGGCCAGCAGAAGATGCCCGGTGGAGGAGACGGGAAGGAACTCCGTGAGCCCCTCGAGGAAACCGAGCAGTAGCGCTTGCCAGATCGCCATAAGGGAGTGCTCTCCGGAGTTGAAGATCGATCGCGAAATGCGGAGGGGAAGCTAAGGAAGGCCGTCATCGGGTCGGTAGCACGTTTGTCAAAACGAGGATACGGTTCTGCCGCTGCAGCTCCATGACATGGCTAAGACGCCCCCTGATGGTTACCTTGGCCGCTCGAGCTGACGACAACCTGACAACCAATCGTCCCGCAGCCGCGGATCTCAAGCCATGCACACGTTGACGCAGTTCAGGCTCTGCCCGAAATCGCGCTCGATCCGCCTCGCCCTGGCGGAGGTCGGCATCAATGTTGCGATGGTCGACGAGCGTCCTTGGGAGTGGAGAGACGAGTTCCTGGCCCTCAACCCTGCCGGCGAACTCCCGGTCCTCGAGCTCGAAAACGGCAAGACACTCTGCGGCGCCTACGCCATCTCGGAGTACCTGGCCGAGTGGGCTCAAAGCGATCAGAAGGAGAAGCCGGGCCACCCTGTCCCTCTCTTCCACGGCAGCATCGAGCACCGCGCCGAGCAGCGCCGCCTCGTCGACTGGTTCCACGGCAAGCTCGACCGCGAGGTAACGCAGGAGCTGCTCGTCGAGCGCGTCTACGGTCATCTGCTGGCCAACGCGCCACAGGCTCCCGATCCCGATACGCTACGCGCTATTCGCACCAACATCCGCCATCATATGGCGTACGTGAACCATCTCGCGCACAGCCGCAGCTGGCTGGCTGGGGATGCGATGAGCTTCGCTGACATGGCCGCCGCTGCTCATCTCTCCTGCATCGACTACATCGGTGAAATCCCGTGGGACGCCTTCCCATCGGCAAAGTCGTGGTATGCACGTCTGAAGTCCCGGCCTTCCTTCCGCGCACTGCTCGCGGACCGCATGCCCGGCATCGCTCCGGCGCCGGTGTATGCCGATCTCGACTTCTGACGCGTGGAGCGACGATGCAAGCGTCCGAGACCCAGACCCGGTTCGAAGCCCGCGACAGCATCAAGGCCACGTTGCGCGAGCGCGCTCGTGCGCTCGGGTTCGAGACCATCCGTTTCGCCCGGGCCGACGCCATCCCCCACGCCGGCGAGCGCCTGGCCGCCTTTCTCGCCGATGGGCGTCACGGCACCATGGACTGGATGCAGACGACAGCGGATCGGAGGCGCGATCCGCGCCATCTTTGGCCCGATGCACGCTCCGTGGTCATGCTGGCCATGAGCTATGCGCCCGAAACCGATCCCATGCTCGCGCTCGCCAATCCCCTTCGGGGCGTCGTCTCTACCTACGCCAAGCGCAGCGACTATCACGATGTCATGAAAGGCAAGCTCAAGGAGCTGGCGGGTCTGATCGAGCGCGAGACCCAAGCCCCGGTCAAAGTCTTCGTCGATACGGCCCCGCTCATGGAGAAACCGCTCGCCGAGGCAGCCGGCGTCGGGTGGCAGGGCAAGCACACCAACCTCGTCTCGCGCGAGGCCGGCTCGTGGCTCTTCCTTGGCGCCATCCTCTCCGCCGCCGAACTCGCGCCGGATTCGGCCGAGCACGACCATTGCGGCACGTGCAGTCGCTGCCTCGACGTCTGCCCCACCAAGGCCTTCCCCGCTCCCTATCAGCTCGATGCGCGCCGCTGCATCGCCTACCTCACCATCGAGCACAAAGGCCATATCGCCGAGGAGTTCCGCGAGCCTATCGGCAATCGCATCTTCGGCTGCGACGATTGCCTCGCCGTCTGCCCGTGGAACA
>NZ_CADEFI010000064.1 GCF_902826555.1 uncultured Hyphomicrobium sp.
TGCTTCTTGCCGCCGGATGACTTGGAGCGTCTGACGAGCAAGTCCTTCAGATACCGGCCGGTGTAGCTTTCCTTGGTGGCGGCGACGTCTTCCGGCGTGCCGGCTGCCACGATCTTGCCGCCGCCGTCGCCGCCTTCGGGGCCGAGGTCGATGATCCAGTCGGCGGTCTTGATGACCTCCAGGTTGTGCTCGATCACCACCACCGTGTTGCCGGCGTCGGCCAGCTCGTGCAGCACCTCGAGCAGCTTCGCCACGTCGTGGAAATGCAACCCGGTCGTCGGCTCGTCGAGGATGTAGAGGGTGCGTCCCGTCGCGCGGCGGCTCAATTCTTTCGACAGCTTTATGCGCTGCGCCTCGCCGCCCGAGAGCGTCGTTGCCTGCTGGCCGATGTGAATGTAGCCGAGGCCGACGCGGGCCAGGGTCTCCAGCTTGTCGCGGATCGGCGGCACGGCCTTGAAGAATTGCGCGCCTTCCTCGACCGTCATGTCGAGCACGTCGGCGATGGACTTGTCGCGGAAGGTGACCTCGAGCGTCTCGCGGTTGTAGCGCTTGCCCTTGCAGACGTCGCAGGTGACGTAGACGTCGGGCAGGAAGTGCATCTCGATCTTCAAGACGCCGTCGCCCTGGCAGGCCTCGCAGCGGCCGCCCTTGACGTTGAACGAGAAGCGGCCCGGGCCGTAGCCGCGCGCCTTGCTCTCGGGGAGGCCTGCGAACCAGTCGCGGATCGGCGTGAAGGCGCCGGTGTAGGTGGCCGGATTCGAGCGCGGCGTGCGGCCGATGGGCGACTGGTCGATGTCGATCACCTTGTCGAGCTGCTCCAAGCCTTCGAGCTTGTCGAACGGGGCGGGGTGCTCGCGCGCGTTGTTGAGCTTGCGTGCCACGGCCTTGAAGAGCGTATCGATCAGCAGCGTGGACTTGCCGCCGCCCGAGACGCCGGTGATGCAGGTCAGGAGCCCGAGCGGAATCTCGGCGGTGACGTTCTGCAGGTTGTTGCCGCGGGCGCCGGTGACTTTGAGCGTGCGCTTTTTGTCGAAGGGACGGCGCTGCTTCGGAAGCGAAACCTGGCGCTCGCCGGAGAGGTACTGGCCGGTCAAGCTCTTCGGCGCCGCCATGATGTCGTCGGGCGTGCCTTGCGCGATGATCTCGCCGCCGTGGACGCCGGCGCCGGGGCCGATGTCGACCACGTGATCGGCGGTGAGGATGGCGTCCTCGTCGTGCTCGACGACGATGACCGTGTTGCCGAGGTCGCGCAGGTGCCGGAGCGTGCCAAGCAGGCGGTCGTTGTCGCGCTGGTGGAGGCCGATGGATGGCTCGTCGAGCACGTAGAGCACGCCGGTCAAGCCGGAGCCGATCTGCGATGCGAGACGGATGCGCTGGCTTTCGCCGCCCGAGAGCGTGCCGGAGGAGCGGGAGAGCGTCAGGTATTCGAGGCCGACGTCGTTGAGGAACACCAGGCGCTCGCGGATCTCCTTCAGGATGCGGGTGGCGATCTCGGTCTGCTGCTTGGTGAAGGTCTTGGGGATACCGGCAAACCAGTCGTTGGCGGTCTTGATCGACATGTCGCCGACCTCGCCGATATGCTTGCCGCCGATCTTGACCGCGAGCGCCTGCGGCTTCAGGCGATAGCCCTTGCAGGCCTCGCAGGGCTTTGCGTCCTGGTAGCGCGACAGCTCCTCGCGCACCCAGTCGCTGTCCGTCTCCTTGAAGCGGCGGGCGATGTTGCCGATGACGCCTTCGAAGGTTTTCTCGGTGGTGTAGTTGCGGGTGCCGTCCCAGTAGGTGAACTTGATCTCCTCATCGCCGGAGCCGAACAGGATGGCGAGCTGCACGTGCTTCGGCAGGCGCTCCCACGGCGTCTTCATCGACACCTTGTAATGCTTGGCGAGGCTTTCGAGCGTCTGCTCGTAGTAAGGCGAGACGGCACCGGTCTTGGCCCACGGGTAGATGGCGCCGTTTTCAAGGCTCAGCGAGCCGTCGGGGACGACCAGCTCGGGCTCGAAGACGAGCTCGGTGCCGAGGCCGTCGCATGTGGGACAGGCGCCGGCGGGGGCGTTGAAGGAGAACAGGCGGGGCTCGATCTCCTCGATGGTGAAGCCGGACACCGGGCAGGCGAAGCGGGCCGAGAACGTGATGCGCTCGTGGGTCTCGTTCTTGCTCTTATTGGCGCCTTCCGTTTCTTCTTTCGCGAGCGGCTTATCGGCCAGCTCGGCGAAGACAATGCCGTCGCCGAGCCCGAGTGCGGTCTCGAAGCTGTCGGCTGCACGCTTGGCGATGTCGGGGCGCACGACAAGGCGGTCCACGACGACGTCGATGTCATGCTTGAACTTCTTGTCGAGCTTGGGCGCGTCGGGAATCTCGTAGAAGGTGCCGTCGATCTTGACGCGCTGGAAGCCCTTTTTCTGAAGCTCGGCCAGCTCTTTCCTGAACTCGCCCTTGCGGCCGCGGGCGATGGGAGCCAGCAGGTAGAGGCGGGTGCCATCGGGCAGCGTCATGACGCGGTCCACCATCTGCGACACGGTCTGGCTCTCGATGGGCAGGCCGGTTGCGGGCGAGTAGGGCACGCCGACGCGGGCGAACAGCAGGCGCAGGTAGTCGTAGATTTCGGTGACGGTGCCGACGGTCGAGCGCGGGTTCTTGCTGGTGGTCTTCTGCTCGATGGAAATGGCGGGCGACAGGCCGTCGATGTGGTCGACATCCGGCTTCTGCATCATCTCGAGGAACTGGCGGGCGTAGGCGGACAGGCTCTCGACGTAACGGCGCTGGCCCTCGGCGTAGATGGTGTCGAAAGCGAGCGACGATTTGCCGGAGCCCGAAAGCCCGGTGAAAACCACCAGAGCGTCGCGCGGGATCTCCAGGTCGACGTTCTTCAGGTTGTGCTCGCGGGCCCCCCGGACGTGGATGGTCTTCATCAGCTCGGAGCCGGAACGGGAGGGGGCGGATTTCTTGGGCGGTTTGCTCATGGAGCCCTACGTAGCGTGCCGTCCGGGCGGCGGCAATGCAACCCAACGGCGCGGGGGACATTCTGGGGTGGACGGCGGGATATAGGGGTACGAACGGCGGGTTTGTAGGGGGGCGGACGGCCGGTGCCGGCGCAAAAGTGCAACCGGTCCAGGGCCTCCGCGCGGTGCCATACCGTTACATACTTGGAGCGACGGCATCGGCCAGGCATCGTTGCGGGGCCGGGCGATCCGCATGTGCGCGAGCCGCGTGACTTCCCGGACACGCTCCCCACTTCAGATCCCGACGTGTGACCTTGCGGTCTGCGGTCCCCGCAGCCTGCGCGGCTCGATCTGCAACCAAGAACTTGGAGGATCCGTCATGATCAAAGTGCTGACAGCCGCTCTTGTCCTTGGCCTCGTGGCTGCAGCCGCCGTGACGGTTTCCGCTGCTCCGCGCAAGGCGTGCACTCACGCCACGAAATCCTATCTGCCGTGTCCGACGATCCCATCCCGCCCGGCGGAACCGGGCGGTGAGCACGCGGAGGGCGTCGATGAGTTCGGCCTGAAACGTCCGGTGCCCTCCGATGAGGCGTGCTGCGCTGCACCCTCAACACTGGCCCTGTGTCGCCGCCGACACATGGCCGTTCATTCGTCCGAAAACGGAGTTGCGCGCCTTCTAACACGTCATCCATCGCCCTACGGTGGAGCGGTCAGCGTGGAAGTTGGAGTGTTGCGTACCATGCCCAGGAACGTGCCGAAGACCGGCGTCGTGCTCTGCCTATCTCTCGTCAGCGCCTCCGCGCAGGCCGAAATCGGTAGCCCGACGAAGCCCGGCGGGGTCTACGTCTCCGTTGAAGGCGGATATCACAACGCCGACGCCCCAACCGTTTCGACCACCCAAGGCGAGACCACAGTGATCAACGGGACACCAGGAGCGGTGTCGGGTGCCGCGAGTGCAAACGCGACAACGGCAGCCGCAGCGAACGTGGCGGTTGCACCTGGGCGCGTTGTGCTTGGAGCCATGGCGGTCGGAAATCCGCGGGTCGAGGCCACCGCTGCGAGCGGCACTGAATCTGCAACAGTGCGAGTGGGGCCACTTTTCGACGCAAGCCGCTTCCTGGCTGTTGACGATGGCGGCTATGTGGGGGGCACTGTCGGTTATTCCTTCACGGCACCGTTGCTCGGTGTTGTGAGCAGGATCGAAGCGTATGCAAGCCGCACCGGGTCCGATGCGGATCAATCGCCGAACGGCGCCCTTGGGTTGCGCAGCGTGGACAACGTTGCGGCGATCGCCATTGCGGCGGCTCCGGTCGAGGACTTGCAGGTCGACGTCACGCAAGACCTGACCCTGACGGAATTCGGCCTGCGCCTGAAGTCGGACCAGAAGATCGGGGGCGCGACAGTCACGCTCGGAGCGGAGCCGTTCTATATCCGCTACGACCAGAGCACGCGGACATCAGGCGTGGCAGATCTTCTGGATGCCTCGGGTTCACGCTCGTCGGACGTCGAGAGCGATATTTTCGGCGTCCAGGTCGCGGTTGAAGGCGCCGCGCCACTGGGTGGTCCGTTCAGCATTCTCGGCCGGGCCTCCGCCGGTCTCTACAACATCGACACGGATGCCGAGTTCAGCAGCTCGTTCGTGGTACCTTCCTTGTTCGGGACCGGGATCTACGACGCGCATGTCGCGGATTCCGACACGCGCACCGGCTATCGTCTCGGCGCGGAAGCCGGTGTCCGCTATGCCCTCAGCGGGACGGCATGGCTGTCGGTCACCGGCGCGGTCGACTATCTCAGCGAAACGCCGACGGCGGTTCTTCCCACCGCGGCCGCAGATGCGCCGGCTTCGATCGCCTTCGACGATCTCCTCGATTGGCGGGCGGGGGCGAGGCTTACGTTCGCCACGCCGTAGCGGTCTTCGCGCGTCAGAACATGCCGTCAAAACCTTTGCAGCGCTCCTGGGTGCAGCCGAGCCAGCGCGTGCGCGTGACGTCGCGTTTGCAGTCGGGACCCTTGGTGATCCAGGTGCAGCCGACGAAGCGACAGGCGGCCATGACGCAATCGTCAATGGTGCAATCGCCGCCCATGTTGCAGAGCTCGAAGCGGCAGTCGATGAACTCGCAGTCGACGAACGTGCAGCCGCGGAACGAGGTGGCGGGGAAGCGGCAAGCCTCGAAGCGCGTGCGGGCCACGAGCGCGCAATTGAAATGTCCCCAGTAGAAATCGCTGCTGGTGATGACGCAGCTTTCCATGACGCCGTCGAAGCTCAGCCCTTCCAGGGTGGCGGCGTCGATGGTCGTGCGGCGGATCACGCAATCGCGCCACTCGTCGGAAAATGCGCGGGGCGGGGGATGATCCTCGTTGAACAGCTCGTCCTCGATCAGCATGTCACCGGCTCCCGACAAAGGCGATCTGGCGGCGACGCGTCCGCGCCGCTGCCAGCGCAACGTCTTGCTCTAGAGCGCGCCGCGAAAACCCACGGCGTTGCGAATGTTGGCGTCCCTCAGCCACAGGCTCAGCCAGGCGATCACCGCCAAGATTATAGCGAAGAGCTGAGGCGGCGATCCGATCTCACCGATTCTCAGGTGCGTGCAGATGGCTCCGCCTGCGAAGGCGGTTATGAGAATGGCGCCGATGGTGGCGGTTCTCGGGATCGCAAAGAGGACGGCGCAAACAAGCATGATGCCACCGAGGAGCGGCGACAGATCCGGCGGGAATCCGACCTCGGCCTGAACCCCGGCGAGGAGATGAGGGGCGAAGAGGTTCACAGCTGCATCGACCAGAAGAAACACGACGACGAGTGCCGAGAGGCCAAAGCTTATCCAGAGCGTGGTGCGGGAAGGTACGGCGTCCGCCATTCTTGAGTCTCCAAACGACTGATTGCTGACAGTCCGCGGTGACCTAGCAATGGTCAAGCGTCGCGGCTGTTACGGGCGTTACGCCCGGCCGTGGCGCCTAACGTCGTCGGGTTTCATGGCTTGCGTGATGCGGGCTTGACGGAGGTCAAGGCGTTTCGGACCGGCCCGGGCGATAGCCCCTGATCGTGTGATCAGGGTATCTCCATGGCGAGAATTGCGATCATCGTCGGGCATCCGCGTTTGGGTACGTTTTGTGCGGCGCTCGCGGAGGCCTACCGAGGCGGAGCCGAGGAAGCCGGCCATGAGGTGAAAACCATTGAGCTGGCGGTGCTGACGTTCGATCCCATTCTGCGCGAGGCCTATGTGCGTGTGCAGCCGCGCGAGCCCGACCTCGAAACGGTCTATCGGGACATCCGCGCCGCCGATCATCTCGTTTTCGTCTTCCCGCTCTGGCTCGGCGACATGCCGGCGCTTCTCAAGGGCTTCCTCGAGCGAATCCTGCAGCCGGAGCTGATCGAGCCGGCCAAGACCGGCAAATTCGTGCAGGTGCTCAAGGGAAAGTCGGCGCGGGTCATCGTCACGATGGGCATGCCCGGCTTGATCTACCGCTGGTGGTTCGGAGCTCACGCGGTGAAGCTGCTCGAGCACAATATCCTGCGCTTCATGGGCGTCGCTCCGGTGCGGGTGACAATCCACGGCTCGATCAAAGCGGTGAGCCGATCCAAACGCGAAGGATGGATCGCGGCGGCACGCGACCTCGGGCGCCGCTGCGCGTGAGGGCATGGATCTCGTCTGTTGCGCCAGTCCGGTTGCTTCGTTGCAATCAGGCGGTGCGGCCGATCAGGCGGCCGAAGGCGATGAGAACGAGGCAGAGTACCAGGAACGCGACCGTCATGCCGCCGGCGTTGATCAACGTCCTCTCCAGGCCGATCTCGGACACATTGACGAACGGATACGGATAAAATCCGCTCCAGGAGCCGTGCCAGAGGGTCCAGCCCATATAGACGAGGGGATAGACGAGAGCGGCCAGCGCCGTCGTCCATGCCACGCCGCGCTTGGGCACGAACAGGAGCCAGTCTAGGGCGAAGAGCACCGGCGTGACGTAGTGCAGGCTGACGTCGGCGATCCATTGCCAGCCCTGCGGGTTCCAGAGGTCGCGCAGGATCATATGGTACACCACGCCGACGACGATGATGTAGGTGGCGATGGCGGTGCGGACCGACGGGCGATCGAAAAACGATCCGGGTGCGAGGACGGACGCGGTCATGGCGACGGCGGCGATGATGTTGGTCAGGATCGTGAAGTAGCTGAAGAAGTTGATGGTGCGGTTTATCGGATCGGGGCCGATGTCTCCGGTGATGACCAGCCAGTACTGGAGGATGACCGCGAACCAGCCAATGGCGGCAGCGATGGCACGGAGAACGGTGGACATGGGCTCCCCCCCGGATTATTCGCGACGTTGCGGCGTTCCCGGCGCCGTACGTGGAGACTAGCAAGGTCTGCAACGGGCGTCGATGACGGGAAGGGATGGGATGCGGCGGCGCGCGACAATAGCAGGTTGTCGCGTCGCGGCGTGAAGGAGGTCTTGTCATAGCACGACGCGCAGGTCCACACTCGGCGCCGCTTCTCCACGAACACAAGGAGGCGGCGCGTGGCTTGGTCGTTGATTGGGAAACACCTCGATCGAAACTGCAGGGCCTGCGCTCGACGTCGCGGAAGGCAACACGGCTCCAGCACGATTGCCATGACGTGCGGGCGGCCTGCACGGGCGCAGGTTCAACGCGATCTGCGCGCCGCACTCCTTGCAACGATCATCGCGACGGTGCTTGCAACGGTTTCAAGCGCGCAGGACGGCGCCGATCTTTCGACCCTTTATCAGCAGGTCATCGGGTGCCTCCGTGCCGGCAGGTTCGCCGAATGCGTGCCGAAAGGCGAACGCGCGCTCAAGCTTGCCGAGCAGCAGCTCGGACCGGACTCCACGGACACCGCGACGTTCGCAAACAATCTGGCGGAGCTCTATACGGGTGCGGGCCGCTATTCGGATGCGGAGCCGCTCTACAAGCGGGCCTTGCAAAGCTATGAAGCCGCGCTCGGGCCCGACCATATGGCCGTCGGTTCGGTGCTGAACAATCTGGGCAACCTGTATCAAGGGCTTGGCCGCTTTCCGGATGCGGAGGCCGTCTACAGGCGCTCGTTGAGCATCCGCGAGAAAAACCTTGGACCAGGCCACCCCGAACTTCGGCAATCGCTCAACAATCTCGCCAGCCTTTACGAGAGCACAGGGCGTTTCGAGGAGGCTGTTTCCGCATTCGAGCGTTCCTTGGCCATCGGGCAGGCGACCGGAACGAGCGAGGACTACGAAGGGGCGATCACGGTCGAGAAGCTGGCGCTGCTCGCCAATCGGCTCGGACGCAAGGAGGCGGCGGAAAAGCTGATGCGCCGCGCCATCGAGCTGCTCGAGAAGATCCTCGGTTCCGAGCATCCGGACGTCGCCACCTTGATCGCCAATCTCGGCACGCTCTATCTCGGACAAGGCCGTTGTGCCGAGGCCGCGCCGCTCTACGAGCGGGATCGCGCCATTACTTATGCCATCCTTGGGAAAGAGCATCCTCGTCTTGCAACCACTCTCGGCAACATGGGGAGCTGTGATTATCTGCAACGCAACTGGTCCGCCGCGGCGGCGAAGCTCGCAGAAGCGACACGGATCGTCATTACAAACCTGCGGCGCGAGTTGGGCAGTGGCGGAAACTCCGACGATGACAGCCTGCGTGCTCAGTCGCAGGGCCAATTCGTGGCCCGCGTGAGAGCGCTGCGCCGGTTTTTCGAGAGCACGGGCGCAGCCGATAGCCTGCCTGCCGCATTCGAGATGGCGCAGTGGGCTCAGTCATCGCGGGCCGGACGCGCCGTCGCACAGATGGCGGCTCGATCCGCTGTTACGTCACCGGAGCTTGCCGGGCGCGTGCGCGAACGGCAGGACCTAGTCGGAGAATGGCGGACGAAGGACAAGATCCTGATCTCAGCCAGAACCCAAGGGGCGGACAGCAGAAATGCCGCCGCCGAGAAGGCGCTCGCGGATCGCCTCGCCGCGATCGATTCCCGAATTGCCGAAATCGACGCGCGTCTCGCAACCGATTTCCCCGACTACGCATCGCTGACCAACCTGGAGCCGCTTGCGGTTGCAGATGTTCAGTCGCTTCTCAGGGACGATGAAGCGCTGCTGCTTTTCCTCGACACCGGCGCGGTGAAATTCGACTCGCCCGACGTCGCGCCGCTTCCGGAGGAGAGCTTCATCTGGGTCGTGACGAAATCCGAAGCGCGATGGACACGCTCGGACCTCGGCTCGGAATCGCTCGAGCGCGAGGTCACGGCGCTGCGGTGCGGGCTCGACGACGGGGCATGGGCGGGTGAGGGGCTTGCCAAATGCAATACGGAGCTCGCCCGTGATGCAAAAAGTTCGCGGCCCGAGACGCTGCCTTTCGACCACGCCCGCTCTTTCAGGCTTTACACGGCGCTTCTGGGAGAGGCCAGCGACCTTATCAAAGGCAAGCAGCTGCTCGTTGTGCCATCCGGACCATTGACCCGGCTTCCCTTCCAGGTGCTCGTGGCGGCGGCGCCTCCCGCTGGGGCCGACGGCGGCAAGATCGCCTGGCTTGTGCGCGATCACGCCATCACCGTGTTGCCGGCCGTGGCGTCGCTTCAGGCCCTGCGGGCGAGTGCCGGCGCAAGCACGGGTAGAAAATTTATGATCGCCTTTGCCAATCCCGGGCTCGAGGGCGACCCGAAAAATGGCCAGGACGTCCTCGATGCGAGCATTGCGGCGTATCACCAACGCTGCGGGTTGCCGCGGTCGCCGGAAGAGGACCTGCGTGAAAAGATCCGTATGGCGGGACTTGGAGTTGAGGAGACCGTCGCAGAGATCAAACGCTTCAAACCGGTGCCGGGGACGGCCAAGCTGGTCTGTGACATCGCCGCGGATCCGGCATTCGCGAACAGCGAGGTGCTCCTCGGGCGCGCTGCCACGGAAGCCGCGCTGCGTAACCTCAGCACGTCCGGCGGGCTGGCGGATTTCCGGGTCGTGCAATTTGCCACCCATGGCGTGACCGCGGGGCAAGTCGTGGACCAATCGGAGCCCGGGCTCATCCTGACGCCGCCCGCCAAGCCCGAGAGTGAGGCCAACGACGGGTACCTCTCGGCGTCCGAGGTCACCGAGCTCAAGCTCGACGCGGACTGGGTGATCCTGTCGGCATGCAATACGGCTGCAGGAAGCGGCGGTGACGGAAAATCGGATGCGACGACAACCGGCGAATCCCTTTCGGGGCTCGCTCGCGCGTTTATCTACGCACAGGCTCGCGGTCTCATCGTCTCGCACTGGTCGGTCAGGGAGGAGGCCGCCGTGGCCCTGGTGACATCGGCCATGCGGCGCGTCGGAAAAGGCGATGTCAGCGGAGCGCAAGCGCTGCAAGGCGCCATGTTAGAGCTTGCGGATTCGACTGACCCGGGGCGTGCGCACCCCTCCTATTGGGCGCCGTTTTTCGTGGTCGGCGGTGGTGGTGCGTCGGCGCGCTCACCGGGCCCGTGATGCGGTCACGCGAGCGGGGCGGTCCGGTAGAGCGTCACGCGGAGGCTGCCGTGGGGGACCGGTGCGACGGGGGGCTCGAAGGGAAGTCCCGTTGCCTTGGCAAGCGCGCTCTCGCTCGTGAGGAGGCCAACGCGCCAGCCGGGGAACCTGTCGAGCAGCGTGCGGCCGATGGCGCGGTACAAGGATCTGAGCTGCTGCTTGTCGCCGATACGGGTGCCATAGGGCGGGTTGATGATGACGAGGCCTGGTGGTCCGTCCGGTGCCGCGCACTCGGTGATGGTGCGCTTCTGAAATTCGGTCAAGGCGGCGACACCGGCGCGCTCGGCGTTGGCGCGGCTCATGGCGATGGCGTTGGCGTCGCGATCACTGCCATAGAAGCGGATGGGTGGCGTCGTGGCGGATGCGCTTCTGGCGTCGCGCAACTTCTGCCAGGCGTCGGCGTCGAAGGTCGCAAGCTGCTCGAAGGCGAAGAAGCGTGCGCGGCCCGGCGCGAGCCCGGCGGCGATCTCCGCCGCCTCGATGACGAAGGTGCCGGATCCGCACATGGGATCGACGACCGGCTCGCGCCCGTCATAGCCGCACTGGCGCAGGAACAGCGACGCCAGCGTCTCGCGCAAGGGCGCCTTGGCGACGGCCTCCTTGAAGCCGCGCTTGTGCAAGAGATCGCCTGAGGTATCCACGCTGATGGTGCAGAGGTCCTTCTCGATGCGCGCGGCGATGGTGAGGCCGGCGTCAGGCGAGACCGGTGCGGCGCGCGCGTTGCGGACGGCGTTTTCGATGCGCTCCGCCGCGGCGCCGGAATGGTAGATGCGCGAGCGCGCGCAGGTTGCCTCGACGCGGATGGGGACGTCGGCGCGCAGGATGTCGCCCCACGGCACACGCCGGGCGCGCTTCTCGAGATCGTCGAGTGCCGTCACCCGGAAAGCATCCAGCCGCGCGAGCACGCGGCTTGCCCCGCGCATGACGAGGTTGGCGCGCCAGACATCGTGCCAGCGGCCCTCGATCCTGACGCCGCCCGGAACGGCCTTCGGTGCGCGGAAGCCGTTGGCTTTGGCCTCCTCGCACAGCACGGGCTCGAGGCCGGGAGCGGTGGCCAGGAAGATCTCGAAATCGCCGTTCGGTTTCATGGCGCGTGCATATCGGGAAGGCTAGCGTGTATCGAGATCTTTTTTGCGGTGCGACGCCGATCTCGCACGGCGTTGCGATCGGGATTGCCGTTCGCGCGGC
>NZ_CADEFI010000065.1:0-2539 GCF_902826555.1 uncultured Hyphomicrobium sp.
AGGGTCAGGAGCGGACATCGATGTCTCGGTCTCCAGGCGCGCAAATGAAAACGGCGACGCATGGCGCCGCCGTTCAAAAGAGAGAGCTAGGTCGAGCGCTGCGCTATTTCGGAGCCAGGACCATCACCATCTGGCGGCCTTCGAAGCGCGGCTCGGATTCGACCTTGGCGATCGGCTCGACGTCGTTCTTGACGCGGACCAGCACGGCCATGCCGAGCTGCTGATGCGCCATCTCGCGACCGCGGAAGCGCAGCGTCACCTTGACCTTGTCGCCTTCCTCGAAGAAGCGTCTGATGGCGCGCATCTTCACGTCGTAGTCGTGATCGTCGATGCCGGGGCGCATCTTGATCTCTTTGATCTCGACGATCTTCTGATGCTTGCGCGCTTCGGCGGCTTTCTTCTGTTCCTGATACTTATATTTGCCGAAGTCGAGAATCTTGCAGACGGGCGGCTCGGCGTCCGGCGAAACCTCGACTAGATCGAGTCCCGCCTCCTCGGCACGGGCGAGAGCATCAAACTTGCTCACGACACCAACGTTCTGTCCGGTCTCATCAATCAGCCGTACTTCACGCGCCCGGATCGCGTCATTGATCTTCGGGCCGGTCGGCTCGCGCTCGGCGGCGCCACGCATAGGCTTGCGGATGTTCAGTCTCCATCAATTGTTTCAGTCAATCGGCAATAGCTACGGCAGGTCCCGTCAGAACACAACGCCTCTGGAACGATCCCTGGGGAGGGTCGCATTTCCACCGTGGACTGCCGACTGTTGGGCCGGAGCATTGTGAAGAACCTCGTCCAAGTCAAGCGATTGCAGGCTGATGCAACGCAGAGAGCGGGGATGGGTGCCGTCAGCGGTAGGCGGCGGCGAGGTGTGTGCCCAATAAACCATCATAGACCTCCAGGGTCTGGCGCCGCATGGAGTCGAGGCTGAAGTGCGTTATGGCCCGGGTCCGGGCGCGGGCGCCGAGGGCTGCGCGCGCGTCGGGTGAGAGGCTCAAGGCCTCGCCCATGGCGGCCGCCAGTCTCGGGGCGTCGCCCGGGGGGACGAGCCAGCCGGTGATATTTTGCGGTTGTACGGCCGGGGTCGCCGCCACTGTTTCCGGCGGCGCGCCAATGTCGGTTGCGATGACCGGGCACTCCATGGCCTGGGCTTCAGTGGCAACGCGGCCGAAGGCTTCGGGCTCGATCGAGGCGACGATGGCGAGATGGGCGATGGCAAGCGCTGCCGGCACGTCGTCCACGTGCCCCGGGAGTACGACCTTGCCGTTCAAGCCTGCGGCGGCGATCTCGGCTTCCAGGCGCTGGCGATAGGACTCGCGCCCCTGGGCGTCGCCGGCCAGCACGACGATGCTGTCGCCAAGGCGGCCTTCCTTTTCGAGCAGGCGCGCCGCTTCGATGACGGTGCTCTGGCCCTTCCAGTTGGTCAGACGTGCGGGCTGGAGGATGACGCGGGTTGCGGGCGCGATCTGGAGCCTCTCGCGCAATGCGGCCTTTCTCTGCTCCGAAACAGCCGCAGGGCCGAATTTCTCGCCGTCCACGCCACGGTAGATGACGCGAATCCGATCCTGCGGGGTGCCGTAACGGTGCTCGACCAGGCGCTTGGTGAAGTTGGAGTTGGCGATGACGACATCGCCTTTGGCCATGACGGCGTTATAGGCGCGCTTCAGGCTCGTCTTCTCGTTATAGGCACCGTGATAGGTGGTGACGAAGGGCTTCCCGGCGCGGCGCGCGGCGATCAGGGCGCTCCAGGCCGGAGCGCGGCTTCGCGCGTGCACCAGATCGACGCCTTCGGTGGCGATGATGCGGCCGATGAGCGTGGCGTTCCACAGCAGGCGGATAGGGTTCTTGGTGGCGGCCGCGAACGGCACAAACTCGCCGCCGGAGGCGGTGATCCGGGGCGCCAGGCGCCCGCCCTCGGACAGAACGAGGGCGCGGCCGCCGGCGCGGACAATGGCGTCGGCGATTTCAACGGCCGACAGCTCTGCGCCGCCGGTGTCGAGCTCGGGGATGATCTGCAGTATGGTCGGGCGCTTGTCGGCCAAGCCGGCCTCCGGGTGACGAGATAGGGCTTCATAGGATGGGCGCGACAGAACCGCAATTCATCACTGTCGGCACCGGATCCCGGGCACGCCGGATCGCCTTTTTCTCGCAGCCGCCGGCCCGGGAGGGTGGCCCCGGGCTTGTTTGGCTGATCGGCCTCAAGTCCGACATGGTTTCGACCAAGGCCGAGGCGCTGGCCGAATGGACGGCTGCGCGGGGGCTGGGCTTCACGCGGTTCGACTACTCTGGTCACGGACGGTCTGAGGGTCGCTTCGAGGAGGCGACGATCAGCTACTGGCTGGACGAGAGCGAAGCGGTGTTCCGCGCTTTGACGCGGGGACCGCAGATCCTCGTCGGGTCGAGCACCGGGGCGCATGTGGCGCTGCTGCTCCTGCGACGGCTGATGGAGGTGGCGCCCGAGGAAGCGGAGCGCGTGCGCGGCCTCGTGCTTGTGGCGCCGGCCTGGGATCTGACCGAGCTGATGTGGAGCCAGCTTCCGGAC
>NZ_CADEFI010000065.1:2639-9235 GCF_902826555.1 uncultured Hyphomicrobium sp.
GGCTGGGTGCGGATCACCGAGGTGGACGACGGCGAGCACCGGCTCTCGCGATCCCAGGATCTCGAGAAGCTCTACGGCCTGATCGAGGGGCTACTTTGAGAACCAGGACGCCGGCAGGTTGGCGAGGACGAAAAGGTTCAAGCCTTCGAGGCGACGGGCGGCGATCCAGTTGAGCACGGACGCCGTCGTGATGGCCGTGGAGGTGGCGATGGCAGCACCTGTCACGCCCCACAGCGGAATCAGGATGAGATTCAACGTTACGCAAACGACGGCAGCCAATCCGATCGATATGGCGCTCGCGCGCTGATGTCCCAGCATGTTGAGGATGGTGTCGGCCGGTCCGGTGGCGGCCTTGGCCAGGATGCCGACGGCGAGGATGAACATGAGGGGGTAGGCGTCCGTGAAGTGGTCGCCGAAGCCGGCGAGAACGGGGTATCCGACTGCGAGAATGGCGATTGTCACGGCGGCCGATGGAATGAACGTCCAGCGAACGGCGTTGCTGACCAGAGATTTGACCTGGGCATCGTCTCCCAAGGCATGGGCGGCGGCGATGCGGCCGGCATAGGCGGTGCCGACGGCGTAGTGGATGAACAGCGCCAGCGCGGCCGTCTTCGCGGCAGCGTAGTAGATGCCGGTTTCCTCAGATGGACGGAACGCGGCGAGCAAGAGAACGTCGGCGTTGAGTATGGCGATATCGCAGATGGTGCCAGCGAGCAGCGGCAGCGAAATCTTGAACCACTTCGGGAAATCGTAGGCCGGCGGGCATTGTGGTATTGCGGCGCTGATGCGTTGGCCGATCAGATGCGTCTGCAGGATCGCGGCCAAGAGAACGGTGCCGACGGCAATGACCATGCCCGTTACGGCGTCGGCGGGAAATCCGAGCCACGACGCGGCGGGCACGAGCGCCAGCAGCGCTATGGGACGAACGATGTAGGCGGGGGCGATCGCCTCGACGGTCCAGCCCTGTCCGCGACCGAGACCGTCCTGAACGTCCGAGAACGCGAAGAAGGGGAGGCACAGCATGGCGAGCATCATCGGCACACCGAACGGCGTATCGCCGCGATTGCCGAAGATCCAAAGCACGAGCAAGCCGATAAGCGCGATGGCGAACGCCGAAAGCACGGCGACATAGCGGCCGCCCCAGAGCAAGCCGCGGAAGGACGCGTAGTCCTTGTTGGCATTGTACTGAGGTGCCAAGCGCATCATGGCGGTCGTGAAGCCCAAGCTGCACAGGGCGCCCAGCACCAGCACGCATGTCCACGCCGAAACGAAGATGCCGTACTCGGATGCGCCCATCCAGCGGGCGAGCGCGATCTGGGTCAGGAACAGCAGTGCGGCGCTGGCTGCGCGGATGGCGAAGACGCTCACGGCGTCCCAGCTTTCGGCGTGCGTCGTCCGGCTGCTGCGCAGCCGCTCAAGGGCACTTTTCATCAAGCTCACGGGTTCACGACGCGCTTCAATCATGGCTGCGCTTCTCCCGCACGGGCGCGTGGATGTCAGCGTCGATCAGGCCCCAGATGAGCGCCATCAAAATGAAGAAGTGACGCCAGTGATCGGTATCGATGACGAAGCCTTCGAAGACAAGGCCGGCAAAGCCCGCCGTGGCGACAATGATGGGACCCTGGAGGGCCGTGCGCCGACGGATCGCGTAGAGGCCCGCAAGCAGCGTTCCGAAGACGGAGATGACGTAGAGCGTGCCGCCGATCCATCCCGCATTGAGGAACTGGCTCAAGTAGACGTTGTGCGCCTCCTCCGGATGATAAGTGTCGCGGAAGGTGTGCGTGCCGATGCCGAAGGGGTGCTCGAGGATGAGGCCCACGGCCTTGGCCTGGCCGCCGAAACGGCCGTCGGGGCCTTCGTCGTAGGACTGGTCGAGGCTGGCGCGCTCCTCGAACAAGCTGCCGACGGCGTCCATCTCGAGGGCGGCGCCGATGGTTGCGGTGAGCGTGACGGCGCCGAGGACGGCCACGGCAACGAGCCGGCGGATGTCCGCGCCGCGCCGCGTGGTGACGAGAAGCAACCAACCGAGCAGCAGCAGTGAGAATGCGGCCGACGCCCAGGCGCCGCGCGAGAAGGAGAGCAGGAGGGCCAGAATTAGCGGCAGCGCCACGGCCGCGGCCAGCATCGCCTGACGCAACGGCAGGCGCAGCGTCGCCCAGGCCAGGAATACGATGGCCGGCGCCAGAGCTGCGCCGAGGACGTTCGGATCCTTGAAGGTGCCGCGCGCGCGGCCGTAATTGGTGAAGAGCTCGGTGGTGGACGGAATGATCTGGAAGTAACCCACCAGGGCGGCCGAGGCCGCGAGCAAGCATCCCAGCACGTACCAGCTCATAACCAGACGGAAGCGCGGCTCGGGATCTGCGGCGATGTAGCCCGCGAGCACAAAGGCGCCGCCGGCGAGGAACAGCGTCACCACCTGATGGGTGACGGCCGTATCGAAGTTCGTGGAAACTGAGCAGGCGGCAAGCCCCAAGGCCACGAAAACAAGCCAGAGCGTCAAATTCAAGATCGCCACGTTGCCGAAGCGCACGACTCCGAGCAACGGCAGCCCGACGATGACGGCGGCCATGAGCACGTCGGCGATGGCCGGCTCCGAGAAGACGATCGAGCTCGTGCCCATGGCCACTGCAACTGCGATCGCGGCCAGCGTCGTGGCGCGAACCGTCCGGCGCGCGGGGCCGGTCGGGAAGCGGATCCGCTCGGATGCAATCGGGAATGGGGATGTGACGTCGATCATCGCACTAGTAGGCGTTCTTGCCGGTGAGCAGCACGAAAGGTGTCGCGGCGATGATGTAGAGGTCGAAGGGCAGAGACCAGTTGTCGATGTAGTAGAGGTCGGCTTCGACGCGGCGCTGGATCTTCTCGTGCGTATCGGTCTCGCCGCGCCAGCCGTTGATCTGGGCCCAGCCGGTGACTCCGGGCTTCATGCGGTGCCGTGCGAAGTACTCGCCGACGACGGTCTGGTAGAGGTCGCTCGATGCCTTGGCTTCCGTCGCATGCGGACGCGGGCCGACAAGCGACATCTGGCCTTTGACGACGTTCAGAAGCTGCGGAAGCTCGTCGAGGCTCGTCTTGCGAATGAAGCGGCCGACCGGCGTTACGCGCGGGTCGTCCTTGGTGACGAGCTTTGCGGCCGCGGCGTCGGACATATCGGTGTACATCGACCGGAACTTCAGAACCTCGATCAGCTCGTTGTCGAAGCCGTAGCGGCGCTGCTTGAACAGAATGGGTCCCTTGCTGTCGAGGCGGATGGCGAGCGCGACGATGGCCATCACGGGCGCGGCAATAATGAGCAGCAGGAGCCCGAGGAGCCGATCCTCGATGTTCTTGATGACGCGGTCCCAATCGGTCAGCGGGCGGTCCATGAGGGCGAGCATGGGGACGCGGCCAATGTAGGTATAGGCGTTCGAGCTCAGGCGCAGATTGGAGCTCAAAGCCGAGATGCGGATGTCGACGGGTAGCGCGAAGAGGAGTTTCAGGATCTGCATCAGCCGCTGTTCGGCCGCCATCGGAACGGTGACGATCACGAGATCGACACCCGCGTTGCGCGAGAATGCGGGCAGTTGGTCGATGGTGCCGAGCTTGGGGTAACCGGCGATGCTGTCGGCGGAACGGTCGTCCAGGCGGTCGTCGAAAACGCCGAGGATCGACAGCTCCTTGTGCTTGCCTCCCTCGAGCGTGGTGATCAGGTGCTCGGCATCGGGGCCGCCGCCAACGATTACGGTTCGGCGCACCAGGCGACCGGTGTCGGTGAGGGTGGCCAGCAGACGGGCGAGGAAAAGGCGCGTGAGCGATATCAGGATCACGGCCGATACCAGCCAGACCGTGCCGGTCGCGGGAGAGAAGATCGGCAGTCCGACGAGCACGCTGGCGCCGATGGCGAGGCAGAATACCGTGACGGCGCTTTTCACGATCTTGCCCACCTGCTCCAGCGGCTGGCGAAGGGCATGAACGGAGTACGACCAGTTGCGGCGAAGCTCCAGCGTCGTTGCGAGAGCGATTGCGGTGCACCAGGCGGAAATCATGGACGCGGACGTCTGCTCGCCGTCGATCAGAAGGAACGAGACGGCGCCCGTCGCCATGAGGATCAACGCATCGACCGTCGAGGTCGCAAACAGGAGTTTCGGACGCGAGATGCTGCGTCGCTTATCGCTGAAGGTGCCGTCGATGGCCTTGGCGGCCGCTTGGATAGCCCGGGCCACCGTCCAGCGATTGCTGCCGATGGCGAGATTGTCGGGCTGTTGATGCGAGAGAAGATCCATGGTCGGCTGCCGGCATGCGAGAGATGCTAGGAACATGATGGCTTTGCGGCCATCGCGCTCCGGGTTTCAGATGAAACCGATGGTCAGGATTCGGATCTTCGGGATCCGAGACGGTCATGGCCTGAACCATGAGCCGGGTTTGTCTCAAACCCGTAAAATTCTCCGTGTCCGGCATCTCTTGCGAGCCCCGTCTGGCGCAACTCGGCGCTGATGGTTAGGAAAGCGTTGCCGGCCGTTTCGGGCTGGTGCGAGATCGGCCGCGGCTCGTCTCTGAAATAATCGCGCAACATCCGTCATCGCAGCCGGACGATATGCGCCGCGGAAAACGCTCCACAGGGTGCCTCGGCTGCTGGACCGCTTGGATCGGTGTCCCTTAGTTTGGCGGTCTTCCAGATCTGCCGCGCTCGCACAAGAAGGGACACGTGAATGATCACCGCCGCCAGCGCCGTTCAAGCCGTCGGTCACACGCCGCTGATCAGGCTCCGGCGGGCTTCCGAAGAAACGGGCTGCACGGTTCTCGGCAAAGCCGAGTTCATGAATCCGGCGCAGTCGGTCAAGGACCGCGCGGCCCTGTTCCTGATCGAGGACGCATTCAAGCGGGGGGCGATCAAGGCCGGCGGCGTGATCGTGGAAGGAACAGCGGGCAACACGGGGATCGGCCTCGCCGCGCTCAGTCGCGCCTTGGGGCTCAGGGCCGTCATCGTCATGCCGGACACGCAGTCGGTCGAGAAGAAGGATGCCGTACGCGCGCTCGGCGCGGAGCTGGTGGAGGTGCCGGCGGTGCCGTACGCCAACCCGAACAACTATGTGCACTATTCACGGCGCTTGGCGGAGGCGCTGGCCGAGACGGAGCCCAACGGAGCCGTGTGGGCCAATCAATTCGACAATGTTGCCAATCGCGACGGACACGCGCGTATGACAGCCAAAGAAATATGGGCGCAAACGGACGGCAAGATCGACGGGTTCGTGTCGGCCGTGGGAACGGGCGGCACGCTGGCAGGCGTCGCGTTGGGGCTCAGAGAGCGAAGCAAATCGGTGAAGATCGCGCTCGCCGATCCGCCGGGCGCGGCGCTCTATGCGTATTACACGCGCGGCGTGCTCGAGGCGCGCGGATCCTCGGTCACGGAAGGCATTGGCCAGGGCCGCATTACCGCCAATCTCGAGGGCTTCTCACCCGACTTCTCGTTCGAGATCCCGGACACGGAGTCCATTCCGCTGATCCATCAGCTGATCGTGGACGAGGGGCTCTGTCTCGGCGGCTCTAGCGGCGTCAACATTGCCGGCGCCATTGCTCTCGCCCGTACGCTGGGGCCGGGTCATGTGATCGTGACGATGCTTTGCGATCACGGTACGCGGTATCAGTCCAAGCTACTCAATCCGGCGTTCCTGGCTTCCAAGGATTTGCCGGTGCCGGACTGGCTTTCCTCTTCGCGCGGGGCGTTGCCGGACGTCTTCGCGTAGCTCCGGGAGGCGTCAGAGACGCGTCTCGATGAGTGCGGCAGCGGGGTGGCGCGCGGCGAGACCCCCGGCCAATGCCGCGTCGAGCGCGGACTTGCCGGCCTCGGCGGCGAGCGCTTCGGGGACGACCCAGGCGCGCCAGGTCCGCCCGGTGAAGGTCTTGTCGCAATGCAGGCTTCCGTTCGACAGGCGGCAGGAGCGATCGGCCTCGATGGGGAGGAACTCGCGGCGATCGTGGCGCATGATGCGCAGATCGATGGGCTGCACGGTTGCTGCCGGCCCCTTCAAATCGACATCGCGGTAGGCGCAGGCAAGGTGCTGATTGCAGGCGGCGGCGCGCTTGCCGAGCGTATTGCCGGAGCCGAGCGCCTGTCCGCGCCGCAGTACGGTCGCTGTGCGGTCCGTGCCGGCGCCGATCCAGCACGTGGTGGTGGTGCAGAGCACGGGATCGGCGGTTTTTCTGCCGTAGCGGCGAATGCCGTTGGTGCCGGGCTCGATGATGAGCAGGATGGTGACACGGCTCGATGTTCCCACCGGATTCGTGAGCGACAGTGCTGCGTTAGGTGGTGTGGCAGAGGGGGCTTGCGCGACCGGCGGGGCTGCGGCCGGCGGGGGTGTTGCGACCGGTGATTGCGCAAGCGGCGGCGGCTCTAGCGGCGCTTGCCTGCTTGGCGGTGCCGGCGGCATTTCCTCCGCCAGCCGCTTGGCTTTTGCCTTGCGCTCCTCTTCGAGCCTCAGGAGCCGCTCGGTCAGGCGCTGGTGCTCGGCTTCACGCTCTGCCGCGAGAGCCTTTTGCTTTTCCTCGGCGGCGCGCTGCTCGTCGGCCAGACGTTTTTCTTCGGCGCGACGCCGCTCTTCCGCGTGCCGCTGCGCTTC
>NZ_CADEFI010000065.1:9335-11525 GCF_902826555.1 uncultured Hyphomicrobium sp.
CTTCGGCGCGACGCTCATCCTCGATGCGCTTCTCCTCGGCAAGACGTCTCTCTTCGGCAAGACGGCGTTCCTCGGTCAGACGCCGCTCCTCCTCGACGCGCTGCCGCTCGGCAATCGCCTTCTCCTCGGCGGCACGCTGCTCTTCGGCGACGCGCAGGCCGTCCTCGACGCGCTTGATCTCGTCACGGCGCTTTTCGTCGGCGGCGCGCTGCTCGTCGGCCAGGCGCTGCTCGTCCTCGGCGCGTTGGCGCTCGGCGATGAACTTCTCGCGCGCGATGCGCTGCTCTTCGGCGAGGCGACGCGCCTTCTCGGCCCGCTCCGCCTCGGCGCGTTCGGCCGTCATGCGCTCGGCCTCGCGAGCTTCTGCTTCCGCGCGCTCTTTACGAAGGGCTTCGCCGCGCTCTGCTGCTTCGGCCGCAGCGCGCTTCAGCATTTCGGCTTCCTCGATGGCCTGGCGGACTTGCTCCTCGGCTTTGCGCTGAGCCTCCTCTGCCGCCAGACGCTTGACCTCGTCGGCCTTGCGCTTCTTCTCCTCGGCAATCCGCCGTTGTTTCTCTGTTTCGGCCTTCTTCGCTTCGTCGGCTTTGCGCTTTTCTTCCTCGGCCTTGCGCTTGGCCTGCTCCTGCTCGGCGCCGGCTGCGAATTTCTCGGCAAGTGCGTGCGCGGCGCCGTCGTCGGCCGTTACGGGTCCTGCCCATGCCAGAGATACACTCACGGCCACTGCCACGAGCGGAGCGCATCTACGCATTGTCATGGGCTGACCTGCATCTCGGCAAAGAAACGACATTGAAATGCCAAATATCGACGAAGTGGGCACACTCCGAACGTGGCGCCGATCTTTCACCGCGATTTCGGCAACAAAGAGGGCGAAGGCTGTCAGTTCGTTCAGTTTGCGGGATAAAAAACGTCAAGCACCGGTATTTGCGAGGATCGCGGCGAGGCCTTCGCGATAGGTCGGATAGGCGAGCGTCACGCCGAGGTCGTCGCGCAGGCGCTTGTTCGAGACACGTCTGTTCTCGGCATAGAAGCTACGGCCCATGGGTGACAGCGGAGCGCTCTCGAAGGGGATTTCCGGCGGCGGGGACATTCTCAACAGCTCGGCGGCGTAGGCGACGACGTCCTGCGGCGGAGACGGGGCGCCGTCCGTGACGTTGTAGACCGCGTGTGTTCCGCGGCCTTCGGCGGCTGCGAACAACACGTTGGCGATGTCGTCCACGTGGATGCGATTGAAAACCTGGTCGGGCTTCACGATGCGCCGCGCGGTGCCGTCGCGCATGTCGTCCACGGCGCTGCGACCGGGGCCGTAGATGCCGCCCAAGCGAAAGACCTGCACCGTCTTGCCGCAGGTGCGCCCGAACGCGAGCCAGTCGTCCTCGGCGGCAAGGCGGCGGCGCGTGCGGTCGGTGGTGGGCCTCGGCAAGCTCGTCTCGTCGATCCATTCGCCGCCGGAACAGCCGTAGACGCCGATGGTGGAGAGATAGCCGATCCAGCGCAGGGCCGGGGCGGAGGCGAGGTCTTTGCCGTGATGGCGCAGCGTCGGGTCGCCGTCGTCGTCGGGTGCGGCGGAAACGAGGACATGGGTGGCCGTGGCGAGGGCGCCGGTTACGGCCGGGTTGGGCGCCGCGCCGTCAAACAGGAAGCCGTCGCAGCCCGCGGCGCGGATGTGCTCCACGCCCTCGGGAGTACGGGCCGTGCCGGCGATCCGCCAGGCGAATGGGCGCGTGCGGCGCGCCAATGCCTCGGCCGTGTAGCCGAGGCCAAAGCAGAAGAGGTTTGTCATGCCCACTCCCTCCGAACGTCGTCGTCTGTCTCGATCGCCTCGTGACGATCTCGGGCGGCGGCAACGGATTGCGGGGACGCAAGTCTACGGAAGGCCCACACCGCCATGGCTCGTACCAGCGGGGAGGAATCGTCGAGCAGGGACTCGACGAGCGGGAGCAACGACGGGTCACGGGCGTTGCCGGCGGCGATCAGGCAGTTGCGCACGACCCGATCGCGGCCAGTGCGTTTCACCGGCGTACCGCGGAAGCGGGCGCGGAACGCGGCGTCATCGAGAGCGAGAAGGTCGGCGAGCGGCGGATTGTCCAGCTCCGCCTTCACGTGCAGCCGTGCCTCACGCGCCTCGCTCGCGAATTTGTTCCACGGGCAGACGGCGAGGCAATCGTCGCAGCCGAAGATGCGATTGCCGAT
>NZ_CADEFI010000066.1:0-6384 GCF_902826555.1 uncultured Hyphomicrobium sp.
TTAGCGCGAGTAGAACTCGACGACGAGGTTCGGCTCCATGGTCACCGGGTAGGGCACATCCGAGAGCGCGGGCACGCGGGTGAGCTTGGCAGTGAACTTGTTCTGGTCGACCTCGACATAGTCGGGCGTGTCGCGCTCAGCGCTCTTCAAGGCCTCGAGCACGAGCGGAAGCTGACGCGCCTTCTCCTTGACCTCGACCACATCGTTGATACGGACGCGGAAGCTCGGGATGGTCACCCGGCGGCCGTTGACGGTCACGTGGCCGTGCGACACGAACTGGCGGGCGGCGAACACCGTCGGCACGAACTTGGCGCGATAGACGATGGCGTCCAGGCGGCGCTCGAGGAGGCCGATCAGGTGCTCGGAGGTCGAGCCCTTGAGGCGGCTTGCCTCGACGTAGAGGCGGTGGAACTGGCGCTCGGAAAGGTTGGCGTAGTAGCCCTTGAGCTTCTGCTTGGCGCGGAGCTGCTGACCGAAGTCCGACAGCTTCGAGACGCGGCGCTCGCCGTGCTGGCCGGGACGGCTCTGGCGCTTGTTGAGCGGGCTCTTCGGGCGGCCCCAGATGTTCTCGGTGAGGCGGCGGTCGATCTTGTGCTTGGCGCGAATGCGCTTCGTCATGTAACGGCACTCCAAGAATTGGTTGCAGGTTTGGAGCGCCCCCTCCTCTGCCCTGCCCCTGTTGGGGACCGGACCGACAGGCCTGCCCGAATTTCCGGGCCTGCCGCGGGTGCGCAAATGGAACGCGGGCCGAAACCGGCCCGCGAAGCGCTTCCTTTAGTCGAGACGCCCGGCGGCGTCAATGGCCGTCTGTTAACCAGACGCCAGACCCGAGTGGGGGCCGATTACTTCTTTTCGGCCGGGGGGGCCGGCGCGGTGGAGCCGGTGCTGGTCGGCGTCGTCTTGCCAGGCTCCGCAGCCGAGGCGAGCGCGGGCCCCGACTTCACGTAAGCCGCCACGAGATCGCGCACCTTCTGGCGCTGCTCCTCGGTGCAGGTCTGCTGGGGCGCCTGCTTCTCGTCGATCACCACCTCTTTGTCACCGTCCTTCTCCACCAGCTTGATCTTGCCGGTGAGCAGCATGACGGTCGTCAGGTGGAGCTGATTGATGAAGAGCTCCTGCTGGTCGCTCCACTTCTTCTTGTCGACCTCGCGCTTCATCAGCGAGCGGTGGTTGAGCGTTTGCTCCTCGGGAAGATTGCAGGCCTGCGCATGAGCCGACAGACGTCCTACGCGCACAACCTCGCGCGCCACGTCAAGCGGCACCATGGCCTGCTCGCGCTTCGACTTGTCGACGATGATGACGGTGCCGTCCTTCTTGGAGAACTGCTGTGGCGTCAACGACCACGCATACTCCATGATGACTTGAACGGACTTGTCGCTGAGCTCGCCTTCCGCAGCGAACGCCGTCGAGGCCAGAGCCGCCACGCCCGCCAGGGCGGCCGCACCGACTAATGCTCGTTTTGCTTTGATCATCGTCCGCATCATTGCCCCTGCTGCGCTCCTGTTTTGTTTATTACCCGCACCAAGCTCGCGCCGGTCGCCACCGTGCGCCACTCAGCAGTCGTCTCTTGTCGTGTCTTATGCCGTGTTTGTGGGCATCGCTCAGCCCAAAACCTGGCAAGATCATGGCGGCCTATGTGGACGGCTTGCGGCCTGTGCCTTTGCCCTTGGACAGAGTGGCAACAATACCACGAAGCGTCCGCACCTCCTGCTGGGTCAGGGCCATACGGGTAAACATAGTCCTTAAATTTTGGACGACAGAAGGGCGTTTCTCAAGCGGATTGAAGAAGCCGAGCCGATCAAGCTCGGATTCGAGGTGATCGAAAAAGCCGAACAGTTCCTCTTTTGGGGCCAGACGGTCCGAGCCAAGGTTAAGACCTTCGGAAACCGGCGATTCGTAGGTGGTGACGCGGCCCAAAGTGCCGCGGCCGCTGTCACGAATCCAAGCGTAGCCCAAAAGCAGAACGGCCTGCGCAAGATTGAGCGATGCGAAGCGGGAGTTGACGGGAATCATCACCAGCGCGTCGGCGTTGGCCAACTCGCTGGTCTCAAGGCCATTCCGTTCACGGCCGAAAAGAATTCCGCAACGCTCGCCGCGCGCGATCCGCTCCCGCAGTGCAGCAATCCCTTCCTCCGGGGTCAGCACCGGTTTCTTCAGCGGCCGCTGGCGTGCCGTGGTGGCGATGACAAAGGTGAGATCCCCGAGCGAGGCTTCGAGCGAGGGATAAGCCGTCGCGTCATCGATCACGTAGTTGGCACCCGACGCTGCGATGCGCGCCTTCTCGTTGGGCCAGCCGTCACGCGGCGCGACGAGGCGGAGGTCGTCGAGACCGAAGTTCGCCATGGCGCGTGCCACCATGCCGATGTTGTCGGCAAGCTGCGGCTCGACCAGGATCACCGCCGGCGTCTCGCCCGGCCCGGCGACCGCCTCGCCCTGGATGTGCGCACGGCGGATCCCGTGGCGAAGCTTGCGCAGCACGCGCCGGGCCCAGAACCAGTAGTTCTCCCCGGACCAGGTTTTCTCGAGCGCTGCGAGCGCGGGCGTGTGCAGGGTCTCGCTGCCCTGGCCCACGAGGCGCACGGCGCCGTCGCCAACGACGATCTCGCGGTGGCGGGCGATGAAGTCATCCAGCGTCGAGATCCCCAACGCGTCCGTGCGGCGCTTGCAGCTCGGACATGTGGCGGCATCGCTCTCGCAGGCGAGCTCCGCGCAGTAGGTCAGGATGCGGTCGAGGGCGGCACGGTCTATGGCGGACGCGCCGATCGCGGCGAGGCCATCGTCGATGGTCTTCTCGTGACAGGCGTGCACAAGTCGCGCCACTGGGATGGGCGCGCCCGGCAGCTCGCGGGACGCGACGACGGGCACGCGCGTGCCGGCGTCGGTGGCGATTTCGATGTCGCGGGTGTGGGTGGTCACGGTCATGGCCTCGCCTTAGCACCCCGGCCGCCGGCTGTCCCGCCCTGCGTCGGGATTAACCCTCGCGAATGCGTCGCGCTTTTCGGCAAGCGTTTGACCTTGGCCGGGCGCGACCCGATATGGGGGGTATGGAACCGACCGCTGACACCACGCCGCTCACGACGGCTGCCGAGATCGTACGCTTCTGGCGCGATGCGGGGCCCGACCGCTGGTTTGCCAAGGACGATGCGTTCGATGCCGCGTTCCGTGCCCATTGCCTGACACTGCACGAGGCGGCCGCGCAGGGCGCGCTTCAGGCGTGGGAAGCGGCGCCCGAGCGCGCGCTCGCGCTGGTGCTGCTGCTCGATCAGTTCCCGCGCAATTGCTTTCGCGGGACGGCGCGCATGTTCGCTTCCGACGCTGCGGCGCTGGAGGTGGCGACCGCGGCCATCGCAGCCGGGCATGACCGGTCGGTCGCGCCCGAGCTCAGGATCTTTTTCTATCTGCCGTTCGAGCATTCGGAGGATCTTTCCGACCAGGAGCGCGCGGTGGCGCTCATTGCACCCCTCGGAGCCGAGGTCCGCCGCTACGCCGAGATCCATCGCGACATCATCCAGCGCTTCGGGCGTTTTCCGCATCGGAATGCCATTCTCGGGCGCGCCACGACCGCCGAGGAGCAACGCTTTCTGGACAGCGGCGGCTTCGCGGGTTGAGCAGCGTTCGCCAGATGCGCCCGGGCGCGGCGAGTCCTGCCCATCGGGACCAAAGTCAAAAGCGCTACCTTCTTGTTGCAGCGCACGCGCGCGGTTAAGGTCGGCGGCAACGACCCTCCCATCCGAAGGCACATCCATGCAGAAGATCAAGGTGACCGGCACTGTCGTCGAGCTCGACGGCGACGAGATGACTCGCATCATCTGGAAGCTCATCAAGGACAAGCTCATCCACCCCTATCTGGATGTGAACCTCGAGTACTACGATCTCGGCGTCGAACACCGCGACGCGACCGGCGACCAGATCACCATCGATGCGGCCAACGCCATCAAGACGCATGGCGTCGGCGTCAAGTGCGCAACCATCACGCCGGACGAGGCGCGCGTCAAAGAGTTCAATCTCAAAGAAATGTGGAAGAGCCCCAACGGCACCATCCGCAACATCCTGGGCGGCGTCATCTTCCGCGAGCCGATCATCGCCAAGAACGTGCCGCGCCTCGTGCCGGGCTGGACGCAGCCGATCGTGATCGGGCGCCACGCGTTCGGCGACCAGTACAAGGCCACCGACTTCAAGTATCCGGGCAAGGGCAAGCTCACGATCAAATTCGAAGGTGAGGACGGAAAGATCATCGAGAAGGAGGTCTTCAAGGCCCCCGGCGCGGGCGTGGCGATGGCCATGTACAATCTCGACGACAGCATCCGCGAGTTCGCGCAGGCCTCGTTCAACTATGGCTTGAACCGCGGCTACTCGGTTTATCTCTCGACCAAGAATACCATCCTCAAAGCCTATGACGGACGCTTCAAGGATCTGTTCCAAGAGGTGTTCGACGCCGAGTTCAAAGACAAGTTCGCTGCGAAGAAAATCGTCTACGAGCACCGGCTCATCGACGACATGGTGGCGTCCGCGCTCAAGTGGAGCGGCGGCTACGTGTGGGCGTGCAAGAACTACGACGGCGACGTGCAGTCCGACACGGTGGCGCAAGGCTTCGGCTCGCTCGGCCTCATGACCAGCGTGCTCATGACGCCGGACGGCGCGACCGTCGAAGCGGAGGCGGCGCACGGAACGGTGACGCGTCACTACCGCGAGCATCAGAAGGGCAAGGACACCTCGACAAACTCCATCGCCTCGATCTTCGCGTGGACGCGGGGGCTCGCGCATCGGGCCAAGCTCGACAACAATGCGGAGCTCGCCAAGTTCTCATCGACGCTGGAGAAGGTATGCGTCGATACGGTGGAATCGGGCTTCATGACCAAGGATCTCGCCCTTCTCGTCGGCCCGGATCAGAAGTGGCTCACAACGACGGGCTTCCTCGACAAGATCGACGCCAATCTCAAGGCGGCGATGGCGAAGGCGTAAGCGATGGCGGAGACGGGCACGCCTGCATCGACAACATCCATGCCCGCCGCACCGCCCGATCTCGTCGCGGCGCAGCTTCTGGATGCGGCCTTCGCGCGCGCGCCGCTCTCGATCTTCGACCAGCCGGTCGTGGGCATCGACGACGAGAAGGAGCGGCTCGCCCTGCTCAAGCTCGGCGCGGACCTGATCGTCAAGACGCGACTCGCCAAGTTCGACGACGAGGGGCGCACGTCGATCGTGCTCACCAACGCGGGGCGCTACTGGGCGCTCTCCGGCGGCTGGCTCGCCTATCTAAGGGAGGAGCCGCTTGCCGTCGGCGGCGGCGGGCGGGCGCGCAATCCGGAAACGGAGGCGCTGCGCTCAGAGTACATGCGGCTTCGGCTCAACACGTTCTGGTGGAGCTTCGGCCTTTCGATCGCCGGATTCGTGTTTTCCGTGATCTCCGTCTTGATCGCGATCTTCTACGGCGACCGGGTGCTGCCCCGCTAGCCGCCGGAAGGCCGCCAGCCGGAGACCTGAATTTGCGGATCCTGCGTGCCTTGCTCGGCCTCATGGGCATGTTCGCCCTTGTGGCGTTCGTGCTCAACACGAAGCTTTTCGCGCCGGCGATGACAGGCAAGCCGACACTACTCGCGCATCGCGGGGTCGCGCAGACCTTCCCGCCGGACGGAATCGAGAACGATACCTGCACTGCGACGCGCATCCGCCCGCCCGAGCATGAGCTCCTGGAGAACACGATCCCGTCGATGCAGGCGGCGTTCGCGGCCGGCGCCGACATCGTCGAACTCGACGTGCACCCGACGACGGACGGGCATTTCGCCGTGTTCCACGACTGGACCGTCGACTGCCGCACGAACGGCCGCGGCGTGACGCGCGAAAAGACGCTGGCTGAGCTCAAGGCACTCGACATCGGCTACGGCTACACCGCCGACAGCGGGCTGACGTATCCGTTCCGCGGCAAAGGCGTGGGTTTGATGCCGTCGCTCGACGAGGTGCTGGCGGCATTTCCGCACAAGCGGCTCCTCATCCACGTCAAGAGCCGTGACGCCGAGGAAGGGCGCAAGCTCGCGGCGCGGCTTTCACAGCTCCCGGCAGAGGCGCGGGCGCGCCTCGCCGTCTACGGTCACGACACGCCACTTGATGCCGTGCGCGAGGCGCTGCCCGATATGCGCGTGCTGGCGCGCGGCAACCTCATGCGCTGCCTCGTCCGCTACATCGGGATCGGATGGAGCAGTTTCGTTCCCGCGGCCTGCCGCAACACCATCGTGCTGGCGCCGTCGAACTATGCGTGGGTGCTATGGGGCTGGCCCAACCGGTTCCTTGCGCGCATGCGCGATGCGGGGTCGGATGTCTATCTGCTCGGGCCCTACACGGGCGGAGACTTCTCGACAGGCGTCGATACGGCTTTCGATGTTGGGCAGC
>NZ_CADEFI010000066.1:6484-10556 GCF_902826555.1 uncultured Hyphomicrobium sp.
TACACGGGCGGAGACTTCTCGACAGGCGTCGATACGGCTTTCGATGTTGGGCAGCTTCCCGACAGCTACGACGGCGGCATCTGGACCAACCGCATTCAAGCGATTGCGCCGCTCGTTGCAGCGAAGCAGTGAGCGATGGCCCTAGTCGAGGCGGGCGCCGGGGCGCGGGCCGGCGAGCGGGGTGTGACGGCGCTGGTAGTCGGCGCAGGCCCAGCCCTTGCCGTGGATCAGACGAAGGATGCCGCAGCGGACTGCTTCGGCGAAACGTTCGAGGCGCGCGCTGGCGCGCGATGCGGTGCTCATGATTTTCGCTATCAGTTTCCCCCAACAGATGGCCAATTTAGCAGAGTCGCCATCCCCTAGGGGACACCGGGAAATTACCTAGCCCGGCGAGGTTCGGCGGGGAAATAAGGACCCGCCTGCGCCCCGTCAACGGACGACTTGCCGCGCCGGTTCCCGGGACCGACCGGAATAGCGCAAATCTTTGTTCTTATTATTCTTTCTGCCATGCATGGGTTGCATTGCCGATCTGCGTCCGGTCGGGGCTCGTTCAGAGCGGCAGGTAGGGCCCGAAGCTCGAGCGCAGCGTGCGGGCATGGCCGAGGCCCGCATTGGTGATCTCGTACATGCCGGTGCTGGCCGCCGGCTGACGGATCAGGTCCTGCTTCTTGAGCCGGTGAAGCTGGGAGACGACGGCCGAGGAGGTGTCCTCCTTGAAGCCGCGCTGCGTCAGCCCGCTCATGATCTGCTGAAGGGAATAGGCCTTCGCTTCCTGGGCCAGGATCTCGAGCACCACCAGCTCGCGCACACGGCTTCTTTGGTTGCGGCCGATCTCGTCGATGGCGGCGCCGTCGGCATCGGTCTCGGCGGCGGACGGCTCGACCGAGAGCGGCACGCCCGCGGCCATGCCGTATCCCGTGCCCGAGAAGGTCGCGGCTTCGGCCGTGTCGATCACCTGCTCGACCACATCGAGGCGGCGGCGGATCTCGTCCAGCAGCAGGCGCCGCTCACTCGGCGCAACGCCGTTGAGCGCCACCATGGGGTTGAACACCTCGCGCGCGAAGGCCGAGAAAATCCGCTGCACGCGGTCGTCTGCAGGTGCGCCTGTGGTCCCGTCGGCCGGCATCGGCTCTACCCCGGACGAATGAAATCGAATGGCATTGCATTCGCGGTGCGTCGGGCGCGAATGCGTATATTTCTTTCTATTGCATTTCATGCGAAGCGTCGCAAGCGCGCTGCGTTGCGTCCGCTCTATTCTTTATATTCTACTCGAAGTTATCATAATTAATATGCTGTTTCTATTATGTTTTCTTTTGCTGCTCCGAGGCGTCATTCGTTTGAATTCGATGCATTCGCGCACGGGCGGCAGCGCTTGAGACGCGCTCTTGCCGCTGTCATTCAAAGCGCTCGGGTTGCTCATACTTTTCCCCTTCGCGCTGGCCCATCTTAAGGATGTTCCCAAGCTCCTCCCCGCGATCCAAGAGGGAGGGTGTCATGGCTTCGCAATCCACCGAGCTGCTGTTCGATCTCGTGCTCGATCCGACGCTGTTGGATCTCGTGCTGGCCATGCCGGAGCTGACGTGGCGCGACATCGCCACGACGGTGGGGATGCTGATGTTCTGGGACATCCTGTCGAAGCCGCTCATCGCCTGCTTCTGGCGGCATGCGCGACGACCGCTCTCGTGGGGACTCTTCAAGCTCGCCGTGGCGCTGAAGCCGTGAGGCGGAAACAGTTGAGCGCCCCTTCATCCGCGCCCGCCCCCTCACCCTCTCCCCGAGGGGAGAGGGTGAGGGGGCGGGCGCCTTGGCGTCTCCGCTTCCTTGCGGCTCCATGCTTCATGCGCAGGAGAGGGAACGGGGCTCCATTCGGCGCTCGACGTTGCTTCTCCTGCTTGGGGTGTGGAGAGGACTACGCGCCGGCGCCGAGGCGGGCTTCGATGGCGGCGAGCGCGTCCGGAGCCTTGGCCCCGTCCGGGCCGCCAGCCTGGGCCATGTCGGGCCGTCCGCCGCCGCCCTTGCCGCCGAGCGCTTCCGCGCCGACCTTCACCAGATCGACGGCGCTCCAGGTCTTGACGAGGTCCTCGGTGACACCGACGGCGAGCCCGGCCTTGCCGTCCTCCGTGACGCCGACGATGGCGACGACGCCGGAGCCGACCTGCTTCTTGCCGTCATCGACAAGCCCGCGCAGGTCCTTGGGGTTCAAGCCCTGCACCGAGCGGGCCAGCAGCTTGACGCTGCCGATGGTGCGCACGGCATCGGCCTGAGCCGCGGCTCCATTGCCGGACCCTGCCCCGCCGCCGAGCGCAATCTGGCGCTTGGCATCGGCGAGCTGGCGCTCGAGCGTCTTTCTTTCATCGACCAGCGCCTTCAGGCGCTCGACCAGATCCTCGGGGCGCGTCTTCAGTACGGCGGCCGCTTCCTTGAGGCGCGCGTCGGCGTCGGCGAGATAGGCGCGGGCCCCGTCGCCGGTCAGCGCCTCGATACGGCGCACGCCGGCGGAGCTCGCGCTTTCGGCCACGACCTTGACGAGGCCGATGTCACCGGTGCGGCGGGCGTGCGTGCCGCCGCACAGCTCCACCGACCAAGCCTTATTCGATCCAGGTGCAACGTGGCCCATGGCGACGACGCGCACCTCGTCGCCGTACTTCTCGCCGAAGAGCGCCATGGCACCGGAGGCCTTCGCGTCTTCCACCGCCATCAGGCGCGTTTCGACGGGGCTGTTCTCCAGCACGATCTCGTTGGCAAGCTTCTCGACGGCAGCGATCTCTTCGGGGCTCATCGGCTTCGTGTGCACGAAGTCGAAGCGCAGGCGGTCCGGCGAGACGAGCGAACCCTTCTGGGCGACGTGCAGGCCGAGCACCTGGCGCAGCGCCTCGTGGAGAAGATGCGTTGCCGAGTGATTGGCGCGCGTCGCCGTGCGGCGTGCGTGATCGACTTCCAGCTCGACGGCGTCGTCGACCTTGAAGCTGCCCTTCTCCACCTTGCCGACGTGCACGAACAGATCGCCGAGCTTCTTCTGCGTGTCGGTGACGCGGAACAGCGCGCCCTTGGCGCCCTTGATCAGCCCCGTGTCGCCGACCTGGCCGCCGCTCTCGCCGTAGAACGGCGTCTGGTTGAGGACAAGGACGCCCTCGTCGCCGGCCTTGAGCGATTTCACGGGCTTGCCGTCGCGTACGAGCGCACGGATCTCGCCCTCGGCGTTCTCGGTGTCATAGCCGAGGAACTCGCTGGCGCCGGTTTCCTCCTTGAGCTCGAACCAAATCTCCTCGGTGGCCGCCTCGCCCGAGCCCTTCCAGGCGCGGCGCGCTTCCTCCTTCTGCTTGGCCATGGCGGCGTCGAAGGCCTTGGTATCGACGGCGATGCCGCGGGCGCGCAGCGCGTCCTCGGTGAGATCGAGCGGGAAACCGAAGGTGTCGTACAGCTTGAAGGCGACGTCGCCCGGGAAGGTGGCCCCCTGCTTGAGGCTGGCGGAAGCTTCGCCGAGCAGCTTCAGGCCGTTGCCGAGGGTCTTCTTGAACTTCGTCTCCTCGAGCTTCAGCGTCTCGGCGATGAGGGCTTCCGCACGGCCGAGCTCGGGATAGGCCGCGCCCATCTCGCGCACGAGCGCGGGGACGAGGCGGTACATGAGCGGGTCGCTGCAGCCGAGCTGGTGCGCATAGCGCATGGCGCGGCGCATGATGCGGCGGAGCACGTAGCCGCGCCCCTCGTTCGACGGCAGCACGCCGTCGGCGATAAGGAAGCTCGTGGCGCGGAGGTGATCGGCGATGACGCGGCGGGCGGGCTTCACGTCCACGCCGTCGGGGTTGTCGGAGGCGCCGAGCTTTCGGCTCTCGTCGCGGATGGCGGCGATCAGGTTGCGGAACAGATCGATCTCGTAGTTGTCATGCGTGCCCTGCAGCACGGCGGCGATACGCTCGAGGCCCATGCCGGTGTCGACCGAGGCCTTCGGCAGGTCGATGCGCTCGCCGGAGGGGAGCTGCTCGAACTGCATGAAGACGAGATTCCAGATCTCGATGAAGCGGTCGCCGTCGGCGTCGGCCGAGCCCGGAGGACCACCCGGGATCTTGGGGCC
>NZ_CADEFI010000067.1 GCF_902826555.1 uncultured Hyphomicrobium sp.
CCTCGACTTCACCGCTAACGGCGTCTCCGGAACCGAGGACTTCGAGGATCTGCACCTTTATGCGCTTGGTGGGGCCATATTCTTCTGACGTCTCAGCGCGACGTCACTCTTCTCCCGCAGTGGACCTTGGGGGCGATCACGATCGCCCCCTTTTTTCTTTGCTGCGCTTCAATCGTGGCAGAGGAGGAGGTGGACGCTTTTCGGACCGTGGGCGGGGCGAACGATGATGCCGCCGACATCTGCCGTACGCGAGGGGCCGGAGATGATGTTGACGGTGCGCGGCCAGCCGGGAGCGCCGGCCCGTACGCGGGCCCAGGCGTCCTCCGGGTAATCGACAACGTCCGACGCTCTCAAGACGATGACGTGGACATCGGGGAGGAAATTCAACGTCGTTGGGGATGTGGGATCGGACCGCATGACGATGCTGCCCGTTTCCGCTATGCCAGCGACGGCCATCGTGACGCTCATCGGCTCTTTCCGCCGACCGGCGCCGATGTTGACGTGCCAATCGGCTGGCCATCCCAGATGCTCCAGCGCAGGCGCGACGCTGATGTCGGGGGGCGCGGACGTTTGCGAAAGAAGGGCGCGGACCGCAGGCACCAGCATTTGCAGCGACGCAATGCGTTCGACGGTTATGAGATTGGCTTCCGCCTTGGCGATGAACTGCCCCAGCCGATCATCGCTGACGCGGGGACGCGGGGCGGCGGACGGCTGCGTCAGACGCTTCTCGAGCTGCGCCAGATCCTCTTCGGAGCGTCGGTTGCCGCCGACTGCTTCCCTGATCCGCGCCAACATATCGTCGCGTCGACTTTCGCTCACCGTTGTGGGTTCCTTTTGGCCCACGCCGCGTGGAACGTCGTCCCTTGCGGCGCCGGCATGTCACGTCCCGCTGTCCATCCCCCTGCGAACGGAAGCCGCGTGAGGCGTCCGCTGGACTTTCCGAACAGCCTCAGAACTGCAACGCCGATGCGTGTTGAGACACGGTAGAGCGCGGGATGGGTCGCGAGCCAGGCCCACAGACCGATACCCCAGCGAACCTTGCTCTTGATGAAACCGGCTTCCCATTGATCGTGCCGCAAGCGCCGCAAGAGATCGGGCAGGGGGATTTTGACCGGACACACCTGCTGACAGCGTCCGTTGAGCGTGCAGGCGTGGGGCAGCTCGCTTGCCTTCTCGTGGCCGGCGATCATTGGTGTCAGCACGGCGCCCATGGGGCCTGGATACACCCAGCCATAGGCATGTCCGCCGACCGACATGTAGACAGGGCAGTGGTTCATGCAGGCGCCGCAGCGGATGCAGCGCAGCATCGGCCGGAACGTTCCGGCCAGCATCTTCGTTCGTCCATTGTCGATGAGCACGACGTGGTACTCATCGGGTCCGTCGGCGTCTCCGGGCCGGCGCGGTCCGGTCGACAGCGTCGTGTAGCTCGTGATCTCCATGCCGAGGGCGCTACGCGCCAACAGACGCAGGAGAACCGCCGCGTCGTTCAGCGTCGGTACAACCTTCTCGATTCCGGCCGTCACGATATGCACGCGGGCCAGCGTCGAGGTGAGATCGCCGTTGCCCTCATTGGTGACGATGATGTTGGATCCGGTCTCGGCGACGAGGAAGTTCGCGCCCGTGATGCCAATGTCGGCGGCGAAGTATTTGTCGCGCAAGATGCTTCGCACCTGCCCGATCAACTCTGCCGGATCTGTTTCGCGCTCGTCGAAGCCGTGGGCCCGATGGTGCTTATAGAATAGGTCGGCGATGTCGTCCGTCGTCTTGTGGACGGTGGGCATGACGATGTGGCTCGGCGCTTCCTTGGCGAGCTGGACGATGTATTCGCCCGCATCCGATTCCACGACCTCGAGACCGTCGGCTTCGAGCGCCTCGTTCAGCCCGATCTCCTCGGACACCATCGATTTGCCTTTGACGACGCTCTTGGCGCCGGCGCGCGTGCAGATCTGGCGCACGATCCGGCACGCCTCGTCTGCGTCCGCGGCCCAGTGGACGTGTCCACCCTGCCGCACAACCTCTCTCTCGTAGCGCTCTAGGTAGAAATCGAGGTTGTCGAGGGTGTGATCCTTTATTGCGGCGCCGGCCTCGCGCATGGCCTCGTATTCCGGCAATGCGGCGACCGCGCGCGCGCGGGCGGCAACGAAGCCGCGCTTGAGGTTCGAAACCGATTTCTGGAGGCTTGCGTCGGCGAGCGCCTCCGAGGCGCGTGTGCTGAAATTCCCGTCCTTGATCTGCATCAGCCCTTCTCCGGATCACCGATGCCGGCCTGATCCGCCATTCCGGCGAGCACCTCCGCAGCATGGAAAACACGGACCGATTTTCCGAGGCGCCGCAGCCGTCCGGCGATGTTGAGGAGACAACCGAGGTCGCCGCCAAGCAGCGTATCGGCGCCGGTCATCTCGATGTTACCGATCTTGTCGGAAACCATCTTCACGGAGATGTCGGGGTATTTGACGCAGAAGGTGCCGCCGAAACCGCAGCACGTCTCGGCGTCCTGCATCTCGGTCAGAGTGAGGCCGTCGACTGCGGATAGAAGCTGGCGCGGCTGATCCTTGATGCCGAGGCTGCGAAGGCCGGAGCAACTGTCGTGGTAGGTGGCAGCGGCTCGAAACGTGACGCTCTCCAGCGCGACGCCGCGGACGTCGGTCAGAAATGACATCAGCTCGTGGCTGCGCTCCGCGAGATCGCATGCGCGCTCGTTCCAATGCGCATCGTCCTTGAACATCACCGGATACTCCTTCCGGATCGTGGCCACGCACGATCCGGAAGGGCCGACGACGTAGTCGTATCCAGAAAATGCCTCGATGACTTGCTTGGCGATGTTCCGTGCCGAAGCGGCGTCGCCGCTGTTGTAGGCCGGTTGTCCACAGCAGACCTGCTGTGCCGGTACCTCGACGAAACAGCCCGCATCCTCCAGAAGCTTGACGGCCGCAAAGCCGATGCTCGGGCGGAAGAGATCGACCAGGCAGGTGACGAAGAGACCGATGCGCGGCCTGTCGGTCCTGGATGTTGTGACGTCGATTTGGGTCATCGAGACGAGTTGTCAGCGTGGGTTACGGTGCGAGCAAAGTGAAGGGCCAGAGGTAGGCTTGCGCGGATACGAGCAGGCCGACAAGAACGGCCAGGGCTACGCTGTGGAAGAAGACAAAGCGCAGGATCGTTCCCTCGTGTCCGTACCATTTGGTGGCCGTGGAAGCGACGACGATGCTTTGGGCGTCGATCATTTTGCCCATTACGCCGCCGGAGCTGTTGGCGGCGGCCATGAGCACGGGATTGATGCCGAGTTGCTCGGCACTTACACGCTGCAGACCGCCAAAGAGGACGTTGGACGCGGTGTCGGATCCCGTCAGCGCCACGCCGAGCCAGCCGATCAGGGTCCCAAAGAAGGGGTAAAGCCAGCCGGTGTTGGCGAGGAGGAGGCCCAGCGTGGCGTCGGTGCCCGAGTAGCGGGTGACAAAGCCGATCGCGAGCATACCGGCGATCGTGATCAGAGAATAGCGAACGAGATAGAGCGTGCGCCCGTATGTGCGCAGCAGCTGCCATGGCGTGCGGCCCAGGACCAGACCCGAGAGAAGAGCGGCGATCAGGATGCCAGTGCCGGTCGCCGAAAGCAGGTTCAGGCTATAGATGGCCGTTTCGGCGTGAGGCGTCGCGACGACTGGCGGCACCTTCTGCACCAGGCCATCGAGACCGGCGACGGGATGTTTGTAGACCCATAGGCTGTCCAGGAACGCTTTGACCTGCGGTGTGCCCCAGAGGAACACGCATACGCTCAGGAGCAGCCATGGCGTCCATGCCCGCAACAGGGTGGCGCGCGGTATGGTGTCGGCGTCGGCGCGCGTTTCCGGGGCCGCGGGCGTCACCGGGCCGCCGTCGTGGTCCGCCATTTCGTGCGCAGGTTTCCAGACTTTGAGGAAGAGGGCGAGAGATGCCATCGAGACGACGGCAGCGATGATGTCGACGAGCCACGGCCCGTGATAGTTCGACACCAGGTACTGGGGAATGGCGAATGACACGCCTGCGACGGCGATCGGCGGCCATACCTCAAGCATGCGGCGAAAGCCGACGTACGCCCAGATCACCCAGAAGGGGACGATGATCGAAAACAACGGCAGCTGCCGGCCGATCATGCCGGAGAGCTCGTGAAGATCGAGGCCCGTCACGGCAGCCAGCGCGATGACCGGGGAGCCGAGCGCGCCAAAGGCAACGGGTGCCGTATTGGCGATGAGCGACAAACCCGAGGCGGCGAGCGGCGCAAAACCCAGACCCATGAGCATGGCCGCCGTCACGGCGACGGGGGTGCCGAAGCCTGCCGCTCCCTCGAAGAAGGCGCCGAGCGAGAAGGCAATGAAGAGCACCTGCATGCGGCGGTCGCTGCTGATGCCGCTGATGCTGCGCTGTACGACGGCGAAATCACCATTTTCGGACGTCAACTGATAGAGGAAGATGACGTTGAGGATGATCCAGCCGATCGGGAGCAATCCAAAAGCGGCGCCGTACGCCGCGGCGAGGCCGGCCATGCCAGGCGGCATGCCGAAAGCGAAGATCGCAACGCACAGTGCTGCGGCGAGCCCCAGAAGCGCCGCATAATGTGCTCTCACCTCAAAAAACGCGATTGCGCCTAAAAGAACGACCACCGGAATCGCTGCCACGCCGGCAGACAGCAGCATGTCCCCGAAGGGATCATAGACTTGAGACCACACGATTTTTCCACCCTATGACGGCAGGTCTGATCGATGACATGTCATCTTACCGCCCGCCTTGTTGGTCAATTTATTAGACCAGAATACCTAAAAGGGGAATAGATAGTTCCAATTGACAGATTTGGATTATCTATTACTCCTGTTGGATCTCTGGTTCGTTCCGCGTCTCTCAAGAGGCCGATTGGATGGAACAATGACCGAACGCATCAAGCCGCAGCGTGTCTCGGAGGCAATTGCGGATCACATCGAGAAGCTCATCCTGCAGGGCGTGCTGCGCCCGGGGGAGCGACTGACGCCGGAGCGCGAGCTTGCCGAAAAGCTCGACGTGTCGCGGCCTTCCCTGCGCGAGGCGATCGATATGCTCGCGGCGCGTGGACTGCTGATCACGACGCGGGGCGGTACGCACGTGGCGCAGTTCCTGTCGCCGCTGCTCAAGCCGCTGGCATCGCTGCTCGAGAACAATCCGCAGGTGACGGCCGACTATTTCGAGTTTCGGCAAGGGGTCGATGCTCAGGCCGCGCGCTATGCCGCCTTGAGGGCGTCCGATATCGACAAAGAAACGATCAGGTCGTGCATCGAACGCATGAAGAAGGCGCACGAGATCGAGGATCCGACGCAGGAATCGCAGGCCGACGTCGATCTGCATCTGGCGATCTACGACGCAGGTCACAATGCGGTCGTGATCCATATCATGAGAGGGCTCGCCGAGCTGTTGCGTACCAATATCTTTTACAGCCGCCAGCAGCTCTATGAGCGGGCCTCGGTTCGCGCGAAGCTCTTGGCACAGCATGTGGCGATTGCGGACGCGATTCTGGCCGGCAACCCCAAGGCGGCGGAAGCTGCCGCGTCCGATCATGTGCGCTTCACCTTCAATAGCGTGGAGGACATCCTTCGCGACAGCATGAGACTGAAGGCCTCTCTGCTGCGCGTCGAGAGAAACGACTATCTGGCGAGGTAAGAAGAATAACAACGCGCCCAGGTGAATGCAGTGATGCCTGTTGGGAGGGCGATATGAACGTGCTTGGCAAGGGAAAGACGGTGACGGGCCGATCTCCCGAGTACGCCCATACGAAGCGGATGATCGACGAGATCACGCGCGACGACGATGGCGCGACGCGTGGCCATGACGACGTTCCGAACGTCGTTTCATCTTCCTGGAAGCGCTGCATCAGCGAGTACAAGCTCGACCGGTCGCGCTACAAGGGGCCGGAAATCGTTACCACCAATGAGTTCAAGAGCGCTGCCGATCCGCTCGACATGCTCATCTACGTCGCCAAGCCCGAGATCGAGCAGCTCATGGGGCGGGTGGCGCCGTCCAACTACGTCATCATGCTTTCCGACTCCAACGGCATTGCGCTCGATGTGCTGAGCTCGGCGCCGCCAGATCAGGCTTTGCGCCGCGTGGGCGTGTGCGCGGGCGCCGATTGGCGCGAGGATCAAGCGGGCACGAACGGTATCGGAACGTCGATTGCCAGCAGTTGCCCCGTTACCATCCACCGTTCGCACCATTTCTTCATGACGTATTCCAATCTTACCTGCACGGCGGCGCCCATCTTCGATTCCACCGGGCGTGTTATCGCGGCGCTCGACGCCTCGTCGGTGGCAAACCTATCACCGGAAATCCAACCGCTGGTGCTCGACATGGTTTGCGCAACAGCGCGCCGGATCGAACGCCGGTACTTCCTGGAGCGCAATCGCGGCCGCACCATTCTGAGGATCGAAGCGGGGCTCGCCGGGGCGCAGGACGGCAACGGGATGATGCTGGCGCTGGACGACAACGGCTGCGCCGTCGAGGTTCTCGGGGGCAGCAGCGGCGATCTGCGCGTTGCCAACCGCGAGGCCATCATCGGCAGCCCGCTTTCCGATGTCATGGAGATCAATTGGCAGGACGTGGGACGCGGCAATGAGGAGTCGAGCGAGCGTATCGGCATCGCTCTCCTGAAGGATAGGCACCGTCCGTGTTTTGCAAGTCTTACGGTGCCGAGCGGCGCAAAAGGGCCGCGGGTCGCCAGGTCACCGGCCGCCACGCAGCGCGCCAGCAAACCGTTGGCGATCGCGCGTAACTGCAACCTGGATCTCGATGCTTTGGCCGGCAACGATCCGGTGATGGGCGAGCATGTGCGCACGATCCGCAAGCTCGTGGACAAGAGACTGCCAGTTCTCCTTCAAGGCGAGACCGGGACCGGCAAGGAAGAGTTCGCCCGCAGCATCCACGAGGTTGGTGCGCGCGCAACGAAACCGTTTGTCGTCATTGATTGCTCCTCCATTCCCGAAAGCCTGATCGAAAGCGAGCTGTTCGGCTATGAGACGGGGACCTTCACGGGTGCGCGTCGCGAGGGGCGTCGCGGACGCATCGCGGAGGCCAACGGCGGAACGCTGTTTCTCGACGAGATCGGCGATATGCCGCTTGCGCTGCAGACGCGACTTCTTCGTGTGCTTGCTCAGGGCGAAGTCGTGCCGCTCGGCTCTGCGAAGCCGATCAAGGTCGATTTCAATCTGATCTGTGCGAGCCACCAGGATCTGTTGAAAATGGTGTCGGAAGGCAGGTTCAGACAGGATCTTTACTATCGGATTGCCGGCATCCGGCTCGAGCTTCCGTCGCTCAGGGCGCGTGCCGACAAGGCGGACGTCATCCTTCGGGCATTGGATATCGAAGCTGCTCATATGGGTCTTTGTGAGACGCCGCGCGTCTCGCCGTCCGCATTCGCTAATCTTCTTGCACATCGGTGGCCCGGCAACATGCGCGAATTGCGTCTGGCGCTGCGCTATGCGCTGGCGTGCTCGGGCGACGAGGAGATTACGGAGAGCCGTTTGCCGGGGTGGCTTGAACCGGATGGCGCGGACGCCGCAGGCGACCTGGCGGGCGACGATGTTCCGTCCAATCCGGATTTGATCGAAGTGCTGGAACGCAACCGCTGGTGCATCTCCGACGCGGCGATCGAGCTGCGGGTCAGCCGGCAGACGCTGTATCGCTGGATCAAGAAGCAAAATCTCAATCGGCCATGTTAGTTCGCTCATTGGGTCGTGCGTCCGTATCATGAGTGTGCCTGTTCGTGATTTGCCGGTTGCAGCCCCCCGTTCCGGGCTGCTCACTGATGAGGATGTACTTCCCGCGCTTGTGACGTGGCATCGTGAGGGACTGCGCACGGCTTTGGTGACGCTGGTGGGCATCGAGGGTGCGGCGCCGCGCGCGCTTGGCGCGCAGATGGCGGTCGCGGAGGACGGACGTTCCTTCGGCTATCTCTCCGGCGGGTGCCTTGAGCAGGCGATCGTACTCGAGGCGCAGGATGTCATCCGCTCCGGCAAAAATCGTCTCGTGCGATACGGGCGGGGCTCGCGGTACATCGACATCAAGCTGCCGTGTGGCAGCGGGCTCGATATCTATTTCGATTGCACGTTGGGCTCCGAGCCGTTGAGCACGATGGCTGTTTATGCTGCGGCTCGCAAAAGCTTCGTGCTCAGGACACCGCTTACGGGCGGTGAGAGCCAGGTTGTTGCACTGGCGCGCGACGACAAAAGACGGGTCAGCGCGCGCGAGGGCGACGTGTTTTCACGCGTGTTCGTGCCCAGCGTTCGTCTCCTGCTGCTCGGCAGCGGTCCGGCATTGTCTGCCCTGGCCCTACTGGCCAAGGCGGTCGGCCTCGAGATCGAGATCTGGTCCTCCGACGCGGCGACGCTTGCGAACATCAGCGAGGCCGGGCTCGAAGCCTGCGCGCAGCCTCGTTTGAGCGACAGTGCCATCGATCGCCTCGATTCCAGCTCCGCGGTGGTTCTGGTGTTTCACGAGCACGACGTCGAGCCCGAGATCATCGCCCGGCTGTTGCAGCGTGACTGCTTCTATATCGGTGTTCTCGGCAACCGCGGCGTCCACAGGCAACGCGTGGAGGCTCTGGCTGCGCTTGGGATCGACGGCGCGGAGCTGTCCCGCTTGCGGGCGCCCGTCGGCTCCATTCAAGGCGCCAAGTCCAAGGCAACGCTGGCGGTTGGCATTCTCGCCGAGCTCATGGCCGAGGCCAAGGCCCGCAACCTCGTCGCGTGAGGGGTCTCACCCGTTGCCGCGCTTGCCAAGCGCCGGACATCGACCGCTGGTAGCGCCCAGCGGGGGCACGGGGCGTGGTCCGGTTTTTCCTCTATTCATCAGATGTGTGAATGTGCGATGTGTGAGTATAATCGTATTACGACGATCGCGAGACCTACAATTCAGCAAGCCGAAAGCGGGATGTCATGAGGCCGATAGGGAAAGCTCTCGCGTTGGTTTGCGCGGCTTCAGCAGCGTTGGTCTTGCCACCGCCATCGTTCTGCGATGACACATTCCGGTGCCATGGGCTTGCGTTCGCCCAAGCGCCAAACGACGCCGAAAAGGATGCTTTCGCCGCTGCCAAAGAGCTCGGTACCGTTGAGGCTTGGGAGGCGTTTCTCACCAACTATCCGAAAGGGTTCCACGCCGATCTTGCGCGGGCTTATCTCAAAAGGATGGCGGACACGCCTGCGGCACCTCCCCAGACCGCGACGCAGGGCTTCGACTATCCGATGACCGCGGGCACTTGGGGTGGGGTCGTCCGCTCGGGGCCGGGTCAGACCTACGAGAAGGTCGCCTCTCTTGCCGAGGGCGAAGAGGTCGTGCTGATGGCGCCGGGCGTGCCTGTGACGCCGAACGATTTCCCGTGGTTCAAGATCGCGTTCGGGGATGGGCAGAAGAACGGTTACATGTGGGGTGGCATCCTCTGTTCGACGGGATCTGAGCGCCCGGACCTGTTCAAGCTCTGCACGTTCACGCCGGTGCGTGGCGAGACGCCGGGCGATCACGGGCCGACCCCGGAGCAGACCTGCAAAGATGCCGGGAAGGACTACAACGGCTCCGAGTGCGTGCCCCGCAAGGCGAGCAAGCCGTCGAAAGCAACCATCGAGGGGCGTGCCAAAGCTGCTTGCGTCGATATCGGCATGCTTTATCTCAACGGCAAATGCGTGCCGAGGAAGAAGCAGGAGCGCGATCGCGCCGCGAAGAACAAAAACAAGGCTTGTCCGGCTGGCATGTACCGCAATCCCTACGGCAAGTGTCAGCCCAACGAGACGGGTGGATGATCGAGGCCGAGGTCCACGGCCTGAGGAAGCGAAGACAGCCCACGTAAAAAAGGACCTCTCCGGCGCGGACCGGAGAGGCAAGGTGGGTCGAGCAATCGATCAGCCGTGCTGGAGATAGACGGCCTGCGTTTCCGTGAATTCGTAGAGGCCGTGCTTGCCGTCGGTGCCGCCAATGCCCGACTTGCGCCGGCCGGCATGGAAGCCCTGCATGGCCTCGAAGTTCTCGCGGTTGATGTAGGTTTCGCCGAATCGAAGGTCGCGGCTGGCGCGCATGGCCGTGTTCAAGTCGTTGGTGAAGATCGATGACGTGAGCCCGTAGTCGGAGTTGTTCGAGAGTGCGATTGCCTCCTCCGCGCTGTCGACAATCTGGATCGGTAACACCGGGCCGAAGATCTCCTTGCGCATGATCTCCATGTCGGCGCGGCAGTTGGTGATGACGGTCGGTTCGTAGTGATAGCCGCGTGAGACGGAAGCGGGCTTGCCACCGGTGACGATCTGGGCTC
>NZ_CADEFI010000068.1 GCF_902826555.1 uncultured Hyphomicrobium sp.
AGCGCGAGTATCTGCTCGCCCAGATCAACCGCTTCGGCGGCAACATCTCGCGCACGGCGGAGTTCGTCGGCATGGAACGCTCGGCGCTGCATCGGAAACTCAGGGCGCTCGGCGTCTCCTCCGATCAGCGGCTCGGCGAGAAGGTCGGCTGAGGCGTAATCGCCAATCGGCAATCGGCAATCGGCAATCGGGGAATGGGATGGCGCGCGTTGTCTACGTCAATGGCCGCTACCTGCCCTACGCCGAGGCCGGCGTGCATGTGGAGGACCGCGGATTCCAGTTCGCGGACTCCATCTACGAGGTCTGCGAGGTCAAGGGCGGGCGTCTCATCGACGAAACGCGGCATATGGAGCGGCTCGAACGGTCGCTCGGCGAGCTTCGGATTGTCATGCCGATGTCGCGCGCGGCGCTGGGTCTCGTGATGCGTGAGGTGGTCAAGCGCAACCGCATTACGACCGGGCTCCTCTACCTGCAGGTGACGCGCGGCGCGGCGCCCCGCGACTTTCCTTTTCCCGAGGGCGATGTCACACCGACGCTGGTCTGCCTGGCGCGCCGGGTCGACGACGCCAAACGCGAGGCGCGCGCGGCTCAGGGCATTGCGGTCACGACGATGCCGGATGTCCGCTGGGGCCGCTGCGACATAAAAACCGTCATGCTGCTCCCGGCGGTGCTGGCCAAGGAAGCCGCAGCCGAGGAGGGGGCGCAGGAGGCCTGGCTGGTCGATCCCCAAGGTTTCGTTACGGAGGGAGCGTCGAGCAATGCGTGGATCGTCGATCCCTCCGGAACGCTCGTCACAAGACCGACGGGAAACGCAATTCTGCCCGGCGTGACACGCAGAACTCTTCTGGATCTCTTGAGTCGGGAAAATATCCCCATCGAGGAACGCCCCTTCCGTGTCGACGAGGCGGAGCGGGCGCGCGAGGCCTTCATTACCTCGGCTTCGGGGACTGTCATGCCAGTCGTGGCGATTAATAAAGTCGCCATTGGCGACGGGCGTCCGGGTGCGCTGACGCTCCGCCTGCGCTCAATATTTCATCAAGTTGCCGAAACTTCTCTCTAACCTCGCGTGGCATCAATTCTACGTGTTGTCCCGCAGCGCACTCGCGCCTATTGTCCCGCAATCAAGATATGTTAGCTGCTCCTGAGTCATGAGTTGTCGGCAAGCTCGTGACGGGTCGATTTTAACCCAGCGACCAAGATCAAAGTCCAGGAAGAGGCTATAAAAAAAGAGGCAAGAAAGATGGCCGCAGATCGCGCTCAGAACCTTCAGGACACTTTTCTCAATCACGTTCGCAAGAGCAAAACTCCACTCACGATTTTCCTCGTCAACGGCGTCAAGCTGCAGGGGATCGTGACGTGGTTCGATAATTTTTGCGTGCTCTTGCGCCGCGACGGACATTCGCAGTTGGTCTATAAGCACGCCATATCGACCATCATGCCGGGCGCTCCGGTCCATCTGATGGAAGCGGAGGTCGACGGTCAGCAAGGGTGAGTACGTCCCATCGACCGCACCACGAAGCCGGAACAAACGCCGGTCAAGAAAGGCCCTGATCAACAGGGCTCCAGATCGCAAGTCTCTCATGAGCAGGAGGCAGAGCGGGCGCGTGCCATGCGCACGCTCGTGCTCGTTCCAGTCCTCACACGGGTCCGTGGCCCCGCAGGCGGCGAGCACGCACGAGGCCTTTCGTTGCATTCGCCCGAGGATCGGCTGGCCGAAGCCAAGGGTCTTGCGGAGGCGATCGATCTCAACGTGGTTGGCGCGCAGCTGGTGCGCGTACCGCAGCCCAATCCTGCAACGCTGTTCGGCTCGGGCAAGGTCGAGGAGATCAAGGCGCGCATCGCGGAGTCCGAGGTGGGTCTCGTGATCGTCGACCACGCCATCACGCCCGGGCAGCAGCGCAATCTCGAAGTGGCGTGGAACGCCAAGGTGCTCGACCGCACCGGACTCATTCTGGAGATCTTCGGCCGGCGCGCGCAGACACGCGAAGGACGGCTGCAGGTCGAGCTCGCGCATCTTTCGTATCAGAAGGGCCGGCTCGTGCGCGCATGGACCCATCTCGAGCGGCAGCGCGGCGGGCGCGGCTTTCTCGGCGGTCCGGGCGAGGCGCAGATCGAGCTCGACCGTCGCATGCTCGACGAGCGCATCATCGCCATCAAGCGCGAGCTCGAAGGTGTGGTGCGCACGCGCGATCTGCATCGCAAGGGGCGGCGCAAGGTGCCGTATCCGATCGTCGCCATCGTCGGTTACACGAACGCCGGCAAGTCGACGCTCTTCAATCGCGTTGCGGGCGCGGGCGTGCTGGCGATGGATCAAGTGTTCGCGACGCTCGATCCGACGATGCGCGAAGTGCGGCTGCCATCGGGGCGTCGCATCATCCTGTCGGACACCGTCGGGTTCATCTCCGACCTGCCGACACAACTCGTGGCTGCGTTCCGGGCGACGCTCGAAGAGGTGATTGAAGCCGATCTCATCCTGCATGTGCGGGATATCGCGCATGCGGAGACGGAAGCGCAGGCGGCCGACGTGGCGGGCGTTCTGGCCGACCTCGGCGTCGATACGGCCGCCGCGGACGGACACATTCTCGAAGTCTGGAACAAGGTCGATCTCCTGTCGCCGGTCACGCGGGAGGAGGCGGAAGCAGCAGCGCGCTTTCGTACGCCTCAACCGGTGCTGGCGTCGGCGGCGACCGGCGAGGGCATTCCGCGCCTGCTCGATGCCATCGACGGGCGGCTCGGCGTCGCGGACGAAATCCTGGTCCTCAGGCTTCCCGCGCATGAAGGGCGGATCCTTGCCTGGCTGCACGAGAATGCCGACGTGCTGACGCAGGAGCCCGAGGGCGAGGAAACGATCGTTACGCGCGTGCGCATCGCCTCGGAGAAAAAGATGCGCCTTATTCGCCAGCTCGAACGTGCAGGGCTCGCGCTCTCGTAGTATACGAAAGCCCCAGTGCACGTTCGGAGGGGGCAATGGCGGACATTCCGAAGGCTCAGTGCTGCGTTGTCGGCGGCGGCCCGGCGGGGCTGATGCTCGGGTACCTGCTGGCGCGCGCCGGCGTCACGGTGGTGGTGCTCGAGAAGCACGCCGACTTTCTGCGCGACTTTCGCGGCGACACGGTGCACCCATCGACGCTCGAGGTGATGGTCGAGCTTGGCGTGATCGACAGGTTCCTCAATCTGCCGCACCAGAAGGTGCACAAGCTCGGCGGCATGGTGGGCACGACGCCGGTCACGATCGCCGATCTGTCGCATCTGCCGGTGCGCGAGAAATATATCGCGATGATGCCGCAGTGGGATTTCCTGAACTTCATCGCGTCCGAGGCTGCGCACTATCCCGGCTTCACGCTGCTCATGAGCACCGAGGCAACCGGCCTCATCGAACAGGGCGGGCGGGTCGTGGGCGTGACGGCCACGTCACCCGACGGGCCCAGGGAAATCCGCGCCGATCTGGTGGTGGCGGCGGACGGGCGCAACTCGGTGCTGCGGGAGCGCGCGGATCTCGAAATCGAGGATCTCGGTGCGCCGATGGATGCGCTCTGGTTCCGGCTGCCGGTGCAGCCCGGCGATACCGGCGAGACCATGGGACGGTTCGGCGCCGGCTACATCCTGGCGATGCTGTTCCGCGGCGACTACTGGCAATGCGCGTATGTCATTCCGAAGGGATCGCTCGAGGCGCTCAAAGCCGGCGGGCTCGACGCGTTCCGCGATGCGGTGGCGGCAGCCTCGCCCTTCGAGCGCGCGCGCCTGGACGCGGTTGCGTCGTGGGACGATGTGAAATTGCTGACGGTTCGCGTCGACCGGCTGCTGCAGTGGTATCAGCCAGGGCTCCTGTGTATCGGGGATGCGGCGCACGCCATGAGTCCAATCGGCGGGGTGGGCGTCAATCTCGCGGTGCAGGACGCGGTGGCGGCGGCGAACATCCTCGCCAAGCCGCTCTTGAGACGCGATGTGCGGCTCTCCGACCTGCGGGCGGTGCAGAAGCGGCGCATGTTCCCGACGCGCGTCACGCAGGGGATCCAGGTGGCGATGCAGAACAACATCATCCAGCCGACGCTTGCCCGCCGGGAGCAGCCGACGCCGCCGCTGGCGTTGCGCCTCATGCAGCGATTTCCATTTCTGCAGCGCATCCCCGCACGTGTGTTCGGGCTCGGTGTGCGGCGTGAGCATGTGGCGAGCTTCATACGGGAAGCGCGCGGAACGCCGGTGGCCCAACGCTAGTCAGATCGCTCAGGATTTTTCCGTTCTCTCGATCGCCTTGGCTTCGTCCCACAGGGCATCCATCTCGGCGAGGGAGGAGTCGGTCGGCCCGCGGCCTTGCTCCGCCAATCTGTGCTCGATGTGGGCGAAGCGACGGGCGAACTTCTGGTTCGCCCCGCGCAAGGCGGCCTCGGGATCGAGCTTCAAGTGTCGCGCAACGTTGGCCATGACGAACAGGAGGTCGCCGAACTCCTCCTCGATCTTGGCCGTGCGCTGGGGTGTGCGATCGGGCGAAGCGGCGCGGGGATCGGCGGGCGCGGCGATTTCCTCGAGCTCCGCCAGCTCTTCGCGCATCTTGTCGAATACGGGCGCTAAGGAGGGCCAATCGAACCCGACTTTCGCGGCTTTGTCCTGCAACTTGACGGCGCGCGTCAGGGCGGGGAGTGCCAAAGAGACGTCGGCGAGCAGCCCGTCTCCGCGGCGGCCGGTGGGGAGGAGGCCGGCTCTTTGTGCAACGCCGGCGTCGCGCGCGGCCGCCTTTTCGGCCCGTTCCTCGGCCTTGATCCTCGCCCAGAAACCCGGGGCGGCACCGGCTGCGCGCTCCTCGTCGCTGCCGAACACGTGCGGGTGGCGGCGGATCATCTTGGCGGTGATGGCCTCGACCACATCGCCGAAAGCGAAGGCGTCCTGCTCCTCCGCCATGCGCGCGTGGTAGGCGACCTGCAGCAGCAGATCGCCTAGCTCATCCTTGAGGTCGACGAAATCCTGACGCGCGATGGCGTCGGCGACCTCGTAGGCCTCCTCGATGGTGTAGGGCGCGATGGTCTCGTAGGTCTGCTCGAGATCCCACGGGCAGCCGGTGACCGGCGTGCGGAGCGCGGCCATGATCTCGATCAGGCGCGCGATGTCTTTCGATGGTGTCATGGTCGGTTCGCCGCTGCTGGTGGAATTCGGCTGAACCTAGCCGAAGTGCACCTCAGGTGGCGAGGGCCTGGCGGGAGGTCTTGCGTCGCGGGAGGATCGAGACCGGGGAGAAGGCGAGGACAAGCGCGAGAGGGACCAGCCAGCCGAGCCAAGTGGCGCAGGAATAGACCGGATTGAAGGGCCAATCGAGCGAAGTGGCGAACGCGGTCGTGATGCGCACCCAGATGGCGCCCGAGGCAACGGCGGCCATGGCGAGCATCAGCGTCGCGTGGCGCGCGCGCTCCTTGCGGCGGATGGCGGCGACGCCTGCAATCACGAGCGCGAGCCAGGTGATGCCTTGTGCCGCGAAGCCGAGTCGGGCGACGAACGGCGACGTGCTTTCATAGGCGACGGGAAACGATGTCAGGGCTCCGACAATGACGAGCACGGCTGTCGCGCGGCCGAGCGGGCGATGCCAGGCGCGCCGGTTGCGTGCGAGAATGACGAGCGGAATCAAAACCAGCGCCGCGCCCGAGGCCAGCATGTGCAGCTTGAAGATACCGGGCAGACGCTCGTCCACCACATGTAGGTTGAAGGGGAGGGGCATTGCGCCCACGCCCTCCACCAGGGCTATGAGTCCGGTAGGGACAGCCAGGGAGATCAAGGCGCAAATCGCGATAACGAGGAGAATGCGCGACACAAATTCGCCCGGGCGCGCTGTTTTGGTCTGATCCGTGATCAATTTTCTGGAGGCGAGATTTCGCGTCATGGGTTCAAGGACACACGGGCTCTCATGCCGGCACACCGGCCATCGCATGATCGCGAGCTTGGCTCTTCTTTGTGTTCTGGCTGCGGCGATGCCGGCATTCGCAGGTGAGCCGCAGGATGGAAAGACGGCCGCCGCGGCGGGCGCGGGCATCGATATCGGCGGCCGCTGGCAAGGCCGTACTTTCGAGCTGGCGCGGGCCGAGGACTGCGGCGAGGCACCCTGTACGCTGACACTCGATCTCGTGCGCTGTGCAACGGGTTGGTGCGGTGTCGAGGTGATCGGCGCCGAGCATCGCTGCGGCGGGACGGCGCTCAAGCTCGACGGTGGTGTGTCGAACGCGGGCGGTCCGGCGCTGTTCAAAGGCAAGCTCGAACTCGCCAAGGGCACGGAGCCTTACGTGATCGAAGCATATCTGATCCCGCCCAGCTCGAGCGACGACAAGACGGAGTTCCAGATCACCGGTGACACCGGCGGCGAGTTCCGCGTGTTCCGCCGCTCGTTCCCGTTCAATGCGACGCTGGCCAAGGTCGGCGACGCCAAGTGCCGTCCCGAGAGCGCGGTGTCGCTGCTTCTCGACTGAGCCAAGGAGCTCGTATGAGAGTTACGGTGCATCACTTCAAGGTGTACGATGCCGTCAACGACAGCTGGATCGTGCCGCCGCGCAAGAGCCCTGCCGAACGCATCGAGAGCGTTCGCGGCGTGATCATTCCCGGTACGGCGGAGGAGGTTGAGCGGTCCGTTCTCGACGAGCAGGATCGCTACGACCCGCGCCCACGGGGCTATGAACGTCCACGGATCCTGAACTAGGCAACTCGGCCTTGTGCCGAGGACCGGCCGCTCCACGCGCAAGCGGCTCGGGCGGCGAAAGCGGGACGCACCACGGCTTTTTTTCTGCTCCATGGTCCCAGGCACGAGATCTGGGACGACAGTCTGCGAGAACAATCGAAGGACGAAAGCCTAGCCCTCGATGCGCTTCGGCGCCTCCGCCATGCGCACCAGCTGTCATCCTCGGGCTTGTCCCGAGGATCCAACCATCCAAGCCGGTGCAGCCAGGGAAAAAATCGACGCCGCTGAGTGGGAAGTTGGATCCCAGGCCCAAGGCCTGGGATGACACGTCGAGGACGTGGATGCGGATCGACCGGAGAGTCGGAAATTTGTTTTCCGGCACCCGGAAGCGCTTTACAGCTTGATCGGTCTTCCTGTTCGAGAGCGCGCTTCCACCCATGATCGTTTTTCGCATCCTCCTCAACGGCGTGATCATGGCGGCCGAGGCCGGCGCCGTGGCGGCCGTGGCCTGGTTCGGCTACACGTATCCCTTTCTCTTTGCCGCGTTCACGGCGGCCTTGAGCTTCCTCCTGGGATTGAGGCTCGAGACCAAGCGGCTTTCGTTCGAGATCCCGTTCTACTTCGAGGGCGCGCGCACGCCGCGTCTCATTCTGGTCGGGCTCGTCGGAATCGTCGAAGCCTTGATGAAGGCGGTGCTGGCGGGACTCGCGGCGCTGTTCACGTTTGCCGGGACGGACAGCGAGCGTCTGCTGGCGGTGGCCGCCGTGTTCGCCGTCGTGACCTATGTGGGGGCGAGCGCGCTCAGGGGACTGTCGGTCTCGTTCCGTGCCCAGCCGTGGCGCTGGGGGTATTTCCGGCTCGGGCCGCCGTTGGGCCTGCTCTTCTCGGCGGGCATTGCAATACTGGCGGCGGCCGGCATCCTGCACACGTCGAGCGTCGGCGACATCGGATGGAAGCTGGTCTGGGAGCTGCCGCAGAAGCCTTCCGTGAACCAGGTGAGCGAGCTCTTCTTTCAGCTCAAGCAGGCATTCGATGATTTCATCGTGACGCTGCTCAGCCAGGTGATGAGCCAGGAGTGGGCGCGGCTCGTGGGCATCGTCGTCAGCGTCAACGTGCTGACGGGGTTCGTGGCGTCGGTCTATGCGGCGGTGATCGCGGCGATCGTGCGCACGGCGGAGGAGGGGCTGCCGTAGGTGGCGTCGGCCGCGGCCGCGGTCGTGAGATGCGTCGAATTTTAGGGACGCGATTAACGCCGATTGAGCGGGAGCTGCCCTAGGAGAGGGCCTGGCTCCGCTCTTCTGCAGACACCTCATGCCCCGATCGCTTTGGTTCTTCGTGCTAACCGCGGCTGTCTTCGTGCTGCAGGTTATTCCTGTGACCGGCGTTTTCCTCATGTTCGTGGTGGCGCCGTTTTGGTCGATCGCAACCGTCAACGCGGGCTTTCTCGGGATCGTGATCGAGGCCAGCCGTGGGAGCGTCGCGCGGGTGTGGATGCTGGCGCCGGCGTTGTGGTTCGGCGGGTACGCTGTGGCGGCAACGCTCAGCCACGTCGAGCTGGCGCGACTCGACACCGAGATCAGAGCGCACAATTCCGGACGATCAATTCCGTTCTCCGGCGAGAGCCAAGCGCTGGTGGTCGCAGGGCAGAGCTCGTCGGACCGATCCGAGCTTGTGAAATCCTATGCGGTTCCCGTCGTCTTCGAGAAGGTGTCGGGAGACGGCAGGGCTTCGCATCGGGCTTATCGTCTGGGTGCCGGCGAGACGTGCGTGCGTCTGCGCCAGCGGGGCGTCCAGGCCGCCGGCATTCATACGTACGGCATTTTCGAAGGCCGGAAGATGCTTCAGGGCATGTGCCTTTTCTGGCGGCCGGAAGATCCGCAGCTGCCTGCGGTCACGGTTTCCTCTCGACGTGACGAGCAGGAGGGGATCCTGTTGCCCGCTACGCTGGAGCGCATCGCGATCGAAGATGTGCGTGGCCCATCGATCGCGCTGTTGAGCGCTGAGGCCAGCCCGCTGGCATGGGTTCCGATGCCCGTTATCGGCTGTACACTTATTTCGATGACGGCCTCATGGGAGTGCTTCGCGAGCTTTATGCGCGATGAACCCCGTCATCTCGGCGGTGCGAGCAAATCCGAGATCGTCGCGGGCGCGCTGGGGCTCGAGAGATCTCCCGCGAGCGCACGGCGCGCCTCGATCGAGGCCTCACAGGGGGTAAGGATCGATGCGTTCCTCGCCGATCAGATTTCGGTCTCCGTTGCCAACCTGGATCGCCTGATCAGCGACCCGACGCAAAAGCTCACGATCCATGATCTCAGAGGATTGACGGAGCGCCCTGATCTCCTTGCGCCGCGCGCGGCGGCCATGGTCGATGCACTCGGCCGGGCGTTCGATGCAGGTCCGCAGGCGCAGGAGCGGGCGCTATTGCTGCAGCAGCATCTGGCGGCGCTGCCTGCGAGGGACTTTCTCCGGAGCGGAGACGCGTTGATTTCCGTGCTTATGGCCCTGCGTCGGATGGAGTCCGAGCAGCTTCAGTTCGAGCTGATCGTACGCTTGGGCGACCTGGGCGCACCGGCGCTCCCGGTCTTGAAGAGAGCGTTCGACGAGGGCCGTCATGTCTCGAAGGGCGCTGCGGTGCTACTCGGCTTCTGTCGGCTCGGAATGCCTGCAGCAGGGGAGGCCGAGAGCATCACCGCCAGGTTGCTTCAGGCCCGGGAGCAGCTTCCGGATCGGTTCTACGCGGCTTATGTGCTCATGCGGCGGCTCGGCCGTACGGATCTTGCCGAGCGCATTCGCGAGGCTCGCGGTGGTTGGGAACAGACGTACGACCGATGGTCCTCGGTTGCTCCGGAGAGCCCACCGAACGCATGTGTCGGATTCTTTGCGACGCCGACTTTCGAAACGGCGCCGATCTGAGGGGCCGCCAGCTCAGACGTTGTGTTGAGCTACGGCCAGATTTCCACACCCCATCCATTCGCATAATATATATTATGGAAAATAACGTCGTGGGTTGGTTGTGTATCAGTATGATACATGCAACGCCGATTGAAGCTGATTGGACCCTAGCCTTGCGGCGCAGCGCGGCGGACGATGGTTGCCCGACGCGCTGCAGCCTGCGAGCGACCTACTTCTCGGTCTTCTCGAAGTTGTCCTGGACGAAGCGGTC
>NZ_CADEFI010000069.1 GCF_902826555.1 uncultured Hyphomicrobium sp.
CCAGCCTAATCCAGGTATCGCAGCCGCGAGTTCGCGATCGAGCCGCTCTCGTTCATCATCTCGAAATAGTCCTGGACCACCTGTCCGACCAGCGGACCCGAGCCTTCGAAATCGTGACCCTGGTTGCGCTGCAAAGGCGTCTGCAAGGCACGCAGGGCAACCAGAAGGGCCTGCGGCTTGTCCTTGAAATCTTCGAGCTCCTCGGGCTTTTCCTTGGCGAACGCGTCGAAGATCTCGACCGCTTCGGCATAGCTTTTCATCGCCGCGTCGAAGCGCGCCATGTCGATGATCACACCTTTGGGCGGCACCACACCGGCCATGATCTGGTCGAACGTCTCGCCCGGCGTATCCGGCCCTAGCTTGCTCATCATCTCATCGAGCATGTCGGCGTCCATGGGGGTGGGCCGCACCTTCGGGAACGTGTCGACGACGCGGTTCGCCGCATGCATGACATTGGCCGCCTGCCAGGCGCGCGACCGTCCCTCTCGCGCCTCGATGTCCGCGACTTCCTGTTGCTCGACCTCGCGCACGAACGGCCGCAGCTTCTCCAGCATCGCTTCGCGCTTGGCCAGGAAGGCCTCGGCCAGCGGCACCATGCGCGTGTGCAGCGCCTTGCCCTCCGCCATGCCGTCCGCACGATACGCCTCGCGCTCATAGTACTGGCTCGCCTGATTGAGCACAGGCGCCACGGCTTCGTAGGACTCCATATAGCTCTGCATCGCCGCATCCAGCTCCGGCGTATCGGGCTTGAGCGACGAGGCCCCACGCGCTTCCGTCAGCAGCGCGGCGATGTCATAGACATCGTACAGGCCGTAGGAGATGTAGCGCTCCTTTCCGGTCGGCCCGGTCTTCATGTTCACCCAGCTCGCGTAACGCTCCCAGGAGTCCCTGGCCCGCTCGGTCATTCTGGACACCTCGATATAGAGGTTGGCCTTGTGAAGGCCCGCGTCCACATCGGCGGCGGCACAGGGCGTGAGCGCCAGAGTCGCCATCGCGACTACCGAGCCGGCGGCGAGCATCAGGGGGCGGGCGACGCCCTTCCAGGACGGAGACGGATGCATGGCGGAGCTCCCTCGGGAAAACGGCGACGCGGTGCGGTAGCTTCGCCGACCTTTCCCGTGAAGTCACGCTGCAAGAACAGGTGATGACAGCGGCCATCGCAGCCAACCTGGCATGCCTCGACGTGCGGCAGCGGACGAGCCCCTTAGGCTTAACGCCCCTTCTTGGCGCCCCGCGAGGCGAAACGCACTGCTTCCTCGGCCGCGCGCACGATGGCCTTGGCCTTGTTGATGCATTCCTGCTGCTCTTTTTCGGGCACGCTGTCGAACACGATGCCCGCGCCCGACTGCACGTAGAGTTGCCCGTCCTTGACCAGCGCCGTGCGCAGGACGATGCAGGTGTCCATCTCCCCGTCGGCGGTGAAATAGCCGACGCAGCCCGCATACGGCCCGCGCTTGGCCTTTTCCAATTCGTCGATGATCTGCATGGCGCGCACCTTCGGCGCCCCCGACACGGTGCCCGCCGGAAAGCCCGCCATCAGCGCGTCGATCGCATCGTGCTTGCCGGAAAGGCGGCCGATGACATTGGACACGATGTGCATGACGTGGCTGTAGCGCTCGATGACGAAGCGCTGCGTTACCTCGACGGAGCCCACATCCGCCACACGCCCCACGTCGTTGCGTCCGAGATCGAGCAGCATCAGATGCTCGCTGCGCTCCTTGGGATCACGAATGAGCGCATCGGCAAGCGCTTTGTCCTCGGCTTCCGAGGCTCCGCGCGGCGCCGTGCCCGCGATCGGCCGGATCGTCACTTCGCCGTCGCGCAGGCGGACCAGGATTTCGGGCGAGGATCCGACCAGCGCGAACGAGCCGAGATCGAGATGAAACAGAAACGGCGACGGGTTCGTGCGCCGGAGCGCCCTGTAGAGCGCAAACGGCGGCAACGCGAAAGGCGCCGAGTAACGCTGCGAGAGCACCACCTGGAAGATGTCGCCGGCGCGGATGTACTCCTTCGCCTTCTCGACCATGCTCATGTACTCGCGAGCGGTGGTATTGGACTTGGGCTCCGGCTGCGCAAGCTTCTTCGGAGAAAGCGCAGCCCCGTGCGGAAGCGGCGCGTCGAGCGCTTCCACCGTGCTCTTGAGCCGCTTCAGCGCCGCCTTGTAGGCGCGCTCCGCATCGGCCTTGCCCCCATCCTTGCCCTCGGGGCGGACCGGCGTGACGATGCTGATCTCGTCCTTCACGGAATCGAAGATGACGATCACCGTCGGCCGCATGAGCACGGCTTCCGGCACGTCGAGTTCGTTGTTCTTGACGTCCGGCAGCTTCTCGATGAGCCGGACCGTGTCGTACCCCATGTAGCCGAATACGCCGGCTGCCATCGGCGGCAGCTCGGACGGCAGCTCGAGCCGCGAGCAGGCGAGCAGCGCGCGCAGCGATGCCAGCGTCGCCTTCCCGTCCGCCTTGAAGGCATCGGGCTTCTTGCCCGGATTGCGATTGATCTCTGCGGTCTCGCCGTTCGCACGCCACACGACATCGGGCGCGAGCCCGATCACCGAATAGCGCCCGCGCGAGGCACCGCCTTCGACCGACTCGAGCAGAAACGAATAGGGCTTCCCCAGCGCCAGCTTGAGATAGACCGAGACCGGCGTCTCGAGATCGGCGACGATGCGCGTCCACACCACCTGCGGCTCGCCGGCGCGATAGCGCTTGGCAAAGGTCTCGCGCGGAGGCAGCGCCTCGATGCTCTGGGCCCTCTGCGAGAGCGTGCTCAAGAGAACAGTCTCCCTACTGCTCGTTCCCCGTGGGCGAGCCCGTCGCCCGCGCCAGCTCGGCCTCGTTGACGAACGCGTTGAAGGCTGCCTTGAGGCCGGTAAGGTAGGCGACCTCCTGATCCTCGGCGAGTTCCTGCGAAAGCTCCTGCGCGAGCTTGTCCGACTGCGCCTTCGACGCCGGCGACGCCGCGACGATCTCCTTCACCTGAAACACGACCCGGCTTCCGCGATCGCTCGTCTGCGCGTACCCGGCACCGCCCTTCGCGAGCCCGAAGGCCTGCCGCACGGCATCCGTCGTCAGCCCCGGCGGCGAGGCGTTGCGCTTGATCTGCTCCAGTTTCTCGGGCTTGCCGCCGCTGTCCGCGGCGACCTTCTCGAACGCTTCGCCACCCCGCAGACGCTCGACCAGCTTCTTGGCCAGCTCGTCGAGGAGCTTGCTCTTCTCTTTGTCGACGTAGAGCTTTTTGACGTCGTCCTTCACGGACTCGAACGGCTTCTGCTTGGCTTCCGTCACCCCCAGCACGTCGAACCACACAGAGCCCGAGCCCGGAAGGTTCACGGCCGCCGGCTGCGTGCCGACGCCGTTCGCGAACACCTCTTTGAGGACGATGGCGGCATCGGCAATGTCGAGCCCCGTTTTGCCATCCGGTGTCTTGTTGTCGGCGGCGACCGCCTCGATCTCGACGAACTTGATCTTCTGCTCTTCGCTGATTTCCTTCAGCGTCTTGCCCGCGTTGCGGCCTTCCTCCACCAGATCGATGCGCTCCTGCAGCATGGTCTCGGCGCGCTCGCTCGCGAGCTTGTCGCGCACCTTGTCCTTGACCTCGTCGAAGGTGCTCTCCTTGGCCGGGTCGATCTCGATGGCACGCACGAGCACGGTCGAGAAACGCCCCTCGATCGGATCCGAGAGCTTGTCGCGCTCGAGGGCAAATGCGGCGTCGGCGATCACGGGATCGAGCATGTCCGCCTTCGCAAGCATGCCGAGATTGACGTCGGTCTCCGTGGCACCCGCCTCCTTGGCCGCGTCGAGGAAGTTCTTCTTGCCGTCGACGATCTCCTTGCGGGCAGCCTCTGCGGCGGCCTTGTCCTTGAAGGGGATCTGCTGCAAACGCCGCCGCTCGACCTTGTCGTAGGCCGACTTGTGATCGGTGTAGTAGGCTTTGAGCTCGTCGTCCGTGAGCTTCACCTCCGACTTCAGCGTGTCGACGAGGAGCGGAAGCACCGCGACCTTGCGGTACTCCGGCGTCATCAGCTCCGTCTTATGCGCTTCGTAGGTCTCGTTCAGCTTGGCGTCGTCGGGATCCGCGACCGTCACCTTGGCCGGATCGATCTGCACGTGCTCGATGGTGCGCGTCTCCTCGCCCCAGGCATAGAGCTCGTCCACGATCGGCTTCGGCACCACGACCGCCGCCTTGAAGGCATCGAGAATCTGCCCCTGCAGCTGATAGGCGCGCCAATCCGCGAGGAAGGCCTGCTCGCTCATGTTGGCGTTGCGTAGGCGCGCCTCGAAGTCGAGACGCGAAAAGCGTCCGTCCGGACCCGCGAAATTCGGATCCTTGCTGATCATGTCGGCCAGCGTCTCGTTGGAAAGCGAAAGACCGAGCTTCTTTGCGTGCTCCTGGATCGCCGCTTCGCTGATGAGCTGGTTCACCACCTGGCGGTGCACGTTGAAGGCCAGCGCCTGCTCGGTCGTGATCGGCGACCCGTCGTTGAGCTTGAGACCATCACGGGTCCTCTGGAACGCGCGCTGGAACTCCGCGTCGGTGATCTCGGTTTGCCCGACCTTCGCCACCGCTCCGCCCCCGTATCCTCGGAACACATCGGAAACGTTCCAGAAGATACCGAAGCTCACGATCAGAATCGCAAACAGCAGCTTGGCCAGCCAGCCTTGGGCGCCGCGTCGGAGGGCGTCGAGCATTGAGAAAGACTTTCCGTTTGACGCGGGCCGAAGAGCGCACGTGTCTGGGCTCGTCCGGCACCGCTTGCAGAAAAAGTTGTTCCCGTCCATGACGGGAGGCGTCGGAGTGATATGAAGCCCAGCCGGGCGCTGATTGCAAGACCGTGCGCGAAAGCTGAAGGTAAGTTAACCGGGCCGTGAACACCCGATCGGCAGCCCCCCAAACGCCGAAGCCAAAAAAATAAGGGAAGACGATGAGGGAAGAGCCCGGCCCATGACCACCGCGCCCCCCCGCCCCCTGGTGGCGGGAAACTGGAAAATGAACGGACTGGCCTCGGCGCTGGCCGAGGCGGCAACCGTCCGCGACGCCCTTGGCCGCGCGGGCGCAGGCGCCCCCGAGGTCATGATTTGCCCCCCGGCCACCCTGCTCGCCCCCCTTGCGGCCGTCGCCCAGGGCTCCGCGCTGGCCATGGGAGCGCAGGATTGCCATGCCTCCGCATCGGGCGCCCATACCGGGGACATCTCCGCGGAAATGATCAAGGATACCGGTGCCACCGCGGTCATCGTCGGCCATTCCGAGCGCCGGGCCGATCACGGCGAGCTGGACCGCGTGGTCCGCGCCAAGGCGGCAGCCGCCCATCGCGCAGGTCTCACCGCCATCGTCTGCATCGGCGAAACCAAGGGCGAGCGTTTGGCTGGGCTCACGCTCGGGGTCGTCGACCGCCAGCTCGCCGGCTCCCTGCCCGAGACCGTGACCGCCGCCAACACGGTGGTTGCGTATGAGCCGATCTGGGCCATCGGTACCGGCCTGACGCCGAGCCCCGAGGACGTCGCGGAGGTCCACCAAGCCATCCGCGCCCACCTCACGCAACGCTTCAGCCCGTCCGGGGGCGGCATTCGCATCCTCTATGGCGGCTCGGTCAAACCCGCCAACGCGCGGGAGCTGCTGTCGCTCCCCAACGTCAACGGCGCGCTCGTCGGCGGCGCGAGCCTCAAGGCCGACGACTTCTTGGCCATTATCGCCGCCTATGTGTGACGGCCGATGCAAAACGCATGTGAATTTGATGCGGCTACGTACGATCCCGGGTTGCAGCGGAGCAAGCCGGCAGCCATGAAGACACGGCAGACCGCAAGTGGAAAAAGGCGAGGCCAAGCGATGCGGATCGACGGGGCACTTCTGTGCGGAGCGCTCTTGCTTGCGGCGGGAGCCTCTCATGCCACGGCCGCCCCCCTCGAACCCGAGGCCTGCGCCACCCTGAAGACCGAGCTCCAGGGCCTCGTGGCAGGCGGCGCCAAGTCCGACATGGACCGTGGCCCTGAGTGGGCAAAAACCAATCTCGCTCCGGACCGTTTGGCCAAGATCGAGCGCCTGATCACCGTCGAGGAGCAGTTGAGCTTCCGGTGCGGCGAGCTTCTGACGGCCCGTCCCATCATCACGGAGCCGCCGAAGACCGAGGGCGACAAGCCCGGCGCCACCGCGGCCGGCCTCAACGCCAGCGACGCCGGCCCGTCGGCCGGCGAGCGGCCGGCCCGGGGAACGCCGAGCAATATCCCCCCGCCCAAACGCAAGGACGCCGGCAAAGCCGCGAAAAACCAGGCCGCGGCCCACTGACTGGCGCCACCCGGCCGCAATGATCCCATCTAGCCGTGGGCGCGGCGCTGGTGTAGAACGCGCCCCAATCCCCCAAACCTGCTCTTGCGAGAGCGTGGAGCCACCAGCCCAATGACCACGGTTCTTCTCGTCATTCACATTATGGTTGCAACCGCACTTGTTGCGGTCGTGCTTTGGCAGCGCTCCGAAGGCGGCGCGCTCGGCATCGGCGGCGGCGGCGGCGGCTTTCTGACCGGTCGCGGCACCGCGAACCTGCTGACGCGGACCACCGCCGTCCTGGCTGCCTGCTTCTTCCTCACCAGCATCCTGCTGACGCTGGTCTCGAAGCACACGGCTCCGGCCGGCTCGGTGTTCGATAAGCCCGCCTCGTCGACCCTGGTCCCGAACGATCCGGGCCAGGCGCAGCCCGCGGCACCCGCCACGACCCCGGCCGCACCCGCCGAGCAGGCCCCCCGCGGCGGCATTCTCGACAAGCTGAAGTAGAACGGCTTGCCGCCATCGAACTGAGGATGTGGCCACTCCGCAACTGGCCACGGGCGTCCGCTGTTGCTAGCGTGGCCCGGTTCAGGAGCGGAGAAAACGGCCATGCCTCGGCGAACGCGCGCGCACGTGGGAGCAGCGACGGTGGTCCTGGCGCTGCTGGCCGGATGCTCGGGGGACCTCGGCAGCATCGGGCCGGGCGCGGTGCCTTATCAGCATGCGAATGCCATCTACCCCGTTGGTTATTCCGAGAGCCAGATCGCGCCCGATCGCTACCGCATCCAGGTCAAGGGCCCGCTGAGCACCACGCGCGAGCGGCTGGAAAAGATTGCCGCCACCCGCGCCGCCGAGATCGGCAAGGAGAACAGGCTCGGCTATTTCAAGATCGACGGCGTCCAGATCGCGGCCGAGTGCGAGACCATCACGCCGGGCGGCAAGCCGGCGGGCGTCAATGGGTCCCAGCGCACCGTGGGACGCGCCGTGCTGACCGCCGACGTCTCCTACACCAAGTCGCCGCAGGACCAGAGCTACCTCGACTCGAAGAGCTTCGATCAGCTGCGCGCCGACCTGGACGTGCCGCCGGCCACCCCCGGAATGCCCGCTGCGACCGCCCAATGCGGCTAGTCGAGCAGCGGCCGTCCGCCGTCCCTGCCGCCCGCGGGTGCGGCGCAAAAACCCTCCTCCCGGCGCCAGCCGTGGATGAGACAAGAAAACCTCTTCGAATCACGCCCGTACGGCACTACTCTTAAGGCCCATGCAACGGTACATCTTCATTACCGGCGGCGTGGTCTCCTCCCTTGGAAAAGGCCTTGCTTCCGCCGCCCTCGGCGCGCTCCTCCAGGCGCGTGGGTATTCCGTCCGTCTCCGCAAGCTCGACCCGTACTTGAACGTCGATCCCGGAACGATGAGCCCCTATCAGCACGGCGAGGTGTTCGTCACCGACGACGGGGCCGAAACGGATCTCGACCTCGGCCACTACGAGCGCTTCACCGGCGTTCCGGCCAAGAAGTCCGACAACATCACCACCGGCCGCATCTACCAGGACATCCTCGCCCGCGAGCGGCGCGGCGACTACCTGGGCGGCACGGTGCAGGTGATCCCGCACGTCACCGACGCCATCAAGCAGTTCGTCGTCACCGGCAACGAGGACGTCGACTTCGTGCTGGTCGAGATCGGCGGCACGGTCGGCGACATCGAGGGCCTGCCCTTCTTCGAGGCCATCCGCCAGCTCGGCAACGAGCTGCCGCGTCACTCGTCGATCTTCATCCACCTGACGCTGCTGCCGTTCATTCCGTCCGCAGGCGAGCTCAAGACCAAGCCCACGCAGCACTCGGTGAAGGAGCTGCGCTCGATCGGCATCCAGCCCGACATCCTGCTCTGCCGCACCGACCGCGAGGTGCCCAAGGGCGAGCGCAAGAAGATCGCGCTCTTCTGCAACGTGCGCGAGGAGGCCGTCATCCAGGCCCTCGACGCCGCCACCATCTACGACGTCCCGCTCGCCTACCACCGCGAGGGCCTCGACGATCAGGTGCTGGAAGCCTTCGGCATCACCGGCGCACCCAAGCCGGATCTCACCCGCTGGGAGAACATCTCGCGCAACATCGCCTCGCCCGAAGGCGAGGTAACCATCGCCATCGTCGGCAAGTACACCGGCCTCAAGGACGCTTACAAATCGCTGATCGAGGCGCTGGTGCACGGCGGCATCGCCAACCGCGTCAAGGTCAACCTCGAATGGATCGAAAGCGAGATCTTCGAGCGCGAGGATCCTGCCCCTTATCTCGAAGGCGTCAACGGCATCCTGGTGCCGGGCGGCTTCGGCGAGCGCGGCTCCGAGGGCAAGATCCTGGCTGCGAAATTCGCGCGCGAGCGGGGCGTACCCTACTTCGGCATCTGCTTCGGCATGCAGATGGCGACCATCGAGGCCGCACGCAATCTCTGCGGCATCACGCACGCGAGCTCCACCGAGTTCGGCGCCAGCGACGAGCCCGTCGTCGGCCTCATGACCGAATGGATGAAGGGCAACGAGCTGGAGAGCCGGCGCCAGGGCGGCGACCTCGGCGGCACCATGCGCCTGGGCGCGTTTCCGGCCACGCTCGGCAAAGGCACCCGCATCGCCGACATCTATGGGAGCACCGAGATCTCCGAGCGCCACCGCCACCGCTACGAGGTCAACACCGACTACCGCGCACGCCTGGAGAATGCGGGCCTGCGCTTCGCCGGCCTCTCACCCGACGGCCTCCTGCCGGAGACGGTCGAGTACCCCGACCACCCGTGGTTCATCGGCGTCCAGTTCCACCCGGAATTGAAGTCCCGCCCCTTCGAGCCCCACCCGCTCTTCAAAAGCTTCATCACCGCCGCCATGGAGCAGAGCCGCCT
>NZ_CADEFI010000070.1 GCF_902826555.1 uncultured Hyphomicrobium sp.
GATCGCGGTTTCGTCATGGGGGATATCGAACAGGCGACGCCTTTCTTCTCCGGTCAATAATCGCCGCCGCGCCATCCTGCCTCCATCCCGAGTCGAGAGCGACAGGCTAGCGTCAATCTGGAGTATAGCCTAACCGGACGTCAGGATGCAGCGGCGGTTTCTGTCAGGATAGGGTTATGGCAAGCATTTATTGACGCATGTTCCGCCGTGTCATAGAATTCAACCTGACATTTTGACCGGAGGCGGCGATGAAAGGCCAGAGGATCGGTTACGTCCGGGTGAGCACATTCGATCAGAATGTCGATCGCCAGTTGGACGGGCAGTCGCTCGACCGGATTTTCACCGACAAGGCATCGGGCAAGGACATCAACCGCCCCGAACTCGATGCCATGCTCGCCTTCGCCCGCGAGGGTGACACCGTCGTGGTCCACAGCATGGATCGATTGGCGCGTAATCTCGACGATCTGCGCAAACTGGTTCAGTCCCTCACCAAAAGAGGCGTCCGGATCGAGTTCGTGAAGGAAAGCCTGGCCTTCTCGGGCGAGGATTCCCCGATGGCCAACCTGATGCTCTCGGTCATGGGTGCGTTCGCCGAATTCGAGCGCGCCCTGATCCGGGAGCGGCAGCGCGAAGGCATTGCGGTCGCCAGACAACGCGGTGCTTATCGCGGGCGGAAACGTTCCCTCTCCGACGAAATGGTCGCCGAGCTGCACCGCCGTGTTGATGACGGCGAGCGCAAGGCCGTCATCGCCCGTGACCTGGGGATCAGTCGCGAAACCCTCTACCAGTATCTCCGCGCTGCCACCTGAGCCGGTTTCACCCAGCCTCGCTCACCCTTAGGCTTGTCTGATTGATACGACCAATGTCACGTCTCTTGAATTGCTTGAATCATATCAATGAGGATTGGAGGTCTCCTTCGTCAAACGAATGGCAAGAGCGCGACCGATTGCCGCTGCGGCGACTGGCTGGACGGCGCTTGGCGGAAATGGTGCAACCGAACTAGCATTGATCTCGCAAAGCGCATAGGAGCCATCGCTGATGGCTTCACCAGGGCGAAATAGGAAGTCGGCGTCCCAAAGAAGCGGAAGATCGTGGTCGGCGATCGACAGCAACCTTTGCATCTCTGGAATCCAGCGATCCTCCATCGCTTTCCGTAAGGCTGCGAAGCGCGTCACCTCCGGTCCGAACATGGCGCGGCCCATCGGCTGTGGGGTTGACGACGTTGTATCAATGGCCGTTGGCGTCATCAGCGCAGTGATCAGGTTGTGCCCAAAGCCAACCACTCGGTGCCCGCACACGTAGCAGCGGACCATGCCCTCGGACGACTGCGGCTGATAAGCCTGATCGATCAGCACGCCGCCGTCGTTTAGAAACGGCACCCACCTTTCCAAGCACTCGGCTAGGCTGATGCGCTCCGATTTGCTTCCTTGGCGGGCCTCTTGAACTTTCACCGACGTTTTCAAAGCCGGAGCGTTTCCCGCTTCGTCTAGTTGGACACGCCATACATTCCTGCCGCCGTTGCCGTAGTTCGGCTTCAGCACGCGCGGGCCTGCGGCAAGATGTTCGGGGAAACGAGCGCGAAGGCCTTCAGCGTCCACGTATCGATCGACATCGCTGCCCCATTCCATGGATCGCGTTGTGTAGAGCACTTCCTTGACGCCGATTTTGGCGATCACGTCAGGATGCGCGCTGACGACAACGCCGCACCCCGCGACTTCGCGCAGCATTGGATCGAGCTGCGAGCGGTCGCCTGAAATGTCCAACGGATTCACCCAGACCAGCACTGCGTCGCACGACAGCAGCTCGTCCCGAATCTCGCGAACCGCCTCGTCCCTGTACAGTACAGGCCTTGCGGTCGCCCCGAGCGCCCGCAAGGCCTGCATTATCGGCCACTGCCGGGCTTCATGAAAGCGATGCGTCCACTCGGCTGCTTGCCCACGCCAAAGAAGAGCGATGTTCGGGCCGGATGTCATTGTTGCATCTCCCCATCGGACCTGTCCCCTTTGTGGTCGCGAACTCAGGTGTCGCGCAGCAGTGGGTGTTAAGCCACGGCGGTCGGGTTCAGCCGCCGCCGCGCAAAGCCGCGGCATAGCGCCGGTCGACCACTTCCCAGTCGATGTTGCGGAAGAAGGCGTCGACATATTTGGCGGCGGCGGTGCCGTAATCCATGTGGAAACTGTGCTCGTACATATCGAGCGCGAGCAGCGGCACGCCGGCAATCGCACCGTGCATATGATCCCACGCCCAATGGTTGTGCAGCGAGCGCGTGTGGAGATTGTAGACGAGCACGCACCAGCCCGATCCGCCGGCAAGGCTCATCCCGGTACGGCGGAAGTCGGCTTCCCAGCGGTCGAACGAGCCGAACGCCGCGCCCAGCGCGTCGCGGATGGAACCGGCTGCCTGGCCGTTGCCGCCGAGCCCGTCGAAATAGACCTCATGGAGCACGACCGAGCCGGTGCGGTGCAGCTCCTCGCGCTTCAATCCGCCATAGACCACCGGCGGCAGGTCCGTGTCAGCGAGCGCGGCGGCAAGTCGTGTCTCGATCATATTCAGGGCCTTGACCGAGCCCGCATAATTGTTCTCGTGGTGCGATGTGATCAGCCTTTCGGAGAGGCCGTGAAGCCTGGCGGGATTGAACCTGAGCGGCTTGACCTGATGATTTCCGGCAAAGGCGGGGACAGCCGCCGGCGCTGCGGCCGGCGTCTGCGCAGAGGCTTCGTTGATAGTCATGGCGGCGGCTCCGATGCCAAGAGTTGCGATTGCACTGCGTCGGGAAAGATGGTCGATCGTCACGCGTCACTCCTTCAGATGATCATTACATATGCGGCCCCGAGGACCGAGCAGACGCCGAGCACCGGCAGCATGCCGGCCTTGAACCGGAACATGGCGAGTATCGCACCCACCGCGAGCGCCAGCGCCGGCCAGTTGACGGACGTTAGGACTGGGAGATCGATGGTGCCGGCTGCGAACGGCACTTCGCGGACTTGCTCGAACAGAGTGTGGATACCAAACCAGACCGCCAGATTGAGGATCACGCCGACCACTGCGGCGGTGATCGCCGAAAGCGCGGCCGACAATGCGCGGTTGCCGCGCAGCCGCTCGATGAATGGCGCGCCGGCGAAGATCCACAGGAAGCATGGCAGGAAGGTAACCCAGGTGGTGAGGATTGCGCCGAAGGTCGCGGCGACGAGCGGCGGCAGCCCGGTCGCTTCGCGGAAGGCCGCGAGGAAGCCGACGAACTGCGTCACCATGATCAGCGGCCCGGGCGTGGTCTCGGCCATGCCGAGCCCGTCGAGCATCTCGCCGGGCTGGAGCCAGCCATAGGTCTCGACTGCCTCCTGCGCGACATAGGCGAGCACCGCATAGGCGCCGCCGAAGGTCACCACCGCCATCTGGCTGAAGAAGGTGGCGATGCGGCTGAACACGTCGTCGGGGCCGAACGCGAACAGCAGCGCTGCGACCGGCCCGAGCCAGAGCAGCAGCAGGACGCCGGAGATGCGCAGCGACCAAGAGAGGTTCGGCCGGGCATGGTCGGGAAGGCCCTCGCCAAGAGCGGTGTCGCGGTCGTGGATTATCTCAGCGCCGGCGGGACCATGTCCGCCGCCGCCCTTGAATGCGGCGTAACCAGCGCGGCCACCGAAGAAGCCGATCAGCGCGGCGGCAAGCACGATCAGCGGGAAGGGCACGTCGAGCACGAAGATCGCGACGAACGCCAGCGCGGCAAAACCGCGCATGACGTTGTTCTTCAAGGCACGCGAACCCACCCGGACCACCGCCTGTAGCACCACCGCCAGCACGGCGGCCTTCAATCCGAAGAACAATCCCTCGACCAGCGGCACTTCGCCGAGCAGCACATAGACATAGCTGAGCCCTAAAATCGCGAGGAAGCCGGGCAGCACGAATAGCGCGCCCGCGACCAGGCCGCCCTTGGTCTTATGGAGCAACCAGCCAATATAGACAGCTAGCTGTTGCGCTTCAGGGCCGGGCAGCAGCATGCAATAGTTGAGCGCGTGGAGGAACCGCTCCTCGCCGATCCAGCGCTTCTCCTCGACCAGGATGCGATGCATCACCGCTATCTGGCCCGCCGGTCCGCCGAAGCTGAGCAGCGCGACCCTGATCCAGACGCGCACCGCCTCGCCAAAGCTGATGCCGTGCTCGTGCAGCGTCTCGACTGCGATTTCAGCGCGTGCGCTGGCCTCCATCTTTAGTCCTCTTTTCGCCGGGTGAAGTGAGCATAGAATCCGTCGAGCGCGGTCGATCCGCGCGCGATCCGCTCCTCGTCGTCGTCGGTGCCGGCACAGATGCCGGCGATAAGCGCGCTCACTCCCGGAGTTTCCGGGCGCTCGAACCGAGCATCGGCAATATCAAGGTCGTGAACAATTTCGCCGAGCGCCCGCAGCGCGGGGTCGGTCTCGAGACCGGTGAGGAACACCAAGGTCTCGAAGGAGCAGCGGTCGCCTTCGTGGGTGAACTCAGCGTCCGCCATGTCGAACCTCAGTTCGTCAGGCTCCGGCACATATCCTTTGCCCTCGACGAACTTGAAGCTCGCCTCGGGGTCGATGAAGCGGCGAATGAGCCAGGCGGACGCGATGCGATCGACATGGACATGGCGGCGCGTCACCCAAACGCGGCGCTTTAGCTCCGCCGGGGTCAGCTCGGGCGCACCGGGGCCGCTCACATCGGGATGTTGGTGAGAGCGGCGGTCCGCCTCGGTGATGGCGGCCTGTGCCGCCTGCCGACCATGCGCACCGAAAAAGTCGATCGCGGCGACCTCGTTCAGGCGTTTGCGCAGGCGGCCCACATCCGCCGCCGCGACATACTCGCCCTCACACAGCGCGCGCGCCTCGCGTGCCAACTCCTCATAGTCGGCGTCACGCGCAGCGTCGAACACTCCGCGCAGCTCCGCATCGCCCATGCCGCCGACAAGGCGCGCTTCGAGGATCAGCGCCTCGCCGCCATTTTCGGTGATCTCGCGATGCAGTTCTTCGAACAGCGCGCGCGTGTCCTCGCGATTGGGGAGCGCATGGACGGCGTTCTTGAGCGGCGCGGCCCCGATCGCCTGCAAACGCCGCCAGACCTTCACCCGCAAATAGGCAGGCTTAGCCGGAAGCTGCGGGATCAGGAGCAACCAAGGGGAAGCTTGTGTGTTTGTCATAGTTGTATCGTCACTAGCCTACAAGTGTAAGGGTTGCATCACAAGCCTCATGAGCATAGGACTGCTTATCCCGAAGAAAGAAACCGGAGCGCAATGTCGCGGCTCGCCGGCGGCGCGCTCGCATGACGTGAGGCTTTCCGTGTCGAGTGCGCTGATGAAGGATCAATTATGCTGAAAAAGACCATCGCCTTGGGATTCGCCAGCCTCCTGCTGGCAAGCCCGGCATGGGCAGCGCCGGACTGGTCGGCTGTCGACCGGGCGATAGGACGAGCGGGGGCCGAACAGCCGGGGGGCGTTCACCGCTACAGCTTCCCGCGTTCGGACCTGAGCGTCACGCTGGATGGGGTGACGATCAAGCCCTCCCTCGCGCTCGGCTCTTGGGCGGCGTTTCAGCCGATGGGCGACGAGGCGATGGTGATGGGCGATCTCGTGCTGACCCACGACGAGGTGAACCCCGTTTTGAGCCGCCTGCTCGCAAGCGGTTTTACGATCACCGCGCTCCACAATCACCTGCTCCGCTCTTCGCCTGCGACCATGTACATGCACATTGCCGGCCACGGCGACCCGGTGAAGCTCGCGGCCGCGCTCCGGCAAGCGCTATCAGCCAGTCGGACCCCGCTCGCCGCGCCGCAATCGCCTTCGGCCAGCGCAGCCGCATCGCGGCTCGACCTCGATGTGGCCGCGCTCAACCGGTTGATGGGCGGTGAGGGCAAGACGGCCGGTGGCATCCTCCAATACAGCTTTCCGCGCGCCGAGCGGCTGATGGACGGCGATATGGAGACTCCGCCGACGATGGGCACGGCGACCGCGATCAACTTTCAGCCAACCGGGGACGGCCGAGCCGCCATCACCGGCGATTTCGTACTTGTCGCAAACGAGGTCGATCCGGTCCTGCGCGTGCTGCGGACGAACGGGATCGAGGTCACGGCGCTGCATAATCATATGCTAAACGACGAGCCGCGGCTGTTCTTCATGCACTTCTGGGCCAACGACGACGCAGCCAAGCTCGCCCGTGGGCTGCGCGCGGCGCTCGACAGGATGAACAATCAGAGGAGTTGAACTCGGACGACGGCTCATTGGGCCGTAACCGCCGCCCGCCCGACCCCACGGCCCTTATGCAGGAAGTGGAATGGAACATGGCTAGCAAACGAACTCTCACTGTTGTCGCAGGCGTGGGCGCGGCCGCGCTGGCGATCGCGGGCGTGGCGATCGCGCAAAACCACGAGGCGAACGAAAACCGGATAATCGGCAAGCACAGCGAACGAGACATCCCGCTTGCTCAGGTGCCCGAGGCCGCGATGAACGCGGCACGCGCGCAACTCGCGTCAATAAGCAAAGCGGAGCAAGTCACCCGAAAGGCGGACGGAAGCACGCTCTATGAAATCAAGGGCAAGAACAGCGACGGAAAGACGATCGAACTGTTCGTCACGCCCGAAGGCCAGGTGCTCGGCCGCGAATGATGGATCAGCACGGGGCGCCGGCCGTCGAGGGCCGTGCGCCCCTTCCGAAATGATACTGCGGAATAGGAGACGAAAATGCGGCCAAGGCGATGGATATTGTTATGCGCCGCTTTGGCCGCCCTGCCTGATAGTGCGATCGGCCAAACCGAACCCGCGTCGGCGACGGGCTCGGCGTTGTTCGTAAGCTGTCAAGCGAATGAGCCGCGATGCGGCGCTTACCTCCAAGGCGTGCTCGACATGATGATCGTCGCGCGAAAAGCGGAATGCCGCGCTCCACGCTATGACCGATCGGCGCTGCGCGCGGCATATTTACGCTGGGCGGAGCAGAATAGCTATTTTATGAGTGTTCATATGGTGGCCGGAGCTGAACGCTCGTTAGCGAAGGCTTGGCCATGTCAGTAGCATCGTACCCCGCGGCGTAGCCTGCCCGGCGGCTGCCTTTGAGGGCAGGCGGAGCGTCCGCCTGGCGGTGAATTCCGCCAGCTCAACGATCCCATGTCGCGCCTCAAGCTCGCTAATTAGCCGATGTTCGCATTATGTCTGCCAAATCGTTGTCTGGCGCACAAACCTTGAGGTGACGCCAAATATGTGAGCTGGTTGCCCATCCCCGGTATGGCGAAGGATTGCCGATAA
>NZ_CADEFI010000071.1 GCF_902826555.1 uncultured Hyphomicrobium sp.
GCCGACGACGGCGTCATGCCGCAGACGGTGGAGGCGATCAACCACGCCAAGGCGGCGCAGGTGCCGATCATCGTGGCGATCAACAAGATCGACAAGCCGCAGTCGGACCCGAAGCGCGTTCAGACCGAGCTCCTGCAACATGAGATCGTGGTCGAGAGCATGGGCGGCGAGACGCTCGAGATTCCGGTCTCGGCGCTGAAGCGTACCAATCTCGACAAGCTGCTCGAGGCGATCCACCTGCAATCGGAAATCCTCGAGCTCAAGGCCAATCCGGATCGTTCGGCCGAGGGCATCGTCATCGAGGCGAAGCTCGAGCGCGGGCGCGGACCGGTGGGTACCGTGCTCGTTCAGCGCGGCACGCTGCATGTGGGCGACATCGTCGTGGCCGGTACGGCCTGGGGCCGCGTGCGCGCGCTCGTCGACGACAAGGGCGATAATGTCGCGAGTGCCGGACCGTCGATTCCGGTGGAGATTCTCGGTTTCAACTCGGCGCCGGAAGCTGGCGATCAGATCGCCGTGGTCGAGAACGAGGGCCGCGCGCGCGAGATCACCGACTACCGAATCCGCAAGCGTCGCGAGACGCTGGGTGGTGCGGGAACGGCTCGCACGCTCGAGCAGATGATGCAGCAGCTCAAGGAGGCCGGGAAGAAGGAGTTCCCGCTCGTCATCAAGGGCGACGTGCAGGGCTCGGTGGAAGCGATCGCGGGCTCGCTCGACAAGCTGGGTACCAGCGAAGTCATGGCGCGCATCGTGCATTCCGGCGTCGGCGGCATCACGGAATCGGATATCGCGCTGGCCTCGGCGTCGAAGGCGGTCGTCATCGGCTTCAACGTGCGTGCCAACACGCAGGCGAAGCAGGCGGCCGATAGCCAGGGCATCGAGATCCGCTACTACAACATCATTTACGATCTGGTGGATGACGTGAAAGCGGCCATGTCGGGCCTACTCGCGCCGACCAAGCGCGAGGTGTTCCTCGGCTACGCCTCCATCAAGCAGGTGTTCAACATCTCGAAGGTCGGCAAGGTTGCGGGCTGCGTGGTGACGGAGGGCAAGGTCGAGCGTGGCGCGAAGGTGCGCCTGCTGCGCGACAAGGTCGTCATTCACGAGGGCACGCTGTCGATCCTGAAGCGCTTCAAGGACGAGGTGAGGGAAGTTCCGGCCGGCCAGGAATGCGGCATGGCGTTCGCGAACTACCAGGACATCCGCGAAGGCGACGAGATCGAGTGCTTCCAGGTGGAGACCATCAAGAGAAGTCTCTGATGCACTCACGGCCGTGTTCCGTTCGCCGTTCGGCGAACGGGCGGCCTCCGTGGGGCGGGCCATTTGGCCCGGGTCGCCTTGCTCCCCGGCCCCCTTTGGGGGCCGACATTTGTTAAGAGAGGCTTTGGCCTCGTGCCGGTTCGATTCCGGTGGGAAGACGATATGTCCAGAAAAAAAGCTAATTCGGCGAAGGGGCCGTCGCAGCGGCAGTTGCGGGTAGGGGAGCTTGTCCGCCACAAGCTCGCGGAGATGCTGGCCCGCGGCGAAATCTACGATGAGGTGCTGGCGTCGCACGTCGTGACGATCACGGAGGTGCGCATGTCGCCGGACCTGCGATTGGCGACGGTTTACGTCATGCCGCTCGGCGGCAAGGACACCAAGGTGGTTCTCGAGGCTTTGACCCGCAACAGCAAGTTCATCCGCGGGGAGGTTGCGCACGCCGTGGACCTTCGCGTGGCGCCCGAGGTCCGTTTCCGCGAGGACGAGACGTTCGAGGAGGTCAATCGCATCGACCGGCTCCTGCACAGCGAGCGTATGCGCCGGGATGTGGAGAAGGACTAGCCCCGTGCTGGACCGCGAGCTCACGTATCACGTTCCGTTCAAGCGGCTGGTAAAGCTCAGCCGTACCATGAGCCGAAAAGCCTTCGGGCGCGTTTGGCTGGTGACCGTGGGCTGGATCGCGGTGTTTCTTCTTACGTGCTTTGCCGGACCGTTCGTGGAGCAGCGACTCGCGGTGATGGGATGGCCTGACGGGGCGGGTTTTCTGGTTTTGCTTACTCTATTTCTCGCGGGGATCTTCGTCATCAGGGCGTGGGCGCAGCGGCAATCCAAATCGCGCGCCGACTACGATGCCGAGGTGACGTTCCGGCAGGAGCCCGGCGGACTGCGCATCGACACCAACAACATCGAGTACTATCTCAAGTGGAGAGGCATTGCGCAGATCCTGATCGAGCCCGATGGGCTCGTCGTCTCGCATGGAAACCTGTTCTTTTTCGTGCCGAACGACGCATTTGCCTCGCTGGGCGAGCGCGATCAGCTCGTGCGTGAGATATTCGCGAACATCGGCCAGGACGCGAAAGACCGCAGCATTGCACATCTCGGGCAAGCGTTGGTCGCTCCCGCGGGAGGGACTTGAAGTGGCACGACGCAAGAAGGGCAATCCGGTTCACGGCTGGCTGGTGCTCGACAAGCCGCTCGAGATGACGTCGACGCGCGCGGTTGGCATCCTGAAGCGGCTCTACTTCGCGCAGAAAGTGGGGCATGCGGGGACGCTCGATCCGCTGGCCACCGGCATCCTGCCGATCGCATTCGGGGAAGCGACGAAGACGGTGTCATTCGCGGTCGACGGCGAGAAGGTGTACCGCTTCACGGTGCGCTGGGGAGCGGAAACGGTGACGGACGACGCCGAAGGCAACGTGATCGCGACCGGCAACAGCCGGCCGACGGTCGGCGACATCGAGGCGCTGCTGCCGCAGTTCACGGGCGAGATCATGCAGGTGCCGCCGCAATTCTCCGCCATCAAGGTCGATGGCGAGCGGGCATACGCGCTGGCACGCGACGGCGAGGAGGTCGTACTCGAGGCGCGGCCGGTCGTCATCGATGAACTGCGTCTCGTCGACGTTCCGGACGGCAATACGGCGGTGTTCGAAGCGCGTTGCGGCAAGGGTACCTACGTACGCGCGATCGCGCGCGACATGGGCCGTGCGCTGGGCTGCCGCGGACATGTGATCGGGCTTCGGAGGACACGCGTCGGACCGTTTGCCGAGGACGAATCCGTCGGGCTCGACGAGATCGAGGACGCGGCGGAGGCGGGCGAAGATCTGACATCGTTTCTGCAGCCGGTCGAGATGGCACTTGGGAACATCCTGGAGGTGAACGTCAGCCCGTCGGATGCAGCCGATCTCGCGCAGGGGCGCAGCATCCTGATCCGCGGGCGCGACGCGCCAATCCTGGGCGGGGCGGCGTATGCGATGTCCAAGGGCCGGATCATCGCCTTGGGCGAGATCGAGAAAGGTGCGCTGCACCCGACGCGGGTGTTCAATTTCGGCGGCTAGGTTTTCTCGATCCGCTCCGGGAAGATCCGCATCTGGTCAACGGGCGGCGCGCACCTATATACGCAGCCATGCGTATTTCGAACCCTGCGTACGGACATTTTTCATCGCTTCGAACCGCCTTTGTCTTGGCGGTGATTGCGGGGTTTCTGGCGTATGCAGGCCAAGCGCCCGCGTGGGCGCGACAGGAGCCTGGCGCCGAGATCTTCGACGAAGCCGCGCGCATCGTGCGCAACAATTTCTACGATGCGCAGCTCAAGGGACGTGACTGGGATGACGTGATTGCCCGTCACCGTCCGCAGTATCTTTCCGCGGAGAGCAAGCAAGGCAGGGCTGCCGCCATCAATGCCATGTTGGCGGAACTCGATGCCTCGCACATGATCTACGCCACGGACGAGGAGCCGTCTTACTATCAGCTCGTCGATATTTTCCGGTTTGGACTCAGGAACGATCTTCAGAAGCACTTTCCCAACGGCGTCTCCTACCCCGGCATCGGCATCTTCACGCGCGAGATCGAGGGCAGGACGTTCATCACAGGCATTCTTGCGGGAAGCGCTGCCGGCAAGGCCGATCTCAAGACGGGCGATGAGATCCTGACCGTCGATGGTGCGCCGTTTCAACCGGTGCGGTCGTTCCGGGACAAGGTCGGCTCGGCGGTCACGCTTTCGATCCGCCGCGAACGGGACGGGCCCGTCTCCGTCGTCGAGGTGCGCCCCGAGCGCATCGAACCCGGCAAGGCGTTCCGCGCCGCCATGCGCGACAGCGCTCGCCTCATCGAGGCCGCGGGCAAGCGTATCGGCTACATCCATGTCTGGTCGTACGCCGGGCAGGACTACCAGGACATTCTCGAGGAGGAGCTTGCCACAGGGAAGCTCAAGGACGCAGACGCTCTGATCTGGGATCTGCGCGACGGGTGGGGAGGAGCGCGGCCGCATTTCCTCGATCTCTTCAACGCGCGTGCGCCGGATCTGACATTCACGGACCGCACGGGCAAAACCTCATTCGCGAGCTTCAAATGGCGCAAGCCGGTGGCGATGCTGATCAACAACGGCACGCGCAGCGGCAAGGAGGTGCTTGCCTACGGGTTCAAAAAGTATGGCTATGGCGAGGTGATCGGCACGCGCACGGCTGGGGCGCTGCTGGCCGGCCGCGGTTTCCTGCTCTCAGACGGCAGCTTTCTGATGGTCGCCGTGAACGACGTGGCCGTGGATGCGGGTGAGCGGCTGGAAGGCGTGGGCGTGGCGCCGACGATCGAGGTTCCGTTCGATATTCCGTATGCCGCCGGGGCAGATCCGCAGCTTGATGAGGCGGTGCGGGTCCTGAGCGAGGGGTCGCGGGGCTAGGGTGCTTGTTGCAGTCATTGCAACGATGGTTCGCGCACATGCAACTTTCTTTCAAATTTATGCAATAAATTCAATGGGTACGGCGAGCGTCCGTGCGCAACGGCGGCTATCCTTGTTTCGATTATCGCAACTTTCCCTCGCCCGCCGTTCTCGAATGTGTATAAAGCGCCATCCTGCTCGGCCTCAGGGCTTGGAGTGGGATTCATTGCGACCTGGCTGGACGACATCCCGGCTATGGCCGTTTTCCCGGCCGGCCTGCTCGACTCTATCGAGTCCCAAGCGGCTGGCCCTCCAAATCGAAAGGAGAACCCGATGTCGCTGACGCTCGAACACAAGACCAAGGTTATCAAGGACAACGCCACCAAGGCGAACGATACCGGCTCACCCGAGGTGCAGGTTGCAATTCTGACCGAGCGCATCAACGGCCTTACCGAGCACTTCAAGGCGCACAAGAAAGACAATCACTCGCGTCGCGGCTTGCTCAAAATGGTGAGCCAGCGCCGTCAGCTTCTGGATTATGTGAAGCGCAAGGACGAAGCGCGCTACCAGAAGATCATCGAGAAGCTTGGAATTCGCCGCTGAGCGCGCGCTTTTCCGGGCTGGCGATGGCAGAGCTTTCCGGCTCCGAAACCTCGTGATTTAGAGGAAAGACGGGCGTCGCAAACCTTTTGGGTTCGCGGCGCCGTCGGCATTCGTGCTAAGGAAGCCGCGCATCAAAGAGACATGAAACAGAGATAGAACGAAAGAACGAGCATGTTCGATATTCATCGCGTGGAAATTGAATGGGGCGGGCGCAAGCTCAAGCTCGAAACCGGGCACATGGCCCGCCAGGCGGATGCCGCCGTCTATGCGCAGTATGGCGAGACCAGCGTTTTGGCGACGGTCGTCGGCGCCAAGAGCCCGAAACCGGGCATCGATTTCTTCCCGCTCACCGTCAACTACCAGGAGCGCACGTACGCCGCGGGCAAGATCCCGGGCGGCTACTTCAAGCGCGAGGGGCGCCCCACCGAGAAGGAGACGCTGACCTCGCGTCTCATCGACCGTCCGATCCGCCCGCTGTTCGTCGACGGCTTCAAGAACGAAGTGCAGGTCGTCGTGACGGTGTTGTCGCATGACCTCGAGAACGATCCGGACATCGTCGGCATGGTTGCAGCCTCAGCGGCGCTGACGCTTTCGGGCCTGCCGTTCCTCGGACCGATCGGCGCGGCGCGTGTCGGCGTGATCGGCGGCGAGTGCGTGCTCAATCCGATGATCGACGAGATGACCGAGAGCTCGCTCGATCTCGTCATCGCCGGCACCGAGGATGCCGTGATGATGGTCGAGAGCGAGGCCAAGGAGCTTTCCGAAAAGCTGATGCTCGAGGCCGTGATGTTCGGCCACAAGCACTTCCAGCCGGTGATCCAAGCCATCATCAAGCTGGCCGAGAAGGCCGCCAAGGAGCCGTGGGACATCAAGCTTCCCGAAACGGACAAGTACAAGGCGCAGGTGAAGACGATCGCCGGCGATCTCCTCAAGACCGCCTTCTCGACCAAGGAGAAGGGCAAGCGTCAGGATCTGGTGGCCGAGGCCAAGAAGAAGGTGATCGAGGGCATCGAGATTCCGGCCGACGACGCCAACGAGAAGGTGCTGCTGACGGGCGCCTTCAAGGCGCTGGAAATGGACATCATGCGCGGCGACGTCTTGAAGACGAAGCGGCGCATCGACGGACGCGATCTCGAGACGGTGCGTCCGATCCTCTCCGAGGTGCACGTGCTGCCGCGTACGCACGGCTCGGCGCTGTTCACGCGCGGCGAGACGCAGGCGCTCGTCGTGGCGACGCTCGGCACAGGCGAGGACGAGCAGTACATCGACAGCCTCGAGGGCACGAAGAAGGAGCGCTTCCTGCTCCACTACAACTTCCCGCCCTACTCGGTCGGCGAGACGGGCCGCATGGGCTCTCCGGGGCGCCGCGAGATTGGCCACGGCAAGCTCGCCTGGCGCGCCATCCGCCCGCTGCTGCCCAAGGCTGATGAGTTCCCCTACACGCTGCGCGTGGTCTCCGAGATCACGGAGAGCAACGGCTCGTCGTCGATGGCGACCGTGTGCGGTACGTCGCTGGCTCTGATGGATGCCGGTGTGCCGCTGCGCTCGCCGGTGGCGGGCATTGCCATGGGCCTGATCAAGGAAGGCGAGGACTTCGCAGTGCTCTCCGACATCCTGGGCGACGAGGACCATCTCGGCGACATGGACTTCAAGGTGGCCGGTACG
>NZ_CADEFI010000072.1 GCF_902826555.1 uncultured Hyphomicrobium sp.
ACGCCTCCTTGTGCGGAGGAATCGTGTTGATGTACGCCGTATTCGCAGCAAACGGCAGGCTTGCTCCTTGCCGCCGCGCCATGCCGACCGTCTTCCCGAGCAGGAGGTCGGCGCGCTCGCTGCCTTCGAACGCCATTACCGAGCTGATGGCATCGATCCACTCGCGCGCCTCGGGGTCGGACTCGCCGCCACCGTCTTGGATCTCGAGCACGGTCCGGGTCATGCGCCCTCCAGGTCCGAAAGAGCCGAACGATCGATGAGCCGACATTAAAGGCGTTAGCGTCCTTTTGCTTGGAGATTTGTGACGCGCCGGCGTTTGATCAACCCGGACATGGGGATAACGTGTTGCAGCAGATCGTTTGCGGAGCCTCCGCTTCGCTTGATGGTGGGGCGGCTTGCGCCCTCGACGTTCATCCCTTTGTCGAAAGGGACAAACAACGCGTATCGGCCATCGAGAGTTCCGTGCACATGCAGGGGCAGGCCGAAAATAGTTCGCTTGCCGGAATATGCGCCGCGTGCCTCAATTTCGCGCTTCCGTTCGCTGTCCGCCAACTGGCGTCCGAGCGGCGGGAGGAAAGGTGAGCATGTCGCAAGCGTTGGATGAGGAGCACGACCAGTATCGCCAGGCGCTCGAGTTCTCGCGTCTTGGATTCTGGAGCTGGGATGCCGCCAGCGACCGCGTCACGTTCTCGGAGCGGGCCGCCGAAATCTTCGGCGTCCCCCTGGGTCCAGCCATGACATGGACGGAGCTGCGCGGGCTCCTTTTGGAGCCGGACCGCGAGCTGGCGCGCGTTGCGGTGGAAGCGGCGATCGCAGGGCGGTCGGACTACGCGATCTCATACCGGGTGAAGCGGCCTGCGGATGACAAGACCATCTGGGTCGAGGCGCGAGGCCGCGCGCATTATTCCGGAGATTCCGTGCTTGGCATGATCGGCACCGTGGAAGACGCCACGGCGCGCAAGGTGCAGGAAGACGTCCTTGCCGATGAGCGACGGTCGCTCGAGGTGCTGAATCGCACGCAGGCCATGATTGCGGCGGAGTTGGATCTCTCGACCTTGGTGCAGGCGGTGACCGATGCCGCCGTCGAGCTCACGCGCGCTGAGTTCGGAGCATTTTTCTACAACGTCAAGAACGCCGAGGGCGAGAGCTATACGCTTTACACGCTTTCCGGCGCCCCCCGCGAAGCCTTCGCGCGTTTTCCCATGCCCCGCAACACGGCCGTTTTCGCGCCCACTTTCGAAGGCAAGGGCATCGTCCGTTCGGACGATATCCTGACCGATCCGCGCTACGGCAAGAACGAGCCGTACCATGGAATGCCGGACGGCCATCTTCCGGTGCGCAGCTACCTCGCCGCACCTGTCGTGTCGCGATCCGGTCAGGTGCTCGGCGGCTTGTTTTTCGGTCATCATCAACCCGGCATTTTCGACCAGAGGGCGGAATCGGTATTGGCCGGCATCGCCGCGCAAGCTGCCGTCGCCATCGACAACGCCCGCCTCTACAGATCGGCCCAGGAGGAGCTGCGCGTGAGGCGTCTCGTCGAGGATCGATACCGCATGCTGGTGGAAACGTTGCCGCAACTCGTTTGGTCGTGCCTGCCCGACGGGACGTGCAACCATCTGAGCCGCCAGTGGCTCGAGTACACGGGCTTGCCGGCGGCGGAGCAGATCGGCTTCGGCTGGCTTGATATGTCGGTGCACTCCGAGGATCGCGCGCGCGTGCTCGAGCATTGGATGGGCGCCGTCAACGGCGAGCACGACTACGACATCGACTTCCGCATCCGCCGCCATGATGGCGCCTATCGCTGGTTCAAGGCGCGCGCTTCGCCCGTCCGCGACGAGCACGGTACGATCGTTCAATGGTTCGGGTCTTCAACAGACATCGAGGACATCGTCCAAGCCCGGGAGCTGCAATTCGTTCTGCGCAACGAGTTGGAGAGTAAGATCGCCCAGCGGACGGAGGAGCTTCGTACCGCCTACACGAGGCTCGTCGCCGAGGTTGCCGAACGCGAGAAGGCGGAGGGCCACTATCAGCTTCTGGTCGAAGGCGTCAGCGACTATGCGATCTTCATGCTCGACTCGGCAGGCCACATAACGAACTGGAACAACGGCGCCGAGCGCATCAAGGGCTATCGGGCGGCCGAGATCGTGGGGCAGCACTTCAGCGTCTTCTACACCGAGGAGGATCGGGCCAACGGCGTCCCGCCGCGGGGTCTCGAGACGGCGGCACGCACCGGAAAATTCGAGACCGAAGGCTGGCGCGTGCGTAAGGACGGCTCGAGGTTCTGGGCCAACGTCGTCATCAATGCCATTCGCGACCGCAACGGAAATCTCGTCGCCTTTGCCAAGATCACGCGCGACGCGACGGAGCGGCGCGAAGCCGAAACGGCGCTGCAGCGCGCGCAGGAGCAGCTTGCACAGTCACAGAAGATGGAAGGTATCGGACAGCTTACGGGCGGCGTCGCGCACGACTTCAACAACCTGCTCACGATCATCCTCGGCAATCTGCAGTCGGTCGACAGGACGCTGGCAAAGGGCAAGGTAGACCCCGAACGCATTCTCCGCCTGACGCACAATGCGAAGCAGGGAGCGGAACGGGCAGCAGCCCTAACGCAGCGCCTGCTCGCATTTTCGCGTCGCCAGCCGCTGGACCCCAAGACGGTCGACGCAGGCCGCCTCGTGGTCGGAATATCCGAGCTCTTGCGCCGCGCCATCGGCGAGCAGATCGCCCTCGAAACCGTGCTCGCCGGAGGCCTGTGGCGGGTCCACGTCGACGCCAACCAGCTCGAGGTTTCGCTTCTCAATCTTGCGGTCAACGCGCGCGACGCCATGCCAAACGGCGGCAAGCTCACCATCGAGACGGCGAATGCTTATCTCGACGAACGGTATGCGTCGGTGCAGGCGGAGGTGCGTCCGGGCCAGTACGTGGTCATTTGCATGACCGATACGGGGTCCGGCATGACGAAGGAGGTTCTGGCGCGGGCCTTCGAGCCGTTCTTCACCACCAAGGACATTGGGCAGGGGACCGGCCTCGGCCTTTCGCAGGTTTACGGCTTCGTCAAGCAATCGGGTGGCCACGTGAAGATCTACACCGAGGCGGGCGAGGGCACGACGGTCAAGATCTATCTGCCGCGCATGCTGGCCAATGATCTGTCGGCGCACGAAGGATCCCCGAAGGAGCCTGTCAACCCCACGGGCAACGAGACTATCCTTCTCGTTGAGGACGAGGACGACGTCCGGGCTTACTCGCGGGAAATTTTGAGCGAGCTCGGCTACTCGGTTGTCGAGGCTTCGAACGGCCACGCGGCGCTGAGGCTCTTGGACGCCCATCCCGAGATCGACCTCTTGTTCACCGACGTCGGTCTTCCGCATGGCATGAGCGGGCGCCAGCTGGCGGACGAGGCGATCCTGCGCCGGCCGCAAATCAAGGTCCTCTTCACTTCGGGCTATGCCAGGAACGCCATCTCGCACAACGGACACCTCAAGCCGGGCGTGCATTTGCTGACCAAGCCCTTCACCTACGAGATGCTGGCGGAAAAGCTGCGCGCCGTGCTTGACGATGGTCCGATCGCGCCCTGATCTCGGACATTGCGCCGGGCGAGGACCCCCGCCGATTTCTCTTCAATCGGTATCGATCACGCTCTAGCATCATGCAGCGAGCCGGTATAAGACCCACCGGGCAAGTGCAAGAGACTGATCTCACACGTAAAGGCATGATGACAGGTTGCTTCGAGGCCGGTCCCGCGTGCGCCATGCGGGGGCCGATACAAGGCGCGGCCGACCGGCGAAACGGCCCTCCGCCCAAGACAAAGAAGAACGGATAAGGCCAACGCATGGTCGCTCGCGCCAAAAGTCCGCTCGCCTCAGCGCTGGGTGTTGCCCTGCGTGACTTCGCGTTGGGCTCGTCGAAGGTCCTGAAAATCGGTTTCCTCGCGCCCTTGACCGGCCCGCTCAAGGCGTGGTCTGCGCCAGGGTTGGACGGCTGCAGGATCTGGGTTGATCTCGTCAATGCGGCGGGCGGCGTGAAGGTTGGCAGCCGCAAATTCCCCGTCGAGCTGGTGCCGTTCGATACCATGTATCAGCCGGAGTTGGCCTTCCAGGGCGCCAGGAAGCTGATCCTCGAGGACGGCGTGAAGCTGATCCTCATGAACGGAGGCAACGACCTCACGCGCGAGGTCCGCGATCTCATCAGCCAGCATCGCATGCTCGTCGCCGGCCTGCTGCCGAGCGATCTGTCACCGGACACGCCGACCCTGGTCGCGCCGAGCGAGGTTCACCCGATCTACAACGTCACGGGTGTCGACTGGTTGAAGCGCCGCAAGCCCCATCTCAAGACTGCCGCCATGTGCGCCCAGAGCGATCTTTTCGGACTGCCGTCGATTGCCACCTATCGCGCGGCATTCGAGGCGGCCGGCATCGATTTGATCGCCGAGCGCATCTTCGATCCCGAGACAACGGATTTTGCCCCCATCGTCGACGCATTGATGGCGGATGGACCGGACATTCTATGCTGGGACACGGCCTACGAGCCCTTCGTGCATGCGCTGACGATCGAGGCCTACAAGCGCGGCTTCAAGGGCCAGCTTCTCTCCTGCACGTGCGACAACTACCAGGAGCTGATCAGACGTACGAGCCCGGAGTTCATGGAAGGGTTCGTCTTCCAGTTTCCGGATTTCGACGACCCGCGCCTAAACGATGCGCGGGTAAATTTCGAGAATCCGAACGGCTTCTACGAGGAGTTTCTCCGCCGCTATCCAGGCACCTGGAGCGCGGTGTCCTGGGAGTACGCTTCGACGCTGGAGCTTTGGAAGGCCGCTGTGCAGCGCGCGCGCACGTTCGAGCCGTTCTCGGTTTTGGCGCTGATGAAGGTCGGCGGCATCGGCCAGCATGCCTTCGGCGAGGCGGTGTGGTGGGGCAAGGACCTGTTCGGGATCGACAACGCGTTGGTCGGCGACTGGCCGGTCGTGACCATCGTCGACGGGCGCGCCCGCATTCAGGAGTTCTGCTCGATCATCGACTGGTGGAACGAGCACAAACCGACGCTGGTCAAGCACATGCGCGCGCTCGAATTGATGTGGGACCAGCGCGAGCACCTCGCGGCATGGTCGTGAGCAGCCGGGCGCGGGCTCAGGACTCGTAGATCATGTCCTCGTGCGTGCTGGCGACATGCAGCTTGATGAGCTCCACGGCCGTCTCCACGTCACGCCGCGAGATGGCATCGTAGAGCGATCGCAGCAGCATCTGAGCGCTACGGATTTTTGAAGGCGTGAGCATCTGCCTGCGGCTCGCGGCCCACTGCGGCTGTCGGCGGACCTCATGCAGGATCGCGTACATGGCCGCGATCAGCGAATTGTGCGTGCCGCGCGCCAGCATCATCATGAAATCGTCTTCCAGCGTGGCGAAGGCGTCGGATTCCGTAACGATGCCCTCCAGCGCTGAAAGCTGCCGGTTGAGTTCGGCAAGATCGCGCGTCGACATGTAGATGGTGGCCAGCCGGACCATTTCCGGCTCCAGGATGGATTCCGCGATGCTCATGGCGAACGGCGACGCCGTTTCGGCGAGCAGATGGATGGAGGACTGGCTCTCGAGCGCAACTCTTTCTCTCGGCAGGCCCTGATCGGAGGGCTTGCGATAGGAGACGAAGGTTCCGCTTCCCGCCCGCCGCGCCACGACATCGTAGGTTGCCAGAAATTCGAGCGCCTGACGGATCGTGGCGCGCGTATCCTGAAACTCGGCGGCGAGATCGCGCTCGGCGGGAATGCGCGTCCCGAAAGGATAGGCGCCCGACGCGATGCGCGCGAAAACGCGCGTCGCGATATCCTTCGCCTGAGGCGTAATGAGGGGATGGCGCGAGAGATCATTGACCCAGGGCGGCGCATCCGTGTCTGCAACTTGATTGACGCTCATTGTGTGCTCTGGAATTTGTCGGACGAAATAAGCTGATGATTATCTCGCGCTTCGGGTTCGCGGTCGTGGACGAGCCCGGGTGTCAACAAGACAGTATGCGCGACTGCGAATTTCAGAATTTTGAGTTCGTCGCCCAGACCGCGAACGGCCGCTGAGCGCTGGAGTTCAAGCTCGGCAGCCTTCTCCGCATAGAGCGAGTCGGCCGCAACCGTCTTCGCGGAGTGGTCGAGCGATGCGCCGAGAAGCAGGCGCACTTCTGGCGTTTGCGACCCGAGAACATCCGACAGAAGGGCGGCGAGCGTAGGGGCGGCCGTCGCGTTAAAGGCGCCCCCCGCTCCCGCGAGCAGCAGGTTGAACCGCGCGATGGCAAGCCCCGCTCCACATTGCTCGGCGAGTCGCCGGCGCTGAACCGCCTCGAACGCCTGGAGATTTCGCGAAGCGAGTCTGAAGTGGAAGGACGAGCTTTGTCCCGGAAGGGAGACATCGGCCGTCGGGATGTCCTGCGCGTAGGTCGACCAAAGATGCTCGGCTTCGGCCAGCGCAGCTTCCGCGGCGTGTTTCTCACCGCGGAGGACGTGGGCCGCCCCCTCGTTCGTCCGCGAGGCTGCACGTCGCGGGTCGAGAGCGGGAAAGGGTCCGAGTTCTGCTGCAGCCAGCCAATGTTTCGCAGCCTGGAGGGAGTGTGACGAACCCAACGCGCGAAAGCCCGCGATCGTCGCGTCGGCCCAGCTGCGTTCCAATTCCGTCATTGCCGATGCGCCATATGAAACCCGTGGACGAACACAATGCGTCCCAAACATCGGGATTGCAACCAATAATAACCAAAAAAAACCAATATAGGTTTGCACCTGCAGCATGCGCTGAAAAAAAGCTGCAACAAAAGCGATTACGCATTGTGCACTTGCACAAAGATCAAACAACTTTCC
>NZ_CADEFI010000073.1 GCF_902826555.1 uncultured Hyphomicrobium sp.
GTGGCGAGTACCTCGTTGTTGCGGGCAACGAGGCGGACGGCCGCGTCGGTGATGGGCTCGGCGCTGGCGAGGGAGCGAACGAAGGCGTGCACGCCGTCATCGCCGGAGAAGGCGGTCAGGCCAAGATCGGAGATGATGAACCACTGGGTCGCTTGCTCGCGCCAGTTGTCGTCGGCGCTCTGCTCGGCGGGGCGCGCGATCATGGCGTAGGCGCCGGGCTTCAACTCGCCGATGGCCTCGCTCACCGGGAAAGCTGCCGTGACCTCTGCGTTGAGCTTGCTCGGGATCTCGAGCTCGCCTTTGTAAACGAGACTGCCCGTGCGGCTCTTCAGCTCCTCGAGCTGATAGCCCTGCAGCTGGCGGTCGAGATTGCCTTCGTTTAGGGCGTTGGCGAGGCTGCGGTCGCCGATGCGATAGACCTCGATGCCGACTTTGTTGGTGTTGACGGCGACCAGCGGGATGCCGTTCTGGCCGCGCGTGGGGAGCACGTAGCTCTTGCCGGTGAAGTGGACCATCGGCTTGCGGTCGGGAACGTAGACGGCCAGCGTCACCTGCTTGGCGAGCGGCTCGTTGACGTCGGAGGGCAAGCCGGCGCGAACCTGGACCTCGTAACGCTGGCCGTGCTCGACGCCGTCGATGCAAAGCTGGTTGCCCTCGGCGGCGACCGACTGCGGGTCGCGGCCGTTGACGGCGACGAACTTGGCGAAGTCGGTCTGTCCGCGCGAGAGATTTTCGGAGAACTGGATGCAGATGCGCGGTTGGGCGGCGTCGCCGTCCGTCGAATAGTCGGTCATGCGGAAGCCGTGCTCGGCCCGCAGCTTTTCGTAGGCGTCGCGTACCTCGGCGACCTCGGTCAGCGAGAGGCTTGCCTTCAGCGCATCAATGGCCGGGCGCCAGTAGGAGCGGCGCTGCATGGCATCGCCCAGGACGGCGAGGGCGCGCGCCTTCAGGCCCTGATCGGCGGCGAGCGTATAGGCACGGTAGGCGGCCCCTGACGCGTTGACGGGCAGATCGTAGGTTTCCGACTTGTCGGGATCGGGCTTGATGGCGAGCAGCGCCTTGGCAAGGCCGATCCAGTTCTCCGGGCTCTTGGGATCGGTGGCGACGGCGATGGCGTAGGAGCGCGATGCGGCCCGCGGATCAGGTCCGAGCTGACGGTCGGCGGCGAGCCGCACTTCGGCGGATTTGCGCCCGTCCGACTTCCACGTCTCCTTGATGTAGGTTTCGTAGCGCTCGGCGTCTTTGGCGACGCCTTTGTGCACGAAGGGCCTTTCCTCGGCACTGGCGGCGCCGAGGCCAGCCAGAAGGAGGAAGCAGAGGAAGACTGACTTGAGGGCGCGCATCTCGACCACCTTGGTAGGAACGATTTCGCTGAGCTTGTTGCCTGCGTGACAGGTCTCCAGACTGTTCCCGAGGTGACTCTGGAAGCCGCGCACGCCGGCAAAATCGTGAGGTGCAAAATAGCATTACGCACCCGGGCGGCGTGAAGCCCATCAGACCTGAATGATCAAACGTTGGCGGCAAACTCGAACTTATCGGCAAGTTCCGGCCATTACTGATGATTCCCCGGCGGCGGTAAGGTGCCATCAGCAACCGGGTTTAACCGCTCCGTAAGCCTACCAAGCGGAATTTCATTTTATGCATGTTGTATCAGTTATTTAGTCTGTCATAAATCCACAGTGTCCGGCAGCTAGAAGAGACGCGCCGGAGTTCACTCCGGGAAGCAGAGCGCAGGCGGAGGGCCCCGCTCGATGCAGTCCACGAGACAATGGAGATTAGCGTGAACAGCAAGTTCATCGCCTATACGACGGCGACGGCCGTCGGCATGGCCGCGTTCGCCTGTGCGGCCATGGCGCGCGACCAGGTCAAGGTTGCAGGATCGTCGACGGTCCTGCCGTACGCCAACATCGTTGCCGAGCAGTTCGGCAAGACGTTCTCGAATCTCAAGACGCCGATCATCGAGTCGGGCGGCTCGGGCGCCGGCATCAAGCAGTTCTGCGCCGGCGTCGGCGAGGACAAGATCGATGTCGCCAACTCCTCGCGCAAGATCAAAGACACCGAAATCGCCGATTGCGCCAAGGCCGGCGTAACCGACATCGTCGAGGTGAAGTTCGGCTACGACGGCATCGTGTTCGCCGTTGATACCGGCGCCAGCGAGTGGAAGGTCGAGCCGAAGGACATTTATCTCGCGCTCGCCGCCGAGGTTCCGAAGGACGGCGCGCTCGTCGCCAACACCGCGAAGACCTGGAAAGACGTCAACTCGGATCTCCCCGATTGGCCGATCGTCGCCTTCATCCCGGGCGAGAAGCACGGCACGCGCGAAGTGTTCGAGGAGAAGGTTCTCCACGCCGGTTGCAAGGCTACGGGCGGTGACAAGCTGCAGCTTGCTAAGGCCGAGGGCAAGGACGACGCCGAGAAGAAGAAGGCCGCCGACAAGGCCTGCAACAAGGTCCGCAAGGACGGCGCTGCTGTCGATATCGACGGCGACTACACCGAGACGCTGGCTCGCATCGAGTCCAACAAGCAGGGCGTGGGCGTGTTCGGTCTGTCGTTCTACGAGAACAACAAGGACAAGCTGAAGGTTGCCACCATCAGCGGCGTCGAGCCCTCGCTCGAGACCGTTGCCTCCGGCAAATACCCGGTTTCGCGTCCGCTGTACTTCTACGTGAAGAAGGCGCACCTCGGCGTGATCCCCGGTCTCAAGGAGTACGTCGAGTTCTTCACCAGCGACAAGATCCTCTCGGCTGACGGCCCGCTCGTCGAGTACGGCCTGGTGCCGCTGCCCGACGCCGAGCGCGCGGAAGTCCAGGAGCTGGTAAAGTCCGGCAAGACGCTGGCGACTGCGGCGAAGTAATCGGCCGCTTTGCCCTGACAGCTCTGACTGGTTGAACGTACAGGAGTTAGGGAAGGGGGAGACGGCCGTGTTCTGCCGCTCTCCCTTCTCGTTGTTTCCGATCAACGCCTGCACCCGCTTGTGAGCGAGGAAAGAGCACCGTGTCGACGCCCTTACTGCTACTGATCGTGTTTGCCCTCGGCATCGTGGGATGGTTCCTCGGCAATCGGCGTGCGCGTGCTTCGGTCGACGGCAAGACGTCGGCGCTGCATTCGCGTCCGGGCTATTACGGTGCCTACGTGCTGCTCTGGGCCACGCTGCCGGCGTTGTTCCTGATCATTCTCTGGCTGGCCATTGCGCCGCCGATCACGACCTCGATGGTTCAGTCGCGGCTTCCGGAGGCCATCCAGACCGGTCCGGAGCAGGGGCTGACGCTCACCATGTCGACGGTTCGACTGGTGGAAAAGGGCCTCGACGCGCTGTCGCCGGAGGAACTCGACAAGACGGCCAATCCGTCGACCGACGTCAAAGCGCTGCTGATGAGCAAGGGTGTTCCGCTGGCGGTAACGCCCGAGCCTTATGCCGTCGACGCGGCGCGTTATCAGCTCACGCTCAAGCGGTCGAGCCAGCTTCTAATTACCGTCGCAGCCATTGGGCTTTCGCTGCTGGGCCTGGCTTTCGGCTTCCTGCGTGTCGGACCCAAGCTCAGGTCGCGCAATGCGGTGGAATCGGTGGCGCTCGCGGGTCTGCTCGGCTGCTCGATGGTCGCTATTCTGACGACGCTCGGCATCGTGCTCTCGATGCTGTTCGAGAGCATCCATTTCTTCTCCATCGTGCCGATCCAGGACTTCCTGTTCGGTACGGTGTGGGATCCGCGCTTTTCGTCGGCCGGATCGGGCGCGGCCGGGGGCGAATTCGGCCTGCTGCCGCTTTTGTGGGGCACGCTCTACATCTCGCTCGTGGCGCTGCTCGTGGCGGTGCCGGTGGGGCTGTTCAGCGCCGTCTACATGTCGGAGTACGCCTCGGGGCGGGTTCGTGCGACCGCAAAGCCGCTGCTCGAGATCCTGGCCGGCATTCCGACCATCGTCTACGGCTTCTTCGCGCTGATCACGTTCGGGCCGCTGTTGCGCGACGTGGGCGCTTCCGTGGGGCTCTCGATCTCGGCGACAAGCGTGCTGACCGCCGGCCTCATCATGGGCGTGATGCTGATCCCGTTCGTGTCGTCTCTCTCGGACGACATCATCAACGCCGTGCCGCAGTCGTTGCGCGAGGGCTCCTACGGGCTCGGTGCCACGCAGTCGGAGACGATCAAACGGGTCATCCTGCCCGCCGCGCTGCCGGGTATCGTCGGAGCGGTTCTGCTCGCCGCCTCGCGTGCGATCGGCGAGACGATGATCGTCGTGCTCGCGGCCGGCATCGCGCCGAATCTCACGCTCAACCCATTCGAGCCGGTGACGACGATCACGGTGAAGATCGTAAGTCAGCTGACCGGCGATCTAGAGTTCAATTCGCCCCAGACGCTGGTTGCATTTGCGCTGGGGCTCACACTTTTCGTGTTCACCCTCGCGCTTAACATTTACGCGCTCTACATCGTGCGCAAATATAGGGAGCAGTACGAATAATGACGGTAGAAACAGCTCCTATGACGACCGATCTCCAGTCTTCTCCCCGTATGCGGCACGCGACGCAGGCGCTCATCAAGAAGCGTTATGCCGCCGAACGGCGCTTCAGGGCCTATGGCGTGGCCGCAATCCTGTTCGGTCTCGCGTTTCTGGTGGCGCTGTTCTCGACGATTGTCGCGAGGGGCTACACGGCCTTCCTGCAGTCGGCCTTCACGCTCGACGTCAATCTCGACCAGGGCGCGTTCGGCTCGTCGACGCCGCCCTCGCAGAGCGACATCATAATGGCGGACTACACGAAGCTGGCCAACCGGGCGCTGTTCCAGGCGCTGGGTGTCGATCCGGCGAACAAGGCGGACGCGAAGGCGGCCGCCTCGCTTCTCTCGGCCAACGCCGACGTGCAGATCCGCAAAGCCGTGGAGGCCGATCCGTCCCTGATCGGGAAGTCGATCCCGCTCACGCTCTTGGCGCACGGCAACGTCGACACGCTGATGAAGGGTCATTTCGATCGCACTGTTCCTGAGAACCGCCGGCAGCTTTCGGACAAGCAGCTCGGGTGGCTGGACAAGGCCGCGGCGTCGGGCGTGCTCGCCAAGCATTTCAACACGGGCATCTTTACGTACGGCGCTTCGAGCAAGCCCGAGACGGCCGGCGTCGGCGTGGCGTTCATCGGCTCGCTCTACATGATGCTGATCGTGCTGCTCGTATCGGTTCCGCTCGGCGTTGCGGCCGCGGTCTATCTCGAGGAGTTCGCGCCCAAGAATCTGCTGACGGACACCATCGAGGTCAACATCAACAACCTCGCTGCCGTGCCGTCGATCGTGTTCGGCCTGCTCGGTCTGGCGATCTTCATCAACTTCATGGGCGTTCCTCGCTCCGCCGCGCTCGTCGGCGGATTGGTGCTGGCGCTCATGACGCTGCCGACGATCATCATCGCGACGCGCGCCGCAGTGGCCGCCGTGCCGCCTTCCATCCGGGAGGCCGCTCTCGGCGTAGGCGCCTCGAAGATGCAATCGATCACGCATCACGTGATCCCGCTGGCGGTGCCGGGCATCCTGACGGGAACCATCATCGGCTTGGCGAAGGCGCTCGGGGAGACGGCGCCGCTGCTGATGATCGGCATGGTCGCGTTCGTTGTCGACTTCCCGAAGACGCCCTTCGATTCGGCGACCGCGCTTCCGGTGCAGATCTACATGTGGGCCACGGCCGCCGAGCGCGGGTTCGTTGAGCGCACGGCCGGCGCGACGCTGATCCTTCTCGCCTTCCTCGTTTGCATGAACGTAACCGCTGTTCTTCTTCGCCGCCGCTACGAGCGCCGCTGGTAGAACTTGTCTCCTTTGGAGTGAGCAATGCTGAATGTGACGACACCCGAAATCGAACGCGCGGCGAAGGTCGGATCTGCCATCGACCCGAAGGTCGTCGCCAGGGACGTGAACGTCTACTATGGCGAGAAGCACGCGCTGCATAATGTCTCGGTGAATATTCCGGATCGCGGCGTGATGGCCTTCATCGGACCATCGGGTTGCGGCAAGTCGACGTTCTTGCGCTGCATCAACCGCATGAACGACACCATCCCGATCTGCCGGGTCACGGGCAAGATCACGATCGACGACGAGGACATCTACGATCCTTCGCTCGATGTCGTGCAGCTTCGCGCGCGCGTCGGCATGGTGTTCCAGAAGCCGAATCCGTTCCCTAAGTCGATCTACGAGAATGTCGCCTATGGGCCGCGCATTCACGGCCTCGCCGGCACCAAGGCGGAGCTGGATCACATCGTGCAGACGAGCCTCGAGAGGGCCGCGCTCTGGAAAGAGGTCAAGGATCGCCTCAACGATCCCGGCACCGGCCTTTCCGGCGGTCAGCAGCAGCGCCTTTGCATCGCGCGCGCGGT
>NZ_CADEFI010000074.1 GCF_902826555.1 uncultured Hyphomicrobium sp.
CGGTTCCGAATGAGGGTCGATTTGCGTCGTCTCCTCGGCCAGCTCGACGGATGCTTCGTTGAGGCGGGCGGCGTAGTCGCGGACCTCGCGTGTGATCTCCATGGAGCAGAACTTGGGTCCGCACATGGAGCAGAAGTGAGCGACCTTGTGGGCTTCCTTGGGAAGCGTCTCGTCGTGGAAGCTGCGGGCCGTGTCGGGGTCGAGCGAGAGGTTGAACTGGTCCTCCCAGCGGAACTCGAAGCGTGCCCGCGAGAGGGCGTCGTCGCGGAGTTGCGCTGCAGGGTGGCCCTTGGCGAGGTCCGCTGCGTGGGCCGCGATCTTGTAGGTGATGACGCCCGTCTTCACGTCGTCGCGGTTGGGAAGACCCAAATGCTCCTTCGGCGTCACGTAACAGAGCATAGCGGTGCCGTACCAGCCGATCTGGGCGGCGCCGATGGCGCTCGTGATGTGATCGTAGCCGGGGGCGATGTCGGTGGTGAGCGGCCCCAGGGTGTAGAACGGGGCTTCCCCGCATTCGCGGAGCTGCTTTTCCATGTTGACCTTGATCTTGTGCATGGGCACGTGGCCTGGGCCTTCGATCATCACCTGGCAGCCCTTTGCCCAGGCGATCTGGGTCAGCTCGCCGAGCGTCTCAAGCTCGGCAAATTGCGCGCGGTCATTGGCGTCGGCAATGGAGCCGGGGCGAAGGCCGTCACCGAGCGAGAAGGAGACGTCGTAAGCTCGCATGAGGTCGCAGATCTCGTCGAAGCGCTCGTAGAGGAAGCTCTCCTTGTGATGGGCGAGGCACCACTTGGCCATGATCGAGCCGCCGCGCGAGACGATGCCGGTGACGCGGCTGGCGGTCAGCGGCACGTAACGCAGGCGAACGCCGGCGTGGATGGTGAAATAGTCGACGCCCTGCTCACACTGCTCGACGAGGGTGTCGCGGTAGACCTCCCACGAGAGCTTGACGGGATCGCCGCCGACCTTCTCCAGGGCCTGATAGATCGGCACGGTGCCGATGGGGACGGGGCTGTTCCTGATGATCCACTCGCGCGTGGTGTGGATGTTGCGGCCGGTGGAGAGATCCATCACCGTGTCGGCTCCCCAGCGGATGGCCCATACCATCTTGTCGATCTCCTCCTCGACCGAGGAGGTGACGGCGGAGTTGCCGATATTGGCGTTGATCTTCACCAGGAAGTTGCGGCCGATGATCATCGGCTCCAACTCGGCGTGATTGATGTTGGCCGGGATGATGGCGCGGCCGCGGGCTATCTCGTCGCGCACGAACTCGGGCGTGATGTGCTCGGGTATCGCGGCGCCGAAACTGTCGCCGTCGGCGAGTGCCGCCTTGGCGCGCGCGAGGGCGGCGGTGCGCCCGAGGTTCTCGCGGTGGGCGACGTAGATCATCTCTTTCGTGACATGGCCGGCGCGCGCGTGCTCCAGCTGCGTGAGGGGGGCACCATCGTTGCCGCGCAACGGCTGGTGTACGATCGGAAATTCGCGGGCGGCGTGGCGCCCTGTGACGGAGCCGTTGTCCTCGGGCTTGACCGAGCGCCCCTCGTAGCGCTCGACGCCGGCGCGTTCCAGCACCCAGGCCTCGCGATGGCGCGGCAGACCCTGGTTGACGTCGATCGCCGCGTCGGACTCCGTGTAGGGGCCGGAGGGATCGTAGACGCGGACCGGGGATTCTCCGCTGGTGGGCGAGAGCGCGATCTCGCGCAGCGGGATGCGCAGATCGGGTGCGGCATCAGGAGAGACATAGATCCTTCGCGAGCCGGCAAGCGGCCCCGTCGTCACTTGTACCGCCTTTACTTCCGACGCTCGTGTCGGCTTGTTCATGGCATGCTCCAATTCGAATGGGGTTGAGGGGCGGATGCGTCTCTAGACGAGCGCGTAGCCTTTGGCGGTCAGAAATGCGCCGAGCAGCAGGACCACGAGGGCCCAAACCGTCACGGTGTTCTCGTTCTTCAATGCAGCGCTGCGGACCTCGGTCACATACTCCGGCCAGATGATGCGCATGGTGCCGGCGATCACGCACGCCCAGCCGAGGGCGGTGACGAGAAGCGTCCATTCGCCGGACCAGATGTTGTGAGTGCGGACGATGGCGAGGCCCGCGAGCAGCGTCAGAATACCGGAGAAGAAAATGAACTCCGGGCGGTTCAACACGCCGGTGACCAGACCGCCGACCGATTTCCTGTTGATCAGCAGTGCGGCGGCGATCGCTATGAACAGCGGGCCAGCCAAGCTGGCGATCAGCTCTGCGTTTGTCATCGTGTCCATCCCTTCGCCGGTATGAGCCGGATCAGGTTCGAAGGGTACTCGTGGGTGTCACCACGATCTCAGCCGGTCCTTTCCGGCGCCCCTTGGAACGAGGGGAGCTTGGCGCCGTTGGCGGCTGTATGCAAGGCCGTTGGAGGGCGGTGTACTTTCGTCGGTCGCCCCAACGGGCAGGTTATCGTCAAAAAAAGAAGGGCCGGTCGAGTGACCGGCCCTCGGATCAACGTGTGGAGTGGCTTACCAGTCGCGGTGATCGCGGTGGTAAGGCCGATAGGCGTAGCGCCAGCCGTAGAAGCGCGGCTTCCAGTGGTGGCGGTGGGCGTAACGCCAGCGCGGCGGTCCGTCGAACCGGTCGCCGTAATAGTGCCTCTTGTCCTTGTAGCCGTAGCTCGAGCCGTAGGTTTCCTTTTTGTAGGAGTTGCCGCGATAGTCGGCGAGCGCAGGCGAAAGCGTGATCATCGTCGCGGCGGCGGCGATCGTCAGCTTGGTGATCAGCGAGGTGTTCATGTGACGTCTCCCTTTGGTCCGCACGGTCGTTGTTCCGGACCTCGAGGCCATAGTCGGCTACCGCGCTTGAACTCACTCTGAATGCGTTCGACAGCTGGCGTTCACTTCCGCTCGCGGGGTGCCGCAAAAAAAAAGGCCGATCTTGCGATCGGCCAGCGGGAAGATGCGGGCGTGAAGAGATGCGTTGTCAGCTTCGCGTGCAGGCGTGAGCCATCTCGACCTCGATGATGGTGGCGGCGTTCTCACGCTGGTAGTCATTGAGCGGCACAGCCGACTGATCGGCATAGCGGCAGTTGTGGGTGCCGAAGGCTTTGATCGCGCGCGGCGTGCGGAAGCAATAGCCGGCGTCGTTCCAGATCGAGTTGCGCAGGATCCAGAGATCTTCGCAGCTTTTGTGCTCGATCTCCTGTTTCGTGACGTAGACGTTCTCGACGCAGTCGATCAGATGGCAGCCGGCGTTCGCCGTCGCGGGGACGGCGAACGTGGCGGCGGCCACGAGCAACAGCGGAGCCAGGGGGCGGGGCATGGCGTTGGCCTGATGATGGTTGCTGTGCTGGCGCGATTACTTGCCGACGCGGGGGAGGCCCCAGAGGCGGTGCCAGCCGTCATGCGATTCGCTGCGGATCGATGCCGACGCGTCGTTCTGCATCTCGGTCAGCTTGGCGCGGTCGCTTTTGGAAAGAGAACCGTCCGCCTTCAGGGCAGCCTCGGTGCGCGCGATGCGGTTCTGCTGGGCGCGGAGCTTGATGCCTTCGGTCCAGGTGATCGATCCGTTGTTGCGGCCGCGCTCGATCCGCTCGGCCTGGCGGTCCTGGCGATCATCGATCGTGTTCGCCGATGCGATCGCCGGGACGGCGATCGCGAGCATCAGGGCGAGGGGGATGGTGCGATACATCGTCGTTCTCCTGTTTCCATCTTCGTCCGGCGGGGGCCGGCTCGTGATGGCGACAGGGATAGCCGCGGCGCTTTGAACCGGCTCTGAATGGGCGCGTCAGGTGCCGTTCATCTGACGGAAGCGGGTCGACACGGCGAGGATTAATTCCCGAAAGAGAAACGCCCAACCCCGGGGGGCGGGGCTGGGCGTTGTAGCGCTCTCGCGCGCAACGCCGGGAGGGAAGCCGGCGTTCCAGACGATTGCCTCGGTTAGACGGGGGGAGCTACCGATGTATATGGCATCGCCTGTGTAACCATGACATAAGCGCAACACGCTAGCTTTCAATAGGGGGAAGCGGCGCCGATCACGAAAACGTGACTTACTTTTCCCCTGAATCCCCAGGTGTCGGTGATTCGGGGGTCCGGAAAGGCAAAAAATGCCTATGTTTTATACGCTTCAGCCGTCTGCCAATTTCCTCGGCAACGATCTCAAACTCGAGTATTTCTCCCAGCCCGGCCGAAAATCGGCGATCAGGGATGGAATTTATTCAAAGTGACCGCCTGGATCTTGAACAGGCTGGCGTCCAGCTTCTCGGTCGTGTTCAGCTCCGAGACCTCGACGCGGGTGTCGATGCCCTGGGCGTCGGTCGTGAGCCATTCCTTGAGCGTAAGCTCGGGGCCTTTGGTCATGAACAGCTTGATCTTGCCGGGAGCGTCGGGGCTCTTGTCGCGCATGGCGACGATGATCTGGTCGTCGCTTTCCTGGACCTCGACGATCTTGGCATCGCGGATCAGGTCCACGTCCTTGCGCAACAGCAGCCGGAACGGAGTCTGGTCGAGCGCGACGCGATCCTCGTTGTTGAGGTCAAGGTCCTGAATGGCGAGATACTCGCCGTCGGAGATGATGATCTGCTTCGAAGGCCGCGAGTAGTCGAAACGGAAGCGGCCGGGCCGCTTGACCATGAACTTGCCCTTCATGCGCTTGTTGTCAGCGACCGTCGTCTGGACGAAGTCACCCTTGAGATCGCCGAGCGCGTTGAAGTAGTCGTTGACCTTCTTGACCAGCACCGTTTGAGCGTCATTCAACACCAGACCACCGCCGGGGGTCGCGACCTCGGCGTTCCATCCCGACGCGTTCTGTCCGTCCGAAGCGGCTGCGGCGGCCGGAGGCTGCTGTTGGGCGGCGGGAGCTTGCGGTGTCTCGGCGCCGGGACGCGTTGCCGGCACCGGCGCCGGCACGGCGGTTGCGGCAGGCTGGTCGCCAGCGGGCGAGGCAGCACCGCCGCCATGGGCTGGGGCGGCGAACATCGCAAGCGCAAGGCCAGCCGCAGCGGCCAGATCCGATATTTTCATGTTCCGTCTCATTGAGCCCCCGCCCCCTGCCCTGGAGGCGCTCCTGCTGTCTGACCGGACAATGCGTCCACAAATGGGCAATGTTCCGGCCGCGAGCCCTTCTCCCCGATCGCGCGTGGATCGGAGATCAGGGACCCGTTTCCGCGAGGGATTGATAGGGGGTGGTCAAGAGGCCGTCCAGTGCTCGCCCGCGTCTTTCCCCGCTGTTCGCCGGCCTCGCGCGGGGGCGAGGCCTTGCCGCCGCGGCTCCGGCTCGGCATTGCCTCTACGCACGTGATTTGCATCGCGAAATTCGATCGGGGCGTTAGCCGGCAAGGACTTGCCGATGCGGGGCCATGCTCCGCGGAGGGGATACGTCAGTATTCGACGGTGACAGTCAGGCGACGGAACGGCCGGAGCCCTCGCCGGCGAGGATCTCGCGGCGGCCGGTGTGGTTCGGGGCGCTGATGAGGCCTTCGTGCTCCATGCGCTCGATCAGATCGGCGGCGCGATTGTAGCCGATCGAGAGGCGGCGCTGGATGTAGCTCGTGGAGGCCTTGCGGTCGCGCATGACGATCGCAACGGCGCGCTCGTAGAGGCTTTCGCCTTCCTCGCTGCTGCCGGCCTGAGGGCCTTGGGATGGGCTCGCGCCTTCCTGCGCAGCGAGGATGCTCGCCACATAGCGCGGCTCGCCCTGCGTCTTCAGGTAGTTGGCGACCGCCTCGACCTCCTCGTCGGAAACGAACGGTCCATGCACGCGCAGCAGCTGGCCTGCACCGGACGTATAGAGCATGTCGCCCTGGCCCAGCAGCTGCTCGGCACCCTGCTCGTTCAGGATGGTGCGGCTGTCGATCTT
>NZ_CADEFI010000075.1 GCF_902826555.1 uncultured Hyphomicrobium sp.
CCCTCGCGATTTTCAAAGCACGAGCTGGCGGACGTCTTCGAGGATGACGGCGAGGCGGCGCGCAAATCGCGCGGCCTCCGCTCCGTCGATGACGCGGTGATCGTAGCTGAGCGAGAGCGGCAGCATGAGGCGTGGCTCGAACGTCTCGCCGTCCCATTTCGGTTTGGTCTCGGCGCGCACCACGCCGAGGATGGCGACCTCGGGCGCATTGATGATCGGCGTGAATCCGGTTCCGCCGATTCCGCCGAGGCTGGAGATGGAGAACGTGCCGCCCTGGATGTCGGCCGGCGCGATCTTCCCGTCGCGCATCTTCTGCGACACCGCGCCGATCTCCTGCGACAGCTCGACGATGCCTTTGCGGTCCACGTCGCGGATGACGGGAACCACCAGCCCGTCGGCGGTATCGACGGCGATGCCGAGATGGTAGTAGCGCTTCAGGATCAAGTTCTCCTTGTCGGGCGCCAGCGAGGCGTTGAAGCTGGGAAACTCCTTGAGCGCCACCACGCTGGCCTTCATGAGGAAGGCCAGCAGCGTCACCCGGTAGCCTTTCTCCTTGGCGGCGTCGTCCAGCGAGCGGCGGTAGGCGTCGAGATCGGTGATGTCGGCTTCATCGTTATGCGTCACATGCGGAATGTTGAGCCACGCGCGATGCAGATGCGGACCGCCGAGCCGCTTGAGCCGCGAGAGCGCCTTCGTCTCGATAGGGCCGAACTTGGCGAAATCCTGCGCCGGAATCTCGGGGATCCCGGTGCCTCCGCTTGGCGCCCCGCCGAGCGCACGCTTGACGTCGTCCTTGGTGATGCGGCCCTTCTCGCCGGTGCCCTTGAGCTTGGTGAGATCGATGTCGAGCTCGCGGGCGAGACGGCGCACGGACGGGCTCGCATAGACGTTTCCGAAGTCGACGCCGATCGGCAGCGGCACGCGGGCGGGCGTGCCCTCGGTCTCGGGGGCCTCGCCGGACGTTCCGGCTTTCGCCGGCTGCGGCTGCTCCGCCGCCGGCTTCGGCGCCTCCGCCTTTGCGGCGGTGTCTTTCTGCGCCCCGCCCTCCGATGCGAGCCGCACGAGCGCCGAGCCCTCGCTCACCTTGTCGCCGACGCGGACCAGCACCTCGGCGATCTCGCCGCCCTGTGGCGCCGGCACCTCCATCGCCGCCTTGTCGCTCTCCAGCGTCACCAGCGGATCCTCGGGCTTGATGCGGTCGCCCGGCTTCACGTGCACCTCGATGATGGGCACGTTCTTGTAGTCGCCGATGTCGGGCACTTTCACGTCGATGACGGACATTCGTATCCTCGTTATGCGCGGACCGGATCGGCCTTCTCCGGATCGATGCCGTAGCGGGCGATGGCCTCGACGACCTTGGAGGAGGGGAGCTTGTTGTCGTCGGCGAGCGCCTTGAGGGCCGCCACCGCCACGAAATGCCGGTCGACCTCGAAGTGCTGGCGCAGCCGGCGCCGCGTGTCCGAGCGCCCGAACCCGTCGGTGCCGAGCACCTGATAGGGCCCGCGCACGAACGGGCGCACCTGGTCGGCGAACAGCTTCATGTAGTCGGTCGACGCCACCGCCGGCGCGTCCCCGCGCGAGGCGAGACACTGCGTGATGTAGGGCACGCGCGGCGTCTCCGCCGGATGCAGCATGTTCCAGCGCTCGACCGCCAGCGCCTCGCGCCGGAGCTCGGTGAAGCTCGTGACGCTCCAGATGTCGGCCGCGACGCCGAAGTCCTGCGCCAGGAGCTCGGCGCCGGCGATCACCTCGTTGAGGATCGACCCGCAACCGAGAAGCTGCACCTTGGGACCCGACCTCGGCGAAGGCTCGGTGGCTTTTAGGAGATACATCCCGCGCACGATGCCCTCTTCGGCACCCTTGGGCATGGCGGGGTGCACGTAGTTCTCGTTGAGGGACGTGATGTAATAGAACACGTCCTCCTGGTCGCCGAGCATGCGCTCGAGCCCGCGCTGGAGGATCACCGCCAGCTCGTAGCCGTACGTCGGATCGTAGGAGAGGCAGTTGGGGATGGTGGACGACAGGATGTGGCTGTGCCCGTCCTGGTGCTGCAGCCCTTCGCCGTTGAGGGTGGTGCGCCCGCTCGTGCCGCCGATGAGAAAGCCGCGCGCGCGCATGTCGCCCGCCGCCCACGCGAGGTCGCCGATGCGCTGGAAGCCGAACATCGAATAGTAGATGAAGAACGGGATCATCGGCACGTTGGACGACGAGTAGGAGGTCGCCGCCGAGATCCACGACGCCATGCCGCCCGCCTCGCTGATGCCCTCCTGCAGCATCTGCCCGCTGCGGTCCTCCTTGTAGAACATCAGCTGCTCGGCATCCTCCGGCCGGTAGAGCTGCCCCACCTGGCTGTAGATGCCGAAGGTGCGGAACATGCCCTCCATGCCGAAGGTGCGGCTCTCGTCGGGGACGATGGGCACGATGTGGCGCCCGAGCGCCTTGTCGCGCAGGAGCTTGGTGAGGCACTGCACGAACGCCATGGTGGTCGAGATCTCGCGCCCGTCGGAGCCCTTGAGCTGCGCCTCGAACAGCGAAAGGGGAGGCGGATCGAGCTTGAACGTCGTCTTCGGCCGCCGCTTGGGAAGCGAGCCGCCGAGCGCCGATCGCCGTTCCTTGAGGTAGCGCAGCTCCTCGCTCCCCTCGGCGAAGGTGATGAACGGCAGCGTCTCGAGATCCGCGTCCGAGAGCTTGACCCCGAAGCGGTCGCGGAAGCCTTTCAGCGCATCGAGCCCCATCTTCTTCTGCTGGTGGGCGACCATCTGACCTTCGCCGGCCGCGCCCATGCCGTAGCCCTTGACCGTCTTGGCGAGGATGACTGTCGGCTGCGCGGTGTGCCGGACCGCGCTGGCATAGGCGGCATAGACCTTTCGCGGATCGTGCCCGCCGCGCGTCAGCGTCCAGATCTTGTCGTCCGACCAGTCGGCGATCAGAGCCGCCGTCTCCGGATAGCGCCCGAAGAAGTTCTTGCGGATATAGGCCCCGTCCTTGGACTTGAAGTCCTGGTACTGGCCGTCGTTGCACTCTTCCATCAGCTGGCGCAGGCGCCCGGTCGTATCGCGGGCGAGCAGCGGGTCCCAGTTCGAGCCCCAGATGACCTTGATCACGTTCCA
>NZ_CADEFI010000076.1:0-1090 GCF_902826555.1 uncultured Hyphomicrobium sp.
GGCCATTTGTTTTTGGGGACCGCCGCCCACCAGTAGCCGGCCGCCTCGTGCCGCACGAGCGCACCGGCCTGCGAAAGCTCTCCCACCCACGCCGGACGCGTCGCCAGCCAGAAAAAGCCCTTGGCGCGCAGCACCCCCGGCCAGGGACTGTTGAAGAACGCATGCAGCTTCGCCGGATCGAACGGACGCCGCGCCCGATAGACGAAGCTCGTAATGCCGTACTCCTCCGTCTCCGGCTGATGGTCTCTGAATCCGTTCAGCTCACGCAGCCACGTCGGATGCCGGTGTGCGGCATCGAAAGAGAACAGCCTCGTATCGAGAATATCGCCGAGCTCCACCTTGGACTGGCTGGTCTCGATGATGCGTGCATCCGCATTGAGTGAGCGGATGATGGCGCGCGCGGCTTCGATCTCCGCCGCCTGTGCAATGTCCACCTTGTTGAGAACGACGACGTCCGCGAACTCGATTTGCTCCACCAGCAATCCGACCAGCGGGCGCTCGTCCTCGTCTCCGGCCACCTGTCCGCGGTCCGACAGAAAGTCCTGCGAGGAATAATCCCTGAGCAGGTTGGCCGCATCGACCACCGTGACCATGGTGTCGAGACGCGCCACGTCCGACAGGCTCACGCCGTCCTCATCGCGGAACTCGAATGTTGCCGCCACCGGCAGCGGTTCCGCGATGCCCGTCGATTCGATCAGCAGGTAGTCGAACCGACCTTCCGCCGCGAGCCGGCGCACCTCCGTCAGGAGATCCTCACGCAGCGTGCAGCAGATGCAGCCGTTGCTCATCTCGACCAGCGCCTCCTCGGTGCGCGAGAGATTGGCCCCGCCGCGTTCGACGAGCGCGGTGTCTATATTGACCTCGCTCATGTCGTTGACGATGACGGCGACCTTCCGCCCTTCGCGGTTGTTGAGGATGTGATTGAGCAGCGTTGTCTTGCCGGCCCCGAGGAATCCTGACAGCACCGTGACCGGCAGCCTCGCGTCTCTCCCGGTCGCCGTCTTGAGATGCCCGAGTATTTTCTCGTCCACGTCATCCTCCTCGCTTGCCCGCTTGCCCGCTTGCCCGCTTGCCCGCTTGCCCGCTTGCC
>NZ_CADEFI010000076.1:1190-3074 GCF_902826555.1 uncultured Hyphomicrobium sp.
CTAGGGCAGTCCGCGCTGCGCCACCGGCTCGCCGATCTGCGCCGTGGGCGGCGGCCCGAACATGTTGGCGATCGTCGCCACCGGCACCCCGATCAGATACAGGCCGAGGCAGGCCTGGTTGCGCATCATGCGGGAGAGATAGCCGTCGCGGCGGTAGCGCTCGCCGCCAGTAACCGCACGCGCATTGAGCGCCACCAGGCGGCCGCGTCCCAGGCGCCGCACGAGATCCAGATCTTCCAACGCCGGAAGCTCGCTGAACCCGCCGACCTCGTCATAGAGGGCACGCGGGATCAGAAGCCCCTGATCTCCGTACGGCAGCTTGAAGAGCCCTGACCGCAGCGACGCCATGGTTTCGAGCAGGCGCGGCAATCCGCCCTCGTCGTCGAGCGCAAAGCGGAAGCTTGCGGCAGCGGCCCGCCGCCGGCCGTTGTCCACGCGCTCGATATGCAGATTGGCATCGCGCTCCCACCCGGCGTCCAGATAAGTATCGCCGTTGAGGAACAGGAGCCACGGAAAGCGGGCGCGAGCCGCACCGGCCTTGAGCTGCCTGCCGCGGCCGCCTTCGCTTTTGATGATCTCGGCACCCGCCCCGTCCGCGATTTCGAGCGTGCGGTCCGATGAGCCCCCATCGACGACGATGACCTCGCGAATGAGCCCGTCCACGGCGGCGGGCACGAGCGACGACATCGTCTCGCCCAGATGGGCCTCCGCGTTCAGCGTGGGGATGATGACGGAAATCATCGTCTTCTCATGCACGATCTCCAGGATCCCAACAAGCATCCGCCGTGCCGCGGCAGCTACGTCCGTGAGCTCGGAACGGAGAGGCAAGCCCTGCGCAAGTTGCTCCAGCACCGGCTGGTTGCGGTTTTTGTTCTTTATTTGTTCTCATCGTTGCGCTAGGCTCGTTGTACAATGAAAACATCGCGCACCAGCCGGAGGCCCGCCCCTCTTGCACGATCGCAGACAGCCGCTGAAAGCGTCGTCGGCGACGAGCTGAGGCGGGGCCGCGGGGCACGCTCGAACCACACCGGCCGCTTCGAGAGCGAACGGCGCATGAGCTTCGACGACGGCTGGGAAAGCCTCGGCGAACTCGAGGCCTTTCAGACCGAAGTCTACGTGGAGCCGGCGCGCTCCATTATCACGCGCAACAAGAGCCCCGACATCTCCTTCGATCAGTCGATCAATCCCTATCGCGGTTGCGAGCACGGCTGCATCTATTGCTATGCACGGCCGAGCCATTGCTATCTCGGTCACTCGGCAGGTCTCGACTTCGAGACCAAGCTCTATGCGAAGAGCAACGCCGCCGAGCTTCTCGAACGGGAGCTTGCGCACAAAGCCTACGTGCCGAAGGTCATCGCACTCGGCACCAACACCGATCCCTATCAGCCCATCGAGCGTCAGCATCGCATCACGCGCAGCATCCTCGAGGTGCTGGAGCGCACGGGCCATCCCGTCGGCATCGTGACCAAGTCCGCACTCGTGCTCCGCGACGTGGACATACTGTCCCGCATGGCCGCGCGCGGGCTCGCCAAGGTCGCGATCTCGATCACCTCGCTCGACCGCCGCATTGCCCGTGCCATGGAGCCGCGCGCCGTGACACCGGCAAGGCGCCTCGACGCCGTTCGCGGCCTCGCCGAAGCCGGCGTTCCGGTGTCCGTCATGGTCGCCCCCATTGTTCCGGGGCTGACCGACAGCGAGATCGAGCGCATTCTCGAAGCGGCGAAGAATGCGGGAGCATTGGAAGCAGGTTACGTGTTGCTGCGACTTCCGCTCGAGCTCAAGGACGTCTTCCGCGAGTGGCTGGCAAGTGAGTTCCCGGATCGCGCGAGCCGCGTCATAAATCTTTTGCGCTCCATGCATGGCGGCAAGGACTACGTCGCCGAC
>NZ_CADEFI010000077.1 GCF_902826555.1 uncultured Hyphomicrobium sp.
GCCGGAGATAACCACCGGGTCGATCGCCACTTTGCTGCCGGGCTTATCCCAGGTTGTGCCGATGAGGGCTCGGATCTGGTCGGCGTCGTCGTGCGCGAACGCGCTCGGGACGTGGATGGCGCTGCAAAGCGCCATCCACGCATACGCAGTGAGCGTTGCTATCTTTCGGGAGAAGGGAGCCAGACGCCACATGCGCATGTCGCTCACCATTTCACCTGGACGCCGCCATAGACGGCCCGCCCCGTGCCCGGCTCGAAGTAGTTGCCGTCGGCACCGCCGAGATTGCCCGCGACGCTGGCCGACGAGATGTATCCCTCATCGGCAAGGTTGCGGCCTTCGATGTAGGCGGAGAACGTTTCGCCCTCGTAGCCAAGCTTGGCCCCCCAGATGGCGTAGGCATCCGTTTCGACCGTGTTGGCGTTGTCGATGTAGTACGCCTCCGGCACCCATTCGACGTTGGGTCCGAAGAAGACGCCCGACGGATGCCGATACAGGAGCTCCGCGCGCAGGAAATGCCGCGGCGCGCCCGGCAACTCGTTGTTGCCCCACAGCGCGTCGTTGTCGAAGCGGAAATCGTTGAAGGTGTAAGCCACATTGAGCCACAGCTTGTCCGGGTTGGGCCCGGTCGCGAGCACGGACTGCACGATAGCGGCGCCGAACCCCAGCTCGAGGCCCTGATGGATGGTCTTGTCGGCGTTCGTCACCGAGCAGGTGTTGGTGAAGAACGGCATGACGATGGTGAGGCACTGCAACTCGTTGTCGATCTCGGCGCGATAGAGCGCGATATCCCAGTTGTAGTTCTCCCGCCGTCCGCGCGTGCCGATTTCGTAAGTGACCGCCTCCTGCACCTTGGCATTGAATGCCGATCCATCGACGACGTTCTCGCCGAAGCTCGGCACCTCGGCGCTCTCCGAAACGTTTGCGAACACCTGCCAGCCGGGATCCACGTCCCAGATGATGCCCGCCTTGGGGCTCCAGACGTCGAAGACGTTGCGGCCCGCCACATCGCCCACGGTGCTGAACACCACGTCGCGGTCGCGAACGGCGTGCAGGTATTGCAGCCCGGCCACCAGCGCGACGTCGGGCGTGACGAAGAAACTGTTCTCGGCGTACACCGAGAAGTTCTCGGCCCGGTCGTCGTTATGGCTCAGCAGGCCCAGCTTGGCGGCATCGGCCCCGATTCCGAACTGCTTGGCGTCGACGGTGCCGTTGTGGATGTCGGCGCCGATCAGAAAGCGGTTGCGATAGCCCGCGATGACGCTGTCGTCGGTCAGCCGTCCAAATCCGCCGTAGTCGTCGTAGCTGTAGTCGAGCCACCTGAAGATCGGATGGTCGAGCTGCCGGTCGACATTGTAGGCGCCGAACTCGACCAGAGTGCCGGGCGCAAGCCGCACGCTCGTCTTATTGGCGATGCGCACCGTCTCGATGTTGCGCTGCCAGTCGTTGAGCACGTTGATGGCGGCCGCCTGCTTGGGATCGTTCAGCGCCGTCTCGCGATTGACCGAGCCGGGAATGCGCTGCTCGACGTCGTTGGCGTTGACGTAAAACCGGGTTTCGACGTTCTCCGTCAGCCGGTATCCGACATTCATGGATCCGCGCACGCTTTCTCCGAAACTGTGCTCGCGGAATCCGTCCTGCTCCTGCCAGGTGCCGGTAATGAAATAGTCGGCGGCACCATAAACCCCGCCGGAACTCGCCGCGAGCTTGTGGAAGCCGAAGCTGCCGACATCGACGCGGGCGCCGAACTGATCGGCATCATAGCCGGTCGGCATGACGAAATTGATCGCGCCGCCGAGCGAATTGGCGCCGAACCGCAGGGCATTCGCGCCTTTGTAGACCTCGACATAGCGGTAGGCTGTCGGATCGATCTCCTGGAAATCGCCGAAACCGTCGGCCGTGTTGATCGGGATGCCGTCCATGTAGAGTTGCGTGCCGCGCAGATGGAAGTTGCGCGAGAGCCCGGAGCCGCGGATCGACAGGCGCGAATCCTCGCCCCACTTGGGCTGCACGAACACGCCCGGCACGTAGTCGAGCGCGTCCTTGATCGTGACCGCCGGCGTCGACGTCTTGTAGGCCGTGTCCGGAACGACCTCGACTGCGCCGGGGGTGCGGTTGATCTCCGCGGTCGCCTCCGCCGTCGTCGGCACCGAGAGGCTTCCCGAACGCGTGCCGGGAGCAGGCTGGCCAGGCGCAGGCTCGCTGGCCGCAGCGGTCGGCTGCACGGCGGCGACCGGCGCTGGCTTCTTCTGGGCGGTCCCCTGCGGCTTCGCCTTGGGAGAGGTCGTGACGACGTTGACCGGCGGAAGCTCGGTCGAATTCTGGTTGCTTTGCTGGCCGAACGACG
>NZ_CADEFI010000078.1 GCF_902826555.1 uncultured Hyphomicrobium sp.
GGCCGTAGCCGGTCGGCGAGTGGCAGACGCGGGCGCAGGTGTCGACGTTGTTCACCCCGAAGCCGGCGCGAATGATTTTCTGCACGAGGTAGGCTTCCTCGTTCGTGCAGCGCGACGACGTGATGCCGCCGACAGCCGTGCGGCCGTAGTCCTTCTGGATGCGGCGGAACTCGGAAGCGACGCGATCGATCGCCTCGTCCCAGCTAACCTCGCGCCATGGATCCGTGATCTTTTCGCGGATCATGGGGTTCAAGATGCGGTCCTGATGGGTGGCGTAGCCGTAAGCGAAGCGACCCTTGACGCAGGAGTGGCCGCGGTTGGCTTTGCCGTCCTTCCACGGCACCATGCGCACGACTTCCTCGCCGCGCATCTCGGCCTTGAAGGAGCAGCCGACGCCGCAGTAGGCGCAGGTGGTGATGGCGGAATGCTCGGGCTGGCCGATCTCGATGACGCCCTTCTCGGTCAGAGTGGCGGTCGGGCAAGCCTGCACGCAGGCGCCGCAGGATACGCACTCGCTGGCGAGGAAATCCTCGCTCATGCCGGGCGAGACGCGGCTATCGAAGCCGCGGCCGGAGATGGTCAGCGCGAAGGTGCCCTGCACCTCCTCGCACGCGCGCACGCAGCGATTGCAGACGATGCACTTGGAGGGATCGTAGGTGAAGTACGGGTTGGTTTCGTCCTTCGCCATCCAAAGGTCGTTAGCGGCGCCATCCATCTTGGAGAAGACGTGGTTGTCGCCGTTGTAGCCATAGCGCACGTCGCGGAGGCCGACGGCGCCAGCCATGTCCTGCAGCTCGCAGTCGCCGTTGGCGGCGCAGGTCAGGCAGTCGAGCGGGTGGTCGGAGATGTAGAGCTCCATCACGCCCTTGCGGATGGCGGCGAGGCGCGGCGTCTGGGTCTTGACAGAGATGCCCGGTGCGACGGGCGTGGTGCAGGAAGCCGGCGTGCCGTTGCGGCCCTCGATCTCGACAAGGCAGAGACGGCAGGAGCCGAAGCTCTCCAGCATGTCGGTGGCGCAGAGCTTGGGGATGGCGGTACCCATCTCCATGGCGGCACGCATGATCGACGTGCCCTCCGGTACGGACACCTCGACGCCGTCGATGGTGAGCGTCACCATCTTCTCGGACTTGGACTCCGGAGTACCGTAGTCGGTCTCTTTGATCAGCGCCATGGGTCCTACTCCGCTGCCTCGGCCAGCTTCCGCGCCGGCCGGCCAAAATCTTCCGGGAAATGCGTCAACGCGCTCATAACGGGATATGGGGTGAAGCCGCCCAGAGCGCAAAGGGAACCGAACTTCATCGTGTTGCAGAGATCTTCGATCACGGCGAGGTTACTGGCCGTATCTTGCCCAGCCATGACCTTGTCCATGGTCTCGCGGCCACGCGTGGAGCCAATACGGCACGGCGTGCATTTTCCGCAGGATTCGATGGCGCAGAAATCGAAGGCGAAACGCGCCTGCTTGGCCATGTTGGCGGTTTCGTCAAACACGACGACGCCGGCATGGCCGATGAGGCCGTCCCTGGCAGCAAACGCCTCGTAGTCGAAGGGGGTGTCGAACAGGGCGCGCGGGAAGTACGCTCCGAGAGGGCCGCCGACCTGGACCGCCTTCACAGGACGGCCCGACAGCGTGCCGCCTCCAATGTCGTCGATCAGCTCACCCAACGTGATACCGAACGCCGTTTCGAACAGACCGCCAAACTTCAGGTTGCCGGCCAGCTGAATGGGCATCGTACCGCGCGAGCGACCCATGCCGTAATCGGCGTAGGCTTTCGCCCCTTCCGCAAGGACGTAGGGCACCGCGCAGAGCGACAGCACGTTGTTGATGACGGTCGGCTGGCCGAACAAGCCTTTGTGAGCCGGCAGCGGGGGCTTGGCGCGCACCAGGCCGCGCCGGCCCTCCAGGCTTTCGAGGAGAGACGTTTCCTCGCCGCAAACGTAGGCGCCCGCTCCGATGCGGACCTCAAGCTCGAAGGCGTGGTTCGATCCGGCAACTTTGGGGCCGAGGAAGCCCGCCTTCTTGGCGGCGGCGATGGCCGCGTTCAGGGCGATGGCGGCGTGGGGATACTCGGAGCGCAGATAGATGTAACCGCGGGTTGCGCCGACGGCGATGCCGGCGATCGTCATGCCCTCGACCAGGAGGAAGGGATCGCCTTCCATGAT
>NZ_CADEFI010000079.1 GCF_902826555.1 uncultured Hyphomicrobium sp.
CGATCAAGGACGTCAAGGAGCAGGACGTCTACATGGGCGACATGCCGCTCATGACCTCGAACGGCACCTTCGTCATCAATGGCACCGAGCGCGTCATCGTCTCGCAGATGCACCGTTCGCCGGGCGTGTTCTTCGATCACGACCGTGGGCGCACGCATGCCTCGGGCAAGCTTCTCTTCGCTGCCCGCATCATTCCCTATCGCGGCTCGTGGCTCGACTTCGAGTTCGACGCCAAGGACGTCGTCTACGTGCGCATCGACCGTCGCCGCAAGCTGCCGGTGACGACGCTGCTCTATGCACTGGGCCTCGACGACGAGCAGATCCTGTCGACGTTCTACAAGCAGATCTCGGTCAAGGAGTCGAAGCGCGGCTGGAAGATGCCGTTCATGCCCGAGAAGATGCGCGGCATGACTCCGCTCGCCGACCTGATGGACGCCCGCAGCGGCGACGTCGTTGCCAAGGCCGGTGACAAGATCACTGCGCGCCGGGCGCGTGAGCTTGCCGAGGGTGGCCTCAAGGAGGTGCTGGTCTCGTCCGAGGACCTCGCCGGCCGCTACATCGCCGAGGATATCGTCGACCTCGACAACGGCCAGATCTACGCCGAGGCCGGCGCGGAGCTGGACGCGAAGCTGCTTGCTGAGCTCAAGGATCAGAAGGTCAAGGAATTCCACGTCCTCGACATCGATCACGTCAACATCGGACCCTTCATCCGCAACACGCTCAACATCGACAAGAACTCCAACGGCGATGAAGCGCTGATGGACATCTACCGCGTCATGCGCCCGGGCGAGCCGCCGACCATTGATGCGGCGACCAACCTGTTCCACAGCCTGTTCTTCGATGCCGAGCGCTACGACCTTTCGGCTGTCGGCCGTGTGAAGATGAACATGCGCCTCGAGCTCGATGCGCCTGACACCATGCGCGTGCTCCGCAAGGAGGACATCCTGGCCGTCATCAAGACGCTGGTGGACCTGCGCGACGGCCGCGGCGAAATCGACGACATCGACCACCTCGGCAACCGCCGCGTGCGCTCGGTCGGCGAGCTGATGGAGAACCAGTACCGCGTCGGCCTGCTTCGCATGGAGCGCGCCATCAAAGAGCGCATGAGCTCGGTCGAGATCGACACCGTGATGCCGCAGGACCTGATCAACGCCAAGCCGGCAGCGGCGGCGGTGCGCGAGTTCTTCGGCTCGTCGCAGCTCAGCCAGTTCATGGACCAGACCAACCCGCTCTCCGAGATCACCCACAAGCGCCGCCTTTCGGCGCTTGGCCCGGGCGGTCTGACGCGCGAGCGTGCCGGCTTCGAGGTGCGCGACGTGCACCCGACGCACTACGGCCGCATCTGCCCGATCGAGACGCCGGAAGGCCCCAACATCGGTCTCATCAACTCGCTCGCGACGTTCGCACGCGTGAACAAGTACGGCTTCATCGAGAGCCCGTACCGCAAGGTGAAGGACGGCAAGGTCACCGACACCGTGGTCTATCTCTCCGCCATGGAGGAGATGCGTCATCACGTTGCTCAGGCCAACGCCGACATCGATGCCAAGGGCAATCTGACCGAGGACCTCGTCATCTGCCGCTTCAACGGCGACGTGGTCCCGGTGGCCGTCGACAAGGTTGACTACATCGACGTGTCGCCGAAACAGCTCGTTTCGGTGGCCGCAGCCCTCATCCCGTTCCTCGAGAACGACGACGCCAACCGTGCCCTCATGGGCTCGAACATGCAGCGTCAGGCCGTGCCGCTGGTGAAGGCCGAGGCGCCGCTCGTCGGCACCGGTATGGAGGAGGTCGTGGCCCGTGACTCGGGCGCGGCCATCGCCGCACGCCGCGCCGGCATCGTCGACCAGGTGGACGCCACCCGTATCGTCATCCGCGCCACCGACGAAACCGATCCGTCGAAGCCGGGCGTCGACATCTACCGTCTGCGCAAGTTCCAGCGCTCGAACCAGAACACCTGCATCAACCAGCGCCCGCTGA
>NZ_CADEFI010000080.1 GCF_902826555.1 uncultured Hyphomicrobium sp.
GGACGAGCGCACCGGCCTCGTCCACGATTACACCCGCAAGCAGGGCGTCGAGCATAGCGAGCTGATGTTGCCGACCGACGCGCCGGAGTGGGCGGCCGACCGCGAGCGCCTATGGAACGCGGCCGAGCTGGCGGAGACGCGCAAGAACTCGACCGTCGCCCGTGAATATGAAATCGCGCTGCCCGCTGAGCTGTCGCCCGATGCGCGCCGCGAGCTGGCGCTGGGCCTCGCCCGCGAAATCAGCGAGCGGCATGGGGTGGCGGTGGACGTGTCGATCCATGCACCTGGTCGAGAGGGCGACCAGCGCAATCACCATGCCCACCTGTTGACGACGACGCGGCGCCTAGGCCCAGAGGGGCTAGGGGAAAAAACCCGCGAGCTGGACCAGAAGCAGAGCGGCGAGGTCGAGCGGTGGCGGGAGCGTTGGGCCGAGATGCAGAATCGGGCGCTGGAACTGGCGAACGTGCCGGATCGTGTCGATCACCGCAGCCATGAACGGCGCGGGATCGAGCAGGAGCCGACCGCGCACATGGGGCCGAGCGCGACGGCGATAGAGCGCCGGGCCGAGCAGCAGGCCACGCGGGAAGGCCGGGATTATGAGCCGGTGACGGCTGTAGGCCAGCATAATGAGCGGGTGGGCCTGCGCCAGTATATCGAGCGCGGGACGGAATGGCTGCGGGCCGTGGGGCAGCGGGTGGCGGGCAGGCTGCACGATGTTGCGGCCAGCTTGAGCGGCGCGGTCGAGCGCGATCGGCGCGAGGCGGCGGAGGCGCAGCGCGCCCGCGAAGCGCAGGAGCGGCTTGCCGCCGATCGTGCCCGACAGGAGGCGCAGGAGCGCCAGCAGATGAGGGAACGGGAGCGGGTGGCCGAGAAGTTCAAGACCATCGCCGGGAAGCGCGAGGCGGGCGCGCATGGCTATGGCGATCATAGCAGCGACTGGAAGGCGACCCCGGAGGCGCTCCGCAAGGCGGTGGACGCCTATAACGGGGCCAACCAGCACACCAAGGATCTCTACATTGAGCAGATCCAGCGCGAACCGAAGATGGCCCGCGCCGTCGGCCAGCTCATCGGTGAGCGCGAGCTGATCCTGCAACGCGACAGGGGAATGAGCTTGTGAGGGCGCATATGCGATCCGATCATATGCGATTCAGTCGTATATGCCGAATGCCCGAAATCCGGGGCAAAGAAAAACCCTCCCGCGAGCAGGAGGGTTTCTCATTATCGCGATTTGAGAGGGTCGCGGATCAGAGTGTAAAGCGCAGACCGACTTGGAACAGCGAAGCCTTGGTCTTGCCGAGACGGTAATCCACGTCATCGTCACCAAAGTTCAGCTTGCCTTTGCTGGTCTGGCGGAAAGTGTAATCGGCAGTCAGATCGACGCCCTTCGTCACCTTCACGGCGGCACCAGCGCGGAGCTGCCATGCGAAGCGAACCGAGCCGTCATCCTCGCCCAGCGCCTTGAGATGCGTGCCGACCGCGCCGAGGCCAGCGCCGACATAAGGCTTGAAGGTGTTGCCGCCGACCGGAATGTCATAGGTGACATTCGCCATCACGGCGAGCTGGCGCAGCTTGGCGACGGAGCCGCTGGTTGCGCTGATCGTGGTCCCGTTGATGTCCACGCCGTCCAAGTCGTCGGCGCTGATGATGTCGAGTTCGCCAAGACCTTCCACAACGTCGGAAAGATCGTCAGCCGTGATCGCGGTGCCGTTCAGGCTCTTGAGCGTGATGCCCTTCACCTTGTTGGCCCAGTCGGCCCGAAGCTGCGATTTTGGCCAGGTTGAAGAACGAACACTGA
>NZ_CADEFI010000081.1 GCF_902826555.1 uncultured Hyphomicrobium sp.
GCTGCTACCGCGGCCTGCGTCACCGCAAGGGCCTGCCGGTCCGCGGCCAGCGCACGCACACCAACGCGCGCACCCGCAAGGGGCCCGCGAAGCCGATCGCCGGCAAGAAGAAGGCATAAGAGCGTACCCGATCATTCGGCCGGTGCGTCCGGCCATCGAGCTGCGGCTGTCCCCGACAGCCTTTGGAATTGGCCCGGCTGACGGGCAACAGGAGTTGCGACCAGATGGCGAAAGAGCAGGCACAGGGGCGTACGAAAGTCCGCCGCCGGGAGAAGAAGAACATCACCTCCGGCGTTGCGCACGTGAACGCGTCCTTCAACAACACGATGATCACCATCACCGATGCCCAGGGCAACACCCTGGCTTGGTCGTCGTCGGGCACCATGGGTTTCAAGGGCTCGCGCAAGTCGACGCCCTTCGCCGCCCAGATGGCTGCCGAAGACGCCGGCAAGAAGGCGATGGAGCACGGCATGAAGGTGCTCGAGGTCGAGGTATGCGGCCCGGGCTCCGGTCGCGAGTCGGCGCTCCGCGCTCTCCAGTCGGTCGGCTTCCAGATCACCTCTATCCGCGACGTGACGCCGATCCCGCACAACGGCTGCCGTCCGCGTAAGCGCCGCCGCGTTTAAGACCAAGCGAGTTCGGACCTTCCCTGGGCGGGTCTTAAGCGTCGCCGCGCTCCCGTCTCCGGTCTCGAACTCATCCTCTGTTGGAAGCGTGCCGCCAATGGGCGAGGCGGCACCCAGAACCGCTACGAGGAACCCCCGTGACGAACGTATTGCAAAAGAACTGGCAAGACCTGATCAAGCCGTCGAAGCTCGAGATCACTCCGGGCCGCGACCGCACCCGCATCGCCACCATCGTCGCTGAGCCGCTCGAGCGTGGCTTCGGCATGACGCTCGGCAACGCGCTCCGCCGCGTGCTGCTGTCGTCGCTCCAGGGCGCGGCCATCAAGACCGTGCAGATCGACGGCGTGTTGCATGAGTTCTCCTCGATCCCCGGCGTGCGCGAGGACGTGACCAGCATCGTCCTCAACATCAAGGAGATCGCGCTGCGCATCCACTCGGATGGCGTGAAGCGCATGGTGCTGAAGAAAGAGGGCCCCGGCCCCGTCAAGGCCGGCGACATCGAGACCGGCTCCGAGGTCGATATCCTGAACCCCGAGCATGTCATCTGCCACCTCGATCAGGGCGCGCAGATCCGCATGGAGTTCACCGCCGACATGGGCAAAGGCTACGTCGCCGCCGAGCGCAACCGCCCGGACGACGCGCCGATCGGCCTGATCCCGGTCGACAGCCTCTACACGCCCGTGACGAAGGTCTCCTACAAGGTCGAGAACACGCGCGAAGGCCAGATCCTCGACTATGACAAGCTGACCATGACCATCGAGACCGATGGTTCGGTCAAGGCCGAGGACGCGGTGGCACTCGCCGCACGCATTCTGCAGGACCAGCTCGCCGTCTTCATCAACTTCGAGGAGCCCAAGAAGGCCGTCGAGGAGAGCCGCCATCCGGAGCTGGCGTTCAACGCCGCGCTTCTCAAGAAGGTGGACGAGCTCGAGCTTTCGGTGCGCTCGGCGAACTGTCTGAAGAACGACAACATCGTCTACATCGGCGACCTCATCCAGAAGACGGAAGCCGAGATGCTGCGCACGCCGAACTTCGGGCGCAAGTCGCTGAACGAGATCAAGGAAGTCCTGGCCGGCATGGGCCTCCACCTCGGCATGGAAGTGCCGAACTGGCCGCCGGACAACATCGAAG